>CAZHVK010000031.1:0-1693 GCA_964535955.1 uncultured Methanosarcinales archaeon | reverse complement strand
AACATCAGGCTCAATAGTCAAAGGCATAACATTCCAACCTTTGTGTAATGATAATGTAATTTCTTTACTTATCTCAATATCATCAACACCAACATCATCAACATCTACACAATCATCATCTAATGCATCAACCACACCATCACAATCATTATCAAGACCATCTTTACACTTTTCAACAGTATTTTCATCTTGTTTTAAAGGACTGAATTCAAGATTAGGACATTTATTATCCCATTCACCAAAAATACATTGTCTTATTGGTATAATTATTTCACATTCACCAATACCACAAACAACATCAAACTCTTCTATATTATGCTCACAACCACATCCTTCATCAATAGCACCATTACAATCATTATCAACACCATCACAAATTTCACTCGCACTTGGATTTATCTGTTGACTGGTATCATCACAATCAGCACCACCATGTTCATTTGAGTCAAAACCATCACCATCTTTATCATTAACAACAACTTCACCTTTAAAATCAAAAAACTGAATCCTAGAATTACCATTATCAACAACAATCATATCACCATTATTATCAAAAGTTATATAATCAGGACCATGTCTTCCAAACTCTGCATCACCTTGTCCAAGTGAACCTATTTTTTGTAGAAATTTGCCTGAAGAATCAAATATTTGCAGCCTATGATTATTCTTGTCAACAACAATAATATTATCCTGAGAATCAACTGCAACAAAACTAGGATATTTAAACTGGCCATCACCTTTTTCAACAGCACCTTCAAACTCAGTATGACACTTTTTAGCAGGATGATTTTGACACATAGGTGCACTAGGAAAATGTTTACAAGTCTGGGTAAAACTAGGATCTGTCAACATGCTAAGATCACATTCAGAACCAAAATTAAAAATATTCGAAAACCCAGGACTATACACCTTTATCTTATTATTACCAGTATCAGCAATAATTATATTATCTTTTGAATCAACTGCAACAGATAATGGATTATTAAATTCATTAACACCAGGAGCAATATAACCAATTTTTTTAATAAATTTACCATTACTATCAAAGATCTGAACATTAGTTGAATCAAGAATAATAATCCTGTCTTTTGAATCAATTGCAATATCTTTTATATCTTTAAACTTACCAATACATTCATCATTATTAGGAGACATGATATCACAATGCTTAAAACCAATCTTAAACAAAAAATTGCCTTGTTCATCATAAACAAGAACATCATGTTGATTTTTATATACTTTAACACTTGCACCCCATTCTGCAACAACACGTTTATCCAAGATAATAACATTATTTTGTGAATTGATTATGATCTTGTTGGGTTTTTGTGTTCTTTTTTCTCTATCATCATCACTACTAATCTTACCATGACCAATCATTCTTTGTAAAACACCCTGACTATTCAACACCTTGACATTACCAATTCCACCCATCCTGTCAGCAACATAGATTTCATCTTTTGAACTTATTGTCACAGACACAGGAATGAATGGATCCAAAGCATTGGTTTCACAACAATTATTATCAATCCATTTTTCAAAATAACCTTTTTCATTATAGACCTTGATCATCTTATTACCATAATCAGTGACTACAAGATAATTTTCAGAATTAACATCAACATTACCTAAATTATTAAACAAGAATTCAGAAGAACCAAACCCTCCTAATTTTCTTTCAAAAACATAGACT
>CAZHVK010000030.1:0-2208 GCA_964535955.1 uncultured Methanosarcinales archaeon | reverse complement strand
GAGATGAGATCTCTGGCAAGGATATAACAAAAATGACTGATGAAGAATTCAATCCCGTTAATAGATATAGAGGGATTATTAAAGACTTGGATTTAAAAGTAAAAGATTTAGATTTAATATAATTTATTTATCAAAACCTATACTTCTTAGTTGCTCCAACCATTGCTGAATAAATCAACCAACAAATAATAAAAAATACAATTAGCTTCAAAAAAAACATTAATTTATCTTTTTCAAATTCTTTAGCAATAAACTTAGCAACCTCTTCTTCATAAAGTGTCATGTCACAGTCTTCTTCAATAGTTCTGAAAAAATCAGAAACAACTAATTTACAATCTGAATCATCAGCGACATAAAAACTATTATTACTAAAAAACATATTGTCAATTTTGTTTATTTCTTTAGGCTCAGCTTTTAATTGTAATACATAATAAGGGGATAATGAAGCTTCTGCACTAAAAGAGTATTTTGAATGAACATATTCAGAATTCTTAAAACTTAATTTTAAATTAGTGTAATTCTCAGCATTTAATTTCCCTTTTGTTGTACCGTGATAACTGTCAACAATACTAAAAGAATAATCTAATTCACTTGGTAGAACAGAAGCTTCAACTTCATCTTTAATCACAACATTTTCATTAACATTCTCAGTTGATCTATAACTGCATTTTCTGCAATACTCAACACATTCACCATCCCATCTGTCACAACAATATCTTCTCCACTTGTAATGTTTAACCTGAACCTTTGCATTTACCCCATATTCTGCTTTTAACCCATTTTTATCAAAAGCATCATTCTGACTAATTAAAGAATAAGTTGTTTTACAATCTCCATTATTTCTTTCAGGATAACCTCTTGAATAATAATTAGGTGGAATCTCAAGATCATAATTATAACCTACAATCAGTCGAGGATGTTTAATAGTGTAAAGATTCTCACCTATTTTAACAGAAGGATTTACATTAACAATTTTCATCCAAGCATTTTTTATAAATCTTTTATCAATAGAACCAACTCCAACAGGAGGATCAGTAAATTCAATAACCCTATTCCAATCAGAAATCACATTATGATTTGGAAAATTATGACCATAATAAATCATATCTGCAACTAACTCATTAAGATATTCTTGTGATAAGTCAGAGTTAAAGATTTGCTCGCACAATTCTTTATTCTCAACTTTATCACAAATTGCAAATGCTGAGGGGAGTAACAATAAAATTATTACTCCCCAGATTATTGATTTCATCCCAGCAAATACTGCACGACTAAAGGTGCAGCCCAAATTACAATTAACCCAATCACTATGTACATTATCATTGCTTTTGATTGTTCTCTCTGCTTTGGGTTGCTCCCAGATGCCACAAAACTTATTCCTGCAAAGACCAGAAAAACAACTGCCAAGACTGTTGCAGTGTACTTAACAAAATTGTACACCCTCATAACAGGCTCTAATATCTGGTCAAATGTGGCCTTATCATCGTCGTCAATCTCGTCATCGAAGTCTGCTGCATATACCATTGGGACTGCCAATAATACCAGCATTAAAATCAAGGCCAGCTTATTCATTTTTTCCCACCCCCATGCCTTTGTTCCTTCCTGTAAAAAGACAGGACTTTTTCAAACAGCTCTGGTTTTCTATATTTTCTTACCATAAACACATAACACTGAAAACAAAGTTCCCCATTGTTTATGGTTTTCTCACATACTAGACATTGCATCATTAACACCTAACAATTATAAGTTAACGCTCTTTAAAATAGATGATTAACAAGTGAGTTATCGTGTGTAAAATTTATTATCAAAAGGATTAAAACCCAAATCTCTTTCTAGTTGTTTTATCACAGCCATTCTTATGTAGGCAGAAGTTGTGATTTGTTTTTTGGTTACTCTTTCAACTAATTCAATCAGTTCATCCGAACAGGATATGGTATGTGATCTATTGATTTTGTTCTTCTGCATTTTCAACTACCTTTTTGTGAATTTGATCTATTTTTTCAAGAAATGATTTTTGAACAAACAAAACATATCTTACATAATCACTTAATTGCACAAAGCCACAGCTATTTGCTTTGGCTTCTAAGATTTGCCTTTGTTCTTTTGTGATTCTGATTCCAAGTAAATGTTTATCTGTCATCTCATAATATTAAAGGTTACGATTCTATAAATAGAGCTGGGACAAAGAAATGGTACTAAAAATGCTAC
>CAZHVK010000029.1:0-2888 GCA_964535955.1 uncultured Methanosarcinales archaeon | reverse complement strand
AAATTGTGAAGATAATTTAGATAATAATTGTGATGATAAAGTAAATGAAGGTTGTAATCAAGCACCTTATTTAACTAATCTTGCTGGTGCGTGTGAACAAGTTCTTGTGATAAGTCCATTAGAAGTGTCTGATGTTAATGATGATACATTAACAATGTATTGCAGTGATTCTGAAGATGTATCTTCTACTAATTATAAATGTACTACTAATTCTGAATCACCTTATTCATTGGATTGTTCATTTGAATACCCTGATGAAGATGGTGAATATGAATATTATTGTGTTGTTGAAGATGAAGAAAGTGAATTGTCTGAAGTTAAGAAAGTTATTGTTAAAGTTGGTGAAGATGGTTCTTCTAGTGAACCAGAATTAACTTATGTTAAAGATGGATTAGTTGCATATTATCCTTTTGATGAAGATGAAAATGATCATAGTGATAATGATAATCATGGAACAAATGATGGTGCAACTTTTGTTGATGGCATAGTTGGAAAAGCATTTGAGTTTGATGGTGTTGATGATTATATTGATTTAGGTAATGAATTCTCTGACTGGTATCCACAAAGTGAATATTCACAAATTGCTCGGGTTAAATTAAATTCACTAAATAAATGTCCTCTTATAGGAAATTTAAAAGCTGGAGGGCATGGTTACCAAACATATATAACTGGAACTGGTATAGGATATATTGCTTATTCTAATGATCCTTTAGTATCTGGTGCTAGTGCGCATAGTAATACTCCTATTTCATTGGATACTTGGCATCATGTTGGAATTGTAAGTAATGATAATGGTTTTAGGATTTATCTTGATGGGTCTCCTTTAACAGTTGCTTATTCTAATTGGGCGAATATAAACAGTTATACAAATGAACAGTCTACTAGGATTGGTAATTCTTGGGTTCATTATTGTGATGGAATAATAGATGAAGTCATGATCTATAACAAGGCTTTGAGTGGTGATGAGATCAAACAGAATTATGAAGCAACTGGTTTAGGTAGCAGTGTTGGTAGTGGTGATAGTGAACTTGCTACAGATTCTGGTGATGAAACTGCACCAACAATACAATGTCCTTCACGTTGTGAATGTACTGAAGAACAATCAGGACAGTGTCATGCAACATTGGTTAGCAAAAGATGTGATGGATGTAATTATGTTGATATTGTAGATGTTGATTCTGAATCAGCATGTGATGGAATTGATGAAGATTGTGATGGTGTGATTGATGAAGGATTTGATTTAGGTGAAGCTTGTACAAATGGTTTAGGTGTGTGCGAGTCATCTGGTGTTAATGTTTGTTCAAATGATGGTTTAAGTGCTGAATGTAATGCTGTTCCTGGACAGGCATTGTCTGTTGATGATTCAACATGTGATAATATTAATGATGATTGTGATGACAAGATTGATGAAAATTGTGATCCTGACAGTAGTACTGAGTTATGTGTAAGTCCTGTTGCAGAAGATCCTGAAGAATTTAAAGTAAATACTTATAGTGAAAAATTACAATCAGATCCAGATATTTCTATGGCAAATGATGGTAGTTTTGTTGTTGTTTGGGATAGTTCTCAAGCACCTATTGATAATGAAGGTATTTTTGGTCAAAGGTTTTATGCTAATGGTGATAAGGTTGGTGCACAGTTTAAAGTACATTCACATGTATTTGATGCTTATACTAGTAAACCTAGGTTTGCTGCAGTGGCAACAAATGATAATGGTGATTTTGTTGTTGTATGGCAGTTTTGGGGCAAATCTTGGGATGTTTTTGGTCAAAGATATCTTAGTGATGGAAGAAAAACTGGTAAAGAGTTTAGGGTTAATACATATACTGAGGATGAACAAACAAGTCCTGATGTTGCAACATTAAGCAATGGTTTGTTTATTGTTGTATGGGATAGTTATGTTTATGGTGATAATCCTGGTGTTTATGGACAATTGTTTGACTCTGTTGGTAATAAATTAGGTGGAGAGTTTAGAATAAGTAAAGAAAATTCTGCTAAATCTCCTTCAATTGTATCAAATGGTGATGATAGTTTTGTAGTTGCTTGGATGGATAGAAATGATGGTTCTTATCAAGGAATTACTGCTCAAAGACTTAATTCACAAGGTGTTAAAATTGGTCCTGAGATAAGTGTTAATACTCATACAGAGTGGGCACAGACATACCCATCAATTGCAATGGATTCTCAAGGTAATTTTGTGATTGTTTGGCAAAGTGAAAGTCAAGGTGATGATACTCGTGGTATTTATGGTCAAAGGTTTGGTGCAGATGGAAGTAAAATAGGTGGTGAATTTAAAATAAATACATTGTCTCCTGGTAATCATATTAGTCCTGATGTTTCAATGGATGATGATGGTAATTTTATTGTTACATGGAGTGGAGGGCCTGCTGGAAGATATAAACCAATAGAAATATATGCACAAAAGTTTGATTCAGATGGAAATAAAGTTGGTGAAGAATTTGTTGTTAATACATATACTAGTAATTCCCAACAATATCCAAGCATTGTTATGAATTCATTAGATGATTATGTTGTTGTATGGAAGAGTGATAAACAAGATGGATCTATGAGTAGTATTTATGGTAAAAAGTTTGCACCTGTTGATACTGAAAGTCAATGTTATGAAAAAAATTGTGTATGGACTAGTTCTATGTGTGGTGCAGGAATAGAAGTTTGTGATACATTTGATGAGAATCAAGAAAATGGTTATTGTTGTGGTGATGATGATCAGATTTATAATTCTAATAGATGTGATGGTGTTTCAGAAAATATTTATGCATGTTGTAGTTCTACAGATGATTTTGTTAATAAAGATGGTGAATGTGTTGCACAGTGTTGTGAATGCACATCAGAACAACAAGGACAATGTCATGCAACTGAATTAGGTA
>CAZHVK010000028.1:0-3090 GCA_964535955.1 uncultured Methanosarcinales archaeon | reverse complement strand
TATGGAACTCCTGATAATGTTTGTGTTTATCCGACGCTGATATGGCATGAGGAAGAAACTAGTTATGACATAGACTCAGCAATATATTTTATGCAACAATATTCCACTGATAAACTAACAATTATTGGTCAAACACCTGAAGACTTAAATAATTTATTGACATCTGAACCAGAACTTGGCGCAGGTTTAAATGAAAAACAAATAAACAAAATAAAAACTAATGATTATCTTTCATATTGGAATTCATATAAAGATGTTGTTTATGTAGAAGATGATTATGAATCAGCATTATTAGCATCAACATATGCTTCATTGATAAATGCACCTTTGATAATTGAAAACACCAATCTAGATAATGATAATGTTTTCATAGATAAGAATCTGATTTGCATTGGTAAAGTCAACAAAGAATGCTATGAACAATACACATTAGAACAATTACAAAAATTATACATAGACAAGACAAAAACAGATAAAATAATCCTACTTAATCCCAATGATTTAGATCTTAAGGTTACAGAAAAATTAATTCCAGAAAAATCAGTTAAACCTATTCAAAGTCTTTACACAAAAACTTCATTATCAGCACCAATCTTAGCAAGTGCAAAACATGAGATCATTTTTCCGATTGCAAAACAAGAATATAAAGAAATTGATAAAGATCTTAAGTTAGTAATACAAGATTTCACACCTAATTTAATTAATAATGAACAAGGGGTTAAAGATAATCATTTTGTAACCAAATTATATAAAAAGGATCTTAATTCAGGGGAAGATTATCTAGTTTATACTTTTTCTAATAGGGCTACTAATTTGTTTGTTTTAGGTAATAATTTATTATTCAATGAAAGAGAAAAGATTTATCTTTATAATGTTGAAACAAATTCAAAAGAACAGCTAGAACTCGAAGTGAATGATTGGTTGAATACTGACTTCAATGAAAATCAAATTGTTTATACTGGTTATTCTAGAGGCGATTCAAAATGCAGAGTTTATTTATATGATCTAGATGAGAAAAAAGAAAAAGAATTGTTTTCTTATAAAGGACGTTGTAAAAATGTAAAGATTAACGACAATGTACTTGTTTTTATAAAACCAGAACAAAGTGTTTGTAGAATCTCAGAAGAGGTTTGCATTAGTGATGAAGATTGTAAAGAAAATAAGTTTTGTTCATTTAGTAAAATTGCTTGTCAATCTGATTCTGATTGTAATGAAAACGAATGGGATGGTTGTTACTCTGATTTTTGTGTAACTAAGTCTTTTACTCTAAATACTTATGATTTAAATTCTAAGCAAGAGAAAAGTATTGCAACTGCTAATAATTTCAGAAACCTTGGCTTTTCAGGTAATAAAGTCTTATATGAATTAGTAGATGATAATGAACAAGAATTCTATTTATATGATCTTTCTTTAGATAAGAAAGAACAAATTATAGATGTTGATTTTGCAGAAATTTCTAATAATAAGGTTCTTTTGAACAGAGAGCAAAATCTTTATCTTTATGACATTTCAACTAAAGATGAATCTTTAATAACAGATAATTTTTATTCAGACACTTCATTTAATAATAAAAATATTATTTGGTTTGAAGATGAGGACAGAACTTGTGAACTTTCACAAAATTCTTGTATTGATTCTTCCAATTGTCAAAAATATTGTAATAGGAATTACAATCTTTGCGAAACAGATAAGGATTGTAAATCTTACGAAACTTGTATTAAGGATGATTGTGAACCAACTGCAATTTATTCTTATGATATTAATTCCAAAGAAAAACACAAAATAAGTAATGATATAAATGCAAAAAACCCTCTTGTGTTGGGAAATGATATGTTCTATATTTTGAATGAGAATAATGAATATAATATTTATGGATATTTAACTATTATTGGAGCTCCTAATGCAATTCCAATTAGGGAATTTATGGGTTTCTTGGGTTATGGTAATTACAGGTCATTAGATTCTTCAGAATATAGTGATTTTTATTTAAGTGATAAACAACCAGATTTATCAGTTGGTAGAATCCAAGGAATAAGTTTATCAGATGTATCTGGTTATGTTGCAAGAGATCTTTTTTATGATAATATATTAGATACTAATTATATGGAATTTATGGCAAGCTCTTCTAGATATAAGATGTTGCATTCAGATAAATGGTCAAAATCTTTTTCAAATGCAGGATATAATACACATTGTAGCATTCAACCAGAATTAGATCATGGAGGAATTTTTAATCCTTCTGAAATTGAAAATTATTTGTGTGATATTGATAATAAAAATGGAAATAGTTGGCCACCTCTTTGGAAAAATAAAGAACTTATTTCATATATGGACCATGGATCCTCTGCTTGGGCAGGGATTACATCAAACAAAATTCCTTGGTTAAGCAATTCTATTGTTTATAATGCTGCTTGTTCAACATGTTCTACTTATGACTCTAGCTCATTTTGTAATACTGTTATTCGAAAAGGAGGGCTAGGTCATTTTGGAGCAATCTCTATTGCTTGGTCAGGTAACAAAGATTATAAACATATAATGGAGGGGATTTATTATTCTGATTTAGATTTAGGGCAGGCTTTTGCAAAAAGTTATGATTATAATCCTTTTAATTTTATGACTACTTTTATCGGCGATCCCACTTTTAATCCAAATCCTGAATATAAACTAGAAGGTGAGTTACCATGGAAATACTAAAAAACATAACAATAACAATAATCTTCATATTATTAAGCTGCTTTGTAATCAGTGCACCGCAGATTTACATAAATATTGACCCGGTTTTTTATGAAGGAGATGAAATAGAATTTGCATTTAGAATGATTTCATATGAAGATGAATCAATAAAATACACATCAAGTGTTAATTGTCCTGATGCACCTCAAGCATTATTAGAGCTTAAACAAGCAAAATTAAAAAAAGATCAACCATTTTATGATTCATATTCTTTTGGAATACTTGATGAAGATTTTGAACCAGGAACATGTACAGCATCAGTTTCAATAAAAGAACCTTACACATTCACAGAAACAAGAAACTTTGAAATCAAAACAAAACCATCATTCGAATACCACATAACATTATCAAAAAAAT
>CAZHVK010000027.1:0-4271 GCA_964535955.1 uncultured Methanosarcinales archaeon | reverse complement strand
TATAAATGTTTCGGAAAAGTGACCACCCATAAGTAGTGATTAATCTCTCCGCAAAGAATCTGGGCGACAGTGCCATTTTTTCGTAAAACTCATCGCCATATTCTGCGAAAGCCTGATTTTGGAATCTTGGCTCAATTCAGCTTACCTGCACTTTTTAGGTGTTTAAGCGCCTGTAACAGCTATTAGGTTGTCTTAGGAGATATATAAATCTTGTCAAGAAAAGGTTAAGTTTTGAGCTTTTTTTTGATTGACCAATAACTTTATAAATTATAAAAGGATTATTGAGATTGATATGAAAAAATTTGGTGTTATATTAATTATTCTTATGATTAGTTTAATTATTTTTAATTTTGTTAGCGCTTCTGAGCTTACTAAGGAAATAACCACTAGTTCTGAACAAGAAATAAATGAAGATAAAGTTGTTCCTATTGATGATGCTAAAACAGATAATACCAAAGAATTAGTTATTAATGATAATAATAAACTTCAATATGAAAATAAAGAAAAAGAAAACCAAGTAATTCAAATAGAGAATAATGAGACAAAAACAAAGGAAGATCAAGAACAAGAAGAAGATAAAAAAGATCAAGTAAATACTATAGAAAATGTAGATACTAATACTAAAGAAATTACAGTTGATGAAAATGAAGCAAAGCAGGAAAATGAAGAAAAAAAGGATTATGAAAATAATCAAATAAATAATACTAAACAGATTGTAGCAGTCGAACACGGTCCTGAAAAAGAAAGTAATGTAAATATTAAATCTAAAGGGGAGAAAAATGTTATCTCTATTATAGGTGCAACTAAAAAAGATTGTGGTGGATATCGAAAAGAATGCAAAAATGGCAATGAGATACTATGCGTTAAATATGAGGTAAATTGTCAAGGACAGGATATTATCGCTGAAACAATAGAAGAAGTTGAGATCAAAGATGATAAAATTTATGTGAACAATAAAGAGATTAAAATTATGCCTAATACTGCTTCTGAGACGGCAATTGAAAAACTTAAGATGAATAAAGATGTTAAGATTGAACTTAAAGATACTGGAAAACCTAGCTATGAGATTGAAGGTAAAAAATTAGGAAAAATTTTAGGATTATTTGAAATTGAAATGCCCGTTAAAATAATCATTGATGCTGAGGATGGTGATATTGAAAATATAGATAAACCATGGTGGAGCTTTTTAGTCAAAGAGAAAGATATTATCAGAGGAACAGAAGGTGCAACTGCAGAGGATTGTGAGGAATATCTAGAAGAATGCAATGTAGGTAATGAATTATTGTGTGAAAAATGGGAGACTAATTGTGAAAATACTGAAGAAGATGAAATTTATTTTGATTATAATTTTAAAGGCTGTACAAGTTCATTATCAAAAGCTATGAATTCTATACAGTTATCACAACAAAGAAACTCAATTAGATTCCATCAGACACTCAATACTTATTGTGGAGCAGAAGGTGATATGATCTTACAATATAAAATCTCTGGCAATAACATTGAAGTTAGAGAGATATTAGACGCAGAATCTATCAGTAAATGCATATGTCCTTTGGAAATAAATGGACAAATTGATGATCTTGAATTTGGAACTTATAATGTGAAATTTGTTTTTGAGAATGTGCTGCTTAATGAAATAAATGTTTTAGATGAAAAAGAGTTTGAGTTGGTTGAAGAAGATGAAGAATCTGAGATTAATCATGATTTTGGTAGTTGTAAATCTATATTTTATGGGGGGGACGTAAAAGATAATATTAATTTTGTTCTTATTCCTGGTTTAGAATTAAAAGATGAAGAAGAAGAGTCAATAAGCTATTTAAGTACATTTTTTGATGATAATCAAGAATATTCCTTTTTTTCAGTATATCCTTTTAATGAACATAAGAATGATATTAACTTCTTTTATTTGGAAGAATATGATTACTTAAATAGTTCTAAAATAGGAGAAGAAGGTTATGGTAGAGGGGATGCAATCAAAGATATTTTAAAAGAAAAATGCCCTGTGCTTTCTGAAAATATTTATCAAATAATTACCATAGGTCCTCTTAACATCGGATTTGGTACGGAAGGTTATTCTAAAACTGTTTCTAAGATAGGAGGCAATGTTTGGGCCCAACCTTATAAGTCAGGATATTTAAATGAATTACAAACAGGTTTACATGAGATAGGACATTCTTTAGGTGCATTAGATGAAGGGTATGGAAAATCATTTATAGAAAGTAATGAATATGAAGATAGTGTTAACATTACGGAAAGTTGGTTTAATGATAATTCTAATTTGCCAGCTAATTGGGATATTGAAGGTTGTCCTAAATGGTGTTCTGGACAAATTAATACAAATTCTCAATGTTATGAAGAATATATTAATTATAAAGATTGTCTTTTATCAAACCAAACCAAAACAAGAGGAGATGCAAATAATTGTTTAGCTTCATTTACTGAAATGTTAAATGAGAAAGGCATTAATAATGATCCTTATGGGTGTGACTTTGGACTTAATTGTATTGGAGAAACTAACTGTTGGTTAGTTGGGTTACCTTTTTTTAGAGCATATGATTATAATATTATGGCTGCTGGGCAACCAAATATAACCAATGATCAAATATTTGGTAGAGGTTATGGCCCTACTGGTGGAGAACAAATTAAAAAACATATAGAAACTATCAAACAATGGAATTATAACAAACAGAATCTTAATCAAGTGAACTTAGAATTAATTAATGGTCATCTTTACAATTTTGACAATGAAGATAGGATTTATATTGAATTTGGTGTGTCTGATTCTCAAAATAATAGATTGCAGTTGTTTACAGACCTTGTTTTAGATGATGTAATCCATATTAAATATGAGGAACCTAACTCTAACATTGAATCAAATACCATTTCATCAAGTTTTAAAATAAATGATTATGGAAATTATTACTATAAGAGATCAAACCCAGTTAATCCTGAAAAACCAATTCATATAACAGAGTTAAATTATACTATTGAAATAAAACTGCCTAATTTTAAGAATTCATGGGAGTATAATCTTATTGCAGAATCAAAATAATTCTAAATTTATTCAGTTAAAACCAATCCATAATGTTTAACATAATCTTCACATGTAACTTCATCAATTTCAGGAATAACTATATTTTTACATAATTTAAGATTATTAATATTTTTAGAAACTCTATAATAACATTCATTCATCAATTTCACAGAATCATCTGCAACATCCTGACACTTATCAGGATCATCTGTTGCAATCCTTAAATAACAATTAGTTACTTTATACTCTTCTGTTTTATCTAAATATGATGTTGATTCTAATGTGCAATGTTCTCTACCTTTTTCATCTGTCCAGCATTCCTGTTTAAAAGGTTCTTCTGTAACATAAACATTTTTACATATTTTTATGTTATTTGTGTTTTCTGCAACCTGAACATAACAACTATTTCTTAAAGATTCATCTTTTATTAATTTACAAGCATCTATATCATTAAATTTTATAGCATAACTAGAATAACAATCTTGATTCTTGCATAGGCTTAAATCTTGTGTTGAAATTGCAATCTGATTAGAACATTCATCAAATTTACAAAGATTTGGGTTTGAATTGGTTATGGCAATTGCTTCATAGCATGATTCTCTTAATGTAATGTAATCTTGCTCATCATATTCTAACTTAATTTCATTAGAAACATAGTTATCACATATAGGAACTTCATATTTTGTTTTAGCAAAATAAGTATAACAAATATAATTCCATTCTTCGGGCCATTGTTCACAAATGGTTATATCACTCTCAGGAGTAATTGACTCAGCAACATCAAAATAACATCTTTCCTTCTGAACATCATTTGATAATTTAGTACAATCTTCTAATTTAAATCCAGACATTCCACCAACTTCAAAATAGCACTCTTTTTTTGTTTCTTCAGAGAGAACATTATCACATAATTGAGGCTCAAATCTGATTCCTGCTGCAAAAGAATAACAAAGGTCTTTTTCTTCACCTATAAAAGTATTGCAAAAAGAGGGATTTTCTTGAATCTCCTGTTGATATTTGTTAAAATTATTTTCAGAACAACCAAATAAAGATAGGCTTATTATACAAAATAATATCAAGAGCATTATTTTTCTTTTCATACTATTTAATTTATATTTAATATTTTATAAATGTTTGCTTAAATAAATTATATTTACTTTTCACGAAAACATTCACACTTCACGAAACAATTTTTTCACACAAAATAAAAACATATGATTCCACCCTTTCACGGGCT
>CAZHVK010000026.1:0-4473 GCA_964535955.1 uncultured Methanosarcinales archaeon | reverse complement strand
CAATGTAAATCAGCAATAGGTAAATGCGGTTTTCCTGGTGGTGGATTTGCAATAAACCCTTATATTGGTTGTGAACATGATTGTAAATATTGTTATGCTAGATTTATGAAAAGGTTTACAAAGCATAATGAAGAATGGGGATCATTTGTTGATGTAAAGATTAATATTTCTGAAATGCTTGAAAAACAACTCAAATCATTGAAATATAAAAAAGATGTAATCTTTATAGGAACTGTTACAGACCCATATCAACCAGTAGAAAAAGAATATAAATTAATGAGAAAATTGCTCCACCTATTAAAGGATTATAAAGTGTCTATATTAACAAAGTCTGACTTGGTTTTGCGTGACATTGATTTACTTAAACAAATAAAAGATATTGATATTAATTTTACTATTAATTCTCTTGACTCTAAGTGGCAAAAACTAGTTGAACCGAATTCATCTACAACAAATCAAAGATTATCTGCTGCTAAGAAATTAGTTGAAAATAAAATAAAAGTGTTTGTTATGATGGGTCCATACTGGCCTTTTTTCACAGATGCAGAAGCATTGTTCAAAAAATTTAAAAAAATAGGTGTTTCTAAAGTGTTTTCTGAAAGTCTTAACACAATTGGTGGTAATTATACTAATGTTGAAAAGATCTTAAAAAAACATTATCCTGACATCTTACAAAAGATGAACAAAATATTGTTTGATAAGGATGAATTCAATGATTTTTATAATAAAGCTGCTGTTAAGATCAAACAATTATCAAAAAAGTACAAGATTCCTGTTACAATCTATTTTGGACAAGGTCATGCTGCCAAGTTCAAGAAATAGAAATAAATATAAATTACTTCCACCTACCACTTCTTTATGCAAGTTTATAATCTAATAAACAACAAAGAATTAGTAGAAAACCTTATCTCCACACACGGCTATGCACCTGAACATAATTATTGGTATATGGTGAATATGAAAGATGATACTTCTGAAGTATTACTTTGGGAATGTGAAGGTAAGGGGATAATATTTCTCAAGCATGATGATGGTGATATTGAACTAATATCTGATATTCTTTCACCTAAACAAGAACAAGTTGATCTTTTTATCAAATTCTTAGACTTTGTTCATCAAAATTATAAAGTAGATGAAGTATTAGTAACATTTAACTCAAAGTATCGTAATGATTTGATTAGTAAAGTTGGTGATAAATATATTGTCAAAGCACCAAGAAGAACATTCACAGCACCAATCTTTAACATGAAGAAGTGGGATCCTACTTTACCAGGCAAAGACTGGAAAAAGATGAGAAATGCTAGAAATTCTTTTATGAAAAACAATAAAGTTAAAATTACAGGACCAGGACCATATACAAAAGAACAATTATTCCAATTAATAGATGAATGGACATTATTAGACACATCAGAAATCAAGAATGAATGGACAAAATGTTTTAAAAACTTTGTTAAGAATGATTTCAAAGGCTGTGATATAGTTCGTATAATCTCAGTGGACAATGTACCTTGTTCTATTACAGCTGGGTGGAGGATACCTAACACAAATAATTATTATTCTGCAATCGGTGTACATAATTATAAATACAAATATTTAGGAGAAACAGCTTATATAGATGATTTTAACTGTATAAAGCTTCTTAAAGTAGATTATGTTGATATGGGGGGGTCTGACTCAAAAGCTAATCTTAATTTTAAGCTGAAGTTTAAACCAGAATCTTTATATACAAGCTACTTTATGTCTGTTACTAAAAAAGAGGCTCTGTAAAAACCTTACTCGGCTTTCAGCCTCGTAGTTGCCAATGCCTGTTCAGGCTTTCTTTTAATATGAGCCTTCACAACGGCAAAAATAGTAGGCAACAACATGATTTTACAGAGCCTTAAAAGGATATAAACCAAATGCTCAAATTCAAGATAATAAAGGAAATTGAAGAGTGTGAAAAACTCTGGAAACTACTTTCTACCAATAAAACTTTATGGGATATATGGGAAGTAAATTATTGTTTTTATAATCCTAAGCTTTATGATTTACATTTTATTGTTGGTTATGATGATGATAAGTTAGTAGGTCTCTTGCCTTTGTGGTTAGATAAAAAAGAAGATGTTCATGGTTTCTTTGGCGGAGAATTTCCTGAAAAAAGAATTTTTTTTGTAAAAAATAAAGACTTAATTCATGAATTTTTCGAACAATTACCTGAATATATTCATTTGATGTATATTGATTCGTCTGAAGCAAAACATTTAGAGGAATATGATTTAGCAAAATGTGATATAAGATATTTCTTTGATCTTAGAAAATTTGATTTTGATTTTGAAAATCTATTAAAAACTTTTAAGAAAAAGCATAGAAAGAATTTCAGGTATGATCTTAAACAATTAGCTAAACTTAATTATGAGGTTAGGTTTGGTGAAAAAAAATTTTTTGATAAACTTGTTGAATTTAATAAGAAAAGGTTTGGTTCTGAATCAGACTTTGAAGACAAAGAATTTTTGATTGGTATGGAGAAATTTATAGATTATCTAGATAAAGAAAATATGTTGCATGTGATTAGTATTATTGTTGATGATAAAGTAGAAGGTGTTGAGATTGGTGCTGATTATAATGGCGTTTATTATGTTTTTAATGCTGGTTCTAATCGTGAGATAAAAAATCTAGGAAAGCTTTTAATAGTGGAGCATATAAAGAATGCAATGAAGCTCAAAGTTCCTGTAATTGACTTTTTGTCTGGCGATAGTGGTTGGAAGAAATTATGGAATTGTGAAGAAGAGGTGTTGTATGAATTATGATTTGAAACCCACCACCAACCTCCCGACCACCCACCCCTCAATTACCCTCCTTCCATATCCCCACCACCCACCCATAGCAAGGTAGGTTGCAAATACAATTAGATGAACATAAAACAAATAACATAAAATGATTGAAAACCCATGCATTAAATGCAAAGAACATTGCTGTATAGGACCAATTGGTACTTTTATCACTATACACGATGCTAAACGAATATCTGATTTTACTGGAAAAGCTATGTTAGAGTTCTGTTATTTTGGTAATATTAGCAAGGATTCAAACTTTCAAAGATATTTAGTAAAGAATAAAGATCATTCTTATTTCAAAATAAGTTCCACCAATAAAATTCTTCAGCTTAGATCAAAGCCTAATGATGAATGTATCTTTCTAAAGGATATGCAATGCACAATACACGGTGCAAAACCTTTGGTTTGTAAAATATTTCCAATCGGTTACAAGTTTGATGGTTCATTATGTTATTTTGAAGAAGATGAATATTGTGGATTCATGAATAAAGATATGGATATTACTTGCAAAAACATTGGCATGACTGTTGATGAAGTCAAGAAAGTGGTTGCTCAGCATTTGAAAGAAGTTGAAGAATATAAAAAATATGAAAAATACTTTCTAGATGGAAAGAATGTTGAAGAAGTTTGGGAGATAATTTCGAAAAACAAGTAGAAACCTTTTTAAAACACTAAATTCTCCTATGATACAATGAATATAAAAATAAATAACAAAGATGTAGAAGCAATATTACATGAACCTGAAAACAGGTCTAATAAAGCAATATTTTTAATTCCTGGTGTTAGTGGGAAATCTTTGACAGATAGGTATGATGATCTTGCTAAAGTTTTTGTTGAAAATGGATTTGCTTTTTTAAGATATGAATCATGGAAAAATGCAGATGAACTAGAAGATATGAATATCAATATCATGCATAAAGAAATAGATGATGTTATTGAATTTTTAAAACAAAAAGATTATGATAAGATTGGAATTGTTGGTAAGAGTTTTGGTGGTGGCATGGCTCTGGGTTATAGAAATTTGAGTATAAAATCAATGGTTTTATGGGCACCTGCAATAGGTGTTTCTGAAAAAGGCAATTTTGATTCTGTGACAAACACTTTTTTTAAAGAATTTAAACAAGGTTTAGATATAAAACTTAGCAAGGATTTTCTTTCTGAATTAAAAATTCCAATTCTTATAATCGGCGGAACAAATGATAATGTTGTTGATCTAAAAGAATCTGAAGAAAAAGTAAAAATATTAGATAATGCTGAGTTATTTGTTGTTGAAGGTGCTGATCATTCTTATAAAACTCCTGAACATAAAAAAATAGTCATTGAAAAAACTGTTGAGTTTTTTAAAAATAGTTTATAAGTAAAAACTAAATGTTTTCTAATAAAGTAATAAAAAACAAAAAAAATAATAAAAAATAAACAAAAAAACAAAAACTTTTTACAATAAAAATTATTAAAAATAATTTTAATAATTTTTAAGCATAAATTTTGGAAAAATTTATATAATCTTTTACATTATTCTTTAATTAAGGGGTGTTTTTTTGGAATTTATTAAAAACACAGAAGAAAAAAAAGAATTGATAGAACAATGTATTAATAAGTTTGGTTATGAACCAGAACATTATTATTATAATTTTAAGTCTCAAGAAAATGATTCTGATAA
>CAZHVK010000025.1:0-5573 GCA_964535955.1 uncultured Methanosarcinales archaeon | reverse complement strand
AATAATTCTGAATTTCATTTGTAGTTATGTTGAGTTTTGGGTTTTTTGGCTTTACTGGGGTGGTGTTCTGATAATAATTTCTCAATATCTTTATTTCTTTCACGAAATAACTGAATCAGATCATTGAACTCTCTGTCCATAATCATGTGCTTAAAATACAGACTTTTTTTAGTATTCACAACAAACTTCATAGTATTATGAAGTCTTAATATTAATAGGAAATCTGTTCCCAATATTTCCATTATTTTTTCTTTATTCATTTTATATCACCTCAAATGATTTTAAACTACCTACTGAAGGTTTTATGATTATTTGTTTGTACTTCTGCGGAAATAATTAACAAGAAAAACTGATAAAATAAGGAATCATAAAGAGGTGATAAGAATAAGGTAAAATATGAAGATTATTGAGAGATTTTTATTATATGACATTTCTTGGACACTGGACATTTGAAAAAACATGTCCACTGACCTTATATGGCTAAATTCTGGGGTTGTGGTCTGTTTACTTGTTTTCACTGGTCACTGGACATGTGCGTGTGAAACTTATAAAGGATTATTACTATCTATATATGTATGCAACCACTCGAACTAATAAAAAAAGAATGCAAAAGAAGAGGCATGAGCAATAGAACTGCTGAAACTTATTGTTTATTTGTAGATAAATTTCTGGATTTTTGTGGTAAAAGAGATTGTGTTAGAAAGATTACTAAAAGAGATGTTAAGAAATATATTGAACACCTTTGCACAAAAGATAAATGTGGTTCTACACTTAATGTTGCTTTGTCTTCTGTTAAGTTTTTTGTTAGTCAGATTTTATATAATACATGGAAATTGAATTATAAATTCTCAAAAATTCCTAAAACACTGCCAACTGTATTAACAAAACAAGAAGTTCGGTTGATAATTAATTGTATTGACAATGTTAAACACAAACTAATTGTAAAATTATTGTATTCTTCTGGTTTAAGAGTTGGTGAACTTGTTAGATTAAAGGTTTGTGATCTAGAAATTGATCAAGGTTTTGGATGGGTCAGATTTGGTAAAGGTAAAAAAGATAGAATGTTTATTATTGCTAAAAAGTTGAAAGAAGAATTACGTGATTTTGTCTTATCTAAAGAATTAGATTATAATGATTATGTGTTTAAGGGTAGAAATGGACATCTTAGCATTGAAACAGTTTATAGAGTTGTTAAAGCTGCTTCTAAAAAAGCAAAAATCAAAAAAAATGTTCACCCACACACTTTTAGACACTCATTTGCAACACATTTGATTGAAAATGGCAATCTTTTAAGAGATGTTCAGTTTCTTTTAGGTCATTCTGATATTAAGACAACACAAGTTTATACTCGTATGTCTAGTTATAAAGTTAGTAATGTTACAAGTCCTTATGATAATTTATGAATTGGTGATTGTTTTGTTTTAATTGGTGGAACTAAAATGGAAATATTTAAAAAAGCTAAAATACTTTCAGAAGCAGGCAAATATGATAGTTGTGGTCCTAAGGCATGCGAAGTTAAAGTGGATTCTGGTTTGGGTGGAATATATCATGCAAAGGCTGAGCATAAGACGTGTAGATTGTTTAAGACATTGATGTCAAATGAATGTAAATTTGATTGTAAATATTGCCATAATTCTACTTCTTGTAAAAACAAAAGTAAAATAGCTAAGTATAAACCAGATGAACTTGCAAAGGTTTTTATGAATTTATGTCATACACTCTCGGTGGAGGGGCTTTTCTTGAGCTCTGGTGTAAGTGGAAATGTTGATAAGATTACTGAAGAAATGATTGAGAGTGTTAGGTTATTGCGTTTTAAGTATAAGTTTAGGGGTTATATTCATTTTAAGGTTTTGCCAGGCACTAGTTATGAATTGGTGAAGCAGGCTTCTGAACTTTCAACTAGAATGAGTATTAATCTTGAAGCACCTAACAAATCTGTTATGAGTGAATTGTCTTCATGCAAGGATTATAAGATTGATATACTTCGTAGACAAGCTTGGATATCTAAGATGAAATTAATGGGTGGCCAGACTAGCCAAATGATTGTCACAAACAATTCAACAGACAAAGACATTCTTAAGATGACTAATTGGGAATATACTCATCTGGAATTAAGAAGAATGTTTTATGCAGCATTCAGGCCTGTCAAAGGCACACCTATGGGTAATGATGAGGCTGTTCCTTTGTTACGGCAGAATCGTTTATACAATGTTGATTTTTTAATGAGAAAGTATGGGTATAAATTAAAAGAAATTGACAATGTATTTGTTGATGATATGCTACCAAGAGGTGATCCAAAGTTGGTGATGGCTCAGCAAACATTTGGTGGCGATGGTATTGATCCAAATGAAGCTTCATATTCTGAACTTATTCGTGTCCCTGGTATTGGACCAAAGATAGCTCAGAAGATTGTAAATGGTTATAAGATAAAGAAGCTGCGCGACTTACATGCACTTGGTGGTAGTGTTCGGAGGGCCAAACCTTTCATTATTGTCAATGGACATAGGCAGAAGATGTTGAGGGAGTTTAGGTAAAAAACCGAAAAGTTTATAAATATCTATTACTATTAATAGATATCATGAGATATCCAAAGGTTGATAAAAATATTATTCGAAGATTTGTATTGGAAAGGGAAATTATTAGTGTTTACATGGCACTTTAAAAGAGAGTTTGATAGTTTGAAAAAACCTTTGGAATTTGTATTAGACATATTAGAAAGTGGAGAACACATATTAATATCAAAGAAACAGAATAAATATAATGTGTTTTACCATTTTAGAGGAAAATTTTTATGTTTATCCTATGTTGAACATGAGAATATTATCCTGATTCATGTAAAACCTACAACAAAAAAATTAAAGAGGCAAAGAAAATGAAAAGATTCATGAAAAAGTGTTACAAATGCAGAGCAAAAGTTAAAGTTAGTAAATGCAAAAAAGAAGGAATTAATTTGAATTGCATGAAATGTACAAAATGTGGAGAAGAATATTTTACATCAAGTGAATTATTAAAATTTGATGTTTTAACAGGTAGAAGGAAGATGGTAAGAAAATTCGGTGTTTTAGGTGATTCAACAATAATGAGATTCCCATCAAAAGTTTTGAAAGATTATGGGATTAAACCAGGAGATTTTGGTGTTTTTGAAGAAAAATCAGAAGGGATCTTGATTAAACCTGTTCATGCAAAGGATATAGAGGTTTAAATGAAAAAAAAGAACAAAATACCACATTGTGATTATAATGGTACTTGTAAAAATAAAGCTTATAGAGAAGTTTTTCCAAGTTTACTAGGTGGAAAACATAAGAATAGAGGATGGAGTTATCTTTGCAGAAAACATTATTATCAGGAACAAAAAAGATTTAAAGGAAAACTCCCTAATTCAGATCTTGATTAAACAACCCTCTTAAACTTTTTCTCAAGATCATACTTTGTTAAGTTAATAATAGTGGGACGACCATGCGCACAAGCATAAGGATCTTTGCATTTGTACAACTTACGTACTAAAGCATACATCTCAGCCATCTCAATCCTGTCTCCTTGCTTGATTGACTTTCTGCAAGCCATTCTTCTTATGACTTTGTCTTTTATCTGGTCTATGAGCTTTGCTTTGTTTGCATTTAATTCATCTAATATGTCAAGAAGCAATTCTTTTTTCTGTTGTTTATTCATTATCACAGGTGTTGACCTTATTAAGAATGTATTTTGACCAAAGTGCTCTACAATGAAGCCATAATTAGTTAATTGTGTTAAGTTTGATTGTAATAATTGAGAATCTGTTGGACTTAAAGTAATGGTTTCAGGAGAAAGCAATTGTTGTGTTTTTATGCCTTTATCTTCATACTGTTGTTGCAGATTTTCTAGATTAATCCTTTCTTCTGCAGCATGCATGTCAATGATCGCAACACCATCAGGAGTTTCAGCTAATATGTAGCAATTATGTGCAAGACCAAGTATGTTTACTTGAGGAAGTTGTTGTGTTTGTTCACTTGTTGAGACTTGTGTATCTGGTTTTGCCAATGTTTGTTGTGACATTGGTTCAACTACTTTGTTTGCTTTTAGTGCTTCTTGTTGTTCTGTTATTGGCTTTATTGTTTGGTGGAATGATTTCTGTAATTCTTTGTCAGTTATCTCTCTTTCAGTTACTAAATTATTTTCTTGCAAAGTCTTTTTTACAGCATCAAACACAATTTGGTAGACTAAACCTTCTTTAGATAATCTGATCTCTTTTTTCGTAGGATGCACATTCACATCTATTGATCTTGCAGGAATAGTAATATCTAGAATAACAAACGGATGCCTGTGCAACATTAATAATTCTTTGTAAGAATCATGTATAGCAGAACTAATAATTTTATTCTTCACATACCTCTTATTAACAAAAACACTTTGCTGTGTTTTATCAGCCCTTGTATAACTAGGTTTAGATATAAACCCTTTTATTTCTATTGAATCAGATGAATAATTAATTGGTAAAAGTGTTTTTGCAACATCAGCCCCATATATACTTGCTACATTTGCCAATACATCAGGTGTAAAAGGAGTATTAATAATAATATTTCCATTGCTTATTAATTTAAACCCAACCTTGGGATTAATCAAAGAATATCTAATCACAATATCTGTTATGTGTCTTGTTTCATTTTGTATAGATTCTAAATATTTTTTCCTAGCAGGAGTATTATAAAATAAATTAGAAACCTCGATTACAGTACCAACAGGACAACCAACACTTGCTTTATATTTTATTGTTCCATTTTCCACTTCAATAAAAACACCTTCAATTTTTTCTTTAACTCTGGTCGTGATCTTAACGTTACTTACAGCAGCAATTGAAGCCAATGCTTCACCTCTGAAACCCAGTGTATTTATGTCAAACAAATCTTGTGTAACAGAAATTTTAGAAGTAGCATGTCTATGAAAACTAAGCATTGCATCTTTTTCATTCATGCCAAAACCATTATCTTGCACTTTTATGTAAGACTTACCACCTTCGATTATCTCAACCAATACTTGGTCAGCATATGCGTCTAGTGCATTTTCAATTAATTCTTTTACTACAGAACTAGGTTTTTCTATCACTTCACCTGCAGCAATCTTATTAATAAGATCTTGAGACAACACCTTTATTTTTGCCATATTTTTAGGTTAGATGCAAGTGTTTTTATATATTATTATATTTAACCCTATAATAAGTATGTGATTCTTCCGGACCTATATACTCCAGTATATAAATACTTTTATATGATAAAATCAGAGTATATAGTTAATATATTTTAGGGGGCATAGATGAAACTAAAAACATTGTTTAGAAGAATGAAAGATGATTTTGAGGTTAAATATAAACACAATGATTTAGAGGTTTTTTCTTTTGATCTTAAGAATAGGAAAAAAACAAGGATAGACATAAATAAATGCGTAGAATTTGAAAAATACATAAATGGATTAAGAAAAAAGAAAGAATTAATCACCAAATAGTAACAAAAAAGCAAAGATTTATAAATTGCGAAATTTTGAGCTTAGCCCGTGAAAGGGTGGAATCATATGTTTTTATTTTGTGTGAAAAAATTGTTTCG
>CAZHVK010000024.1:0-7278 GCA_964535955.1 uncultured Methanosarcinales archaeon | reverse complement strand
TCCAGGCAGAAATCCAGTTAAGATTCCTGAAAAAGTTGCAGCGCCTAATGCCTTGCCTGTTTTAACTTTATCCACATGTATTTCTTCAGTAATCTTTTGTTCAGGAACTGTAACATTGTTGCTTAATGACATTAACAAAGCACTTGTACCAAATAACCCTGACAACATTGGAAAAAGTGGCTGAGAAAGATTGGGAAAATTCAATACAATCAATCCTAATGCACCAGATAATAAAACTATGAACATATTCAGCATAATTTTTTTTGGTTTTAAATCTTTAACAATCATAAAAATAATTACAAACAATAACAGGTATCCAATATAAGGTGAAATAAATTCATAAAGAAAAGGAACAGCTGGAACTAATAATGGAATAAGAAATAAAGTTAAAATCAATGAACACATACTGCCAATTACAGTCAATTTTACAGCTTCATACCCTCTTCCTTCTAAAAGCAACTTATGGCCAGGCAATACACCTAAAGCAACTGCAGGATCAGGAGCTCCTAAAAAAACAGCAGGAATTGTATCTAAAAAAGAGTGTGTAATAGACATTGCAATAATAAACACAGCCAATGACATTGGTGATGTGAATCCTAAAAAATATCCAGACATATTAATCAGCATAATAGAAACAAGATTAATATGTATTCCAGGAGTAAGGCCTGTGATGATTCCAAAAAAACAACCTACAAGTATTGCTAATATTATCTGAACAAACATAAAACAAAATCAAGAGAAATGATATTTAAATATTGTTGTGATTGAAAATAAACAACAAAACAAAATAAAAAAATAAAAAAATCAAATAAAAAACTCAATCACTAAACCAAACTAAACCTCAATTCTTGAAATATCTGCTTTTTGGTCTTTATCAATGTTAATTATAGTTGCTATAAAATCAAGCACAGTATTTGACCAACCTTCAATATTATACAAACCATGTTCGTGTTTTGGAACCATACTATCTCCATAAGGTTGGAGTCTCACAAAAAAGACCTTAACATTTCTGTTAACTTTTTTCTTGTAATTAAGCAATGCTTTGTAAAATCCTCTACCAGTTCTTCCATAATACCTGTTCTCACTATACCATTCTTCACTATCAGTAATACAAATATAGTTGTCAACCTTAATCTTTTTCTTAAGCAAATACTCAATAGGTAGATCAAGTTCTGTTCCACCACCACCAAATTTCATGATTTTTTCTGCATTAGTCATCATACTATCTCTTCTACTGCATGTATTTTCATACAATTTAGTGTCAACAGGCAAAACAAGACTATCATCACATTTCTTAAGCAAAGCTGCGCTAAAGATAGCTGCAATTTGTATTGGTCTTCCACCCATACTGCCACTTACATCAGGTGAAATACATGTTCTGCCTTTGATCTCAGGCAAATTTACAAAACTTCTTTCAAGTGCATCTCTAAGACAATCTCTTATCTTCATAGGCACATCTGATTCTAGCTTGTTCAAAGCTGTGTGAAATCTAAAAGGCAAGATTCTACTCTTTTCAACATGCTTAAACTTTTCACAAACATAGTCTATTGCTTTGCTTGATTCAAAAACCTTATTTCTTGCCATAACATTTAGGTTTCTTAATGTTGCAAACATAGGCATTTGGTAAAGTAATGCTTCCCAAATCTTTGGACTTGGACTAATTGTGCCAACAATAGACTCATATGGCAGTCTACCTTTCTCAATCAGCTTTATTATCTTGGATTCATCTTTCTTAACATTAAGATCTCTAAGAGCACTAATTGCATTGACTTGTTCAAGTTTTCTAGTAACTTTATTTTTCATGATAAACTCAACAATGTCTTTCTTAACACCTTCAAAAACCTTTGAAGCAGGCCTACTAACCCTTATAGCATCTTTTAATTGATTCTTATACTTGATTGCATGATATTCTGTTAATTTATTTTTAAGATAATTAATTATTTCTTTTTTAACAGACCTACCAACACCTTTTCTAATTATATCACTCCTACAGAGATCAATAAAAGATTCTAAATCAGATGGTGTTAAAATTACTCTTTGAAATGCTGATTTAAAATACCTTTTATCCTTTAAAGTAGACAAAAAAACTAAACCAAGTATTGGTTGAAGCCTCATAAACCCTTTAGTTCTTGCATAGACTATTGCTTGAGCACAGAACTTAGGATTCTTAATCAACATATTGGAATGAATCTCTACACTATCTTCTATTAGTTCATTCTTATCAGCATAAAAGACATCTGAGCAAGTATTTGTTAATAGTGTTTGAAGAAACAAATCTTCATCAGTTAAACTAAAACTTAGTTGACCTTCTTTATTCCAATGGTCTGCATTGCTGTATATTTTTCTTGTTCTGAATCCTTCAAAGATTCTTTTTATTGTTTTATTCATTTTTTTACCTCCACCCCAAACATCTTTGTGCTCTGGGGATTAAAAAAAGGGGACTGAATGAAAGAAGTGTTTTTATGGTTATGTACCGAAGTAACTCCTTCCGCACCCCTTGAATATGATTAAGTTGAGATTACTTGATCCTTTTGAACAACACCTTTAGTAACTATATTCTTATCACTTGCTTTATTCTCAACTTTGACTTTTTCTTCTCCAACTGTTTTTTTATCAATCTTTTCCATCTTTTCTTTCTCCTCTCTTTCAATTATTTCTGCTGTAATCTCATCAAAGTGTTTCTTGATCATTTGTGGCATTACTTTTCCTAAATTCTTTTTAAAATTTTTCCACGCCAATTCTTTTAATTCTTTTTCTTCCTCTTCAAAAACATCTTCAACAACAGCTTTGATTAATTTACTGAAATCTTTGATACTTTTTACATTTTCTTTTCTCATAATTTTTTCAACTCTTGCTTTGGTCACAACAGACCCAACAATTTCATAGTATGCACTTCCTTTAGGCTTTGCTTTTCTTTTGATAAATTCCTTGAACTCATCATCAACTAACTTCACCATCACTACTTTTCCATCAGGATAATACTTTTTAACAACAACCCCTTCTTTCTTTACATTCTCACTCCATTCTGATGGGCCTAACAACTTATTTAAATCGTTAATTCTGTGTAATTCAAAACTTACATCAATTACAGGTACTTGTGGTAATTCAGATCCATTTGCTTTCTTAAAATCTGATCTAATCTTTTTCCATCTTTTACTTTCAGGACTAAACCAAAAGTCTTTTTCAAAATCAAACACATCAAACAATACAAATGGTTCTTTTCTTTCATACTGAATCTTACCTATTGTCTTGTATTTGTCCTTCCCATACTCTTTTCCTTTTAACCCTTCCCCGTATAAAATAACCCCTTCCGGTAAAAAATCCCAGTTTGTATTTTCTACCCATTTTACAACTTCACTAAACATACCTTTCTTATGATCATTAACTGACATAGGCAATTCTTGAGTTCTCTTACCTACATGAATCTTACCACCATCTTTCCAGATTAATAAGTTACATCCATCTAATTTTTCAGTTACAATTAACCCACTTTCTCCTAAAATACTTCTTGTATCTTCATCTAAATCAATTCTATATATTTTATTATATTTCAAAAATGGCATTTTTTTGCACCTCGTTAAATATTGTGTGTTTATTGTATATTTATGATATATTTATGATATATACATATCCTTTATACTAATTCTTTTTTATAATGATTTTTTGTTTTTAACCGTAATTTTCACGAAAAATAGGGGACTGGTGAAAGAAGTGTTTATTGACAACAGGTTTCCCCATTGTTAATGGAATCGAACCATTTAGCACCGAAGTAACTCCTTCCGCACCCCTATGTGAACATAATATAAGAGGACTATAAGAAAAGGGGTATTGCTTTCACAAATGAATTTGAATTCATCGAAGTAACCTTTTCTTCACCTCTAATAGAATAATTGATAGTAAAGGTATTATATAAAATTTAAGAGTCTATTTTTTACATTTAACACAAAATTTATAAATAAGTAAGAGTTATTGTAAAATAATGCCAAGAAAAATAAAAAAACTAGATAAAAAGGATAAAGATTTGCTTAAAATACTAAATCAAAATGCAAGAATTTCTCAAACAAGGTTATCAAAATTAGCACATATTTCAAGAGAACTTGCAGCATATAGAATAAAAAAATTAGAAAAAGAAAAATTTATCTCAGGATACAACCTAATAATAAGTAATACAAAACTTAATTTTAAGACCTATACTATCCTTATAAAAATTCAAAATGTGACAAATGAGGCATTAGAAAGGATTTGTAGTTTTATTAAAAAAAATAGAAATATCAAATATTTTGATAGGTGTAGTGGTGACTGGGACCTTATCCTAACAATTGCTGTTAAAAATAAATTCGGACTCTCTGATTTCATAGAAGAGATTAATGAAGAATTTGGAGAAAATATTGCAGAAAACCATGTGCTAATAAACATAGTCCCTTTAAAACATGGAAATTTAGAAATTATTTCAAAAATGAATTATAAAATAAAAAAGCCTGAAAAATATTATGGGAAAATTAGAATAGACAATAAAGATAGAAGAATTTTAAACACATTATCAAAAAGTCCAAAACTTCCTATTTCAGAATTAGCCAGAAGAACAAATCTAAATCCTGAAACATGTTCAAATAGATTCAATAGATTAATAAAAATAGGGATCATATCAGGAGCAAAAGCAATCATTAATCATACTAAATTAGGTTATACAAGATATGTTATTTTTCTAAGAATCAATAAATTTTCAAATGAAAAAAGAAGAAAAATTGCAAAATTTCTTAAAACACAAGACAAGGTAATATTTGCAGAGAGGGTAATTGGAAATTATGATTTAAAAATAAATATACTTGCAGAAAATCCAAAACAATTTGATGAACAATTTAACATATTAAGATCATATTTTAAAGACAATTTAAAAAATTATTCACTCTCATTGGTTCTAGAAAATTTAAAAATAGTCTCATTTCCAAAAGTAATGTGGTAAGAATTAATGTATCATTTATCATTTTTTAATGGACAAAACTGATTCAATTTCAAGATTAGTTAAATTTCTCCACTTGCCGGGTTTTAATCTTCCTAATTTTATCACACCAATTTGTACCCTTTTTAAATATTTCACATAAAAACCTAATTTTTTGAAAATTCTTTTCACAATTTTATTTCTACCTTCATGAATTTTGATTTCTACAACATTAGGTTTTATTAATTTATAAGAATCAACTTTAACAAACCCATCCTTTAATTTAATTTTTCTATCAAGTATTGAAAGATCACCATACTTAATCTTATCTCTTAATGTTGCATGATAAACTTTTAAAGTTTCATATCTAGGGTGCATAACTAAATTAGAAAAATCACCATCATTAGTCAACAATAATAAACCTTCTGCATCATAATCAAGTCTGCCAACAGGAAAAACTCGTTCATCAACACCTTGTAAATATTTCATAATGGTTGGTTTCTGACCAGGATCATAAAGAGTAGTTAATATGTGCGCAGGTTTGTTCATAGCAAGATATATTTTCCTTCCAAATTTTAATTTTTCACCTTCAACATAAATAGAATCTTTGTCAGGATCAGCTTTATCTCCAATTGTAATGATCTTATTATTTACTACAACCAAACCTAATTCAATTAACTCTTCAGCTTTTCGTCTAGAACAATATCCTGCATTTGAAATTATTTTTTGAACTCTTTGTAACATAAAATAGTCAATAACAAGAAGAGAATATAAATGTTTGTAAAAAAGGTTGAACTTTGTGAAAAGATTTAAATAATAATTTGATTTAATGATAATTATGGACCTAAATAATAAAAATCTAGCAGAAGAAAAGTTCAAAAATTGGTTAGACAAACATAATATCCCTTACTGGTATATTCAACAAGATATTAATACGTTTTCAAAAGCATTAAAAAATCATATGACAAAAAGACCTGATTTTATGGTACTAATTCCTAATTTTGGATTCATAATAGTTGATGTCAAAGATAAAGAGCCAGCAGTTAAATATGAAAAATTTTTTATTAATGCTGAAGAAGTAGAAAAATATGTTAATTTACAAAGGATTTTTAATTTACAATCATGGTATGTTATTTCAAGCGAAAAATATCATTATAGAACCTGGTTTTGGATACCAATTATTAATATTATAAAAACTGGTTTTACATTTGAACCTAAGATTAATCAAAAAAAGTGTTATTCAATCCCCATTTCTGAATTCATACAAGTATCAGAAGATGATTCATTAGAAAGAGTTTTTTCTAAACTTCTTAATTTAAAATAAAAATAGACTCTCGTCTAGTTCTAAAGATGATTTTTTAAAAAAGAGAAAAAACCATGCTAGTACAAGATCACATTTAAAGTATGAACAATTGGAAACTGCAGGCTGAATATCTCGCCGAAGCTTGATACTTACACCTCAGTCCCATTAAACTCCTGTTTTAAGAGTGTTCTATGATATCTCTTTTCAAGATAGGCTTCGTGCTTAGATGCATTCAGCACTTATCCGTTAGCGCGTAGCTGCTCAGCATACCTTTCCAGATAACTGATAGACCAGTGGCGCCGAGAGCCAGTTCCTCTCGTACTATGGCTCCCTTTCTTTCAGATTTCAAACACCTCCAGTAGATAATAAACAAACTGCCTCACAGCGTTCTGAACCCAGCTCACGATCCCTTTTGATGGGTGAACACCCCCACCCTTGGACGCTTGTGCACGTCCAGGTTAGGAAGAGCCGACATCGATGAAGCAAGCCGCGCCGTCGATTTGCTCATTTTATTCAAAAAAATATAATAGTGAATAAAATTAGGAGCTCTCGGGCGCGACAACTCAGTTATCCCCGGAGTAACTTTTCAGTCATCTCAGACTCCTATTAAAGAAGTACTGAGGTTCGCTAGACCAAACTTTCGTTTTTGGAATCCATATTAGTAAGATTCCAATCAGGCTAACTTTTGCTCTTGCACTCTACATCGGATTTCTGACCCGATTGAGTTAACCTTTGGGCCCTGCTGATATTTTTTCAGCAGGGTGCCACCCCAGCCAAACTGTCCACCTACAACTGTCCTTTTCTAAAGAAAAGTAAGCAACATAAATTTCGAAGAGTGGTGTTTCATTGATGTCTATTCACGATCTGGCGACCGTAACATAACAACTCCCACTTACGCTGCACAACAAAATTCATGCTACAATTATAAGCTACAGTAAAGTTTCACGGGGTCTTCACTTCCCACTGGAGATCTCTGGCTTTTGCACCAGAAAAGAGTGTTCGGTGGCTTCTAGTTGGGGACAGTGGAGATCTCGTT
>CAZHVK010000023.1:0-7621 GCA_964535955.1 uncultured Methanosarcinales archaeon | reverse complement strand
ATTATCATTACACAAAGGTTGGAATGTTATGCCTTTGACTATTGAGCCTGATGTTGTTGAGATTGACAAAGTACTTGCATCTGTTATGGATAGTGTTGTGATTATCAGAGAGTATGGTGCAGATGATGTTTATGTTTTTGATCCAAAGATTCCTGCTAGATTTAATTCTTTGAAAACAATTAGTGGTGGTAAAGCTTATCAAGTAAAGATGAAGGATTCTGTTGAATTAACAATTAGTGGTGCAGAGTTTGATAATAAAAAAATAAATCTTCACAAAGGCTGGAACATGATGCCTTACTTAGGTAGTGGTGTGCTTGGTATTGATGATGTAATTGGATCTGTAAAAGACAATATTGTTATTATCAGAGAATATGGTGCTGATGATGTTTTTGTTTATGATCCAAAGATTCCTGCTCGTTTTAATTCTTTGAAAGAGTTTCAACCAGAGACAGGTTATCAAGTGAAGATGAAGGATGTTGGTGAGGTTGATATGGGTTGAATATCAATAAAAAGTTTTTATTGATTGTAATTTGTTTGATTGTGTTAGTTAATGTTGGTTTTGGTGCTGGTGTTGAATCTTGTAATAAACACCCTGATGATCGAGAGCTTATTTGTATTGATCATGGGAATATTAAGATTGGTGCTTATGAGGATAGGATGAAGAGGGTGCATGATGGTTGGCATGAAGTACATGATGAATATCCTGATATAATGGATATGGCATTGATCTTTGGTTATTTAGAAGAATGTGTAAATGAGTATAATGATGAGTTTGAAAATTATCATGGTAGTGGTCTTGGAATAGACCTTATGCTTAATATAATACAAGAGTCTTATGAATGTGTTTGTGGTTCTGGAGGATGTATGACTAGAAAAGAAAGAGATGCACAAGAATCTGTTAATAAAAATTATCAATCTTCTGAGAATAATTTAAAAGAAGAATCAGATCCGATAATTGAAAAAGGTGGTGTTATTTCTAAGTTTAGTGTCCGTGCCGGTCCTCGTTGTGATCCTAATGATTGGGAAGAAACATGTTGTTGTGATTGTGAGGATGAATATTATTCTCTTTATTTGACACGAGAAGAAAGATGGCTTTTGTGTACTAAAATGAAACTTGGTATGGCTGAATGTGCTGAAACTCCTGATTGTAGTGTTGGTGAAATGTGTGTTTGGGGTGAATGTGTAAATCTTTTATGTTCTTCTAGATGTTATCAAGAATCAGAACTTAGTTCTTCAAAATCTCTTGCAGCTGCTGGAACAACTGACACATGTTCAACATGTGCTGAGATAAATATTATTGATCAAAAGGTGAATGATATCAATAAAAATAAAGAAGTTAGTTTTGATAACAATGGAAATATTTATCTGAAGGTGAGTATGATACCTGATTTAGAGAGTGGATGGAGTGTAACTTCTTTTTTCTATTGCGGTGAAAATGAGATATATAGTTATACAAAACCAACTACTGATGGCTATGTTCAGTTTAAGGTTTGGGAGGATTTGTTTGATGATGAAGCTTGTGATGATGTTGATAAGATCACTGTAAAGATAGAAGCTGATGCTATTGGTAAAAATGTTGCAAAAACCAAGACATTTGATTTTGTTCTTGATAAGGTTGAAGCATTAGATGTTTACATGTGTCATCTTTATGAAAATAGAGAAACTGGTAAATATGAATCATATGTTGGTCAGGGTCATTTTTCTTATGGAAAAGGTTTTCAGTGGAAGATGAGAAAGTGTGGTGATGATTATCTTTGTGAAAAAACAGGTCCTAAGCTTGTTGATAATTTTGGTGCTAAACAAGCTTATGGTGATTTTACTGGTTCATTTGATGAAGATCCTTATGCAGAAGCAAGGTGTGTTTATAGTGGGAGATTGAGTGATTATAAGTATGGTCGCGTTGATTGGGTTGAAGAGCAAGTGACTAAGTATGAGGCTTATCGTCTTGAGCATCCTGAAGATTATCCTGTTCCTGATAAGTATAAGCCAACAGAAGCTTTGAGAGAATTTATATGTGAAGAGAGGGATGGGGTTGCTGTTAGGTATGAGCTGAAAAGATCAGGTTTTATTGGTCTAGATCAGGTGGTGACTGGTGCTCAGATATTAGATAATTTTTATTATGGTGTTGAAAGTTATTTGCCTGGTTCTCTTGGTATGTGTAGTGAGAAGTATAGGGATTTAAGTGGTGTTTATTCTAGTGGTATCACTTGGTTTAAAAAAGAAAAAAAACTGAATTTTTTTTATTGTAATCATAATAGTGAATTGTTTTATTTTGATATAGAAGGAAGTACTAATGCAATTCCTATATGGAAAAATGAAATGACTAATTTCCTTTCTAATTTTTGTAAAGCAGAAGAAACATTGAAAAAAATGAATAGAAACCTTCCTTTACAAAGTGAGTTTGTATTTAATGAGTATGTTTTTGGGCAGGATAAAGATTTTCATAGTTTTTGGAAACAAGAGGGGGTGATTGAAGAAAAAATTGATAAATGTGGTGAATATTGTGCTGATACAATCCCTAATTCTGTTCCTTATAAATCAGGGCATTATTGTAAATGTGTTTGTGAAGATGGATATAAGTTAGCTGTTAATGGTGACATTTTGAAAGAAGAAAAATTGACAACAGAACAAATGTTGCATAGGCTTGAACAGGATAGAACAATATTATTCCATGATAATGTTGAGGTTGGAGAAGTTCAAACCTTGACTCTTGCTGCACCTAATCATCTGGTAATTGCAGGAGTTAATAATGCTCCTGATCTTAAAGAAAAGGTGATAAGATATTTATATGGCCTCCCTAAAAAAATGAGCATGTCTTTTAAAGGAATTATTATTTACCCCCCTGGAAGATTTGAAGAACTAGGTTTTGGTAATGCTTTTACATCTTCTAATAGGATAATGAGATTTAATTCAATTGATTTTTATAAATATTATTTAGATCATGAAGCAGCACATAATTTGCACTATGAAATAGAAGGAAAATATAGTTACACAAGAGCTGCTGCAAAATACAAATTTAGTACTGTAACAGGATATTATTTTTATCAGAAATATAAAGCACAAGATAAACTAGGGACAGAGGAATCTGATGATGAAAAATTAAGACAAATGGTTTTAGAAAGTGATAAATTTTCAGATGATGAGAAAAATGAGTTTTATAAAAAGCTAGTTGATTATCATGAACTTGAAGAATATCTCCATAAGCCATTATTAGTTGATTCTTGGGGTGCATTTAGTCATTTTATGACATCTGCTTATGTTCATCTTGATAAAATGGAAGAGGAGATTAAATATAGTGTTACTAGATTTATGAGTGATTATGGTTCACATTACAAACTTTGGGAATATATGGGAACAGAATTTGTAGATCCTGATGGTGATGCTGAGTTTATTAAGAAATGGGAAGAGATAGCAGGAGATGTTTATGATAATACAAAGACACATACATTTGATAGTGGAAAGAGTTCTACTGTTTGGTCTGATTGGGATGGAGTATCTTCACTTTTCCAGGGTGTTCGACCGAAATATGGCCTCTGGCGTACTTATGGTGGCACTGAAAAAGGAGAAGATATTGCAACTTTTATTGAAGCTTTTACATCACAAAGTAATATGTTTAAATTAAAAAAACTAATAGATCCTGAGAGTATTTATTATACAGATATTTCTGAGAGTAATGCAAAGAAATGGGCTGATATCTATAAGAAAAAATTAGATTTATTGTATGAATATGATTTTATTTCTGATGATGATTATAATTTTGTGACAGGAACATTGTCTTGTGAATCTGAAGATGATGAAGATGTTGTTTCTTCAAAAAGTTTGATGAGCCTGAGCAAGCAAAGTGTTGTTGGGAAAACAATGCAAATAAATGTTGAGCAGAAAGAGGCTGAGGGTTCTGGATCTTTTTATGAGATAAAATTAAAATATAATAATGGTGATATAAGTATTGAATCAATTGAAGTTAAACCTGTTACAGCAACTGAGGTTGTTTATAATCTGCCTGGTTCATATGTTGGTGAAGTTTTAGATGAGAATTTTAATTCAATAGATGCTGTGTTTTTTGATATTCCTGTTAAAGTAAGGTATAGTTATTATGATGAAGAACTAGAATTATGGGGTCATGAAGAAGAAGAATTACAACAAGTAGAAACAATAATCAAAATCCCTTATCATGAAAATGCACACAAAATAAGAATCTTTGATAAAGACATAGAAATAAAAGCAACAATCGACTTAGAAGAACCAGAAGAAGTCTTGTGCACTGACAGTGATGAGACAGATGATAATAATGGAATAGATGCTTTTACATTGGGTGTTGTTAATGATATTGCTGAACATGATTCTTATGATTTTTGTGATGAGTATGATCCTAATGGTAAAGGATTGTATGAGTATTATTGTGTTGTTGACGAGAATGGAATACAAGATGGTACTGTTAATATCCAACTTGTACAGTGTAATAATGGTTGTGTTGGTGGTAAATGTAATCCTTATTCTGTGTGTGATGATACAGATGATGATAACATCTGTGATAATGATGATAATTGTCCTAGTGTTTCTAATCCTGGACAAGAGAATAAAGATAATGATGCAAAAGGAGATGCTTGTGAAATCTGTGATAATGAAGAAGAATTATTTAATCCTAGTGCACAGACAGAATTGATTTGTAATGATGGAATAGACAATGATTGTGATAATACACTTGATATGCAGGATTCTGATTGTAGTGTGTGTGATAATTGTGGGATAGGTATAACTAATGTGTGTGATCAGGATGAATGTTTGGGTCTTGAACAAGGTTGTTATTTTGATGAAACTCTTTTAAATATAGGTGGGTGTTTGACTTGTTCATCAATAAATTCTTGTGAAAGTTATGATACAAATGAGGCTGGCTGTACTCAAGATGTTTGTAATAAAGGTGATTGTTTGTTTGTTGACAATAATTGTTGTACAAAAGGTAATTGTGGTGATGAACAACCTAAACTAACAGTTACAAGTAATAAAAATAAATATGATTTAGGTGAAGATGTTGTTGTTAGTATTGTTAATAATTTTAATGAAGATGTGTTTTATAGTGGTGATTTTTATAGATTAGTTGATGATGAATGGATAAAGATAAATAATGTGCCTTGTGATGGTTGTAATTCTAGGTGTCTTGTCAAAGCTCTTGCAATAAAACCAGGAGAAACTGTTGAATTTGCATGGGATCAGAAAGAAGAAAAATGTGTTGGTGAAGGTTTTGATGCTGTGTTTTTAGAAACACAGGTTCCTAGTGGTGAATACAAGGTTTTGGTTGTATCATCAGGTAATGAATTTGAAAAACAATTTAAAATAATCTCAACACAAACACAATGCAAGTCTGGTGATATTGCATTACAAAAAGAAAGAATATTGCAGGGATTAGATGTATACACACCACCTTATGAACCAAGTGCATGGACATATGATGCTTCTGCAACACCACAAACACGATGTAAATGGAAATGTATAAATCCTTATGTTGCAAAAGAATATTCACAAATTTCTAAAGCATTTGCACAAAGTTCTGGTGAAACAACAGCATATCAATGTTGTGAATGTTTAGAAGAAAATAAATGTCATCCAGAAAATGGTAATAGAAGATGTGATGGTTGTAATTATGTTGAAGTTGAGAATCTTGTTGCAGAAACTAATTGTGATGGACAAGATGATGATTGTGATAATCTAAAAGATGAAGGTTGTGGTTGTATAGATAATACTTTTAGAGAAACAATATGTGGCAAAGGTCTATGTGTCAATAGAATCCAACAAACTTGTATGAATGGTGAATGGTTGCCTGTGTGTTCTCCTAAAGATCTTGCAGTTGATGAACAATGCAATGGAATTGACGAAGATTGTGATGGTGTTGATGATGGTAATGAAGGTTTGACTCAGCAGTGCGGTGAAACAAATATTGGTGAGTGTAGGTCAGGAACACAAAATTGTGTAAGAAACTTTGATATTAATGATATATTTAATGCAAAAATAAGTGTGTTGCAAGAATTTGCAAAAGGTTCTTCTTTATTGATTCAATTAAAAGCAGACAATGATAATTCTTATATATTACAAACTCTTTATGGAGGAAAACTTCAATTAATAATAAGAAAATCAGGAAAAAGTAATTATTTTGATTCAGGTGTTCTTGATTGGAATATTGGTGATGAGTTCATGCTTTCTTTGAAAAACATTGGTAGTGGTTGTAAACTTTATGTTGATGATGATGTATTATTAGATGTTTCTTTACAAGGTGGTTGTTCATTAGGTGAAACTATTGTTCATGAAGTGTTTGTGAATGGTAATAAGATCAAAACAATTAAACCTGAAACTTTTAGTTATGGTGAATGTATTAATGCTCAAGCTCCTGTTGATGAATTTTGTAATGGAAAAGATGATGATTGTAATAATATTATTGATAATTTGGGTGTTGATGGTGCTGCTCATTCTAAATGTGTCTGCGGTGGTGTAATGCCTAGTGGTAATGTGGTAAAAGGTCCAAGCACTTATATTTATGGTTATAGTCCTGTGATATGGACTTATAGGAATACCCCTTCTGTACATAGTGCTTGTCATTGGAAGTGTGCAGATGGTTATGAAAAAAATGAAAATACTTGTGTAAAGATTCCTGAACCATCATGTGTAGAACCTGTTCCTTCTGGTGATGGAATATTTATAAGAGAAAGACCAGACTCTGTAAACCAAGAATGGGTTTATGATGAATTAATTCCTTTTGCTAGTTGTTCATGGAGATGTGATAAAAATAATTGTTATGCACAATCTGGTGATATTTGTGTTAAACAACAAGAATCATTGGAATTAAATAATTGTAATGATGATGCTGATAATGATTGTGATGGTTTTGCAGATACTCTTGATGAGGATTGCTGTGATTGTTCAGGCAATGAATGTGAAGCACCTGGTGATACTCATAAAAGATGTAATGGATGTACTTATGAAACTGTGCAAGATGTTGCAAAAGAACTAGAATGTGATGGAAAAGATGAAGATTGTGATGGAATAAAAGATGAAGGTTATGAAATTACAAAATATCAAGATCATGATGGTGATGGGTTTGGTGATCCAGAGTCTGCTGTAGAAACAACTGTGTGTTCTGTGATCACTCTTAATCTTGTTGATAATGCTGATGATTGTGATGATATCAGTCCACAGATTTATCCAGGGTCTTCTGAAATATGTGACAATGAAATAGATGATGATTGTGATGGTTTGGTTGATGCTCTTGATGATGATTGTGTTGTTGACGATACTGTAGAACTAAAATTATTATTGCACAAAGGCTGGAATGTTATGCCTTTGACTATTGAGCCTGATGTTGTTGAGATTGACAAAGTACTTGCATCTGTTATGGATAGTGTTGTGATTATCAGAGAGTATGGTGCAGATGATGTTTATGTTTTTGATCCAAAGATTCCTGCTAGATTTAATTCTTTGAAAACAATTAGTGGTGGTAAAGCTTATCAAGTAAAGATGAAGGATTCTGTTGAATTAACAATTAGTGGTGCAGAGTTTGATAATAAAAAAATAAATCTTCACAAAGGCTGGAACATGATGCCTTACTTAGGTAGTGGTGTGCTTGGTATTGATG
>CAZHVK010000022.1:0-7878 GCA_964535955.1 uncultured Methanosarcinales archaeon | reverse complement strand
AAACAAGAATTCAGAAGAACCAAACCCTCCTAATTTTCTTTCAAAAACATAGACTGGTTCAGCACTTACAATTATCATTGAAATTAATAAGAGAAATAAAATTCCACAGTTAATCAGATCTTTCTTATACATTTAAATCACCTGCATTCATCAACTCAAATTCACCTCACTCTTATCACGCATCTTAATCTGATAACCAGTATCAGGTTTGAATTGTTTCAAAGTATTGAAACGAGCAGGAATAGAAGTATCATAAACAAGTACACCACTTTTAGCATATTCTCTTATTATAACAACATTGTCTTTGATTGATTCAATTGTTGGTTCAATATCCACAACATCATCACCAAGATAAGTTATCTTATTCCAACCTTTGTGCAGCTTGACACTTGTTTTTGTGAATGGCATTCCTGTCAATGTCAATTCACCAGCATCTTTCATCTTTACTTGATATGCTTTTCCACCAGCAATAGTCTGCAATGTATTGAAACGAGCAGGAACAGAAGTATCATAGACAAGTACACCTGTTGAAATATATTCTCTGACAATAACAACATTATCAAGAATCAACGCAAGTGCTTTGTCTATTTCTTTTATGTCGGGATTTATTGTGATTGGTAGGATGTTCCAGCCTTTGTGTAGGTTTAGTTTTAGTTCTATTGTTGTACATTCATCTACTTCATCAATGTTAGTGTCGCAGTCGTCATCTACATTGTTATTGCAATCAATCTCACTACCACAAACCTTGCTTATCCAGTTACCATCATTACAATATTTGACCAATTGCTCACCTGATTCTAGATAAATCTCTTGCAAAACATTTCCATCTAAAGTATCCATGTCAGTGTCACAGTCGTGGTCTTGTATATCACATAATTCTTCTGCACTAGGATAACTTGTTATATCATTATCATCACAGTCAGAACTATCAACAACATACCCAGGTGGTTGAGTGCATACTTGTTTTGTCTGTGAAGGATTACCAAAACCATCACCATCATTATCAAGATAATAAGTGTTAGGTTTTTCATCATTTATTCCATCTTTACAATTATTATCAATACCATCACAAACATCTTCTACACCAGGATTAATATAAGGATTATCATCATCACAATCATCACCACAATGTTCATCAGATTCATAACCATCCTCATCTTTGTCAAAATAACAATCAGAATCAAAAGTATCAACAAAACCATCACAATCATTATCAAGATTATCCCAACATCTTTCCAAAGTATTTTCATCAACTTGATTCTCAAACTTAGGAACACAAGTAGCAGGATTCCATTCACCAAGCACGCATTCAAGAGCATCTGTATTTTTACAAACACCATCACCACAATCAACTTCTTGTGTTAATCCTGTCACACAATCACATTCTTCATCTTTTGTCCCATCACAATCATCATCAACATCATTACACAAACCATTTTGTTTTTCATTAAAATTATCCCTGGGATAAACATCAGCATCAGTATCATCACAATCTAGTTTCCCAATCTGTTTAGGATCTTCACAAGTTTCATCATAAAACCCATCTTCATCAGAATCAACACATTCTGGTTCAGAGATCTTAATCTTGATCAAAATAGGATGAAGCTTTTTTTTATTAGGTAATCCTTTCTCCCCTGCAACAAAGTATTCTGTATCTGAGATTTGTTGTAATGAATTCACACTACCATAATAGCCAAGAGAAATAATCTGAACCCACTTATTTTTATTTATATAACAATTATTAAATTTAATATCTTTCTTATAATAACAAGTATTTTTTAAAATACCTTTCTTATAATTACAAGTATAACCATTTTTATCTGTTTTAATTAATAACATATTAGTACTTAAAGATCTATTATTATAAGTCGCTGCTAGAATATATCCTCCATCCATGGTTTGTTTAACAACTTTACCACCCCCATATCTCAAAGTACCAATTGTAAATGTTCTGACCCATTTATTTTGATTACTAAAACAATAACCCTGATTTTTGTAATTACAAGTATTTCCATAAGAATCTGTTTTTATTAGCCAAACAATCCCTTTATTTTTACCATAAGACTGTGTTGTACCTGTTAATATATACCCTCCATCTGTTGTTTGATGAGCAAAATTAACTGCATCATATCCATAAATATTACCATCATAATTTTTTGTCCATTGTGTCTTTCCATTTTTTCTTATTTTAATCAAACGCCCTGCATAATAATTAAAATCTTCTATATTTGCTATAGAAGTCACAATCAATCCTTGATTCGATGTCTGTTGTAATGAAGTAACTGTGTCTTTATCGCTTCCAAATTCAAATTCATTTAGTATATTACCCTTAGAATCTATTTTAATTATCCTTGGTCTTGGCTTTAGTATGTTTCCTTGAGTAACGCCACATAAAATTATATATCCCCTGTCCACTGTTTGTATAATTGCTCTTGGAGGTAATTGTTCATTTTTTAAAAATTTAACCCATTTATTTTCATTAATATAACAATTATAAGTTGAATCTACATTACAAGTATTTCCTTTAGAGTCAGTTTTAATTACAAATAAATTTTTAGCATTCTTTCCATTATTTCCAGTTAATATATATCCTCCATCTGTCGTTTGCGTAAATGATCTTAGATAAAATGGAGTGTCACCAATCTTAAAAGTCTTCATCCATTGTTTATCTCCTTTTGAATCTGCCTTTAATAAGACCCCAGAATACCCACCAATTACGTATCCTCCATCTGGGGTGAGTTCCCCATGTGAATGATCATTTTTAATTTCATTAAATATTTTAGTAAGATAATCAAATTGTATATGAACTATTTTGTCCTTATCTTTTTCTAAGTTCTCATTGCAATCATCATCATCTGAATCAGTCACAGAATCACAATCATTATCAAGACCATCATCACAGATCTCATCCTCGATCTTTTCAAGAGCAATGCATCTTTTATCCCATTCACCCATAACACAAAGAAGTTCAATCTCTTTATAACATTCACCCTTGCCACAAGATTCTATCTTAGTAGCACCATCTACACAGTCACAACCTTCATCAATATTATCATCACAATTATTATCAATACCATCACAAACATCTTCTACACCAGGATTAATATAAGGATTATCATCATCACAATCATCACCACCAAATTCTATAGAATCATATCCATCATTATCCTTATCAACACCCCCTAAGTTAGGACATAATTCAACACAATTACCAAAATAATCTACATAGTGATCAGGGTTTTCACAGCATGCATGAACATCTTCAGGTGTATCAAAACATCTGTTAGGATCATAAAACTCATCAGCATCATCACCACAACAATAATCATTCATCCACCTATTGCTGCTTACATCATAACTCATACCAGGTCTGCAATCTGCTTGGCAAACATTGTCTTCATCTGTCCTGCCATCACCATCATCATCTTTATTATTGCAAACTTCAACAGGTTTTTTTGTCACATAAATTTGTCTAATTTCTTCGTCTGACAATGCAAAGTTATAGATTTGAAGGTCGTCGATGAGGCCCTTGAAATCATGATTTCCCAAATGCCCATAATAATCACATAACTGGTGATCATCAGCATCTGTCCAGAAATCTGATTCTTCTTTCCCAATTAATTTATTATCAATGTATAATCTTACATACTTTTGGTCATAACTATAAACAATATGATGCCATGAAGCATAATAAGGTTTGTAATCATATTCAAACTTATAGTCACCTGTACTTAGTCTGATCTTATCATTTTTTAACAAAGAAAGTGCAAATTGGTTTCCTAAACTATAGTCTCCACTTTTATATGCTCTTTTACCTGAGAAATATACCATCTCTTCATTAAAAATAGGTGTTGTTTCCTTATACAACCAAAAAGAAACTGTTCTTTGATCTTTTTTAGAATATAGACCCTTGGGTAAATCAACGGTATTATGTTCTCCCCAATTATCATATTCACCAGTACCAGAATTACCATGACAATTCAATGCCTGACCAACAATTCCTTCTGCATAATCAACATTTCCAATGATTGTGCCGGGATCTTGATTATCACTATAATCATTTAAATCATCATCAAAAGTATAATGTGCTAATATTTTCTTTTCAATTTTTTCATAAGTTCTTGTATAAGCTTCTCCACCAAAAGCGAATGTCCAAGAATGTGGTGGCCAAGAGACAATGTAATGATTATCATTATTCATTGCAACTTTAGGAAAAAAACCATTATTATAAAAACCAACTTTTTCTTCTTCACCAAGCTTTTGCCCTAAATAATTAAATCTTTGAGCAGAAACTTTTTTTGTATTTCCAATGCTCATATGTTTTCCTGTTGCCCAAACAATTATAAAATTACCATCACTGTCCATAGTTATGTCTGGGAGTGCTTGATTCCCTTCTTCCAAAGTGTTTACATGGATTTCATCTCTAACCCTGCCATTATAATTAAAAACCTGCGCATAGATTTCATTTCCAGCATCATTACTTGAACCAACCCAAGTAACTACGAAATTGTTGTTTTCAGAAATAGCTACTGAAGGTAAATGTGAATTTCTATCTGAATTATCTGCTAAGATTGTTTTTCCTATTTTTTTTCCTGTTGAATCAAATCTTTGTAAATATACTTTAGAGTTTAAACCCCAAGTTACGACAAACTTACCATTATCATTTAATGCAACATCAGGATGATTACCATAACCAACCACTAATTCATCACCAATTCTTTCACCATTTTTATTAAATCTTTGAATATCAATATTTCCTTGACGCTCACGCCTGCTGTGAGCCCAAACAATTATAAAATCACCATTGTTGTTCATTGCAATTGCTGGATGTAATTGATCAGCTTTAATATAAGTATTTACTCTAAACTCATTACCCCATCCCCTTTCAACACTTTCAGGAGGTTCTAATTCATTTCCATTTTTATCATATCTCTTTGCATAAATACCATAACATTCAGACCAAAAACATTCATCAATACCATCACCTCCATAACAATCAGTCCTAGTACATTTATCATGATCCTGTGCTTTACTTTCCCAAACAACCACAAAATTACCATCAGCATCCATTGCAACTGAAGGATTTAATTGATGATTTTGAGTATAAGTATTAACTCTAAATTCATTTCCATCTCCCCTCTCAACACTTTCAGGGGGTTCTAGTTCATTCCCATGTTTGTCAAACCTTTTTGCATAGATTCCTCCTTTTGCATAGATCCCACCACCACCACCATCTTGGCCATTACTTTGCCAAACAACAATATAATTACCATCACCATCCATAGCATTTGATAATAATGTCTGATCTCCTTCTGTTCTAGTATTAGCATGAAACTCTTCGCCAAATGAAAAAGCATCACAACCATTATCAGTTATAGATCTCAATGGTTTTTCAACACAATATTCTTGTTTATCATCTAGATCAAAACTCTCATCAATTTGTTCATCACAATTCTCATCCATACCATTAAATTTTTCCTCTATGCCTGGGTTGATATAAGGGTTACCATCATTACAATCATCACAACCAAGCTCCATAGAAATATAACCATCACCATCAAAATCATTTAACTTCTTAACACCAGCACAATAAATACCACCTTCTATACTATTATGAACACCTGCTGCTACTTGACCTTCTGGACAAGAATAGATTTCCATACTTGATTTACAACGTTCAGCACCTCTATGAGCACAGTCACCAGAATCAATCCATTGTGATTCCCATTTTTCATCACCTAACAATATTTCACCTTGATAACCTAAACTTATCTTTTGACAGATGATTGACATGCCACCAACAGGAGGAGGTGACCATTTACTGCCTGTAACAACATAACCTTCAGGACAAAAGATTTCTTGATTATTCCAAGTCCTATGACACCAACCACTACACTTGTATTCTTTATCAATAAACTTCATATCATTAAGATAACCAAATTCTAAATCTTTACAAACAGCATAAATTCCATCCATATGAGAACCATAATTATATTTAATACCAACCAAAACCTTGTTACCAGAACATTTGCCTGATGAAGGTGCATAGTTTCCGTCTAGTTTTTTTACAGGTCCTCTAGTCACTGTTTGTTTTGAAAAATAACATGGTTTTGAATCTTCATATTCTTGTGTGATTTCTTCAGGAATTAAAACCCTATTATAGATTTTTAATTCATCGATTAAACCATCAAAATAATAATTACTTGGCAATCTACGACCAATTTGCAATGGATAATTATTAACACCAAGTGTTTCTGAATATTCAAATGTATCCCTATGAACTCCATTTATAAAAGTTTTAACTTCATTTGCATCTTTATCATAAGTAAAAACTACATTTGTCCAACCATCTATTAAAAAGTCATGAAAAGTTTGCCATTTTGAATAAGAACTGCCAGTTCCCAGATGTGGTGCAAGATCATTAAGCCCCATACCCAAAGCATAATAATAATGATCACTTTTAGCTAAAATGTACCCACCATCACTAGTTTTGTCAGGTATAACCCAAGCTGAAACAGTAATTGTATTTGTAAGATCTAGACTATCACTACCCCTAATATTGACATAATCATCAACACCATCCAACCTCAAAGCGTCACCTTTAATGCCCTGCTTAGTAAAACCAGCACCACCATAAACCTTTCCATGATTACCTTTTCCACTATAATCTTTAGCATCGAAATCAAACTTATAATAAGCCACCAATCCTTCTTCACTGACAGGATCAACATGTACAATTATATCATCAGGCTTATTAAGAATTTCTGACTTAACATCATCAAGAGATAAAATAGAATCATAAAACTTGACTTCATCAACATAACCACTAAAAAACTGTTCATAAGAATCTTGATATTTAGATGCACCAATAGAAAAGTCAACAGAAGAAAATTCAGACCAATAACCTGAAATTTCAAATATCTTCTCACTTACTTTTTCATCATTAACATATAAAACAGCTTTATTGTTATTTTTATCAAAACTAATAGTAAACAAATACCATTCTCCAGCAGATAATATATCAGATTCAACAACAATTCTAGACTCTAAATCATAACCAATACTAAAAGATAATTTTCCTTCAGGATTAATCCACAAACCTAACCAATTTTGTTCATTATTAATATCATACTCACCATACTCAAAAATAGTCTGCCAATCACCAGTCATTTTATCAATATAAACAAAGCTTGAAACAGAGAAAGAAGTAGTGACTAAGTCTAGGTCAGAATTCTTTTTAATAACATAACCCCCATTACCTAATTTCAAATAACTATCAACAAGTTCTCCACCATTATTAGTTAGATGATTATCATTACCACTATGATCATGTGCATCATCATCAAACTTGTAATAAGCAACAAGATTGTCAGAAGTTGCAGCATAACAAAGATTAATAAAAATCAATATACAAAAAAACAAAAGATATTTCCTAATCATAATCACCTGCATTCATCAACCAAAATCCACCTCACCAACATCCTTCATCTTCACTTGATAACCTGTCTCTGGTTGAAACTCTTTCAAAGAATTAAAACGAGCAGGAATCTTTGGATCATAAACAAAAACATCATCAGCACCATATTCTCTGATAATAACAATATTGTCTTTTACAGATCCAATTACATCATCAATACCAAGCACACCACTACCTAAGTAAGGCATCATGTTCCAGCCTTTGTGGAGCGATACACTTGTTTTAGTGAAAGATGTTCCACTTATCACCAATTCAGCACCATTCTTCATCTTTACTTGATAAGCTTTACCACCTACAATTGTCTTTAAAGAATTAAATCTAGCAGGAATCTTTGGATCAAAAACATAAACATCATCTGCACCATACTCTCTGATAATCACAACACTATCCATAACAGAACC
>CAZHVK010000021.1:3111-8505 GCA_964535955.1 uncultured Methanosarcinales archaeon | reverse complement strand
TCTCCCTGCTTGCTCTTAGCCTTTTTAATTTTATCCTGAATCTTTTTTGATTGTTCAACTGATTTGTCTTTTAAAACACTTAACCATTTTGTTATATATTCTTTTGTGTTTTCAAACCCTGTCCTGATATTGGCACCATAATCACCTGTTACTTGTGCATAACTATAAAATCCTCCTGCCCACTCTTCAAAAAATACTAAACGTTCAAGATCTATCTTGTCAGGTGTTTTTGTCTCATCATCTGTATAACCAAGAGTGATAATTGCTTGAGGTCTTGCTTCTGCTGGCATTTTAAATATGTCTCTTACTTTTTCTTCATCAAATGCACCAACCCAGCATGTTGATAAGCCTAAAGCTGTTGCTGATAATAATATGTTTTGTGCTGCAGCTGCACAGTTCTGGATATTGTATAATTTTTCTGCTCTTTCGCCGTACAAAGACTCTGCATGCTTTGGTTCTGCACATACAATGATTAAAACAGGTGCATGAGAAATCCATAGCTGGTCAACGCAAGCTCTTGCTACTTCTTCTTTGTTTGCTTTGTTAGCGCAAACAATGAATTTCCAGTTCTGGAGATTGCCTGCTGATGGTGCTGCTGCTGCTGATTCTAGAATGTCCATTATTTTGTCCCATTCAACTGGTTTTTCTAGGTATTTTCTAACACTTCTCCTCTTTTTAATGCAATGAAATACTTCCATATTATTATTTATAGGATAGGTTGTTTATAAAGTTTGCTTTTTATATTTGATTTTTTATTACCCACCATCCTAAACCTCCCGACCACCCACCCCTGTTCTTCTAAGTGGCTAAGTTTTTGTGTTGGGTTTTTTAGACTAATGTCTTGGGTTGTTGTCTTGTTTTTTATTATTAATTCAATAGAATTCATTCTTTACTATAATCTATAATATCTTCATCTTTTTTCCATGTTTGAATTGCTTTTAAGAAGTCATTTGGTGCAAAGTCTGGAAACAGTTTATTAGCAAAATAAATATCAGAATGAACAGTGTCCCATAATAAAAAACCAAATAATTTAGATTTAATACCTGTTTTGATTATTAAATCAGGTGGAACAAAATAACTTGTATATAGATTGTCTTTGATCATATCTTTGTCTATGGATTCTGGGTCTAGTTTGTTTGCCTTGATCTTCATTGCAATCAGTCTGCATGCATCTACTATTTCATCTCTACCTGAATAGTTAATGCAGAAGTTGATAAAGAAATTGTCATAATCTTTTGTTTCTGATATAAGGTTTTTGATTGGCTCAACTAATTCATTTGGCAAGTCATACCATTTGCCTAATATTGATACTTTTATCTGGTTTTCATGTATAATTTTATTTTTCATTAATTGTTCCATAAAATTGATTGTTGCTTTTATTAATTCTTGATCCCTGCTTCTGAATTTTGGCATATAATAAATTGTTAGGATTCTTATCTTGTTTTCTATCTGTGTTTTAAATATATCATTTAGTTGTTGAAATGCTTTATCATATGCTTCTTGGATTGGTTTTTTATTGTTTTTAGCAAACTTTGGAATACCATTGATAGTTAAAGCTACATGTAATGGAACATTCTCTAACCTTTTCTTGCCCCAATCAATCTTAAATATCCCTTTTACAGTGTCTAAAACCATTATTAGTTTAATCCCTCCAAACCTTAGTTATTACTATTAAATGATAAGAAACTATTTAAATGTTTTGATAATTTCTATATAAATATGAGATATTTAGAAGAATTAAAGAAATTGAATCTACCTGTAGACAAGTTTGCTGTATTTGGCTCTGGGTCAATGGCAATATATGGTATTAGAGAGAATGGAGATCTTGACATCATTGTCAAGATGGATCTGTGGAATGAGCTTGTTAAGAAGTTTGAATTTAAAAAAGGAAGAGATAATGTTTTAGTTGTTGGTGAGATTGAGATATTTAGGGATTGGTTTATGGATGAATTTGGTGGTGTTGATAAATATATTGATTCTGCTGATATTATTGATGGAATCAGGTTTGTTAAGTTAATTCATATCATTGAATGGAAAAAGAAAAGAGGCAATGAAAAAGATCTTAAGGATATTGAGTTGATTGAGGAGTTTTTAGAATCTAAGTCTTAATATGTCATAAATCATAGATTTATGATCATGATCAAAAACCATTTGATTATATTGTTTTAATTAATGGTTTTTGACATAACCAACATCTCTTAAAAGTTTATGAAAGTCATGTATTAAATCATTTCTTGCATAACATTCTTCTGGTGTGACCCATAGATATCCTTGATGTTCGTCTCTTTTTAGTCTGACTTTTATTTTTTCTTTTAACTTTATGCTGTATGTTACAAAGTCATAGATCTTTTCTGGATGTTCCCATCTGTATTCACCTAAGAATTCTAATTCATCTTGTTTTGCTTCATAACCTGTTTCTTGTTGTATTTCTTTTAACATTGCTTGTATGTCTGATTCTCCTTTGTCTACTTTGCCTGCTACTAATCCATATTTATTTGCTTCATAAACATCAGGGTTTCTGTGCATGATTATAAATTTTCCATCATATTCCATAAAACATCCTACTACTCTTTGTATTTTCATATGTTGTGGGAGAATTAGGTTGTTAATAAAACTTACCAAAACTATTATATATGCTTAATATTTCTTCCATATTATGATAACCACCTACATACTATATGCATTAACATTTATTGTACTTTTTATAGGATCATACACTGATTTTAAAAAAAGAGAAGTTGCTGATATAATCAATTGGGGATTCTTGTATGTTGTGTTAGGTATTAGGTTGATGTATTCTGTGCATTCAAATGATTATTGGTATTTTTTTAATGGTTTGGCTGGTGCATTAATATTTTTCTTGTTTGCTTGTGTAATGTTTTATACTGGTCAATGGGGTGGTGGTGATGCAAAAATGGTCCTTGGTCTAGGAGCTGTGTTTGGTTTTCCTATATTAATGTGGAGAAGTGTTTTTGTTTTATCTGAGATGCATCTTATTAGTATCTTTTTTATTAATGTATTAATAATTGGTGGTTTTTATGGTCTGTTTTTCTCTATATTTTTAGCTATTAAACATTGGCACAAGTTTAAGACTAAGTTTATACATTATTCTAAGGATAAGAAGATTGTTAGAATTAAGATTCTTGTGGTAATTGTTTGTATCTTATTATTTATTTTTAGTTTTTCTGTTACTGAGTTTTTGTTTAAAGTATTTCTGTATCTTATGATGGTTTTCATAGTGTTAAGTATTTATTTTTATTTATTTGCAAAAGCTGTAGAAGAAGGTGCAATGCAGAGAGATTTTAAAATAAATGAACTCACAGAAGGTGAATGGATTGTTAATGATGTGTGGATTAAAAAAACAGATAATCAAAGTCTTTTAAATCATTTTAAAGAAAATAATAAAAGAGAGGTTGATTATTTCTTGAATAATAATTTTATGATTAGATTATTAGATTCTTATTTTTTTTCTAAATATGTTGAAAAAAAGAAAAATAAGATCATACATAAATATACTTTAACACAAGATGATGTCTTAGATGTTGTTTGTAAAAAATTTTATTATGTTTCTTATACAAATTTGTTTAGGTTTTTACAATTTCATCTATATTTTAAATGGAGTGATAATTATAAAAAGTTTAGAAATGTTGTTAAGAAATTAATTCATACTGATTCTGAGCATGAGTTTTCTGAGTATTTGTCTAATTTGAATGATTTTGTTAAGTTTAGTAAAAAAGATGTTAAAGAAATGTTTGTTTTTGATCTTGATGAGAAATATGTATGTGGTCCTAAAGATCTTGGGATTGAAAAGTATCAAATTGATGAATTAAAAAGATTAGAAAACTTAGGAAAGATTGAAAAGGTTTTGGTAAAAGTTGGTATTCCTTTTGTGCCTAGTTTTATGATAAGTTTTTTAGTTACTGTTTTGTTTGGTAATTGGTTTATTTTATTCCTATGAAATAAGTTGTAAAATATCTCTTTTTTTTGTTTAATGTGTACCTTCCAACAATTATTGGTTTAAAATATTTAGAAAATAGTTCTATGTCTGGATAACCTTGTATTACTAAAAGTCCATTCTTATTAAGCAATGATCTTATCTTTTTCAAACCTTTTTCTATTTGTTTTTCAGAAAAATAACTACTTGCTCCAAAACCAAAAAAACTTGTTACAATATTATATCTTTTTCTTGTTCTAAATTTTAAGAAATCACTTACAATGAATTTACAGTTTTTTAATTGCTTTTTCTTCTTAGCTTTGTTAATCATTTGTTTTGAAAAATCAAGCAAAGTTACATCTTTATAACCTTGTTTTATAAATTCTTCAGCACCTATGCCTGTTCCTGCACAAATGTCTAATATCTTTGAAGATTTTTTTATGTTTTTATCTTTTAATAATTTTACAGCATATTTTATTGCTCTTTGATTTTGTCCGGCACGTTTAACATCTTCATCATATGTTTCTGAGAATTTGTCATAATATTTTTCCATTTCTTGTTTTGTATAATGAGTAGGAAGATATAATCCTTCAACTAGGTAGGCTAAATATCTCCATCCTATCTTTCCAAATCTTATTGCAATAAATGTTGCACCTTTTGGTGGATTTTCTAGTTTTACCCAAGCTGGTCTTAGTTTACCTGTCTTGTCATATTCTATTTTGTATTTCTTTTTGGGTTTCTTTTTAATGTATGTATATAATAATCTTGTTTTTTTTCTCACGGTATATGCCTCAACTGCTTCAACTTATAATCATCTTCTGATTTGTTAACATCTATTTCTTGAGAACCTTGTTCTTCAATCACTTCTGGTTTTTGTTGTGATTTATCTTCTAGACCAATATAATTTGTCTCTTCTTTAATTCTTTTCATAATTTCTTCTAATTCATTCTGGTCTGCTTTCGACCTTTTAAAATTAAAATCTATATTATCATTTTCTTTTCTTGGTATGACATTGATCATGAAATGTGCCCATTCTTGTCCTGCTGCCACTCTGTTGTTAACTGTGATATTTGTTCCTTGGCATCCTAATGTTTCAAATATTAATGTTGAAACCTTGTTTGCAATTAAAAATAAATAACTGATTACATCATCTGGTACTTGTGACATAACTTGGAAATGTTGTCTAGGTAAAACCACTAAGTGACCTTTTACAGCAGGGTCTGGTGCTAGCATGACAACTGCTAAATTGTCTTCATAGATAATATGTTTATCTTGTTCTTTTATTAGTTCGCAGGGTGGGCATGTCATTTTTTTAACTAAATAGATCTGCTATTTGGTCTAAATTAACTCCTTTTTTTGGTTCATCTTCTTCTTCTTCTTCATCATCATCTTGTTCTTGGTCTTTTTTCTCTTCTTGTTTTGCTACTGTTTCTTTTTCTTCATCATCATCTTGTTCTTCT
>CAZHVK010000021.1:0-3011 GCA_964535955.1 uncultured Methanosarcinales archaeon | reverse complement strand
TTTCTCTTCTTGTTTTGCTACTGTTTCTTTTTCTTCATCATCATCTTGTTCTTCTGTATCTTCTGTTTGTTTTTCTTCCTCTTCTTGTGTTTCTTCTTCTACTTTTTCCTCTTTTTCTTTCATAACTTCTGCTATTGCATCAAGATTAAGCTTTGGCTCAACTACTTCTACTTGTTTTCCTTTTATGTCAGAAATCGAAGATTTCTGATCATGATCAGAAGCTTTCGCTTCTGACAATTTATCAATAATTTTATCAATATCTTTTCCATGGAATAACATTTGCAATTGTTTATTTGTCTGAAGTAATTGTTTAAACTGATCTGGTTTGTTTACTAATATATCTTTTAATTGTGGGTTTGCTTCAATTGTTTGTATTAATTGTTCTTCTGTTATCTCAGGCATTTCTACTTTAGGTGGTTTTCTTCCAGGTATTGGATGCTTCATTACATTTTCTCTTAACATTATATTAATATTATTTTTTAAAGAAGGAAGAATTTCATCAACTTCCTTTGCAATAATCTTTATCTTAGGAAGATTAAAGTTTTTGATTTCATCTCCTTCGTCTCTTGGTATAATATGTATCATTGAATGACCTGTAGGTGATTGGCCTGCAATAGCACCATTTCCAATAAAAATATTTGTTCCTTGGCATGGTATTTTTGTGAGGCATGCTTCAGAAATGTGTTTTGTTATTCTAAATAAATGGTTTAATAGATCTTGAGGGATAAGAGGCATGATTGGATAATGTTCTTTTGGCATTAGAAGAACATGGCCTTTTGAAATAGGATTAATATCTAACACAGCAAGAACTTTATCATCTTCATAAACTTTTTTAACAGGTATTTGTCCAGTAACCATCTGACAAAATGGACATCTTTGTTTCTGAAGCTCTATTTGTTTTTTTATCTCTTCTTGCTGTTCAGGAGTTATGTTGCTTGCGCTATTTGTTGGAGGCATAATGTTAATTTATGGAGTAGTAGTATTTAAAGTTTGCTCAAAACATAAGATTTATATAATCCAAAATAAAAAATATAATTATGTTAAAAAAAAGAGATATAAAAGCTGTGTTTTTTGACCTAGATAATACTTTGTATGATTATGATTCATGTCATAAGAAATCTTTAAATGCTTGTTATAAGGTTTTTAAAACAAAGGTTAAAGGTTTAACAAAATTAAAATTTGTTCAGGCTTTTAACAATGCTAAAAAAGAGATTAAGAATGAACTAGTAGGTACAGCTTCTTCTCATAACAGAGTTTTATATTTCCAAAGGATGGTTGAGAAATTAATTGGAACATTTGAAGTAAATTTGATTTTAAAACTGTATAGTACTTATTGGAATACTTTGTTAAAAGATATGAAAATGTTTTCAGATGCCATTAAGGTTTTTGATTTTTTAACTAAAAATAAAATCAAAATAGTAATTGTTACTGATTTAACAGCACATATCCAAATGAGAAAAATAAAACAGTTGAAAATAACAAAATATGTTGATTCTGTAGTCACTTCTGAAGAAGTAGGAATGGATAAACCAAATCCTGAAATGTTTTTGCTTGCATTAAACAGGGTAAATCTTTTACCTTCAGATGTAATCATGGTTGGTGATAATGAGGAAAGAGATGTTGAAGGTGCAAATGAAGTTGGTATGTATACTGTATTGATAACAAAGAAAAAAGTGAATGTCAGAGGAAATTGGAAACCTAATTACAGAATTAAAAAATTGTCTGAATTAATTAAAATTTTGAGCTAATTTTGTAAAAAATTAACAAAAAAACATAAAAAACAGAAATATTTAAGCAAAAAACAAAAAAATAAAGATTTTTGTTAAAAAATTCTAAAAAAAATAAAAAAAGTAAAAAAAATTGTAAAAAAATCAAAAAAATTCTAAAATTTGTTAAAAATTAAAAAAAATCAAGAAAAAAAGTAAATTTTTCCCGTCGATAGAAAAAAATAAAAAAAATAAAGAAAATAACAGAAAAACCATTAAAAAATAGTAAAAATAATGAAAATTCCTCGTCGAGGATTTGAAAAAAAGAAAAGGTTTATAAAGGATTTTTTGTAAAATAATATATAGATAAAGATTAAACACAAAAAGGTTGATAGAATATATGAAAGAACAAAAAGAGGTTATGCAATTAACATCTGGTGACGAGTTTGAAATCGTTACAGACATAAGTGAATGTGAAAAACTTTGGAAAACTTTTAGTGTGAACAAAAAGATTTCTGATATGTGGGAATTTAAATTCTGTTTTCATAAATATTTTAATAACTTGCCGCACTTTATTGTTCATAAGAAAAAAGGACAAATTGTTGGAATGCTGCCTTTGTCTTATGATGACGATCAAAAATTGTTTAAGTTTTTTCCAGGAGATGATGATTGGATAGAAAAAAATTCTATATTCTTACATAAAAAAAGATCATTGAAAGAATTAATCAAAATGTGTCCTGCAAATACTAAGTTAACTGGAATTGATGAAATTCCTTTGTATAAAAAAATGTTTGAAGATGATGATTGTACTTATTCTTTGTATCCAAAGGAGTTTAAATATAATCTTAATAATTATCATAAACTGTTTAAAAGAAAACATGTAAGAAATATATTAAGAGATATTAGAAATTTAAATAAACAAGGTGTTGATATAATCAGATGTCCTACTAATTATAAAAAATATTATAAGATTATGAAAAAATGGAGCATAAAAGCATTTGGTAAGAAGTCTTATTTTTATGATAAGAGATTTAACAAAGCATTTGCTGATGTTCTTGATTTGTTTATGAAAAGAAATATAATGTATATGACTGTTGTTAATGTTAATGGAGAATTGGCTGCAGTGGATTTTGGTTGTATTTATAATAATACTATGACTGTGTTTATGGGCGCAGTTAATCCTAAGTTTAGGAACCAAGGTATTGCTAAGTTCATTAACATGGAACATATTAAGTATGGTTTTGATTGCAAACTTGATAAGCTTGAGTTCTTAGCTTTTAATTTTAATTGGAAAGAAATGTGGCA
>CAZHVK010000020.1:0-8621 GCA_964535955.1 uncultured Methanosarcinales archaeon | reverse complement strand
TTTGAAATCAAAACAAAACCATCATTCGAATACCACATAACATTATCAAAAAAATCAATCACACAAAACCAAGAACTAGAAATCAATTACAAAGCAACAGTCAGCAGCCCAGTCACAACAACAACAATCACAACACCAGACAAAAAAACATGGTCATTAACATTACCAACAACAGTAAAACTAGATGAAATCGGCACATATGTAATAGAATCAACAGCAGAAAAAAAAGGTTATAAAACACAGACAACAAAAGAACAATTCGCAGTCATTGAAAAGCCAGCTGTAATAAAATCAGTCAGCATATGCAATGCAGACAACATATGCAATAACAAAGAAACATCACAGAACTGTCCTCAAGACTGTAAACCAGAACCAAAACCAGAGCCAGTACCAAAGATGTCACAAGTAAAAAAATCATCACAAGCAAGAAAGATAACATCATTGCCTGTATTAGACCAGCAGCTAGAACCAGAACTACAACAACCAACACAGATAAAAACACAAGTAGATGAACTAGAACCTAAAAAAGTATTCACTAAATTTTTACTTTTGTCAGGCATGTTTTTTATGGTGACTGTTGTGTTTTTGACAATGAGGGCAATGAGGTAAGAAACAAAAAACAAAATGAAAAAACACATATTAATAATAATATTTGCATTAATAACTTTATTAATCATACCTCTTGTTAATTCTGCACAAGATGATGACCTAGACCTTCCTCCAGAACCTTCAATGTCTCAATTTAATGTAAAGCAAGATGGAGCATCACCTCTATCACCTCCTCCTGAAGAAGATTCAAACCTTTACCTTTACTTAATCATTGGAACAATCGGATTAATAATACTAATCATTGTAATTGGAATCATCTATTATTTGAAAAAAGTAAAAACACCAAAAACAATAACAAAACAACCAACAAAACCAATACAAAGACTACCAATAAAACAAAAACAATTCATAAACCCTTACCCTGGTGATGCATTTGCAGACTATATTTACACACATCTTAACAAAGGATATCCAAAGCAACAGATTTATCAAAAGTTCATAAGCCAAGGTTATAAACCAGCACAGATTGATCGTTATTTTAAAGGCATAAAGTAAAAAGTAAGTATGGGCATGGTGTCTGTAAGACCAGCGAACACACAGATTATTCGTAATGTCAAGAATCGAAGATTCTTGATCACGATCATGAATCTCTGATTCATGAGATCAGGGTTTTCCATGCGAGATTGCTGCGAATGGAAAGTGTGAGCGAACCATGCACATACTGGGTTTCAATTAACAGAATATAAAATGAGTCTAGACTCAATAAAAAAGAGGATAAATGAAAATAAGACTTTTTTCTATCTTACAATAGCTTTTATTGCATCTTTTGTCATATTTATATTAGCAAACTCTGCATGGTTAGATAGATTATTTTATTTACCAAAATTTCTTCCAAAATATTCAAAAATATTATTCATCTTGATCGCAGCCCTTTACATAAAACAAGTGTTTGAGATGTTTATCATAAGCAATGTAAAGAGCAATGCAACTTATTATTTAACAGCAGGTGTTTTATTCACATTTGTAGCATTCTATGCATCATATGAATTATTCAAACCATTCTTAGGCTTGTCAACTATCTTGTTTACAGTAATACTAGGCATTCCAATAATTGCAAACCTTACAAAAAAAGAAGCAGATTTCATAAAAACAAAGAACATAGGTTTTTGGAAAAGGCACAGGCCATTTATCAATTTTTATGTATATTTTTTTATTGGAGTATTTATTGCATTTTTCATGATCACTATTCTAAGCAGATCCTCAATTGAACATACTATAGAAGTAAAACTAGGAATACCAATTTTAGAAATTCCAGAGGGTGCTGTTTTTTCATTAGAAGATCTTATTGAAGAAGAAGAAGTGCAGCCAAAACAAGAAACAAGTAAAAAAAAATCAGAAATGATAGATCTGTCAAAGCTCAAGATCAATAAGATGTCAGAAGTTAAATCGATTTTTAAAAACAATCTCAAGGTAATGATCATTGCCTGGATACTATCATTATTCTTTGGTGCAGGCGCCTTATTCCTTATAACATTCAATGCTTCAATCTTTGCATCAGCTTTAGTCAGTGTTATCTTGATAAAAGTTCCAAGGTCAGGCATTCTCTACCTTTATTCATTCTTAGCATGTAATATGGGTATAATGTTTATCCATATGATCCCAGAAGTATCAGCATATTTTGTTGCAGCAATCTCAGGCGCATTATTGCCAGCAGCTTTTATCAATGACAAGCTGATGTCAGAATCATTTAAAAAAACAATCAAAGAAAGTCTTATTCTTATCGTAATAGCAATTGCAATTGTCTATATCTCAGCATTGATAGAAGTTTATGTTTCAATGTCATTAAACAAAAGCAATATGTGCATTGAGCCAATGAATTATGTAAACTATGGTTTGATCTTCATTGCAATTGCAGTCATTATTTTCGAATTCTTCAGACAAAGAAGAAAAAAGAAATTAGTAGTTGTTGATGCTGATGCAGAAGTGACTGAGCAGACTGTTTGAATAAGTTCTTAGTATGTGTCTGGCGTCTGTAAGACCAGTGAGCAAAGGTTAAATTGGTGACAATGCATTGGTGCTCAATTTGCCATTACAGAAACATTGAGCATGTGAACGAGCCAGACACAGAATTTTTACAAATCAAAAATCATACAAATCATTACCAGCCTTCTTCACCCATGCCTGAGCACCTTGTTTCATGATTCTTTGAATATTAGTAGAATCACAATATGGACATCTTAATGCAGCTCTTGAATCTTTGCCAAAAGAAAACCTATACCTGCACCTAAGACATTGATAATTGATACGTTCTTTTGATTTGGTAGAAGGTTGTTTTTTTTCTAATTTCTTTGTTTTTATTTTATCTAAACAAGAAACACAGATAAGATCACCATCTAGATTACATTTTACATTACTAATATGAACTTTTTGTCTACATTTCTTGCAAGTAATCTCTTCCCAAATTGCCATATATATAATGGTGAGAAATTATATATATAAAGATTATTGTGGTGTAATGTATGATTATTAGTAAGTGTATGATTAATTATCAGTGGACATTCTGAAAATACATGTCCACTGACTTCTATTAGTCTAATTCTGTAGTTAGAAGACCTATACTCATTCTTAGTGGTCACTGGACATGTGCGTGTGAAACTTATAAATGAGGATGATTATTATATATATGAGGTGATATGTATGACTAAAATTAATGTCAAAGGAACTGAAATTTGTTTATTTTCTAAAAAACAAGAAGATTATATCTCTTTAACAGATATTGCAAGATATAAAGACCCTATTAGAAGTGATTATATAATCCAAAATTGGCTTAGAAACAGAAATACAATAGAATTTCTAGGAATTTGGGAAAGTATAAATAATCCTAATTTTAATCCCATCGAATTCGATGGGTTTAGAAAACAAGCAGGACTAAACAGTTTCGTTCTTACTGTAAAGCAATGGAATAAAAAAACAAATGCTCAAGGCATTATTTCAAAACCAGGAAGATATGGCGGCACTTATGCTCATAAAGACATTGCTTTTGAGTTTGCATCTTGGATTTCTGTTGAATTCAAGTTATATTTAATCAAGGAATTTCAAAGATTAAAATTAGAAGAAAATAAAAAAAAACATCTTGGCTGGAATGTAAAAAGAGAACTTGCAAAAATAAATTATAATATACATACTGATGCAATCAAGAATAATTTAATACCTAAGAAGATTACTAAAAAACAAGAAAAACAAATCTATGCTTCTGAAGCAGATGTTTTAAATGTTGCTTTGTTTGGAATTACTGCTAAAGAATGGAGGATTGATAATCCTAAAAAAAAGGGAAATATAAGAGATTATGCAAATGTTTCTCAATTAGTTTGTTTATCTAATCTTGAAAACTTTAACTCTTTATTTATTAAAAAAGGAATAAACCAACATGATAGATTGATCAAGCTAAATGAAATTGCGATATCTCAGATGAAGATTTTGGTTGAAAATAAACATATTAAACAACTAGGAAATAAGAAATTTAATTAGATTTAGCTTAAAAAATACGAAATCTTTTTAAATAGGAGTAAGTTTTCAAATACTATCATGGCAACTGAAACAGTAGAAGCATTGATTCAAGGTGGCAAAGCTACAGCAGCACCTCCACTAGGTCCTGCACTAGGTCCATTAGGATTAAACATAGGCCAAGTTGTACAAGAAATCAATAAAAAAACAGCTTCTTTTCAAGGAATGCAAGTACCAATTAAAGTTATAGTTAATACTGAAACAAAATCATTTGAAATAGAAGTAGGCACACCTCCTGCATCAGCACTAATTAAAAAAGAAGCTGGTATAAAAAAAGGTGCTTCTAATCCATTAACAGAAAAAGTTGCAGATCTAAAGATAGAACAGATTATCAAGATTGCAAAGATGAAAGAAGATGCATTATTAGGCAAAGATCTTAAAAACAAAGTTAGAGAAATAATTGGCACATGTCAATCAATGGGTATGTTGGTTGAAGGAGTTCCTGCGCAAGACGCATTAAAATTAGTCTCAGAAGGCAAATTTGATCAAGAGATCAAAGAAGAAAAAACAGAGATAAGTGCAGAAGAAATGAAAGAATTAGAAGAAGAAAAGAAAAGATTAGCAGAACAGATAGAAAAACAAAGAGAAATATTTGAAAAGAAAGCAGAAGAAATCATGAAATCAATGGAAGGCAAACCTCGTGGCCAGATCAAGACAAAGATGGTTGAAGCAAAGATACCACAAAAGATCATTGATGAGAAATTACCTGTTGAAGTTGTAGCAGCGCCAGGTGGTGCTCCACCAGCAGCAAAGAAATAAACTTCTAAATACAATAACATTTATATATATATACCCCCTAAATCTAAACATAACATGAAAAAAAGAGCTCAGATAAGTATATTTATCATAATTGGATTATTATTAGTAATCATTTCTATCTTATTTTTTTTCCTTTCCTCAGGATCAGCAGAATCAAAAACATTTACACAAGTACAAACAACAACAAACACAAAACCAATACAATCATTTGTCCAGGACTGTGTTGACAAACAATTACCCATAGCAATATTTAAACTAGGTATTCATGGTGGTTATATGGAGCCAGAACATGTTTATTCAGGTGATTTTTTTGATACAAGTTATTTGTATTATATTGACAAAAACCTTTCACCGACTATAGATGATCTAGAACACAGTATATCATTTTACATGGACAATACATTGCCAACAGAATGCTCACTAGAGATATTTGAATTCCATGACATAAAGGTGGGTGAGATAAAAACAACAACACAGATAGGTTCAAATAAAGTTTTGGTTGACATTGACTGGCCAATCATAATAAAGAACAATGACGAAACAACAACAATTAATGAATTTTCATCATCACATGACATCAACCTAAAACAAACACAGTCACTTGTAAAAGAGATTGTTGAAAAACAATCCCAAGATCCTGATCTTTTAGATATTTATTTTTATCTAAGACCTGGTTATAATATTTCAATGGTTCCTGACAATAATGATAACGACCTTGTATATTTTATCAAAGACCTTGAATCAGAAGTTTTAGACGAACCATTTATGTTTATATTTGCAATGAAGTTTGAGTAAAAAAAAAGTGTGCATGGTGCCTGTAAGGCCAGAGAGTACCCATGCAAGTTGTAAAACAACAAGGGCTTTCCATGCAATGTAACTGCAAATGGAAAGTACGAACGAACCATGCACACACTAAAAATAAAAAAAGAAAAACAAAAAAAATATCAAAATAAACAAACAAAATGAAAACAAAAACAATACTAACAATCTTTGTATTGATTCTAATTATGATAATTAGTTTTACTTCTATTGCACAAGACGATTCAGAACAAGAGATAGATTTTTCAGAGGGTTATGCAGATGTTACTGAACATAAAGGAGAATTTCAAGACTTTGTTAGAGAGACATATGGTCAAATTATCTCTATTGAATATGGTGAAATAAAACCATTAGAATACACAAACAAAGGTCAGCTTGTAAACAAAGACATTGCACTTGACCTCAGTGGTCTAAAAAAGACAGTAACAATTGTTCCTCTTGAAACAAAAGGTTTTGACCTTGAGGTTGAGAATGATATAATTGTCAATCTTGAGATAAGTGTAAAAGATTTGCAATACACTGCTGATGGAAAGATTAAGAACAACAATGGGGAGGTTGACTTGACAAAGCTAAGAGGCGGAGATGTAAAAGTGATTGTTCTTAAGTATGGATTATTTAAAATAGATTTTGGTGAAAAATTTCCTAATGTAGACCTTGTTGGAAATATTGAAGGACTGGAATATGATCATTTTGGAGATCTTAAAAATAAAGGTGTAACAATTGATCCTAGCAAATTTACTGAAGAAGATAATGTACGAGCACTTGCAGACGGAGGCTTTAGTGTAAATGGAATTTATTACCCAGATCTTGAAGGAACAGAATATGAGATAAATAAAAAAGGGTTTACTGCATTTGGTGAAAAATTTTCATTAGGTTCAATAAGTGGCAGTGAATTTACAGGAAGAGTTGAAAAAGATCAAGATGGTAATATTGTTTGTAATTTAAATGGATATGCAGGCACATGGAACAATCGTTTTGATGGTAATAATTATCAAATTCTTGTTAAACCAGATGGAAGTTATGATGTGTCTGGTGATGTTGAGATTGTTTCTCATTCACCTGATGTTCCTGTTGATCAGCGAGAAGAAAAATCACCTTTTATTTTAACAGCAGGCACAGAACCAATTCATTTTGATTCAAGAGGGGGAGTTACTGAGTCTCAAATTGAAAGATTTTATGCTAGCAAAGCAGAAGCAACTGTTGAGGGTGTTAAAGTAAGTGGATCCTTCAACCGTAACACTGGTGAAGCAAGAATTGGACTTGGTCTTAAAGATTCTCGTGTTGATGTTCATGCAGGTGGTAAAGATATAGGACTAGACATGCCTTCTCTAAACTTTAATGGCAATTTATATGGAGATGCAAGCATGCATTTAGAAAACATGGATCCTAATTCAAATCAAAGAATGTTATTTGATCGTGCACGTGGACAAGCAAGATTTAACCAGTTAAGATCTCAGGCAAGAAGTGCAGCAACAATAACTAGCTCAGATCTTCCAGGAGGTATTAGCAGGTATACTACATTTTCTGAAAAATTAAATGATAATTTAGGTGTAACAGTTTCTCTTGGCAAACATGGAGGTGCAGGTGGTTTTTCATATGCACATGAACAAGGTGGTAAAACTTATAGAGGGGCTTTAATAAGTGATGAAAATGGAAATCTTAGATTAGGAGCTTATATTGAACAAAAAGGTAAACAGGGAAGTTTACTTTTTGCTGCAGTTACAATAGATTCAAATAATAATTGTGGAGTAAATGTTGGATGCAAAATACTTTTTGGCCGTGGTAAATAATCTAGTTAGTTATTTCTAAAAAAATATTCTAATTATAAAAACCTTTATATATATAAACCTCATAAACATATATATATGTATAAAAAAGTGGGTGGAAGAAAACAAAGCAAATCAAATAGATTTGCTAGCTTTTTTTGCAAGCAAAAAAAAGCACAATTAACAGTGTTTATTGTAATTGGTATTGTTATAGTTATTATTGCTGCTTTTTTATTCTTTCTAAGTATGAGAAGAACAGAGATGAATGATGGTGACGCATTATTATTATTAGAAGATAAACAATCTGTTATCAGACAATATGTAGAAAGTTGTATGGAAAGACAATTAATAAATGCACTTGAATTTGTCTCATTACAAGGTGGTTATGTGTATAAGCCTCAACTTGGGTTGGTTAAGGAAAATTATAATATTGCTTATGATTATTATTTAGGTGTGAATCTTATGCCAACATTTGAAGAAATAGAAGATGAAGAAATTTCTGTTTATATCAAGGACAATCTACCTAAATGTTTACAAGACTCAGAAATCCTTAATAAACAAGATATATCATTAGGTGTACTAAATATTGATACAGAGATCAGTGATGAATATGTATTAGTCAATGCTGACTATCCATTAACATTGACAATTGGTGATAAACAAGAAATAATAAATGATTTTTCAGTTAAAAAAGATATAAGTTTGGGTTTGTTACTAGACACTGCTTCAGACATAATTGATCACACTGTTGAAGATCCTAATTGGATAGACATTGGTTATCTAGAATCCCTTGGCTTAGATGTCGAAGTCATCCACATAGATGAAAAGACAATTGTTTATCGTTTAAAAGATCCTGAGATAAAGTTTAAAGGTGTTGATTCTTCTTTTATGTTTGCTGCTCTTTTTAAGGACAATTCTCCTCCAGACTTGTTTAGTTTTCCTACACAAACAGTTAGGTTAGGCCAAACACTGGAATTACAACCATATGCATTGGACTTTGACGAGGATGAGTTGACTTTTAGTTCAGACTCCACTTTACTTTCTATAGATTCTATAACAGGTTTAATCACATTTAAACCTGATTTCACAGGCACATATGATTTTAATATCAAGGTTGCTGATGATAATGGTTTTACTGATTCAGAATTGTTAAAGGTGGTGGTT
>CAZHVK010000019.1:0-14145 GCA_964535955.1 uncultured Methanosarcinales archaeon | reverse complement strand
AAGATGAAAATGGTATTCTGTGGAGCAAGACAAAGTTTCCATTCATATTTCAAACAGAAATCTCATTAATGTATTCACAAGGTGGAAGAGGGAGAAGACTTCATTTAATGATATTTTCACCAAACAAAGAAGTTTCTGATCAAATCACAGCTGCATTATTAAAAAAAGGCAGAATTGATTATGATGGTAGACCAATATTTGGTTTTACAGCAATTGAGTTAGTTGATATGATGAACTCTATATCTAAAGATATAGAAATAGTACCAGCGCATGTTTGGACTCCCTGGTTTGGTTTGCTTGGGGAAAAGTCTGGTTTTGATTCTGTTGAAGAATGTTTTCAAGAAAAATCTAAATATATTCATGCATTAGAAACTGGTATGAGTTCTGATCCAGCAATGAACTGGAGATTATCTAAACTTGATAAATATAATTTAGTTTCTTTCTCTGATATGCATTCATTTTGGCCATGGAGGATTGGAAGAGAAGCTACAACTTTTGATATAAATAAATTAACATATAAAAATATAATAAAAGCAATCAGAACTGGTGAGGATTTGCATTCAACTGTTGAAACTGATCCTGGTTATGGTAGGTATCATTTTGATGGTCATAGAAAATGTGGAATTTCTTTTTCACCACAACAAACACACAAACACAAAGGAATATGTCCGGTATGTAAAAAAAAAATAACAATTGGTGTTGAGTATAGAGTTGAGGAATTAGCAGATAGACCAGAACACTTTCTACCAAAAGATCATAAGGATTATTTTAAACTAATTCCTTTAACAGAAATTTTATCAAAACTTTATAAAAAAGGTTTAGCAACAAAAACAATTTGGCAAGAATATAATAAATTAGTAACAGAAAAAAGATCAGAGTTTGATATTTTATTAAAGCTCCCATTAGAGGAATTGAAAAAGATAATGAATGAAAAATTAGCTAATATTATTCTTAAGAATAGGAGAGGGGAAATAAAAATCATACCTGGTTATGATGGTGTTTATGGTGTGCCTGTGTTTAATAAAGCTGATGAACCTGAACCAATTAAGTTGGAACGTAATGTTCAGAAAGGCTTGGGTGAGTTTTAAATGAAATTAAAAAAATAAAAAAAATAAATGAAATGATTTAAACCATTTCACCAATATCTACTTCGTCTTCTGCAATAAGGTCTGGTTCGAATTCTGAAACCTCTTCTGGTTCTTGTTGTTGATCTGGTTTGTCTGGCAATGCTCCTTCTGGTTCTGCAGGACCACAGCCAACTAGCAAAACACTTACCAACATTATGACTAAAAATAACGCAATTATCTTTCTCATTGTTCTTCACCTCCTTGTGTTTTGCCTGGCCATGTTCTTACCTTAGTATTTTGTGCCTTTTGTTCTTGTTTTTCCTGTATTTTGTCTTGTCTATTTTCTCTCTGCTCTTGTTTTTTTTCTTTCCATTGTAATTTTTTTTCTTCTAAACTTTTTTCTCTTACTTTTCTGTGTTTCTGAACTTTTTCTTTTATCATTTCTTTATCTTTCAAATTATTCATCCTGTTTTTCATGACACCAATCTTTGCATCTGCTTCACTTTTTTTTACTTTGTTAGGATGTAGTTCTTTTATCTGTGCAACAACTTCATCTAACTGAGCCATTAATTCTGTTGTATCTTCACCAGCCTCTTTTGCTTCTGCAATTGCTTTTTTAATGTCACCAGCTTCTTTATAAAGTTCAGCTTGTTCATTAGTCAACTTGTCTTCAAAATGTGCTTTTTTGTATTCTTTCAATTTTCTATTCCAATCGCCACCGCACTTAGTGATTGCTTTTTTAGTTTCTTCTGCTCCACATTTGTTTCTTAATTCATGTAATTCTTTGTATTTCTCTTCTACTTTTATTAGTTTCTTGCCTTGTTTTCTAAAGTCTTTTACTTCTTTGTTCAGTTTTTTGAATGTCTCTCTTTGTTGTTTTTTGTTATGAAATTGTCTTATCTTTTTCTCTTTGTCTTTTATTTTATCTAGTTCTTCTTTTTTAGCTTCTTTTTCTTTTTTAACTTCTTCTCTTAACTCATCTAGTTCTTCTTCAGGAACAAGCTCATGTACTTTTTCTTTAAATTCTTTTACTAGTTTTTTTACTTCTTCTATCTTTGCTAAGAATTCTTCTTTTTCCATTTCATCTTTCATCTCTTCTTTAATTACTTTTATCTTATCTTGTATTTCTTTTAACTCTGTTGTATCTATTTCTTTCTTTTCTAGGTGTTTTAGAATTGCATCTCCTGATACAAATGCAACATGCATTCTGTGTTTTAGCTGTTTGTTAAGAACTAATTGTTTTACACCAATTCTCTTACCTACTTTTTCTATTTCTTCTGCTTCTTCTTTAGTTATTTCTAATTCTTCTTGCAACTCTTCATCTGTTTGTTCTGTTTCTGCAATTGTTTCTTCAATTAATTCATCTTGTTCTGTTTCATCGATTGAATCTACTTGTTCTACTTCAGGTTCAGTTGTATCTTCAACAACTGTATTGTCTTCTTCTGCTAATGCAAATGCACTAAACATAGATAGTACAAGTAGAAGCATTAGAAGTGTGCTTATTATTCTTTTCATGTTAATAACCTCCTTAAGTTTTTTGTAAACCATAGATATTAGTAGGTTGGAACAGTATTTAAATGCTAAGTGGAACTTGGTGGAACTTTATCCATCGAGAATTTGTTTTCATATATAAATTAAAAATTAACCATGTAAAACTATAACAAAATTTATTAACATCCTATTATACCCATTAACAATGATAAACAAAGTTAAGGAGTTTGTTAAAGAACAATGTGAAAAAGATACTAATTTCTTTGGTATGAATGCTTATACTCACCATTTTATTAGCACTGTTAAATATGCTAAACTATTGGCAAAGGAAACTAGAGCAGATGAGGAAATTGTTGAGATTGCTGCTTGGTTACATGATATTGGAAGCATAATGGGAGAATACGAAAACCATCATATTTCCAGCCTTAAATATGCTGAGAAATTGTTATTAGAATTAAACTATCCTAAGGAGAAAATAGAAAAAGTAAAACATTGTATTGTTGCTCATAGAGCAAGTAAAGATATTCCAAGAGAAACAATAGAAGCAGAATGCGTTGCTAATGCTGATGCAATGTCGCATTTTGATAATCTTAGTTCATTATTTTATTTAGCAATAAAAATAAGAAAATTAGATACTGACAAAGCAAAAGAGTTTGTTAAAGGTAAATTAGAAAGATCATGGAATAAGCTTACACCCAATGCAAAAACTATTATTAAAAATAAGTATGAAGCAGTCTTAAATATTCTTGGATAAATTAATTATTCATACAACCCAACATGAATCTTAATATAATTAGAAGTGCCATTATAATATTTAGAAATAATATCCTTCTGAAACAACAAATTATGTATTAAATTAACCAAAACCTTTATATACTAATTCATATTCATACATATGAAAAGGTGTATAAATATGTATGAAAATGATTATAAGAACCCAAAAGATACAAATCTTAAAGATTTAGAGAACTTTTTACAGCTTATAGCAGATTTAGACACAGAGATTGAGTTTTTTGCTATTGGTGGAACTGCAATGGTCTTGAAGAATATTAAAGAATCTACTAAAGATATTGATTTTATGACAACATTAGATTATGATACAATAAGCAAATTGTTCAAATTAGCAGGGTTAAAAGAAAAAAGTAATTCAAAATTATGCAATATTTGGTATTTAGGAAATATAAGAATAGACATCTTTTATGATGAATTTATACTAGGAATAGCATTGCCTGACAATTGGAAAGAATTATCAGAACATCTAAGACACATCGGTAAATTACAATTATACATCTTGAATTGGTATGATATAATAATAACAAAGATTGCTCGTTCAGAACCAAGAGATTTTGAGGATATTATTGAAATAATCAAAACACAAAAGATTGATTTTAATACTTTAAAGAAAAGATATTATGGATTAGCAGATATTTCATTAATATCGCATTATGATATTAAATTCAAGCATTTAGAAAATAAAATAAAACCAAAAAAATGATTTCAGCAAAGCTTATCAAAGATCTTGAAAGAGAAGGGTTTAGATTAGATTTTCCTAATTATGATTCTAATGATAGCAGAATCATTGAAATACTTAAACAAGATAATGAAAGATTGAACTTAGCTATTCCTTTATTATTACAATATGAATTTGATTATAAAAAGATAATCAACAAATTAAATACAATAAGAAAGAACAATTTTGATAAAATAACTATTATTGCTAATAAAATATTTCAGACAGAACAAATTGATAATTCAGATCTAAAAAAGATAATTAAGAATAATAAAATCAAAAAAAGGATAAGTAATGATGAATTCAAATATTATCATGATTCGTTCAAAGATTTTATTAAGAACACAAAAAAAAATGAAGAAATATATTTTAAAGAACAAATTAAGATAAGAGGAAAACTAAATTTAAACAAAGCTTTATCAAACATATTTGCTCCTGCAAAATTGAGAATAATGAAAACCATATTTAATCATGAACCTTTGACTAACACTGAGTTAAAATATTATTATAGGTCAATCAGACCATTGATCTTGTCAATATTAAATGAAAATTTACAGAAATATCTTCGTATAATTGAGTCCATAAGAAAATTAAGTAAATAACATTTTAACATAGCTTAAATTTAGTTGCCAGTAATCAAGAAATCTATTTCTCATACAAACCAACATGCACCTTAATATAATTAGAAGTACCATTATAAAACTTAGACACAACATGCTTCTGTGACAACAACTCCAAATTACGTGACAATGAAGCCTTTGGAATACCAGTCAAATGCCTAAGCTTTGTCTGTGAACATTCACCATCTTGATCAAGCAAAGCATCGACAATCTTTAACTGTGTTTCATTTAATGTCAACTTGATTGTGTTTAGTTTTGTCTTGTTTAATTGTTTTTCTGTTGAGTTTTCTTTTTTATCATGTTTATCTGTTTGTTTCTTTTGTTGATGTTGTTTCTTATGATGTTTTTTATTAAAATAAATAAATAAACAAAGAACAATAATAAATATAAACAAGCCATATGACACTGCATTGTAATTTGTCTCAAGCTTTGTGTCAAAAGAATATTCAACATTGATGTCTAGAACTTGGTCCTTACCAATGAATACTAATTTTGTTCTACTATTTTCATTTTCAATGCTTAATTCTGATTCAGAAACAATATTACTAATCTTCACACCAGATGGAAACAAAATCTTTACAATATAATTTGAAAAAACCTCATTGTTCTGGTATGAAAAAATCCATTGTGCTCCTGATTTAGATGTTAGTTCTGATGTTGTTCCTTGAATTGTGTCGCCTTTGATACTTATGTCTGAGAATAAATCTACATTAACAATGCCAGAAACAACAGCATCACCATTCTCCATTATTTCTATTTCTTGATCTATGTAATATTCTGTTGCTAATGCTGATGTGCTGTGTAAGACTATGATAAATAGTGTTAAAGATATTAATAAAGATAGTGAATTAACTGATTGTTTCATATTAATACTTAGTTAGACACAATCTTTTTTAAAATTTTCTCTTTTCCTTTCCAAACAAGAGCAACTTTGAGAACTTGTTGAATATTTTCAACAGGGATTATTTTTATTCTTTTTAGCCTATTTTTGTCAACCACAATGTCTTGTACATTTGCTTTTGGAACAAGTATTTGTTTAATGCCTGCATCAATTGCAGCCTCAACTTTAGCAGAAGCACCACCAATTGGCAATACTTCTCCACGAACAGATAATGATCCTGTCATTGCAGTATCTTGCCGCACAGGGATCTTTTTTAGAGCTGATATGACTGATGTTGCTACTGCAATGCTTGCACTGTCACCCTCTAATCCTTCATATGTTTGCAAGAACTGTACATGAATATCTTTTGTTTCTTTTATATCCTCACCAAAATGTTTCTTAATAATTGCTGAAACATTTTTAACAGCTTCTTTTGCAATCTCACCAAGTTTTCCTGTTGCAATGATCTCTGCAACCTTGCCACCAGCAGTAACTTCTGACTCAATTGGTAATATGATACCAGAGAATGCTCCTTCTGCACCAATAACAGCTAAGCCATTGACTCTGCCAACTTTTTTACCTTCTGTTATAATTACTTGATAATCTTTTTTATGTTCAATATATTTGTCAGCCATTTGTTTTTCTAATGTTCTTGCTATTTTTTTTGCTGTGATAATATGATTTGGTGTAACTAAGGAAGCATTTTCTTCTATTGCAACATCTCCTGCTGCTCTTATCAAACCACCTAGTTCCCTGAGCCTTAATGTTAGATGACCTTTTCTATTAGCCATCTTTCTTGCTTCTTCTATTATTATATTGACACTTTCTCTTGCAAAGTGAGGAATCTTTTTATCTTTTACAACTTCTTGTGCAACTAACTGAGCAATCTTTAATCTGTTTTCTGGTGTATCTTTCATTGTTACATTCATATAAATCTCATAACCATAACCTCTTATTCTAGAACGAAGTGCAGGGTGCATTTTTGTGACTGTTTCAACATTTCCAGCTGCAACTAGAATAAAATTGCAAGGTACTGGTTCTGTTCTAACCATTGCACCTGCTGATCTTTCACTTTGACCTGTTATTGGATATTTTCCTTCTTGCAATGCTGTTAATAATTCTTGTTGTGTGTGCGGGTGCAGGGTTGCTATCTCATCAATAAATAAAACACCCATGTTAGTTTTATGAATCATGCCTGCAACTACTCTTTCATGTGCAGGTGTACCCAGGCCTCCAGATTGAAGCGGATCATGGAGTACATCTCCTAATAATGCTCCTGCATGTGCACCTGTGCCATCATTAAAAGGTGCTTTTCTTTTACTGAAATTGTCAACAATTATCTTTGGAACTTGTCCTTTATCACTCATTCTTTTGCCTAAGTTAGTGAATAAAACAAATGCAATAAGAAAAACCAGACCACCAAGGAATAGTGCAACAAACATTATTGCTGCCACTGTTGTATTATGTAAATTAGAAAAATATGAAAAACCCCACCACGGCATGATCATTGCTAATATTACTAAAATAAACATGATTATGTTTTGATTCTTGAACATTGACATTGATTTTATTCTTGCTTGTTGTATAAGTGACCTTGCTTTGCCAGCTGGCATTGTTCTTATCATTGGTTGATGTTCATCATTAGGATTAAAAAATGCAAGAATATCAACTAGTTTTTCTTTTGGTAATAATTCTGCCAAGCCTAAACCTAATAATGATTTACCAGTACCTGGTTCTCCTATTAATAAAACATGCCTTCTTTGATTAGCAGCTTTTTTCATTATTTCTACTGCTTGTTCCTGGCCAATGACTTGGTTGATTATGTTTTTGTCAACTATGATCTCTTTTGTTGATTTAAAATTAAGAGGGATTGATAATTTTGAATTTGTTTTTGATTGTTTTAAAGATTTTGAAACCTTTTTAATAGATTTTTTACTAATTGTTTTTTTAGAATTCTTACTATTACCCCTTTTTTTAACACTTTTTGCCATATATAGTTTTTAGTGTAATTACTTATTTATATATGTTGTTGTTTTCTATTGTGTATGTGGCTCGTTCGCACTTTTCATCCTAAATATTGTCACATGAAAAGTTCCAACAGTGTCACCATTAATCTTTGTGCTCACTTGTCAGAAACCAGTGGGTTTCTGATCATGCTCATAAATGCTCTGCATTTATGACAGGCCTTAACAGGCGCCACATACACTTTAAAATGCAAGAAAAAACCTTAAAAAAAATATCAATAATTGGCTCATTACTAGGCCTCATACTTCTCTTCATATTAGCACAAAGCATAGAAATAGGTGACAAACAAATAGATAAAATAACAATGGGAGATATTGAGCAATCAGTTAAAGTGACTGGAATGGTGACAAAAGTCACTGACAGAGACAAAGTAATGTTTATAGAAATATCAGAAAAAGCAAAGGTGAATGCATTGTTGTTTAAGAAAGGCAATATCACTATCGAGAAAGGAGACTTGGTAGAAATAATTGGCAAGGTTGATGAATATAATAATGAGCCTCAGATAATTATTAATGAGATTAAATTTGTTGATTAAACAAATACAAAATCATAATCAATCATAAACCTTAAACTCTTTTCCAGAAACTCCATCAATTCTTAACTGTCTTTTTTTGTTTTTAGAAACTAAAGTGATACTATAAACTGGTATGTAAACAATCTCAGCCTCTACAATCTCTCCTTTAAACCATATCCTAACAAACCTGCCAAGCAGACCAAGATCAACTTTTGGTGACAATTTTTTTGCATTGATTTCATCATCAACTAGTTCAGGTATGTAAACTAATTTTTTAAGTTTAGATGAGAAATCAACATCAATCAAAGTTTTCCAAGCAAAAGCTTTTGTCTTAGGAATCTTTTCATAAGTTACTGCTTTTTTCTTAGTCATGTCATGCAATGTTTTGTTGACAAAAGCATCACTTAGACCAAGTTTCATACCAACTTCCTGTGATGTCATCTTCTTATTATTCAATAATTGGATAAAGATAAGCTGTTCTGTCTCTGTTAATTTCATTATGTCGATTGTTTCTTTGTATGACTTAATCTTGTTGCTTTTAAAACGAACAAGTTCACCGTCAAACCCATCAAAAAATATTTTATATTCATTAACTTCTTTTTTCAAACCAAGAAATTTTGATTCATGTTTACGGACAGTCACTAAAAATAAAGGGTAAAGTTCTAATTTAAATTTTTCTACATTCTCTGTCTTTTTTCCAAATAAAATAAATTTCTTTTTTTTACTTTTCTCGACCATCTTGCTAATTTTTTCTTTTGTGATCACAAGAGGCAGGTGAAGGTCTTCACCTTTCTTAACATTAACATCCTTAACTTCTTCTTCAACATTTTCCATATCCTGTTCAATCTTTTTTACCATGAATTTATCATATTCTTTCCTAAGTTCGTCAGTTGTTAAAGTTTTAACCTCAACATCATTTAAAGTAGAATGATCTGTCAGTAACCATCTTACTTTTATGTCTTGAATTTTTTTGAAAATATCTGGACTAAAAACAATGAATTCACCTGGTTTTAGTTTTGACATTTTTGTTAAGATTGAGTTAAGCTGGTTTGCAGCAAGTGATTCTAAAGCACCTTTTATTTTTGCTTTATCCTGTTTAGTTGTGAGCCTTCCAATGCACCATGTACCAAACTGTGCAAAAGCAGTATAATCAATATCACCTGGATTTTGGGTTGCAACAATACAACCTATTCCATATTTTCTAGCTTGTTTATACAACAGCTTTAGGATAGGTTTTGTTACTGGTTTGAGCGCACCTGCAGGAAGATAAGGAGAAATTTCATCAATATAAAACAATGCTTGCAGAGATTTAGAAGGGTGCATCAGCATGTGTTTGTATAATTCTGTTGACAATGTTGATAAAAAGAATTGTTTATCTTTTAAATTATTAAGACTGTTTAAGTAGATTATGGAAACCTGTGTTTTTTTAACACCTTTGCCTAACAACATCTCAATATCTAATGGAACACCAAACTGAAACAATAATTCCTTTTCACCGATTGTCAAGAACTTCAATTTCCTGACCAACTCATTTGTATCAGGCATTAACTGCTTTGCATCTTTTTTCAAAGAAACAGGCATATTAATAATCATATCAATCAGTTTATTGAATGTGTTAAGTTGTATCTTATTTTTATAACAATGCATTAGTAATAGATAGAGCAAAGATTCTGCTGCTTTTGCTTTGTCTTGTTTATACCCTATAACATTGCAGATAGATGAAGAGATTTGATTAATGATTCCTACTAAATCTTCTTTATCAATTTTTTTAGTAGGTAGTTTAAGAGGATTGATTGAGATTGGAATTCCTTTTGATGAAGTTGGTGTAAAGATTGTTATTCTTGTTTTGTTCTTGTATGAATTTACTTTTTTCATATCAATTTTATGCTTTTTAGCTTCTTCAGAACTCAATGGTTTGATTAGAGATGCTAAATCACCTTGAGGATCAACAAGAATGCATGGAATTCCCTTTATCGAAGCTTCTTCAATAATTGTCTTGCATAAAACTGTTTTTCCAGAACCAGAATTGCCAAGTGCAATAAGGTGTTTTTTTAATACATTACTAGGTAGTTTGAATTGTTTTCCATGTAAATCTTTACCTATTATTAGATCTGACATTTATTCACCTGTTTTTTTTATTAATTGTTGTCTAGTATCTCTAATGTTTGATTAATATATAAAATTATCTATATTAAGTACGTGCATAGCTCGTTCGCATACTCAATGTGCATACAATAACAAATTGAGTAACAGTTAGGTTTTACAATTCTAACCTTTGCTCCCTTGCCAATACTGGCGCTATGCACATACTATATTAATCTGTTTATTATTTGTTTATCATTTGTTGATTACTTGTTAATATGCTTGATTACTTGTTAATACGCTTTATTACTTGTTAATATATGCTTTACTTTAATTCTAATAGAAGCATACAAAAGCTTTATATATACATATCATATAAAATAGATTATTATGATAAAAAAGAGATGGATAGTCAGATTTCCTGTATTATTAATCATATTTATCTTATTATCTCAATTAACAATTGCAACTTTTTCTTCTGTTGGAACAACAACTATAGAAGATGTGTATGGAACAAAATATTCTATTGAATTTATAGAAACACTTCCTGCTTATAATGGTTGCAGTTTCTGGATATGGCAAGGTACAGGCCCAAGATTAAGTTCATCTTATTTTGAAAAAATTACTACAGAGTCAGGAACTCATATAATTACTAACCAACATAATCTAAATTTTTATCTTAGTGCGTGTGATACTTCAGCAGGTACAGCTGCTTATCATTTAACATTTAATACAGAAAGTGGTGGAGGAAGAGAGGTATATTTTGATCCTCCATGCTCTAGTGAATGTTCTCCAGGAGAAACAAAATGTGAAGGTACAACAAGCTTAAAAACATGTACAGAAAGTGGAGAATGTGCAACATGGGGCAGACCTCTGAGATGTGCTTCTGGCAAGGTTTGTTCTAATGGAGAATGTATTTCTAATCAACCTGTTTGCGGTGATGGTTCATGTGATTCATCTGAAGCATATTCTTGTCACGCAGACTGTGACTGGTGTGGTGATGGTTCATGTAATGCAGGCGAAACATGTACATCTTGTTTAGGTGATTGCGGCACATGTAAAAAATCAGATGGAGAATATTGTTATAATGCTGATCAATGTCAAGGAGGAAACTGTGTACATAGCACTTGCAGATCTTCATCAACACATTGCGGTGATGGACTCTGTGATCCTGGTGAAAATTGTGCACAAGAAAATTGTTGCAATGGTTTTTGGGCTGATATGAACTATGATGAAAATAATTGTGGAAGCTGTGGTAATAAGTGCGGCGGTGATAGTCTTTGTAGTAAAGGAAAATGTATAAATCTTAATTCAGATAGTAACTGTGGCTGGATTGGTAATAGATGTGCTAGTAATAAAGAATGTGTTAATAAAATATGTAGATTAAAATGCGGCAATGGTAAAAAAGATTCAGATGAAAATTGTAAAAATTGTTGGAAAGATGCTGGTTGTGATGATGGTCAACAAGCATGTACACAAGCAGGTAAGTGTGTTGACCTTGATTCAGATGAAAATTGCGGAAGAGCAGATAATAAATGTTATGATAAATTTTGTATGAATAGACAATGTGTAGAATGCAGAACTAATGTAGACTGCACAACAAAAGCAGAGAATGAGCATACAGGAAGATTCAGATGTGCTAATAATAAAGAAAGATATGAAATTCTTATTAAGAAAAGTGGGACATGCAGAAATAATCAGTGTACTGGTTCAACAGAAGTTAATAGTCCTGACATGCCATGTCCAACAATATGTCATCAATTACCTGGAGAAGATAATGCAATCTGTGGGTGTCATGAAGATTATGATGTTTGTAATGGTAAATGTTTGAGAAAAGAGGGTTTAATGTTAAATGATCCTTGTGAATGTGATTTTCAATGTGAAGAAAGAATATGCGACGATTCTTTAAGACAATGTATAAAAGGTCTTAATGTAGATATTACTTCATCAAAAGCAACATTGGATGTTGGTGATGAGACAACCATATCATTAAGTGTTGCAAATCCTTTGGATGAAGATGTTGTTGCTGATATTACTTTAAACTTAGGAGATGGTGTTGAGATTGTTGATATTTTATCAGGTGACCAATGTTCAGGTAATCAATGTAAATCAGATAAAACAAATATTCCTGCTGGAGGTAAAAAAGACATTACTTTGAAGATAAGGGGAAGTTCTGATGCTGTTTCATTTATGGGATCTCTTGTTACTTATCATTATGGTAAGAAGAAAATAGAATTAGAAGATGCAACAATTGTTAGTGTTGTACAGTGTGGTAATGGCAAGGTTGAAGAAGGAGAAACTAGTGAAACATGCTGCATTGATGCTGGGTGTCCTGATGACACTGGTTTTTATTCTTATTCATGTAAAGAAGGAAAAAAATCTTGTAGTGCAAGACCTCATGGATTTTTGATAGGACTGCTTGTAGTTATTTTGATAATTGTTGGAAGTGTGATTTATTTTAAAAAATTAAGAGTGGGAACAGATAAGATAAGACTAAAGCAACAGCATGAGAAAGATATGATAAAACACAAAGAAGACAAAGCATTTGCTACTGAAAGAAGGGAAAGGTTTAGGATTAAGAAAGCTCTTAAGATTGTTGGTGACGACGTGATTTCAAAAAGACACTCACCTTCTGTTTCAGCAATCAAGAGAAGAATTAAGAAGAAAATAGGAATATCTGATTTTAATGATAAATTATTAAGAGAAGAATATATGGATTTTGTTAATGAGAAAGATGTAAAATATAAATCCAAAAGTGCAGAAGAAAAAGCAAAATTGAAAAAAGAAAAACAAGATAAACACAAAAAACACGAAAAAGAGGAAAAAGTAGAAAAATCCAAAGCACGTAAATTTTGCAAAAAATGTGGGAAAAAAATAACACCAGGTTCAAAGTTTTGTAAAAAATGCGGTGCTCGTCAAAGGTGGTTTTAATATTTAATATTTATACTTAACATTTTAGAGGTGAATAAGAAAATGAGATGTGCAAGATGTGGGGCAAAAAATGATGCTGATGCAGGTTTTTGTGAAAACTGTGGAAAAAAAATAGAAGCAGGTGAAGCTAAAAAAACAAAAGTTAAAGAAACAAAATCTAAGAAATCAGATAAACCAACAAAATCAAGATCAAAAACAACTAAATTAACACCATCTCCATCAGATTATCATTATGGTGGTTTTTGGATAAGAGTTTTAGCAAGGATGTTAGATAATTTTATCTTGCTCATACCTAATATTATTATAATTACTATTTTAATGTTAATTGTATTTGGTGCTGTATATAATATAACAGATACTGAAGTGATTGAGATGATGAGTGGAATAGGAGTTATTATCTCAGTATTTATTATTGGTTTTTTAAATCTTCTTTACTTTGTCATAATGGATGGATTAGGTGCTACTCTTGGCAAAAGAATCTGCGGATTAAAAACAATTAATCAAGATGGTGAAAACCTTGGTATTGGAAGAGCAATTGTAAGACATTTTGTTTATCCATTTGTAATATCAATAGGTTCATTTATATTGATTACTATCCCTGGCCTTGGTCCTTTGCTTGGTATGGTACTTTTTATGATTGGATATATAGCAGTATGTTGGGATCCTAGAAAACAAGGATGGCATGATAAAATGGCTGGGAGTTTTGTAGTTTATAAAAAGAAATGATTTCAAAGCTTTGAAAAGATTTAAATATAAAGAAAATAAACACAAAGACTAACAAATCAATAAGAGTCATATTCCTAATAAGGAATAATTAATAAAATAAAACAAAAGGAGGAGATAAAAAATGAAAAGAATATTAGCTTTCTTGGTAATGGCAGTAATGCTTATGAGCTTTGCTAACGCAGACTTGAGCATACAAATGAAAAGAACAAATCCAGGAATTGCAGGAGAAAAATCAGCTGAACTAATCTTTGATGTTGTAAATACAGATTTTACACATAAAGTAGAAGGATTTATCTTTT
>CAZHVK010000018.1:0-23194 GCA_964535955.1 uncultured Methanosarcinales archaeon | reverse complement strand
ATCTTTGATGTTGTAAATACAGATTTTACACATAAAGTAGAAGGATTTATCTTTTGCAGAACACCAGACGATGCTGTAATTAGCTCTGCACTAGGTGCAAGCACTGGTAGTGGTGCACAATATGTAAGTCCTAAATTTACAATGGATGTTGGACCTACACAAGAGTCTATGTCTTTGACACTAGAGTCAAGCACTGCAGGTGATAAAAGAGCAGACTGTACTTTTAAATATATTCCATTTAAAGAAACAGTTGAATCAGTTGATGATGTAACCGTGGATGTTGATTTTGAAGGTTCTTTGACATTAGAAGAGCAAGATATTTCTGGTTTTGATGTGAAATTAGTTTCTTTTACAGAAGGTGTGGAAGCAGTAGAAGCAGTAGAAGCTGTCGAAGCAGTAGAAGCACACGAAGCAACTGAAACAGAACCAGCTATTGAAGCAGTAGAAGCAGTAGAAGCTGTTGCAGCAGTAGAAGGTGTACCAGCAAAAGCAGAAATCAGTGTTGATGGAGAAGCAAAAGTATTAGAAGTTGGTGTAGAAGGCACAATCGGTGCTTTATCAATAACTGTAAACAGTGCTACAGCAGAAGGAGCAGAAGTAGTGATAGCAGGAAAAAAAGTAACTGAAGGAGATACAACATCAATGAAAGAATATCTAAAAACAAACAATGAATATGTTAAAGTTGTTCAAGACTCTCATTACAGAGAACTTAGACTAGATAAAACAGTGCCATTTGTAGTAGCAGGAGCAAATGCAGATGTTAAATGTCCTGAAGGTAAATCAGAATGTAAAGCATCTGAAGTTGATATACATGCAGGAGGACCTGGAGGAATCCCAGTATGGGGATATATCTTAGGCGTGCTTGTGATTGTATTATTGATTGCATATCTGTTAGGTAAGAGCTCTAAAAAGTTTTGAATTTTGTTTTTTTTATTTTTTTTTATTTTCTTTGTTTCTTTTTGATTTCTTTTTTGTTTTCTTGTTTCTTTTTTATTATTTACATCTGTTTATTTTACATTTGTTAATTATTTGTTAGTTTTTTATGTATATTCTCCTTTCCATTCTAAAGTAGTTACGAAGTATTATAAAACATTATTCTAAAACTACTATATCATAGTACTTTATGTACTAGCTAGCTAAAAAAAGGGGTGATATAAAAAATGGCAGTCGACTGGTCACAAGTGTTTAATGTAGATGCATTTGTTGATCCTTTGAAAATTCTGTGGACAGATACAATAAACCTGATTCCAAATTTAATAGCAGCTTTGTTGATATTAATAATTGGAATCATAATTGCATCAGTATTAGGTAGAATAGTGAAAATTCTTTTGGAAAAGCTTCATTTGGATAAAGAATTAGAAAAACTACATTTGTCAAAAGCAATTGGAAAAGCGCACATATCAGGAATAATCGGAAAATTAGTAAAATGGTATATCTTGATAATATTCATAGCAGCTTTTGCAAAGATATTAGGCCCAGCAATAGGGTCACTAGAAGCACCATTATTACAATTTGTAGAATTTTTACCTAAAGTGATTGCAGCAGTGTTAATTGTATTAGTAGGTCTGTTAACAGGACATTATGTATGGTATTTTATTGATAGCCATAGTAAGATGAAAGGGTCAAAAGCAGTTGCACATGTTCTTAAGTATATTATCATAGTAATGGTAACATTAGTTGCTTTAAGAACAATAAGTATTCCTGTGCAGTTTATTGAATATGCAATATTAATGTTATTAGGTGGATTATCTATAGCATTTGCATTGGCAGTAGGACTAAGCTTTGGTCTTGGATTAAAAGGACAAGCTGTTAGTAATTGGAAAAGGATTAGAAGAAACTTTTAATTAATTTTTTATTTTTTTTCTTTTTTTTAAGAATTCTTTATTGTTATTATAATATTAAAACATATTAGAAAAAGATAATAAAAAAAATAAAAAAAAATAAAATGTTTATTTACTTATCTACTTTTTGATAGTCCATATATTGCTTTCAAAGCAACTATTGTTAGTGCTGGTACAATAAATGCCATTAAGCTATCAAAGATGCCTTGTAAAAATGTTCCAAGCCATTGTACATCTCCTAAAGCTCCACCACCAAATTCTGCAATTAGAACCAATACTAAACCTATTAATAAGTAATCTTTTGTTTCTTTTCCTGTAATATTTAAAAAACCTACTATTAAACCTAAGATTACTAACAAAGACATTAGCCATGGTTTTGCTACATCAAGTTGTGGTAATGCTAATCCAAGAAGTAATGCTATAATTGCACCCACAACAAAACTGTAGTATCCAATTTTCTTTTCCATATTAAGTCGACCTCCTTTTAAATTTATTGCAATATATTTATTCTTATGGCTTATTCATTTATAAATTTAATTGTTTTTGTTTATAAATGAGTGTATTGATGTTGAGGAATTGAATGTTTGGGTTTAAATTGTTCTATATGTTCGAAAATTATTCGATTTTTTGTAAATAAGATTTATAAAATGAAACATATACTTTAGTGTAGAAACATTTATTAATATCCTTTTCTTCTGTTTGGGTATAAGATGTTTTTGGGGGTGTATTTTGAATAAAAACAAAATTTTGAATTTAATAGCAGTATTTCTTATTTTACTTGTCTTATGTGTACCTCTATCATTTGCACAGTCTTTAGAGACAACAGCAAATCAACAAAAAACAATCAATTTTGAATATGATGATAATGGCAACCTTGTTTTAGGTGTTGGTGAATATTATGTTTATAATTCGCTTAATCAATTAGTTGAAGTAAAAGAAAATAATGTAAATGGAAGAACATTATCAAAATACTATTATGATGAATCTGGTCAAAGAATAAAAAAAGTTTTATATAGCCAAAATGGTAATTCTAAGACAACATATTATGTTTCTAGTAGATTCATAAAAGAAAAAGATTCTAATCAAGAAAGAGATACAATCTTTTATTATGAAGGATCTTCTTTAGCTGCAGAAAAAGATTATAATGATAATATAAAATTCTATCACCCTAATCATCTAGGTAGCACTCATATTGTAACAGATGAAGATGGTGAAGTAATTGAAGAAACTACTTACAAACCATTTGGTTTACCATTAGAAGGCGGAGAATCAAGATATACATTCACAGGACAAGAAAAAGATAAAGAATCATCATTAATGTATTATAATGCTCGTTACTATTCTCCTTTTTTAAGACATTTTACACAGCCTGATACAACGATTCCTGATGTTTATGATCCTCAATCATTGAATAGATATAGTTATGCAAGGAATAATCCTGTTAAATATGTAGATAGTACAGGCCATTTCTGGCACATATTATTTGGTGCTGCAATTGGAGCAGTAATTGGTGCTGGTTATTCAGTTATAAAACAAATATACAATGGTGCTTCTTTATTTGATAGTTCAATGGACTGGGGAGCAGTTGGAAAAAGTGCATTAATTGGTGGAGCTGCAGGAGCAGTGGGAGCTGCAACATTTGGAATTGTTTCGCCAGTATTTACCGGAGCCACAGGGGTTGGATATCTTGCAGGAACCACTTCAACTTATGCTGCATCATCTGCAATGGGTAGTGCTGCTGCTCAAGCAACAAGCAATGTTATGTCTGGTGCTCCAATAACTGAGAATTTACTTGAAGCTACTTCAACTGGTGCGCAAGTAGGTGGTGCAATAGGTTTAGGTGTAGGCTCAGTAGGTTTAGCTCATGCTGCAATAACAGGAACACCTGCTGTTTTTGGTGGTGCTAGTAGTGGAGGATCTTCTTCAAATAAGGTTAAAGGCACAGGTACTCAAGAGATTCCTATAAAGCGATTAAGAGGAACACATCCATTGCTTGATAAACAAGCAGTAATGGAAACCAGAGGTTATGAAGTAGGTTTAAACAATATCCCCGAGGCAACTGAAGTTTGGAATTTACATGGCAGAGAGATAGTTATGAATGGTATGAGAAGAACTGCTCGGTCAAGTTTAGTCTATAATAAAAACACAGTCACTGCAGATGTTACTCATATTGTACCTAAAGAAATTCCACTAACGCCTTATGAACTAAGCGTGTATAACAAAGCAACATTTAAATTAGATAATTTAATTAATGATTTAAGATAAAAATGAACAAACAAAAAAAATTTATTGAATTAGTAAATGAATTGAAACATGTTCTTACTAGAAATAAAACTACTAAGGGTAATGAATTAAAAGAAATTTTCAAAGAAATTTCAAAAAATGAATATCAAAATGAAATAAAAATCTTATTAACTAAAAATAGTCTTGATCACCAAGTTTTTAATGTGTTGATTAGAACTCTAATGAATAAAAAAGATAAAAGTACAACAATATTTATTAAAGAATTATTAATTAATAATTTAAACCAACCTCAAAGACTTATACCAATAATAGGGATTATAGAACACTTAAACATAATAGGTTGTGGTACATATTTGGAGAGAATTCTAGATAAATATTATTATAATGATTTCATTAAAAGCGAAGATAAAATCAATTATAAAAACACAAAAGACATTACACTAATTAGTAGTATAATTTCTGCATTAGGACATATCAGATTTAATCAAGTTAATGAAAAACTTCAAAATCTTAAAAATTATCTCCAATTCACAGAACCACTAATAGGCAAAATTGCAAAAGAATCATTAAACAAAATGAAAAGCTAATAACAAAATGAAAAATAATCAAAATCAAACAAAAACAATAAAAAAACTTGTATTTATTTTATTGCTCATATTTATCATAGCTTCACTTACATCAGCAGATCCATACAAATCAAACATAAACAAACCAACAAGTCCTGCATCATTGCCGTCATCAGGCACACTAACAACAAGTACTAATACAGGCGCAGCTGTTTATTCTTATCCATTTATGGTTCCACCAGGAACGAATGGTTTACAACCAGGTTTAAATTTGGGTTATAGTAGTTATAATAAAAACAGTTACCCAGAACTAACAGGAAGTGGATGGTCATTAACACAATCTTATGTTCAAAGAGACACAGATAATTTCCCTTCTGACACATCTAAACATAAATTTAATTTGATACTTGATGGTGCATCACACGAACTTGTTTATGATTCGTCTGATGGAAGATATCATACAACAATAGAGTCATATTTGTCAATAAAAAAATTATCAGGTGGAAATAATGATCAGAATGAATATTGGGAAGTAAAGTCAAAAGATGGAACAAGATATTTGTTTGGTTATAACTTAGATTCAGAACTTAAATCTAATCAACATAATTATATTTGGAGATGGTATCTTGATCAAGTAATAGATGTGCATGGAAATAAAATATTTTATACCTATAAAGAAAACCCTTACTCTTATGAAACCGGTGTAACATATCTAGATAAGATAGAATATAATAATGATAAAACAAGAAAAATAAAATTTAGTTATAATTCTCTTCCAAGATCATGGACAATATTTCAAGATGGACAAAAGATAAAAAGAACTAGAAGATTAAGTGAAATAAAAACTTATGCAAATGACAATTTAATAAAAAAATATGCAATAGGTTATACAAATAATTATGTTACTACAAGAACATATATTTCATCCATAACAGAATATGGTAAAGATGGAGGATCATTGCCTGCTACAACTTTTTCTTATAAAGATTTTGAAAAAGGTTGGGAAAGAGATGAAGATCTTGAACAAAAACTGCCTAGTAGTGCTTATTTTTCACATAATGGCGCAGACGGTGGTTCAAGATTAATAGATATAAATAGAGACGGAATAACAGACATATTGCGTAACTCAGATTATAAGAATGTTGAACAAACAGCATACATTAATTCATATAAAACAGATTTTACAATCGACAGTTCATATGAACCTCCAGAAACTGCTGCATTCATATTAAAATATGATGACACACCTATTGATTCTGGTGTAAGAATCGGTGATTATAATGGAGATGGTTATCCTGATTTAATTCAAGGATTGTATGATGAAGATGGTGATGATGAATATGATTATATTTGGGAAAACACTGGTAGTGGTTGGAGAAAAACAAATGATGATTTTGTAACAATCTTTACAACTGCAGAAGAGCATCCATACAAATCTGTTGATGAAGGGGTAAGATTAGTTGATTTAAATGGTGATGGTTATGTTGATGTTCTAAAAGCAAAAGATAGAGATAGTAAAAAAGCATGGATTAATAATCAAAATGGTGGTTGGTCAAGTTCAAGTCAATGGAAACTACCATCAGATATATATTTTGTAGAATCAGATGGAGATGATGAAGGAGTAAGATTAATTGATATAAATGGTGATGGTTTAACAGATGTGTACAGATCTGATGATAAGGATAATAAAAATTTATGGTTAAACACAGGAAATGGGTGGGAAGAAACAAATGATTGGCCAATAAATATTTTACCAGATAATGTTGATACATCTAATGATGATGAAGGCATGAGGATATCAGATATTAATGGTGATGGGTTGCCAGACTTTGTTCTTGCTAGATCATCTAGAAGAGACACATATTTAAACCAAGGAGAGAAATTTACATATGATTCATCATGGGAAGTACCAGAATTTGCAGAGTTTGTAATGAGTAATGGTAATAATGAGGGTACAAGATTAGCTGATATTGATGGTGATGGTTCAGTAGATATTGTTAGAATAAAACGTGAAGGTGGAAATTTTAAACTTGCTTGGAAAAATAAAGCACAACAACAATTCTTATTAGATGAAGTAAACTTGCCTAGTGGAGGTCAGTTCAAGATAAGATATTACAATTCTGCAATAACACCTGATAATGATATGGGTTTTAATCAATGGATAGTTTTGGCTATTAATTATCTAGATGCAACAGAGCATCATAGTACAGCAACTTCTTTAGATTGTGTTCCTTCATCTTGTCCTTATGGTTATCAAGATACAGGAATTGATTGTACTTCATCAAGCAGTGTTTGTCAAAGAAAATGTGTGAAGATGGGATGCAGTGGTCAATGGAGTACTATTTTTGAACAAGAGAATTCTTGGAATGAATATGATTTTGAAAGGCATGCATACAGTGTACCATTATTTAATTATTCTAATTTTGAAGAAGACATATGTTATAGTGTTGCTACATGGTCAGATGATAACATAGTAGATGATAGTGACATAGATTATGAAGATAGATATGAAACTGATTCAGTGCTTGCACTGTACTGGGAAATGTCAGATCATGACCAACAGCCTTGGGGTGGAAACTGTGAACCTGATTCAACAGGCTCAGTTCTAAATAGACGTTATTATTATCTAATAGATGATTCAGATAATGGTGAAGACTATAATACTGCAGATAGATTAGGTGGAAGATGGAGTGGTAATTGCATACCCCCTTCAAAAGGATGCTCAGGTTTTACAGAACCATGCACAACTGAATGTTATGGAAATACATGGTCATTTGAGATAGTGGCTGTACCAGACATGCCCCAGGACTATGAACCCTTAGATCCTGATGATAACAAAGGAGCATGTAAATCAAGAACTTCTTCATATTATGCAGATACAGAATATATTGACTTTAAGAGCAATAGAGATGTAGGAATGATAATTAGTAGTGCACCATTAACAATAACATCAACAAATCATCAAACATGTCAAAAAATAAAAAGTTTACAAACAGTCTATTCCTACGAAGGAGGATTATATGATTATGAAGATAAAGAGTTCAGAGGATTTAATTATGTAAAGGAAATAAAACCTAGTGACAGAACAATACATCATTGGTTTCACCAAGATTATGCAAAAAATGGAATGGAATATAAAACAGAGGTGTCATATGGAGGTATATCTAAAACAACAGAAAATGATTTTTTCTCAATAAAAAATAATGATTACTACACAGTAAAATTAGATTCAACAAAAGAAATTCTTACAGAATTCAAGGATAATAATCCAGTAACTACACAAATAAATTTTCAATATGATGATTATAACAACATAGTAAAGACATCATACTTAGGTGATACATCAATAAGTGGTGATGAAAAGTATTCATATAATGAATACACTTATGACACCAATAAATGGATCTTAAATAGGCCAACAAAAACTTATGTAAAAGGTTCAGATGATTCAACAAAAGTCTCAGAATCTTATTTTACATATGATGAATATGGTAGCCTAGTTAAATCTGAATCCTGGTTAAGTACAGGACAAAATCCAACAACAACTTATGAATATGATTCATACGGAAATCAAATTTCAGTAACAGATTCTAATCAAAACACATTAGAATATGAATATGATTCAACACATACTTTTCCAATAAAATCAATAAATGTAAAAAATCATGAAACAATATCTGAATATGATTTTGGAACTGGTAATTTGTTGTCTGTAACAGATCCTAATAATTATAAAACAGAATATAAATATGATCAATTTAGTAGAAGAATAAAAGAAATCTTGCCTTATGATACAGAAGATAAACCTTCAAAAGAAATAATCTATGATTTTGATGGATCTTTACCAGAAAGAGCAATAGTTAAGCAAAAACAAAGTGAAGATAGTACCTTGGATAGTTATTATTATTATGATGGAATTGGGAATGTTATGCAAACAAAAACAGAAACTTCTGATCAAAAGTTTATAACAAAAGATTATTATTATGATAATTTATACAGGTTAAATTATGAAACAAATTTCTATTATTCTGATACAGAAGATTATGTGGGAATCAGGAGTGCAGTTGCTAAAACAAGATATTTCTATGATACTTTAGACAGAATATTTTGGGTAGTAAAGCCTGATCAAGGAAAGATAGTAAGTAAACATAAATATTACTTAACAGAATTATATGATGAAAATGATAATAGGATTGATTATTTAAAAGATGCTTATGGAAACATAATACAAATCAAAGAATATGACAATGATGAAATATATACTACAAATTATAAATACGACACAAGAGGAAATCTAATACAAATAACAGATAATGAGAATAATAAAATAAAACATACATATGATTCATTAGGAAGAAAAACAAAATTAGAAGATCCTGACTTAGGTACTTGGATATATGAATATGATGTGTCAGGAAACTTAATTAAACAAATAGACAATGAAAATAATCAAGTAACATTAACATATGATGAATTATATAGATTAAAAACAAAAACCTCAGCAGATACATTAGAAACATATACTTACGATCTTAATACTCTTGGGACTTTATCAAAAATCCAAACAAATGACATTACTAAAGAATTTGATTATGACCAAAGATATAGAATCATAAAAGATAAAAGAAAAATAGATAATCTAAACTTTCTGACAGTGTATGAATATAATACTATGGATCAAATAACAAAAGAAATCCTACCAAATAATGAAACTATTGTTTATACATATGATTCTGTTGGTAGACTTGAAAATGTTAATGATATAATTACAGATATAAGATATAATGTAATGAATATGCCTGTTGCGAGGACTTTTAAAAATAATTTAAAAAATAATTATTATTACAATCAATTAAATTATAGAGTAAGTAATATAATAACTAGTGGTGTTCAAAGCTTAGCTTATACATATGATAATGTAGGAAATGTTATGTTAATCGAAGACCTTGTTCATAATGGTAAAGAAGAATTTGAATATGATGATCTTGATAGATTAATAAAGGCTCAGAAAATAAGGTATGGTAATGACAATCTATTATACGATTTATCATATGAATATGATAGTATTGGTAATATGCTTTATTTGTATGCTGATGATGGAAACATAGAATTCTTATATGATAATTTAGCTCATACACCAACACAAATAATAACAAATTCTCAGGGGATTCCCTGTACAGAAAACTGGCAATGCACACAATGGTCAGAGTGTATAGGTGGACAACAAACTAGATCTTGTTCTGATCTTAATCAGTGCGACACAACAAAACATAAACCACAAATATCACAAGAATGTTGTTCTGAAGATTGGACTTGTAGTGATTGGCCTGAATGTGATGATAGTTTACAATCAAGAATATGTACTGATGATAATCAGTGTGGTACAATGGAACAAAAGCCAGAAGAAGAACAAGAATGTATAATGCCAAACAATCCTCCTGTTTTTGAAGAAATTGATGATAGAGAAATAGATGAAAATCAAATATTAGATATTTGGGTAAGAGCAAGTGATGAAGATAAAGATGATGAATTGACATTAACAAATAATTTTTCTCAATTACAAACAGCAGAAAACTATGATTATGGTAATGAAATTAGAAGAAAGTATAGATGGCAGCCTGGATTAGATGATGCTGGGATTTATAATGTTTTGTTTACTGTTACAGATCTAAGAGGTGCAAAAGATTATGAAGAAATGAAAATCACTGTAAATGATATTGCTGGTAATACACCACCATATATTTCACCTGATGTGCCTAATCAAGAAGTGGATATGAATTCTGAACCATGGATGATTGATCTGACTGACTATGAAAATGATGCTCAAGACAGTGGTAGGAAATTAAGGTGGAAAGTAGAATTTAAAGAGATTGAAGGTTTAGGTGATTATACAGCTGATATAATTGCTGAACTTAGAAAGATTGTACAATTTTCTCTTAACTCTAATACAGATGTCCTGAGGTTTTATCCTGTTGAAGATAAACATGGAACAGTTACATTAACACTGACATTAAAAGATTCAAATGGTTTGACTGATTCACAGGATATTGATGTTGTTATTAATGAAAATTCTGGACCTGATTATAAGTTGAAGATTGGTGTAGAAGATGATGATACAGGTGAGTTGATTAATTCGGTTGTTAAGTTTGGTAAAAAACAGAAGTATGCAAATCCATATGCTTTGTTTAAGATTGTGTTTGATGAACGTGTGCCTGTCAAGATCAAGGCAAAAGATTATGATAACATAGAACAAAGTTATTATTTTGATGAACGAGTTCTTAGTTGTGGTGATTCATGCAGTTTTAGAACTGGAGATGATGAGTATCATACACAATGTAGTAAAGATGATAGTATTTATGAATGTGAATGTAGTTTTGGAACTGGTAGAGGATTTAATTATGATTATGATCCTGCAACAGAAGAGTTTTTAGTTATTGAAGATCTTGATAAATGTAATATTGCTTGTAACACTGATTCTGATTGTAATGATTATGTTTCATCTACAAAAGATTATTGCATCAACCCAGGCAAGTGCAATGCAAAGTGTCAGAATAAACCATGTAATGTGAAATGTGAAAGTAATTCTGATTGCGATGATGGAAAGTCTAATACCAAAGATATTTGTTTCTTAGCAAAAACATGTAACTCATACTGTAAAAATAAACAAAGTTCATCATGTAATATGGAGTGTATGAGAAATTCTGATTGTGATGATAATGATGATAATACTTATGATATGTGTAGAAATGCAAGAACATGTAATGCTGTTTGCGAGTTTATTTCTGTGCCTAATTTAAAACCTGATCTTGTTGTTGAAGATTTTGGAGTAAAAACTTATTTTGGCAATATTGTTGTTGTCAAGTTCAAGATAAAGAATAGTGGTGATGCTGTTGCAGAAAATGTTGGGTGGGAGCTTGACACAGGCGGTGCTACATCAGATCCTTCAAGTACAGAATCATTAACATTAAGGCCTGACCAATCAGCAAATGTGTATTCAACTGGTAATTATGATAATCCTGGTAGTTATACAATGGTTCTTACTGTTGATCCTGATAACTTAGTCAAGGAAAAGGATGAAAGTAATAATGTTGGGGAATTGGGTGTGAGTGTTTGATTGTATTGTGTAATGTGTATATTCTAAAACAGGGATTATAATTACCCTAATCTTTATTAAGCTCTATTTCTACCATACATGAAAATCACGGTGTTGGGGTGGTAATGTATTTAAATAATAGAATTTATTATATAAATACAATATTATTAATATAAATACTATGCGAGGGATGTTATAATGTTAGGAAATATGAAAACAAGTTTGAATCAAATTGCTTTGACTTTATTTGGAGGAAGTGTATTATTATATACTATATTAACAGGTGCTCCTGCAAATACACAGCCAAGTGCTAAAGATATGTTAAAGAATTATGTGTTTGGGAAAGCAAATAAGCCATCAATGGTAGATATGAAGCAGGACACTGATATTAATTATGTAAATGAAGCTATTGCTTATCTTGAGCAAGCAAAAGGCATTACATTGACTATAAATGGACCTGATAGAACACCATATGCAGAAGGTCATAATGTGTTAGACTTGGATAATGTTCAAGATTTGGGTATGATGGTGCCTACCGCTTTGATGTCTTATGAGGATAAGAATACTGGACAAACAGATACAATTTATTTCATGTTTCATAATTCTAATGAACAAAATCAAACAGATGATCAAGATGGAATATTATTTTCTGTAAGATGTGATAATGTTGCTATCAGGAATTTTTATAAAAATATAAGTGAATCAAATGAAAAAAATGGAATTCCTGAATGTGTAATGTTTGATATGTCTAATGGTATGACTGGTAATGAGATTGTTGCTGCTTATGATACTCAGGCAAGTGCTTGGGGTGTTGATACTAGTACAGGTGGTACACCTGGCACTGGTAGTTCTACTTCTGCTGGTGGTGGAGGTTGTTTTATAGCAACTGCTGCATATGGAACTGCTATGGCTGAAGAAGTTAAATATCTTTGTAGATTTAGAGATGAATGTTTGCTACCAAATCCAATTGGTAAAGACTTAGTTGACTTTTATTATAAACATAGTCCAGAGATTGCTGATATTATAAGGCAAGATGAAGATTTAAAACAAGCTGTAAGATCTGGTTTAAAACCTGTTATCCAAATATTAAAAGTATCAGAGGAAATATATAGGCTTGGAGAAGCAGCAGTACTGGAACATGTTAAACAGTATAGGGAATCACAATCAATATCATCAAATCATGAATAAATTACACGAAGTCTGTGATTATTCAATGGTTTGAATCGTAAAGTTTATTAAGTTTGAAATATTGCATTAAAGTAGGGTTTTAGATGTTTGGGGTGGAAAGATTAATAAAAAAAGATTTATTATACTAATTGCATTATTTCTTGTTCTGATTGTTATAGGTATGCCTGTTGCATTTGCTGACACTTGTGTAAAGTTTGCTTACTTCAATCGTGGGACAACAGATGATTTTGAAGGATGTGAAATCAAGGATACAAATGAGAAATTCTGTGGTGGGAATCCTGGAACAGGAGTTGACAATAACGAAATTTGGAAACTAACATACATTGTCTATAATTTTGGTTTTCAAACTGATTCTGTTACTTGGACAAGAGCAAATTATAATATGATTGTAAAAGGAGCAGGTGATGATGGAAAAATAATACTTCAAGCATCACATCCTTTTGATCCTGATACTTTATCTTGGTCTAATAAGCCAAGTGGGAAAGGAGAGATTGGAACTTCTTCAAAACATGGAAGCAGTTCAAAAGAAGTTGACTTATTTACTAATTTAAATGCAATAAAGTCTGGATTTAGTGGTCAAAAAGCTTATTTTAGATTAGAAGGTAAAGAAGATTCTGATGATGATCAAGAAGGTGATACTATTCTTACTTCCAATGGTAATGATTATCATTATTTTGAAGCTTGTTATACAGGAACACCTAGACTTTGTAATCCTGGTGATCCTTGTTGTAGAAGTTCTGGTCAGGCTTATGAATCTTTAGGAACATGGTGTAATGATCCTGAAAGTGTAAGTTGTGATACAGCTGATTTAACAACATGTGATGGAAGTGCTGTTGTTGATCAATGTACTGGTGATTCTCCTGAATGTCCTAATAATAATGTGGCAATTGATTATGATTCTGCATGCACAGATGTAGATGCTGGACTATGTGCTATTTGTAAAGGTGGTTCAACACCTGTTGTAGATGATATTGATGAAGCATGTCAGACTATTGACTGTGATCCTCTTGATACGGATTGTAGAGATTATAATGATGTAAGGTATTGTAAAGCAGTTAATTCATGTGCAACTACTGTTGATGATTGTAATGATTATACTGATGCTATTCTTGGAACATTGTGCGGAACTTGTGGAGAATGTGATGGACAAGGTTCTTGTTCAGGAGAACATCCTATAGAATGTAATGTTGATTCTGATTGTGATGATCAAGACATCTTTACAAGAGATACTTGTGTTAATGCTGGTACTTGTAGTGCTGATTGTTTAAATGAAATATGGTGTGGTAATAATAGGTGTGATGGTGATGAAAATTCTATAACTTGTCCTACAGATTGTGCAAGTTGTGGTGATGGTATTTGTCAGGATTCTGAAAATTGTCTCAGTTGTAGAGATGATTGTGGGGCTTGTTCTGGAAAAGTTGACCTTGTATATGATGGAAATGGCAACTTGGTTCAAGACATGAATAATTATTATGAATATGACGAACTTAACCAATTGGTCAAGGTAAGGCAAGGTTCTGAAAACGGACTTGTGATTGTTGAATATACTTATGATGAAACAGGTGCAAGAATAACTAAAAAAGAATATACTTCTAATGGTGAAAAAATAACTTATTATGTAGGGGATTATGTAAAAGAAGTTGATTCTACTGGTGAAAAAGAGACTGTCTATTATTATAGTGGTTCTAATCTTGTTGGTGAAAAGAACTCTTCAGGTGAAATGTCATTTTATCATCCTAATCATCTAGGTAGTACACACATTGTTACTAATGCTGAAGGTGAACTTGTTGAAGAGACAGAGTATAAGCCTTTTGGTGGAGTTGTTTCTGGTGGATCATCACGTTACACTTTTACTGGTCAAGAGAGTGATGGTGAAACTGGTTTGATGTATTATGGTGCTAGGTATTATTCTCCTGTACTTAAACATTTTACACAGCCTGATACAATACTACCTAATGTTTATGATCCTCAACAGTTAAATAGATACAGTTATGCAAGGAATAATCCTGTGAAGTATTCAGACCCATCAGGACACTGGTTGCATATAGCGTTTGGTGGTCTAATAGGTGGTGCTATTGGTGGAGGATGGAACCTTGGCAAACAATTATGGAATGGTGCATCATTATTTGACGGAACTGTTGACTGGGGTGCTGTGGGAAAAAGTGCTGTAGCTGGAGGTGCGGCAGGAGCAGTAGGAGCTGCAACATTTGGTATAGTTTCTCCTTTATTTACTGGAGCAACTGGATTGGGTTATGTCGCTGGAACAACTTCAACATATGCTGCTACGTCTGCAATGGGAAATGCAGCTGCTCAAGCAACTAATAATGTGATGGCAGGTGCTCCTGTGACGGAAAATTTGTTTGAAGCTACTGCGACTGGTGCGAAAGTAGGTGGTGCAGTTGGTTTAGGAGCAGGAATGGCTGGATTGGGATATGCTGCAGCAACAGGTCGTGTTGCTGTTTATGGGGTTGGAAATGTGAAAATGGTTAATCCAAAATCTTTAGACCCTGTGCATCCTCTAAGCCGATCTAATAGCCTCCAAAAGGTTCAAAATATTAAAAACTCTATGTTAAAAAAAGGATATGATATGTCAAAACCAATTGAAGTTGCAACGACAAAGAGTGGTAGAATGCTAATTTCACAAGGGCATCATAGAACCAGAGCAGCAATACTTGCTGATCTCAAAGAAGTGCCGGTTCTAGAAGCAAGTCCTTCAGCATATCCAAATAGATTTTACGGTCCAGGAAGAGCTACGATAGAAGAAATGGAATTTGAAGCTGATAAATTATCTAGTTATTTGCAACATAAGTGGAGAATGCAAAAATGAAACAAAACAACCAATCAAAAACACTTGTAATCTTTATATTAATCTTGATTAGTTTGAGTTGTTTCACATCAGCAGATCCTTATAGAGATTATATTAATAAACCAAGTTCTCCAGCATCATTGCCTTCATCAGGATTATTGTCTGCTAATATTAATACTGGTGCAGCTGTTTATTCTTATCCTATTCAGGTTATGCCCGGCACAAATGGTCTGCAACCTGGTTTAAGTTTAAGTTATAGTAGTCTTAACTCAAAGTCATACCCTGAATTAGTAGGTAGTGGTTGGGCATTAACACAATCTTATATACAAAGAGATACTAATGATTTTCCTGGTGACACTTCTAAACATAAGTTTAACCTTATATTAAGTGGTGCGTCACATGAACTTGTCTATGATTCAACTGATGGAAGATATCATACCAAAATTGAGTCTTATCTTTCAATTAAAAAATTATCAGGAGGAGACAATACTAAAAATGAATATTGGGAAGTTAAGACAAAAGATGGAACAACATATAGGTTTGGTTATGATTCTGATTCAGAACTCATGTCAAACCAGCACAATTATGTTTGGAGATGGTATCTTGATCAGGTAACAGACACTCATGATAATAATATTTATTATTCTTATTTGGAAGATCCTTCTTCTGGTGAAACAGGTGTAACTTATATCCATAAGATTGAATATAATAATGATAAGAAAAGAAGAATAGAGTTTGGTTATGTTGCTCTTCCTAGATCTTGGACAATATTTCAAGGCGGACAAAAAATAACAAGAAAGAGTAGATTAACTGAGATAAGGATATATTATGATAATACTATGATTAGAAAATATGGTATTGGTTATACTAATAATAATATTGCAACTAGGACATATATCTCGTCAATAACAGAATATGGTAAAGATGGCGGATCATTACCTTCTACAACATTTTCATACACAAACCTTGAAAAAGGCTGGGAAAGAGATAGAGATATTGAAAATAAATTACCTCCTGCATATTTTTCTTATAATAATCTGGACGGTGGTTCAAGATTAATTGATATAAATCGAGATGGAATGGTTGATATAGTTGCAAATTTTCATCATGTTTGGGCTGGTAAATATGCTTTTTTAAATTTGTTTAATGGTGATTTTAATAGGGATGATACTTTTGCACCTCCTGCAAAATTTATAGATAGATACGATACCAATATATTTTTTGATATGGGTGTTAGGTTAGGAGATTATAATGGTGATGGTTATCCTGATCTTATACAAGGAGTTTATGATGAAGATGCTGATGATGAAGATTATGATATCTGGACAAATACTGGAAATGGTTGGAGTTTGTCATCTCATGATTTTGTAACTAAATTTGTAACTATAGAGGACAATAGTAATAATTATAAATATGTTGATGAAGGTGTAAGGTTGGTTGATCTTAATGGTGATGGTTATGTTGATGTTTTGAAAGCAAAACAAGGACAAAGTAAACAAGCATGGATCAATAATCAGAATGGTGGCTGGTCAAGTGCAAGTAATTGGAACTTACCTTCAAATATTTATTTTATTGAATCAGATGGTGATGATGAAGGTGTCAGGTTGATTGACATGAATGGTGATGGATTGACAGATGTTTATAGGTCTGATGATGATTATAGCAAAGAATTATGGTTGAATACTGGTAATGGTTGGGAGCAAACAAGTAGCTGGCCAATTAGTAACCTGCCAGATAATGTGGATGCTGGTAATGATGATGAAGGTATAAGGTTTTCAGACATTAATGGTGATGGGTTAGCAGATGTACTGCAAGGAAGAGAAACAACAAGAGCAGCTTTTATAAATCATGGTAATAATCTTGTGTCAGATTCTTCATGGGACATTCCTGAGTTTGCTGAGTTTGTAATGAATGATGGAAGTAATGAAGGCACAAGGATGGTTGATATAAATGGCGATGGTTCTGCAGACATTGTAAGAATGAAAAGTAATTCTGGTTCAATAACTAAACTAGTGTGGCTGAATAAAGCAAACAAGCAGTTTTTATTAGATGAAGTAAAAAATTCTGCAGGTGCAAAACATAAGATAGAATATTTTAATTCTGGTGAAACAGAGAATAATAAGATAGGGTTTAATCAATGGATTGTTAAATCTATCTCATTGGTTGATATGTTAGATCATCATGATGTGAACTCTAACATAGACTGTGTTCCTGCTTCTTGTCCTAATGGGTATGATGATAAAGGAATAGATTGTTCTGGTGATGATGCTTGTGTAAGAATCTGTGAAATAAGATCTTGCGGTGATTGGACTAAAGTAATGGAAAGTACTAATCCTTGGTCTAATTATGATCTTCCTCAGGATGCAATAGGTATGCCTTTGTTTTCAACTGGATTTGAAGATGGTAAATGTTATAAGGTTGAGACTTCGTCTGATGATAATATTGTTGATGAAAGTAGAATTTATGATGAAGACACTTCTGAAACAGATGCTGTTATTGTTTTATATTGGGAGATGTCTGGTCTAAGTGAGCAACCTTGGGGTGGGGATTGTGGAAGTGATGCACATGGTTTGTTAAGAAAAAATAATCATTATTTGATTGATGATAAAGACTCTGGTAATGATTATGAATCTGCAGACAATATTGGTGGAACTTGGATAGGTTATTGTATGCCTCCTGAAAAAGGATGTTCTGGTTATTCAACATGTACAACAGAATGTTATGGAAATACTTGGAGATATAGTTTTTATGCGATACCTGATGTAGAAGATGGTTATGAACCTGGCAATCCTGATGATGAAAATGGTGCTTGCAAAGCTCAAACAACAGGCCCTGCATTAAATGATTATGTTGATTTTAAAAGTGGTACTTCAGCTAGCATGCATGTATGGAAAGCTGATATGGTTGTGTCTGGTAGCAGTAATCAAGTATGTTCAAAAACACCATCAATTAAAACTTTTTATACTTATACAGGTGGTTATTATGATTTTGGTGATAAAGAATTTAGAGGTTTTGGTTATGTTGAAGAATTAAGACCCGATAATAGCAAAGTAAAACATTATTATCACCAGGATGATTCTAAAAAAGGTATGGAATATAAGACAGAAATGTTTGACGATAAAAACAGGCCTTATTTTAAAAATGAGAATGAAGCATCTTCAACAACCACTAATGGTTATCATGTAGTTACTCTAGATTCAACAAAGAATTATAATTATGATGGTGTTGCAGAAAATCCAGTAATAACTCAAACTGATTATGAATATGATGATTATGGTAATGTGGAAAAGACTTCTATGTTGGGTGAAATTTCTGTAGATGATGATGAAAGATATTCTTATACAGAATATACTTATGATACTGATAAATGGATACTTAATATACCAACAAAAACATATTTAAGAAGTTCAGATGATTCAACAAAAGTGTCAGAATCTTATTTTGAGTATAATGAATTAGGTGACTTGATAAGGTCTGAGTCTTGGTTAGATACTGGAGAAAATCCTGTCATGACTTATGGATATGATGCATATGGGAATAGAGTTTCAGAAACAAATGCAAGAAGAAAAACAACAGAATATGAGTATGACTCAACACATACATTTCCAATAAAAACAACAAATGCTAAGGATCAGGAAATGGTTTTTGAATATAATCTTGCAACAGGCAATGTGTTGTCTGCAACAGATCCTAATGGATATAAAACAGAATACAAATATGACCAATTTGGCAGAAAAATAAAAGATATCTTACCTTACGATACAGAATCAAAACCTACCAGTGAAATAGTCTATAATCTAGATGGAAATGTACCAGAATCAGTAATTGTAAAACAAAAACAAAATGATGATATGGTATCAGAACAACATTATTATTATGATGGTTCTGGAAATGTTGTGCAAATTAAATCTGATTCCTCAGGATCTGATCATATTACTAAGGATTTTTATTATAATCTTGTTGGCGGTCTGAAATGGGAATCAAACCCTTATCTGATGTCTAGTAATAGTTATTCTTCACCTAATTCCCAGGTCAAAAAAACTAATTATGAATATGATGCTCTTGGCAAGGTTAAAAAGATTATTAATCCTGATAATACAAATGTTGAGATAGATCGTTTTAGACAATTAACTTCTTTCTTTGATGAAAATGACCATAGGATTGATTATATTGAAGATCTTTTTGGAAATGTTGTCAATGTTAGGGAATATAACAAAGGAAACATATTTGATACTTATTACACTTATGATGTTGTTGGTAATCTTATTAAGATCAATGATAGTCAAGGTAATGAGTTTGATTATAATTATGATACTTTAGGTAGAAAAACAATGATGGATGATCCAGACCTTGGTATTTGGACTTATGAATATGATGCATCAGGTAATCTTGTAAAGCAGGCAGATAATAAAGGTAATCAAATAGAGTTATCATATGATGAACTAGATAGGTTAAAAACCAAAACAGTAGGGTCTATATCAGAATCTTATAGATATGATGCAGGTGTTGTAGGTACTTTATCAAAAATAGAGACTAATGATATTGTCAAAGAGTTCACTTATGATCAAAGGTTGAGGATTGTTGAAGACAAGAAAACTATCAATGGCATTGATTTTGTTACAACTTATACTTATGACTCTGCTGATGCTGTGTTGTCAAAGACACTTCCTAATGGAGAAATTATTGATTACACATATGATAATGTTGGAAATATTAAGACTGTAAGTGATGTTGTTTCAGATCAACAGTATAATGAAGATAATCAATTGGTTTCAAGGGTTTATGAGAATGCTTTGACATCTAATTATGAATATAATCCTGATAATTATAAGATAAATAGAATTAGTACTTCTGATCTGCAGGATTTAAACTATGACTTGGATGCAAAAAATAATATTGTGATTATTAATGATGAAATTCATGATGAACAGATTGATTATGAATATGATGATTTGGACAGGTTAACTTCTGCTACAAAAACATCTCAATCTGATGATGAAATTATCTATGATCTTGGGTATTATTATGATAGCATAGGCAATATGTTATACTTTACATCTAGTGAGGAAGAAGATGATATTGATTTTATTTACGAAGGTTCTCTTGCCCATGCACCATCCTCAGTTATATTTAATTCAATAACAACTAACAGGGCACCAATTGTTGGAATTGTTGAAGACATCACAGTTGATGAGACTGATGTTGTTTTATTAAAATTTAATGTGTTGGATGTTCCTCCTGCAGAAGGGGGTGGTTCAATTGGTGGCGGTCCTGGTGGTTTAAGTATTGAATCTGAACACATCATTGAGGTTCATGATCCAGATAATGATACTTTGACTTATTCTGTAGATAATGAGAATTTTGTACAGGATCAAGTTGATGAAAGTTTGTTTAGGTGGGAAACTGGTTATGAGGATAGTGATGAATATATTATCATTGTATCTGCAAGTGATGGGAATTTTAGTGATGGAAGATCATTTATATTAACAATCAATAATATAAACAGAGAACCTAGAATGGATGATGTTGAAGATTTCTGGTGGGAAGAAAATCAACCAATATGGATGCCATTTTTTGCATTTGATGATGATATTGAACAAGATCTTGAAATGACAATGGTTAATGGACCAGAAGATGCTGTTTTTGGTAATTGTGAATATAGTATCAATGAGAGCAAAGAAACAGATAAGACACAAGCATCGTGCATATTTGAATGGACTCCTGATTATGATTCTGCTGGTAATCATACTATTGAATTTATGTTAAGTGATAATGATTCGCAAGTAACAGAGAGTTTTGTGATAGAAGTAAGGGATGTTAATAGAGAGCCAATTATCAATACAAAATTTAGACTATCTGAAAACTTTGATAATGATTTAGATACTGATTTCTGGGATGAAACAACTGATCATGAAAACTGGCCATTTGTTGATGAACATTATGTTGATTTAAATAAAGATGTTTATCATACTGCTCAATTATCACCATCAAATAAAGTAATTCTATTAAGCATGGATCACGATTTTGAAAGTGGAGATATAATTGAATATGAAGTTAATTATTTAGAAGGTGATGGAAATATTTTAAGCAGACTAACTATTAATAACAATCCTTTAGATCTTATGTTAGGAAACGTTTGTAATGGTCATGCTACTTGTGGAAATGTTGGTTTTTGGAATGGGGAAAGTGCTGTAGGTAATATTTATGGAACATATCAAGTAAAATTAATTTTTCAAAATGATTCTGTAAATGTAAATTTTATAAATCCTAATAATGAAAAATTTAGTTATACTTCAAATGAAATTTCACCACCATTTAAGTTTGGTGTATCAACAAGGACAGGACACAATGGAGTTGGGCATATAGATTATGATAATTTTAAAATCAATAGTTTATCTGTTGATGAAAATGAATTATTTTTATATAAAGTTGATGCAGAAGATCCTGATGATGATACTCTTACTTATGCTCTAGAATCTGATCCTATTGGAATGGACATAGATAGTGATGGTGAAATCACATGGCAGACAGATTATGAAAATGCTGGTATATATAATCTAACAGTTACTGTTAGTGATCCTTATGTGAGTGTGATAGAGGAGTTTGCATTAACAATCAATAATATAAACAGAGAACCTAGAATGGATGATGTTGAAGATTTCTGGTGGGAAGAAAATCAACCAATATGGATGCCATTTTTTGCATTTGATGATGATGATGAAACTGACTTTGAGATGAGTTTGGTTAATGGACCACAAGGAGCTATTCTTCATGATTGTGAATATAGTATTAATGAAACTAAAGAAACAGGTAAGACACAAGCAATGTGCATCTTTGAATGGACACCTGGTTATGATGATGCAGGAAATTATACAATTGAATTTATGTTAGATGATGGTGATTCGCAAGTAACAGAGAGTTTTGTGATAGAAGTAAGGGATGTTAACCAAGATCCTATCTTTGATCCTATTGAAGATAAAAGTGTTGAAGTAGGTGAAGAATTAACAGTAATTATTAGTGCAAAAGATTATGATAAAGATTCTATGGATATTGCATCTGATTTTGATAAATTAATTCCTTTTGTAAGTGGTACTGGTTCTGGGTCACCAGCAGATTATTCAACAATATCACAAACATATAAATGGAGTCCTAATAATCAGGATTATGGTATACATAATGCCACATTCACAGTAACTGATTCAAAAGGTGGAGAAGATACTGAATCAATGTTAATAACTGTTGAAGGTTGTATAGAAGACTGGCTCTGCGGTGATTGGACTGAATGTGAAAATAGTTCACAAACAAGAGCATGTTTTGACTTTAATAAATGTGGCACAATAGAAAATAAACCTGAAGAAGAACAAGAATGTTGTGTTGAAGATTGGGAATGTGGTTCATGGAATGATTGTATTGATGGTTTACAAACAAGAACATGTACTGATGATAATCAATGCGG
>CAZHVK010000017.1:0-25685 GCA_964535955.1 uncultured Methanosarcinales archaeon | reverse complement strand
ATTCTAATATGTATTATTCATCTCTTGGTGTGACTAATTTTAAGCATGATGGTTTAGGAGAATTTAGTAATGTTGATGATCTTAGTGCAATAAAAGCAATGGGTTTTGAATATGCACATTTTGGCGGAAGTGACAAGTCTTTGTTAAGGTTTAAGATGAAGTTCAAGCCTTGCAGAGTGTACAAAGAATTTCTTTATTATTTAGTTAGAGCAGAGAATGGAAATGGTTCTCATGAAGAAGAAGTTAAGGAGATTGTTAGGAAGGGTAAATAACTTTACAATAATTTCTCAAATTTCCTCAAACTCAATGTATTAACAATATCTTTCTTACTAGCCCAACCTCTTCTTGCCTGAGCAATGCCATACATCATGTTGTCTAGACCATATACATTATGAGCGTCTGTGCTAATAACCATCTTAACTTTCATTTCAACTGCTTTCTTAATATAAACATCTTTAATATCAAGGCGATGGGGGTGTGCATTGATCTCTATCCAAATATCATTGTCCCTAGCTTTTTCAAATACTTTTTCAATGTTTAGTTGGTAGGGGTTTCTGGTGTATATTAAACGACCAGTAGGATGACCAATAACTTTTGTATATCGGTTATCCATGGCTTTTAACAACCGGGGGGTGTTGTCTTTCTTAAAGCCAGAATGTATAGAAGTAGTCACTAGGTCTAATTTGGATAGAATATTGTTTTTATAATCCAAACTCCCATCGCCTTTGATATCTACTTCACAATTTTTAAAAATCTTGAACTTTGAGAATGATTTGTTTAGTTTTGTTATCTCTTTTATCTGTTTTAATAATCTTTTTGGTTCTAAACCTCTTGAGATCTTTAATGATTGTGAATGGTCTGCTATTGCGCAGTATCCATATGTTAGGTTTTTACAGTATTCAGCCATTTCTTTTATAGTATTTCTTCCATCACTGTAATTGGAATGCATGTGAAGATCTGCTTTTATGTCATTGTACTTAATCAGTTTTGGTAACTTATTTTTCATTGCAGTTTCTATCTCTCCTGTATTTTCTCTTAGTTCATATGGGACCCATTGCAGACCTAGTTTATTGTAAATTTTTTTTTCATCTTTGCTTTCTATGAGTTTGCCTTTTCTTGTGAATAAACCATATTCTGATAATTTATAGTCTTTCTTCATTGCAATCTGTCTTACTCTTACACCATGTTCTTTTGAACCCATAAAATATTGTAATGAAGAACCATATTGTTTTTTAGGTAAAACACGTAGATCGACTTGAATATTATCTTCTATGATTATAGATGATTTTGTTTTACCTTTCATTAATATCTTTTTACCAAGTGATGCGAATGCATTCATAACTTGTTTTGGTTTTTTACTAATACATAAGATGTCTATATCACCAATAGTCTCTTTCATCCTGCCTACTGATCCAACAATATTGACTCTTTCTATGAATTTTAGTTTTAATAATTCTTGAGAAATGTTATATGCAATTGGATATGCTTCACCAAGCAGAATTCTTTGCTGTCTTTTTGTTCTTAGTTTCAAACCTTCTAGAATCTCTTGTTCTGTTTTTTCACCAAAACCTTTTAGTTGTGCTATCTTGTGTTTTTTGATTGCTTTTTTTAGGTCTGTTGTGTTTTTGATCTTAAGTTCTTTATACAATTTTGCTACTTTTTTCGGGCCAATGCCTGGTATATCCATTAATTTATAGATTCCTTTTGGTAATTGTTTTTTTATTTTTGTAAAATATTTGAGTTTTCCTGTTTTAAGAAGTTCTTCTATCTTTAATGATATGTTTTTTCCAACACCTGGTATATTGTCCAATCCTTTTAATCCATCTTTTTTGTAAATCTCTCTAAGGTGTTTGCTTATTGATTCTATCTGCCTCCCAGCTTTTCTATATGCTTGTGGCTTGAATTTAACTCCTTGTATTTCGAGAATATCAGCTATATTAAATAATATTTCTGCTATTTCTTGGTTAGATAGCATTATGCCCCCTACAATCTTTTTAAATTGTGTTTAATTATTTTCTTGATTCTTCTTGTTCTTTTTCTTCCAACTATTTTTACAAAGACTAGTTTTGGTTCTGATAATGGTTTGCCTATTTCTGAAACAAGTTCTACTTCTGCTTGTTTTGCACCTAATTTCACAATATCTTTTGCTATTTTTTCTGCAATCATTTGATATGTTTTGCCTGGATGAAAAATGTTTTTTCCTGCAACAGATTCAATTGACATCATTCTGTGAGGTGTTATCAAACCATTGTATCTGTTTCCACGGCCAGCACCACCATCATCACCATTTTCAGCACTTAAACCTGAGACTGTTAAATAAATTGAACCAGGATCTTTATAATTGTCAAGTGTGTTTATCTCTGCTTTTACTTTGAATTTTCTTTTAATTCTTTTTATTAATTCTTCTTTAATGTCTATGTAATTGTACATGTCTTTAATATATTTTGAAACAAAAGCAATTGCAATTATTAACTGTATTTCATTATTATGTCTTATACCCATTATCTTTATATCCTTACCAATTTCCTTTCTACCTAGATTCTGTAGGTAGTTGTGAACTCTTTTTACTGTTTTTTCTAATCTTGAGAATGGATAATGGCCACAGCCAATGCTTGTGTCATTTGCTACTCTTTTTTTAGGTACTAAAATCAAATTAGAAGCTCCTTGCTGTATCTCTAGTTCAAGTTTGAACTTTGCTAATAGAAATTGTTTTAAATATTTTTTAACTGCTTTTGTTATTACACTTTTTACTGGGATTCTTTTTTTTCCTGTTTTTGATGTTGCTCTTCCTGCAAGAATTATTTTTATTGGATATTTTATTTTTCCTTTTTTGAATTTTGCTAATGACTGGCCTGCTACTAATAGACATTTATCAACATTGTGGTGCAAGATCTTTTTAAAATGTTTTTTATAATATTTAGAAAGTTCATGAGATGCTATTTCGCATATGTCATCACAAATAGTATCTGGATGTCCTCTTCCTTTTAGTTCAACTACTTCTATTTTTTGTTTTTCAATTGATTGTCTTTGTTTTTTTATAATGATCATTCTATATGTTTATATTCATCAATATATTTTGCCATTATTCTTTTGAATTTTTGGAAATCTTTAGAATCTGAAAATTCTTCTGCTATTTCATCTGGTATGTGACCTAATAAATGGTTTAGTTTTACTAAAACATGTTCTATTTCTTTTTTTTCTTGATGAAATTCTTTTAATTCTTCTAATTCTTTATATGTCTGTTCGTGGTTTGTAAAGATATGTTTTTGTAATTTTGCTAGTTTTATGGTGTGGTCATGTAATTTGTCTACATTTGTCTTTAGTCCTCTTTCCATTGCTTTTATCTCTCTTTTTCTGAGGTCTAGATGGAACTGTTTTTTACTGATTTCGTGTTTAGGGTTGCTTGTAAAAATCCACTTGAGCTTTTTGAAAAAGCCTATAGTTTTTGGTGGACTGCTCCTCCTTGTTGTTTTTTTTGATTTTGTCAATTTTAACACCTCTTAACCAATATAATGATGGCCTTTATGCTTTTTTTCTTTTAATTCTTGTTGTTTGATTAGGAATTCCATAGCATGAGACCTATTTGCAAATACTTTTTCTTTGATTTTTTCATCTATCCAATCTAGAAGTTTTTTGTCGATTGTAATGGTAATCCTTTCTTTTTTCATATTATTTGCTCTATTTTTGTTTAAAATTACATACTGGTACACATATTTACATACTCAGTAATATATAAATGTTTTGTTTTTGGTAATTATGTTTTTTACATACTATTACATACTTTTACTTATTTAGTATGTAGAAATATATAAAGTTTACTGTTTTCACCTTATTAATCTGTAACCTCTTTCAAGGAGTAACAAACAGAAAGGTTTAAATATAGATAAAAATCTCTATTCTATATATGGTCATTATAAGTGAAAAATCAGTTGAGAGGATGTTGAATGATGTTGCACCAAAGGTTGAGAAATTAACTGGTTGGGATCCTGTTCTATCAAGCTTAAATGTTAAGATTGTTCCTAGAAAAAAGTATGTAAAATATTGTATTGATCCTCTTTTTAATGGAATGGGTATTGATACTGTTCCAAAGACAAAAGATGGTAAAACAGGTCTCTTTATTGTTAAGAATATTCTTCCTTTTATTGTCATGGGCCAATATGAACCAATAACACAAACATTGATTGTCATGGGTGATAATTTTGTATATAGTGCTAATGAAAGTGGTTTAACAGCAATATTAGGACATGAATTAGTACATAGGTGCCAATATATTAATAATCCTGAGTTTGCTGATGTATATTGTTCTTTGTCAAGGAGAATGCATGGAAAAAATGCATATGATATTGATGGTGATGAAGATCCAAGAGCAAAGAAATATGTTCAGTCTTTGATGACATTGCTTGAAGGTGATGCAAGTTTTGTACAAGAACAATTAAAAAAAATATATTATCAAAATGCTGAAAATAAAACTTCTGGTTTAACAAAATTATTTGGAGTGCTTTTTGCATTTGTATGTATTGCAGGAGGTAGTATGGATAAATTTAAACAATATTCTAAAGGGAAAAACATAGTTGAAAATTATTATAAAAGAAAAGGAAGGCAAGCTGTTAATGATCTTTATAATCTAGATGAGAATGGTTTGCATGGGGTGTTTGGTTAAAATGATAATTCAAGATGTAAGAGGAGAAGGAACAAGAAAAGAATCAAATGGTTTAACTCATATTCTTGATGATGTTATTGAAGATACTAAAAAAGATGGAATTTTATCTAAAATTACAGGATTTGGAAAATCATTATATAGTCTTGCTGAATATGGATTAGCTGGTTATTTAACTGGTTATGTTATAGGCGGTGATCAAAGTATTGCAACACAGACAGCTGAATATGCAATGGTTTATTATCTTGGTTTGAAGTTTTGTGTTTTGATGCCTCTTATGAATTTGATTAAATCAAAGAGTGAAGATGCTAAAGAAAAAGTTAAAGATGAAAAACAATCAGCTGCTTATTATGAAAAAATAGGCCAGTTTCATGAATATGAACCTAAAGAAGGTATTGATTTTAAAAATCATGCAAAGAATTATGCTAATTATTATAAAAATGTTGCTGAATCACTTTATTGTGATTGTATAGAAATAACTAAAAAACCTATATCAAAGACAATAAGAAAAGTTGTTGTAGGAACTGCTTTTTGCTGGGCTAGTTCTCTTTTATTAGATGCTGGTAATAATATTGTTGATCTTGTTGCTATTAATCCTATTGAAAAAACACTTGAATTAAGTCATTACATATTACAACAAATAGAACCAATACAAGAATATCTTTCTTATTCAATGCATGAACATGTTGGTGATTTTAATCAAAGAGAGATGATGTTTGTTGGTACTACTGTTGGAATGTTAGGTTGTGCAAAGAGTTTTATCAAAGGTTCTTATTATAGAATAAGAGCTAGGGTTTTTGGTGAATAGAATTAAAATTTTATATTTCTAAATAATCTTTACATTATGCTTTTTCATCTCTCTGATGAATTCAATGTTTGGAAGATCTTTGAGAATTTGTTTATGTTGTTCTGATTCTTTTTGTTGAAGACCAATACCTATATGCATAGGCCATAGATCAACTGCACTTGCTGGAATGAGTTTTTGTTTTTTCTTTTTTTTACTTAAAGACTGCATTAACTTAATCTTATCACACTCTAAGTTGATTATTTCTTTGTTTAATTGTTTGTCTTTGTCTTCTAATTTCTGCATAAACTGATTTAACTGGTTTTCTTTTTCAAGATAACGTTGTTCTATTTTTATTTTTTCTTGAAATATCCTATCTTTAAGATTTGCTCTCTTATCTTTGATATCTTTGTGTAATTGTGCTAATTTTTTGCTTTTTCTATCTAAGCCTTTTTTTAGATTAAGAACCTTTTTGTATTCTTTTTCTTTTAATTTAAGATTAGAATGTCTTTGTTTTATGCCACCATCTCTTTTTGATAAATGTTTATGTTTTTGCATTAGTTTTTCATGTTTTTTATCTAATAATTTATGTTTTTTGTCTAATTCAGAACTAAAATGTTTTAATTTACCAATATTCTTGGTTTCAATATGATCTAGGATTTCACCTATTTTTTTAAGTTTGTGTTCTACCATCCTCTTATATATGTTTTAGATGTAATTATATATAAATGTTATTATATTTATTTAGTTTGTTTATACATTCTACAAGATAAAACTTTATAAATAGGATAGAATTACTGCTTAATTATGAAATCAATTTTAGACAAAAGCCTTGAAAAGATGGTAGGTTATGGTGATGGAAAGATGTGGTCTCATCTTAAGGAAAAGAAGTCTCATAGAAAATGGGAAGGACTTCCTTGTAGATGGGCTAATTTTATGCTTGATCTTCAGAGTGGTGAGATCTTGGGTTTTTTTGATTGTGATGATCCTGATGAAATTCTTAGATCTGGACACTATTATTATGGACTTAGGACTGTTATGAAAGACGGCAAATACAAGGTTGTTGATTTTCAACCACCTAGTGAAGCAACACTTATTGCAAAGAATAACCTGTATACTGTTGTAGGGCTTTATAATAAAGAGTATGGGTTTTAATTTATTAAATTCATATATTTACAAGCCCACAACATACCTGAATCTGATTTATAGAATAGTTTATTGTAGGGTGTTCCATCTGAGTTAAAGACTTCTAAGAAGTTTTGGTTTGTCTCAATGACTGCTTTGTACTGGTCTAGATACTGTTTTAATAATTTCTTATCATATTTTTTTACAATATCAAGAAAACACATGCCTAAGTGGCACCAGATTGTGTTTGATTGCCAGCCTGGAATAAAGTATCGCATTGGTTTTAGTTCTTTTTGTTTGTTTCTTGTGTTTGTGTATTTTAATGGGAATGGTTGGTCTAAGCCTAATTCTTTGATTTTGTCTAAAGATGTTTTGAACATTTTCTTATTATCAAAAACATTTGTCCAGTATGGAAATGTGTTTGCATCTCCTGTATATGTTGCGTCATTGCTCAGATCATCTATGAATCCATTTTTCCAGAAATGTTTTTTGATTACTTTCTTTAGATCATGGTTTTTGAAAGGATTGTTAAGCTTTAGTTTGTTTAAATTATTGCTTAACATTGCTAACATACAATTATTATAACAGGAACTTTGTGTTATAATGTTATCTTTCATCTTACTAAATGTTTTATCTTTTCTTAATAGACCAAGTTTGGTATCAAAGTCATTGTCAAATATGTATTGTGCTTGTTGTTCTAAGAAATCTTGGTATTCATTTATTAATTGTTTATTGTTTAGTAATGTTAAGTTGTTCAGCATAAAGCTTAGTGATTCTGGTGTGTGTGAAAAACAATCAATTAGTATATTCTCTTTTGTAATATTAGTTGAAACCTTATCATTTTTTCTAAATATTTCTAATGCATAAATCAATGTCTTTAGAACTTCATCTTTGTAACCTAATTTGATAAGAGCTTTGCAGCATATTCCAAAGTCTCTGTTATAAAATCCTGGATAATTGTTTAATGATGTCTGGAAATAAGTATTGTTCCAGCATTGTTTTGTAATTTGTTTGCAGATTTGTTTTGCATTTCCATTGAATTTTGTTTGTTTTTTGAATGAATTCTTTGCAAAACGTAGTGCTTCTTTTAAGTGCATGGTTGTGAGCATTATGTTTGATAAGGGTAATATATATAAATAACTTTCTACCTCCTTATTGATATTATGTTTAAAAGGGATGATAGATTTAGTACACAGAATCATGTTGATAACCAGGAATTTGTTGTAGTTGATATAGAAACAACTGGTTTGTCACGTTATACTTCTAAGATTACTGAAATAGGTGCATTAAAAATAAGAAATAACAAAATTATAGATAGATTTGAAACATTAGTTGACCCAGAACAAAGAATACCTAGATTCATAACAAAAATAACAGGAATAACAAATGATATGGTTAAGAATGCATCTAAAGTGTATGAAGTTTTACCTAGATTTTTAAACTTCTTAGGAGAAAGATGTTTTATAGGACATTATGCAACTTTTGATTATAATTTTCTTAATCATAATGCACAATTACATCATGATCATACAATGCTTAATGATAAATTATGTACATGTAGATTAGCAAGAAGACTTTTACCAGAACTACCAAGCAAAAGATTATCCTGTGTCTCAAATCATTTAGGTATCTCAGAAACAACAGAACATAGGGCAATGTCAGATGCTTTAATTACTGCAAAGATCTTTGTTAATTTTTTGAATAAGTTGAAAGAGAAGGGAGTTAATTCTGTTGATGAGTTGGTGAAGTTTCAAGGGAGTAAGATTCCTAAACTATACTAACAAAGGCACTAAATAATAAGCCAGTGCTGTGCTGATTATACCAAACACAATTCCTTTTACAATTGTCTGTATTCTTAGTTTTGATTTTAATAAATAAGATGAACTTATTATCAATGCAACTAACATGATTGTTGCAAAGTATGTGTATAAAGGTTCTTTGTAGAATATAGAGCTGAAGAATACGATTGGAATTGCTCTTGCAACATATTGATCTGTTTTCTTGAACAAATATGCTAGAATTGTGATTATTATTAATGCAATCACCATTTGATAGACAAATGGTTTATATTTTCCAACGATTGCTCTGATTATGACGATTAGGTAGAATGGAATACTGCCTAATGCTAATATGTCTCTTGCAATTTCTTTTTTCCAGTTTATCATATTATCACCCTATCAATGTTCCTTTGAACTTTTTATCATAAAGTATTTTCTTAAGATTACCTAAATCAGTGCCTTTTGTGACTACGACTTTTATTTTATGTTTTTGTGCTAATTTACTAGCTTTTTGGTCAAATGGAATATGCATTCCTGGTTTAAAACCTTTTACAAATAAGTTAAAAAACTGTTTCCAACTAAGTCTTGGCAGTTTTTTTGCATTTTTATATTTTCTAGGATCTTTGTCATAAACATAATATACATTTGATAAGTTGATGATTTCTGTTGCTTTGTACAGTTTTGCAAGAACTGCTGTGTCATAATCACTTGAATGTCCTGGTTCAACTCCTGCTCCGACTATTATTGGTTTGTTTGTTTTTACTTTTTTTAGGTTTGGTAAGACTTGTTTATATGCATATTTAGAAAATATTGCTCTAACCAATTCTCCATTTAATCTTGTTGCTATTGTTCCAACCCAGTCTAAATCATAATCACTTATCTTTGTTACTTTTCTTGCTGCATTTTGATAATTTCTGCATGTTTTGCCACCGCCTGTAACAATTATAACCTTATTGCCTTTCTTAATATAGGCAAGGATTAATTTTCTAAACTTTTTTAAGAATTTTACATCTATATTGTCAGGAGCTATAATTGATCCACCTAATGATATTACTTTTATCATGTTTGTTCACCTCTTGTTTTGAATATAAAGCGCACCCGGAGAGACTTTCCTTTCACCGAGATTGTTTCGGCAAGATTTCGAACTCTCGACCCACAGCTTAGGAGGCTTGCAATTGTAAGTATTATTACACATACTAATGTTGCCCTATTTGTCTAACCTATGTTTCCAGACTAGGCTACGGGTGCTTATTAATAGAAAAAGAACAAGTGTTTATTAATGTTTTTATGAAACAACTCTGCTGAAACCCATCGTTCGGCTACTCTATTCTTTGTATTCTCTTATAGAGTATCAATGCAGTTTTACAAATATGACTTTGCCTCACTTGGCCAATTGGCTGGGGTTTCACCAGAACTTATGAAACAACATTCCTAACCACAAAATATCTTCTTCTTTCATTAACATTAACAAGTTTCAGAGCTTCTAGATGCACCATATCATTCTTTATCTGTGCCAAATGATATCTTTTGTTTAGTTTTTCATAACCTTTTATTATTTTCAAAGAATCAATCAATTCTGCTGTATCTTTTTCACCTTCTGCAGCTAATATCTTTAGTATTTCCTTTCTTCTTTTAATAGCAGGTGCTGTTGTTCCAAGAAGTTTTGCATTTATGAGATTTGTATAGATAGAATCAAGATATTTATTCTTTGTTTTTTGTTCAAAATCCTCTACAATCATTATTGTTAATAATTGTGGATATGATAGATTCTCTCTTAATCTTTGGTAGAATTCATTCTTAAGTTCTTTTTTTAATATTTGATAATATTTTAATGCTTTTGCTGCATAATATGTTGTATAATATTGTCCTTGTTTTCCATTTTTTTTTAAAGACCAAGAACCTTCTTTAAGTTGATGTTTTACTAAGAAATTAATTCCTTTTTCTATTTTTTCATTAAATGGATCATCACATAAAAACATCAATGCTAATAATGTTATTGCTGTTCCATAAATCGTTGATTCATTTGCAATTGTTAATCTTGAGCTTGGCCATCCACCATCTTCTAATTGCTGTTTTTCTAAATATGTTCTTGCAACTTGAAGAAAAGGTTGTGAAGGGTCTTCCCCAGCGTAGATCAATGTTAAAACAACATTTGATGTAAAACTTATTTCAGATTCTTTATAAGTTTCATCCAAACTCCAGCCAACATTGTCTTTTGCTTTTGTTGATTTTAACCATTGTCTTAATTTTTGAAAATTAATCTTGCAAGCATAATCTTTTATACCTAAAACAGTATTAAAATTAACCAGATTAGAAGTATGTGGAAAAGAAGGCCAATAACCTTTTTGACATTGTTTTGAGAATATTAAATTAACTAATTGTTTTTGTTTTTGAATAAATAATGGTGTATTTGAATATGATAATGCCATAAGATGGTATGCAAGTATGTCAACTGGTTCATTTTCAATTATTTGTGTCTTAAAACAAAAATTAATTGCTTTGTCAATGACTTTTGAGTTTTCCTTGTTTCCAACCAAAAACAAAGTCCTTATAGCCTGCGCAGTTAAAACAACTGGTTGTAGGTAATATTGTGGTCCTTTGTGGTCTATTTCTCTTTTTCTAGTCCAGGAACCTTCTTTATTCTGTCTTTTAATAAGGAAATTTTTTGTTTTTTTTAGAATTTTGTTTATTTCTGTATTTGTAACCATATATAGCCTTATAGTTAAACTACTATATAAACTTTGTTAGAAACTTTTTTCAGCTTGCGAAAATCTTTTTTAGTGGAATAAAGCTTATTTCAGTCTTCTTTTAATGTATAAATTAATTAAAGAGGTTTACTATATATTTTCTATAAGGAGGATTATAAATATGTTTGTTGATAAATCTGAAAAAACATCTTTGAATGACTATATTAATACAGGTGTTGAGAGAGTTTTTTATGGTGAAAAAACAAAACAACCAGTAAGAATCTCTATAGGTTATAATGGTTCTACTTGTATGTATAATGTAAGCACACTTGCTTTAAGTGCTTTAGATCTTTTGTATCAAGCAAAAGGTAGTAGAACTTCTCATGAACTTTTTAATGTTACTGGGTTAGAAGATAGTATTACTGTTAATATCTGTAGAAGTAGTGCAGCACGTAATCAAAGTAAGAATGGCAATCTTGGTGGTCTTATGAATCTAGTTGAACAAGCTAAAAAAGCTGTTCTTAATAATGTTGTAAAAGGTCTTAATGAATTATGTGATGTTGGTTTGGTTGAAAGAAAAGTAAGACATCAAGGAAAATATATTGCTTATGCAATTGATATTGAAAAATTAGCTGAAACTTATGTGATGAATTAGGTGATAATATGATAAAATCATTATTAAAAAAATCATATTTTGATGATCTGGATAATAGTAGAATTAGTGCTACAAAGACATTGCATTCTTTGGTTAAATATGATAAAAAAATGTTTTATTGTTGGAGAAATATTGATGATGAAAATGTATGGGCTGATTTAGAGATAATTGCATTTGATGAGTCTGATGATGATTCAAGTGCTGAGTTGTATTTTATCAGATCTAATGAATTAGCTAATGCACGAAAAAATAAATATGTGATTGATTTGTCTGAAATAGAGCCAGCTTATGTTGGTAAACAAGTTATTGATGTTCTTAGAAGATATATTGGATAAGTTTTGGTTGTTGTTCTAAATAAATACATAAAAGACTATATTTTTTATTTTCTATATAAAAACTAATTATTAAATAAAAAGTTTATTCAGTTTTCTTTTTGTTTTTTCAGTTTTCTCTAATTGTATAAATTAATGAAACACCTTTACTATATACTAATTTAGAATACATAAATTGTTAGAAAATACATTTGGGGTGGGAAAATGACTTTTATTTTACAAACAGAAAATTTAGGCCATGTTGAAGCTGGTTATTGCAGTGCTTTTACACAAGAAATAAGAATTGAAGATCTTTATATCCAAACACTTGTTTTTTGTAATGTGGTTGGAAAATTAGCAAAAGGATATGTTAATAATGTTAAGTTTTGCACTAATAAAGGCGAATATGAAGCAAGCTGGAATTTAGAAACACAAATAATTAAAATAGGAAAATATGAAATTAGTGCTGAGGAATTTGGTCTTTTTGCAGATTATGTTTTTAGAGGAGGTTTTATGGGGTGGAATCCTGATAAACCTGATTGGAGACCTGATTTTGTTAAATATGTTATAAATGATGTTATGCAATATATGAAAAAAGAACAGCATAAAAATTCTTATTTAAATTCAGTTAAACAAAAAGAGATTCCTAGTTTGGAAGAGATAATATAGATGCGGGGTGGAAAAATGAAAGCTAAATTTTTTGGAGTCCGTGGATCAATACCAAGTCCTGGACCAAAAACAGTAAAATATGGTGGTAATACTAGCTGTGTTATGCTAGAGACAAGAGGTGATAAGACAATTATCATTGATGGAGGTACTGGGTTAAGAAGTGCAGGTATGTATTTGATGGGAAAAGGTTTTGCACCTGGGGGAAATGGTGTTGGTTATATTTTGTTTAGTCATACACATTGGGATCATATCCAAGGATTTCCTTTTTTTGTTCCTGCATATATTCCTGGAAACACAATACATTTGTATGGAGAAAGAAAAGTTGATGTTACATTAGAAGATGTGTTAAAAAAACAGCAGATGTATCCTAATTTTCCTGTTTTATTGATTGATATGCCTGCAAAAATGGCATTTAATGAGGTAAGGAATTTTGATAAATTCTCAATAGGTGATAATGATATTTCAACTAGAAAACTTAATCATCCAAATAATATAATGAGTTTTAGGATTGAGAATAAGGATGGTGTTTTTGTTTATGCAAGTGATACTGAACATTATTCATGTATTGATAGAGATTTGTTAGCTATTGCAGAAAATGCAGATATCTTGATTTATGATGCACAATATACACCAGAAGAATATCCTGGTAAATTAGGGTGGGGACATTCAACTTATGAACAAGGTGTTGAAATAGCTAAAGCAGCTGGTGTTAAACAACTTGTCTTGTTTCATCATGATCCTGCTAGAACAGATGAACAATTAGATGAAATAGTTGTAAAAGCACAAAAATTGTTTCCAAATACAATTGCTGCTTATGAAGGTTTGGTTTTGGAGATTTGACTATATTTTTAAAAATTGAGTAATCAAGAACCACTTTATCACACCTCCAAACTAACTTTGGTATGATTAGTGGTTCTTGTTTTTCTTGTTAAATTTTATTCAAAAAACACTCATTTTCTATCAATTTTTCCTTATTTTTTGAATTCCTTTATAAATGTATATTCTACACTATCTAAATGTTTAAATAGTAGTTTGTGTATACTTTACAATAAGTGAAGATGAATAAAAATTATCTGTCTTTGCTTATAAAAAGAGACAAAATATGCCTGCTTTTCGCTTAATATTGGTGAAAAGGCTTTTTTTTGACCTTAGTAAGTGTCAAAAACACAATAAGGTGAGGAGGTAAACAAAATGAAACTAACAAATCCAGAACAATACACAGACAAATACTTTCTAAGAGCTAAAACAATCTTAGAACAAGAAGGAATCAACCCAATTGTAAGAATGCAAGTATTTGCAAGAACAGATACAGATGATCTAAAAGGGATTGATGAAGCTGTTGAAATAATCAAAAATCATGCAAACACTGAAAACATGAAACTATATGCATTACCAGAAGGTTCTGAATACAAAGCAAAAGATGCAATGATGATTATTGAAGCACCAATACAAGATATAATTGAATTAGAAACAGTTTATCTTGGTGTTATATCTCATGGTTTGACAAGAGAAGTTGATTTAGAAGGACATTTAAACAATGAACAACAATATTTTGAAAAAATATTTTACAAAGCACAAGCAATTGTCCAAGCTGCTGAAGATAAACCTGTTAAGTATTTTGGTGCAAGACACTATCATTGGTTTGCAGATTCTTATATTGGAGCAATGTGTAAAATTGCTGGATTTGATGGAGCTTCAACAGACAAAGGTGCTGAACCATGGGGACAAAAAGGTTTTGGTACAATTCCTCATGCATTGATATTATCATATGCAGCTTGTATAGAAGGAAATCCAACTGTAAATGCAACATTGGGTTTTGATAAATATATGGATTCAAAAATTCCAAGAGTTGCTTTAATTGATACATATAACAAAGAAATTGATGATTCAATTGCAACTGCACAAGCATTAGAAGGAAGATTAAGTGGTGTGAGAATTGATACATGCGGTTCAAACACAACACAATATTCTAAAAAATACATTGATGAAGTTTGTGAATTAGTTCCTGAATCAGAATATAGGTCTGGTAAAGGTGTAACAATTACTTCTGTTTGGACATTAAGAAGAGAACTAGATAAAGCTGGTTTTGAAGATGTTAGCATATTTGTTTCTTCAGGTTTTAATGAATACAAAACAGCTGTATTTGTTGAAGCAGATAAGATCTATCAAGAGAAATTCGGTAGGCCAATGTTTGATGCAATTGGCACTGGTTCAATTGCTAAGCCTAAGATGGCGACTGCTGACATTGTTCAGTATTTTGATTCTGAAAACAAAGTTTGGATAGATAATAGCAAAGTTGGCAGAGGATATAAACCAAATAAGAATTTGAGGAGGGTGATTTAAAATGAAAACTGCAATATATGAAACAGATGTACAATATGATTTTTCTGTTAGAGAAGGTGCTTTATTTGTACATGCTAATAAAGAAAAAATTGCTCAGCCTTATGGAGCTGAGGAAAGATTACCTAGAATCTATAAAATACATAAACATGCAGATGAAGAAAAGTGGGTTAGATTAGGTTCATCTGATAGGCATTTTTATGAAGATGCTGAGTTAATAAGGAATGAAGGTGGAGTGTTTGATGATCATTGTATGAATGGAACATGGGGTCAGCTTAGGTTAAAGGAATTAGAACCTCAAAAAGATATCTACATACAAAGAAAAGAAGGACCTAAATTAGGAATTAGACACTATTCTGCACAAGAGATAGAAACATTTGCAGATGCAGCTGATAATGGTATGCAGCTAATATTTGAAAAACAAGCTTATGATGTTGCAACAAATCCTAATTTTGAACCAATGTTTAAGAGACTTCTTGATAATGGTTTAGAAAAAATAATTGTAAATGGATTTGCAACTGATTATTGTGTAAAAGCAGCTGTTTTAGCAATGGTTGATTGTAAAGAAAAATGTGGAAGCAATCTGGAGATATATGTTGTAACAGATGCAATTGAAGAAGTTGATATTGATTTTCAAGGAAATATTGATCCTGACTTTGGTAAAAAAGCTTTAGAAGAAATGGTTGCTGCAGGTGCAAAACTTGTTACAACTCAAGATGTTTTAGAGGATAGACTTTAGGAGGATTGATGAAAAATGAACCAAAATTTAGAAGAAAAAATAGAAATTGCATATTTTGAGACCAATCCTGAATATGCTGCACATGAATTATGTGATCAGATCTTGAAATGGATACCTGGAACAGGTGCAAAAGGTGGTGTTGTTGGTTTGTCAGGTGGTATTGATTCAACAACTACTGCATATTTGTGTAAACTTGCATTTGATTCTTATAATAATGCAAACCCTGACAAAGAACCATTAAAATTAATTGGTCTGGTAATGCCTTCTGATGCAAATAATCCAAAAGATGCAGAAGATGGAATAAGGGTTGCTGAAAAATTAGGTCTTGAGTATCATGTTGTACCAATACAGCCAATTGCTGATGTTTATATTGAACAGATAGGAGAAGTATTACAAAGTTCATTTGATATTGGAAATCTTTATGCAGAAATCAGAGCAGATGTTTTGTCAAGATATGCAGGTGCAATGAATTGTAGAGTAATGGGTACTGGTAATTATGATGAAGATTATGTTCTAGGTTATTTTACTAAGCGTGGTGATGGAGCAGTTGACAATAATATCTTAGGTAACCTTCCTAAACATCTTGTAAGAGAATTAGCAGCATATCTTGGAGTAGACAAAGATCTTGTTGGCAGAATTCCAACAGCTGGTTTGTGGGAAGGACAAACTGATGAAGGAGAACTTGGTTACACATATATGCAGGCTCATAAGATCCAAAGAGGTTATGATCAAGGTATGAGTGCTGAACAAATTAAAAAAATAACTAGTTATGATATGAAAATCATAACAGATGTTGATCATAGACATAAGACAACTGAACATAAAAGAAAAGTGCCACCAGTTGGGAAAGTTTCATTAGAATATAGGTGATTGAAATGAATAATACTAATAATTTGAGAGATAAAATTGCAAAGTTGCAAAAAGAACTTACAGAATCTAAAAACAGACTTTCAACTATTGTTAGTACTTGTCAACATCAGTATGGTAAACCAATCTATGATCCTGTTCATACAGAAGCATACACAATTCCTGGTGACCCACCTGGAACAATGGGTGTTGATTGGAGAGGACCAGTACATGTTCCAGCAAAAACAGAGGAAAAATGGAAAAGGATTTGTGAATTATGTGGCCATATACAATATACTGAAAAAACAAAACCAGTTGCTTATGAACCTGACTTTGGAGGAAGATTATAATGTCAAGACCAAAAACACCATTAATTGCAACTGATATCTTGATCAAGTATCAAGGTAATTTAGTCTTAATTAAAAGAAGAGATTATCCACATGGAATTGCAATACCTGGTGGAATGTTAGAATATGGTTTAACAACAGAACAAAATGCAATAAAAGAAGCAAAAGAAGAGACTAACTTAGATATAAAGATACAAGCTTTGTTAGGTGTTTATTCTGATCCTGAGAGAGATCCAAGAGGACATGTAGTATCAGTTGTTTATGTTGCTTTAGGAAAAGGCAAGCTAAGAGCTGGTGATGATGCAAAAGAAGTGATACTTTGTGGATATAATCATCTGGAATATCTGCTTGCAACCAATGATAGAAAAGAAGTAGACAAAATTGTATTTGATCATCCAAAAATAATTAGAGATTTTTTAGAGTATGAGAGGAAAAAATCATGTTAGAAAAAAAATTGGAAAGAGTAGGACTTGTTGGAAGATTCAAACCATTGCATAATGGAAGTGCAAAGATGCTTGATTGTATTTGTGCTAATGTTGATCATGTTGTAATAGGGATTGGCAGCTGTAATAAATATAATCTGAGAAATTTTTTAACACCAGATGAAACAAAGGAAATGATTAATACATACTTATCACCCAGGTTTTCAAATTATGAATTTGTTTTTATTCCTGATTATGGGCATATTCCAGAATATAGTGATGGGCAAAGATGGGTTCAAGAAATAAAAGAACAGTATAATAATCTTGATGCTTTTGTAACTGCAAATGATTATACAGTTGAATTATTAAAACCACATTATAAAATTATTCATTCCTCTGAATTCATTCCAAAGGAAAAATGGGAATGGATAAAAGGAACTGTTGTAAGAATGGAGATGGCAAAAGGTGGAAATAATTGGAAGCAATATGTACCAAATGTTGTTGCTGAATTTCTTGAAAAAAATCATTTAGTTGAGAGCTTTAGAAAAGAATTTGGTCTACAAACACTGTCCACATTAATTGGTACAGATTATATGTCACATGAAAATTTTATGCAAGAAAAACTTCACACAACAGAGGTTTAGAATGGTAAACATAGGTAATTATGAATTATTAGATATGATCAATGAAGGAGGATTTGCAAGGATCTTTCAAGCAAGGCACATTGTATTAGATGAACTTGCATGTATTAAACAAAGCAAAGACAATTCTCCTGATGTAATTGAATTACTGAGACAAGAAGCAAAAATCTTATGGAGGACTAATCATCATTCAATTCCTCAAGCAAAAGAATTCATGCAAATAAAAGATGGAAGTTATATAATGATAATGGATTATATTAATGGCAAATCAATTGAAGACTTGATTCCAACTGGTTCAAGACTACATGCTGAAGATGTTTGTTGGATAGGTGAAAGATTGTTAGAAACATTATTTTATTGTCATTATCATGGTGTTATACATGGTGATGTAAAACCAGGTAATGTTCTTGTTGAAAAAAAAGAGCATGATATCAAGTTAATTGATTTTGGTTTATCTGTTTATAGACCAACTAGTTTGACAAAGCCAGAAGGATGCACTGCATTATATGCTCCTCCTGAGATTATACAAAAAAAACCACCAATACCTGAGACAGACCTTTATGGAGCAGGAATGGTAATGCTTTATGCATTAGGTGGTGATATTAAATCAAAATCATTTCCAGATGATGTTCCTAAGGAAATTGCAGATTTTTGCAATGCATTGCTTAAGTTTGACCCTGTTCAAAGACCGAATTGGGAAAAACAAAATCTGATTAAGGAACTTTCAGACATAAGGTATAAAGTCTTTGGAAGAAGGCATACATCTGTGTATGCTAAGACAAAACTTTAGTTTGAGGGTTCTAGATTGAGTAAATAGATTGATTTAGAGCTAGCTGTAGCTCTCTCATATCTTGTAGAAGATTTGAATAGACATAGCTTTAGCTCTAAAAAAATATATGGAGGATGAGAAAAATGTATTCGTGGGGAGGTAGCACCTCTGATTGGAAAAAACCAACAAAGTATAAGTATGATGATGCAAGAAAACCGTATCTTGATAGTCTTGCATCAACATCTACAAAAAGAGGAGGAAGATCCTATGCATTGAATAGAGCACCAAACATGGATTTAGTTGATCCGCTTGGAAAAAAGATCTCAAGCAATAGTAAGAATCCAATTATTGTTGCAATCGATGTAACAGGATCAATGGACACTTGGCCAGGAGAAATATTTGACAGACTGCCATTAATGTACCAGACATTGTCTCAGTATAAACAAGATGTTGAGATATGTTTTTGTGCAATCGGTGATGCAAACTCTGATGTATATCCTTTGCAAGTGAATGATTTTGAAAAAGGGGTTGCATTAGAAGATAAGATCAAAGCACTTGGTGCAGAGGGAGGTGGCGGTGGCCAAATAAGTGAAACATATGAATTGTTTGCTTATTTTATTGACAAACATTGTAAACTGCCTAATGCAAAGTCTCCTTTTTTATTGATCTATGGGGATGAAAAGTTTTACAACAAAGTCAGTCCTGAGCAAGCAGAGCATTACATTGGGGATAAGTTGCAAGGAAAACTAGAATCAGCAAAAGTCTGGAAGTCACTTATGCAGAAGTTTAATTTGTTTTATCTGCAAAAACCATACGGTGGTGGTTATAATGATGGAACAACTGAACAAGTGAAAAAACATTGGGCAAAAGTGATTGGAAAACAAAAGATTGTTGATCTGCCTAGCTGTGAAAGAGCTGTTGATGTTGCAATTGGTTTGATTGCAAAACATTGGGGAGAGTTTAGTGACTTTGATGACAATATGAGTGCAAGACAAGATGATAGTGAAAAAGAATTAGTAAAAGAATCTTTGAGATTTATTCCTGATTCTGAAGATTCTAGTAATTCTGTAGTTTTTGGGACATCTGCAAAATCAAAATCAGCATCTCTTAGTGAGATGTATGATAAAGCAAAATCAAAGTAATGGAGGTAAATTAAAATGTCAGAACAAGAAATAAAACCAACAGTACCAACAAGTCCAACAATGCCTGCAAGTGTGAGTGATGTTGTAAACAATGTAAGTGATGTGTATTCAATTGTCACTACAACACGTGCAAAGTATTTTGGAATTGTTTCAAACAGTTCAAAAGGAATTGTTATAGACTCTGCTTATGAAGTTAGGGATGGTGAATTAGAACCACAAGCAATTTCAAAAGGTTACATAAGAGGAAAATTGTATGGTGATAACAGAAGAATCGAGTTATCAAATGCACTTGTTGAATCTGTAACAGATGCACCTGATGAAACAAGGATCCTTAGAACATATGAAGCATTATTTCCAGAAGCTGAGAAAAGAGCAATTGGAATAATGACTTTCAAAGCTTTAGAAGATTTACTTTCACAGTAAGTCTTGTTTTTTTTTTATTTTTTTTGTTTTTTTTGTTTTGATTTTTAGAAACAAGGTGAAAAAAAATGAAAATAAATACAGATAAAAGAATTACAAATAAAATAAATGCAAATAAACCAAATGTCATAGTCACAATTCCACCATATGCATCATTTATCAGAGAAGTTGCAGCACATCCTGTGGTGTCTGGTTTGCGGCTTAACACTGTAATGCCTGTCAAAGAATCTCTTGAAGAAGTACTTGATAGATTGCATTCTGAAGTCAAACATCTTGACAAAAAGTTATGGATTGATCTAAAATGCAGACAACTACGTGTTAAAGGTTATTGGGTTCCACCTTTTACAGAGGTTGAGGTTAGTCATGATATCAAAGTCAATACTCCTACAAAAGCTTATTTTAGTGATGGTAAAGAAGTTGCAACTCTTGTTAGAGTAGATGGGAATAAGTTGATTATGTTGGAAGGGCCTAAGCGTGTGATTGGTCCTGGTGAATCTGTTAATATACCTGATAATTCTTTGAAAATAGATGGTTATTTTACAGATGTTTGTAAGGATTATATAAATGCTGCAAAAAAAATAGGTATTCATGATTATATGATTTCATTTGTTGAACATACAGAAGATGTTAAGACGATGTATGAGCTTGATCCTGATGCAAATATTGTTGAGAAAATAGAATCATTAAAAGGATTGGATTATGTAAATCATTATTGGAATAAAGGTGATGATGTTGTGTCAGGTAAGTCTAGGTTAATGGCTGCTAGGGGTGATCTTTTTGTTGAATTAAGAATGCCTCATCATATTATAAAAGCTACAGAAGATATTATTAAAAAAGATCCAAATGCAATTGTTGCTTCTAGATTGTTAAGTTCTTTAACTTATAGTCTAGAGCCATCGTGTGCTGATATTAATGAAATTGATAATTTATTGAGGATGGGTTATAGAACATTTATGCTTGGTGATGATATATGCATGGATAGGGATTCTGTTATAAGTGCTCTTAATGTGTTTTATGCTATTAGTAAGTCATATTAGTACAAATATAAATCAACTTCATCCAAAAATCCTATTACGTTTCGCTTCACTTTGTTCAGCGAAACTTCATCTGGCCATGCCATCAATGCCTACGGCATCTCTGGCATTGATGTGTCAGAAATGCAAAGCATTTCTGAGCATGCTCAGAAACCTATGGTTTCTGACATCACAGACGGATTTTTTGTATGAAGTACAAATACAAACCAAAACACATATAAATACTAAATGTTTTAATAACACTAATTAAGATGAAAACAAATATACATAAATATGAAAAACCAAGTGTTACAGTTGACCTTATAATTTTCACAGTAAGAAACAATGATCTAAAAGTATTGCTCATTAGTAGAGGAATAGAGCCATTCAAAGGTATGTGGGCAATACCTGGTGGATTTGTACATATTGATGAATCTGTTGAAAAAGCTGCTCAAAGAGAGCTTTATGAAGAAACAGGAATCAAAGATGTTTATCTAGAACAATTATATACTTTTGGTGATGTTAAAAGAGATCCTAGGGGCAGGGTCATAACAATTGCATATTTTGCATTGATTAATTCTGAAAAAATAGAACTAAAAGCAAAGACAGATGTTAAAAAAGCAGAGTGGTATTCTATGTATTCTTTGCCAAAACTAGCTTTTGATCATAAAAAAATATTAGAATATGCATTACAAAGATTAAGATATAAATTAGAATACACAACAGCAGGATTTCAACTATTGCCAGAATTGTTTACATTAACAGAATTACAAGGTGTTTATGAAATCATTTTTGACAAGAAGTTTGATAAAAGGAATTTTAGAAAAAAGATTAAACAACTTGATTTAGTAGAAAAAACATCTCAGACAAAGATGGAAGGTGCGCATAGGCCTGCTGCTTTGTATAGGTTTAAAAGTAAAGAGTTTGTTCTTGATAGAGATGTTGTTTAAGCGAGGTTAATATGGAAAAAAGCATTAAAAATTTAATAAAGTTTATTGTATTTGTATTAGTTTTGGTTGTTCTTTATTTTATACTTAAAGAGATTGGTTTTATTAAGATTTATGATAATTTGAAGATTGCTAAAGTGAAATATATTGTGTTGGCATTTTTGTCTGGGTTTGTCCTATTCATTACCTGGAATCTTAAATGGTATCTCTTGTTAAAAGAATTGACTGATGTTAAATTTCGTCATACACTTCTTATTCTTTTAGCTGGTTCTTTTGTTAATTCAACAACACCAGGAGCAAGAGTAGGTGGTGAGCCATTAAGAGCTTATTATCTTTCTAAGATTTATAATGTTGAGAAATCAAGGTTTTTTGCAACAACTCTTATTGATAAGGTTGCTAATACTGTTGCATTTTCTTTTTTGAGTATTTTTTCAATATTATTTGTAATATTGTTTGTGGATATTGGTTTGAAATTAAAGGTTTTTCTTGAGATAATTCTTTTGCTTATATTGGTGCTTATCTTAGGTTCTGTAGTCTTGAAGAAAAAAATAATATTCAAAAAAAGATATATAACAAAAATATTGTTAGTTGTTTATAATTTCTTTTTATTTAGATTTGTAAGAAAAAAATTCAGTACATATAAGAAATTTGAAGGATATTTTGTTGAAAGATTTGATAATATAGTCAATACATCAAAAAGACTTTTATATCAAAAAAAGATCTTTAAAAATACTCTTATTCTGAGTTTTGTTATGTGGTTTTTTAATTATATTGGAACATATTTCTTGTTTAAAGCATTTTCTTATGATGTTAGTTTTCTTGCTGTTATTATTGTTGTTACATTGTCATTATTGATTGGGTCAATTATCTTTGTTCCAGGTGGAATTGGTTTGATTGAAACTGTTATGATTAGTCTTTATTTTTCATTTGGTATTGGTTCTTCTATAGCTGCAACTGTTGCTGTGGTAGATAGATTTATATTCTATTTCTTTTCCCTGTTTGTTGGTGGCTTGTGTTTGGCTTATTTGAATATTAGGTATAAGTAAAATTAGGTGGTAGTGGTAGGTAACATAATGTATAAAATAAAACAAAAATCATCTGATTTTATTGTAGCTGAACTTATGGATATTGAGTTAGTTGAGAATGGAATATATGCAGTATTTATTCTTGATAAAACAGGTTACAATACTTTGGATGTGATAAAAAGAATAGCACATTATTTAGGCATAAAGGAAAGATTTATTGGTTTTGCTGGAAACAAAGATAAAAATGCAATTACTAGCCAGTTTATCACTGTTCCTAGAAAGTATAGGGATAAGTTAATGCGTTTTAGCACACCTTCTGAGAAAATAAAAATTACTTTTTATGGATATTCTAATAAAGCTTTGTTTTTAGGTGATTCAAAAGGCAATCATTTTGGTATTTGTATTCATAATTTGACTAAAAAAGAGATTAATGAGTTTAAGAAGAAATATAAAGATGTAAGTAAAATCAAAATTATTAATTATTTTGGATCGCAGAGATTTTCTAAGAATAATGCTGATGTTGGAAAAGCAATTGTTAAAAATGATTTTAAAAAAGCTGTTGAACTAATCTCTGAAACTAATGATAAACTGAATATAAGATTTACAGAGTATCTAGGTGAGAGAAAAAATGACTATGTTGGTGCTTTGAAATTAGTTTCTGAGAAATTGCTGAAATTGTTTGTTCATGCTTATCAGTCAAAGATGTGGAATGAAGCTGTTACAAAATATATTGGTAAGAAAAGTATTAAAAATATGAAAAATATGAAAAATATTAAGGTTCCCATATTAGGCTTTGGTACTAGTGTTGAAAATAATAAACTGGGATCTATTATTGATAAAATAATGAAACAACAAGATCTTGTGTTTAGGGATTTTATAATTAGGTCTTTGCCTTTCTTAAGTCAAGAAGGTGCTGAAAGGGATTTATTTGTTAATGCTTATGATTTTGAGATTAGTCATGTGACAGAATATGGGGATAATAAGAAAAAGTATATTTTAAAGATTTTGTTTAAATTACCAAAAGGAAGTTATGCGACTGAAGTTGTTAGGCAGATTTTTGAATAGGTGAAGGCTCTTGTTTTTAACAAAAACCTTTTAAACCACAACCCTAATCCTATTTTCATGTTCGAATTCAATGAAGATGGGAGCTTGAAACTTCCTGATAAGGTAATAAAAGATCAAAAAGATAAAGAATATAGAATGAAAAAAGGTAAGTGTTTGCTTGTCACAAAAGAGGTGATAAGCTATACTGCACCAAAAAGATGTGTGCTACATCTAAAGCTTTCTGATGCAATCACAGACAACCAATTTGTTGCAAATGTTTACAAATATTGTAATGAAAATTCAGAGACTCCTTTCAAGATAATAAAGATAAATGAAAATGAGTTTAATGTTGAAATTGGAACTAGTTTCAGAAGATGTTCTGAGTGCATGAAATTAATAAACAGATTCAAAGGTTTTTTGTATGGTAACTTAATTGAAGAAAAGGGAAGCTGCACTTATGAAGATATAATAAGAAAACAGGATTTTTGTTATGAAGATTATTTTGATTAGTTACTTAATCTTCTTAATCTCTTTCTTTAACAAACCAAATATCTTTTTAATAGACAAAGAACCATCAATCTTTACAGTTATCTTTTTGTAATGTTTAAGAATAGGCCTAATCATTTGATGAAATTCTCTTAATCTTTCTTTGATAGCTTTTGGCTTATCATCTTCTCTTTGATATAACTTAACATGACACTTATCACAATAACCTTTCTTGCGAGGCTTAACATCAATACCATATATTGCTCCGCATTTCTTACACTGCCATCTATTGCTTAATCTTTTTACTGCTAATGAATCTGTAACATGAACATAAAATAGTTTGTTAATCTTTTCTATTTTGTCTAATTCTTTTGCTTGGATCAATGATCTTGGAAAGCCATCTAAAATAAAACCTTTTTTACAATCTCTTTTGTTTAATCTTTGTTTAAGAATTTTTAATGTAATCTTATTTGGAACTAATTCGCCTTTGTTCATATAATTTTTCAGTTTTCTGCCTAATATGCTTGTCTTTTTTTTAGTGATTTCTCTAAACAGATCACCAATAGAAATATGTGGGATCTTGAACTCTTTTTTTAATATTTTTGCTTGTGTTCCTTTTCCTGAACCTTGTGGACCTAGTAATATTATCTTCATATATTATATTTATGTAGAATGAGTTTTTAAATCTTATGTTAAATTGTCAAGAACCATCAGTTCTTGATCATGATCAGAAATGCTACATTTCTGACATATCAACAATCTTTCTAACATTTCTATGAACTTCAAATGGGTCTTTTTCACCATCTACTTCATGAAGAATTCCTTGTTGTTTGTAATA
>CAZHVK010000016.1:0-32676 GCA_964535955.1 uncultured Methanosarcinales archaeon | reverse complement strand
TCAAAGCATACTCACTACACTTTGTTTCGTTCGTAGCTTTAAGATGCTCGTTTCATTCCCATCTCAAAGCATCTGTTGCTTGCATCTTACTAGCTTGCCTAGCTGGAAAATAACCTGCTCCAGCACCAACACCAAATGCAAACAATAAACAACCAACAGTCAACCACCAAGGAAATCCTGGTCTTAGCATTGAAAGACCATTCATTGCAGCTATCATACCTCCTAATTTAGCAATTGCATAGCCAAGACCAATGCCTACCAAACCTCCTAAAAGTCCAAGAAGTCCTGATTCTATAACAAATATAATCAAAATGTATTTATTTTTAGCACCAATTGCTTTCATCACACCAATCTCTTGCGTTCTTTCTAAAATTGAAGTATACATAGTATTTGTTATGTTAATAGCTGCTACAACTACTGAGATCAGAGCTATTATTACTAAGACTCCATTTAGAACAAGAATTATATTAGAAAATATTGCCATCATATCTTCAAAAGTCTGTACTGTGAAATCTTCTTCACCTTCTTTTTGATTTCTATGTTTTCTGAATTTTTCTTTTATTTTTTCAGCTACATCTGTAGGATTCTGATCAAAAACAGTCCTTACATAAATATATTCATAATCTTCAATATCAAATATCTGTTTGAATCCTTCTTTGGATAAATAAACATTTGAATCATCTGTTGGGTTTCCAACTTCTTCATAAAATCCTACTATTTCTACAGTTACATCATTTATTTCGATTTTATCTCCTATAGAAATTTTTTTTTTAAACATTCTATCTTGAATAATATAAGAATATCCTGCAGTTGCTTTTAATGTATCTCCTTTTTTTAAAGATCTTCCTTGTATAACCTCTATCCCAGCAAACATTTCCTCTATTAATTTTTTTTCTTTTACCTCAGTAGACATTCCCATTATAAAAGGATATTTTTCTTTATAATCTTTGTACTTTACTTTTCCTGTTGTGATCATCATTCCGCTTGCTTCATCAACTCCTTTTATCTTTCTAATAAAATCCAAGTCATCTTCAGAAAACAAAATATTACTTGTTCCTGGAGCATTTGTAATACCTCCACCAGGCATTAAAAATACTTTATCTGTTCCCATCTCTTGTGCAAATCCATCCATATAAGAGTTTATTCCTTGACCAAAACTGATTAATGCATAGATTGCAGTTACACCTATTAAAATAGACAATATACTAAGAAAACTTCTAAGTCTTCTGTTAAATAAATTCTTTATTGAATATATTAATATGTCTAATATCATTTTATTGTATTATATTATGTGCATGGTGTCTGTAAGACCAGTGAGTACCTAACAGGTTGTAAAACTATCAGGCCTTTCCATGTGCTTCTTGCTAAGAATGGAAAGTACGAACGAACCATGCACTCTATCACTTTGCGTACCTCAAAGTATACTCACTACATTGCATTTCGTTCGTAGCTTTAAGGTACGAGACTATCAATATCACTTCGCGTACCTCAAAGCATCCACTGGGTGAAGTTTAGATGCTTTATAAGCAGGCATTGTTCCAAAAAATGAACCAACAACAAATGAAAAAAATATTGCACCAATAAATAATTGCCAAGATATATGAGCACTTATAAGATCAGATCCAAGTGCAATGCTTCCAATATAAGCTAATAATGTTGCACCAATATAACCCATAATTGCACCAACAATGCCTCCAACAGATCCAAGTAAACCAGATTCTACAAAAAATAATGTAAATATTGTCCCATTCTTTGCACCTATTGATTTCATTATACCAATCTCTTTTGTTCTTTCAACAACAGATGTATACATAGTGTTCATTATTCCAATTCCTCCTACTAATAATGATATGCTTGCAATTATATAAATAAATATTTGGACACCAAGTAATGTATTATTTACATTTTCAATAACAGAAGCAGGTGTTTGTACTGAAAAGTCTTCTTCACCTATATCAACATCTCTTACTTTTCTTAATTTTTTTTCAATGTCTGCTTGTATCTTGCTAACATCAAGATTTGTATTGAATTTTACAGGAACTAAGTCATAATCATCACCTTGCCTATCAACTAAATCTCTTAAATCATCTTCATTCATAAATACTGCTCCATCAAATTGGAAGTTTCCTTTTTTTTCTTGAATTCCTATAACTTTGAATTCTTTATCTAATATTTTGATTTTTGAGCTGACATCAATTATTTTACCAAAAGCTTCATCATCTTCATAAAATGCATATCCTAAGAAAACAACACCTGAATCACCATCTTTAAGAAATCTGCCTTTTATAGCTTTCATGTTAAGAACATCTTGTACTAATTCTCTGCCTTCACCACTAGGCATGCTGGCAGCAAAACCAAAACCAGCTTTATTATTATAAACAATTTTTCCAGATTCAATTATTCTTCCTGTAACTCCTTCAACACCAGGAATAGTCTTTATTGCTTTGATTTCTTTTTCTGTTAATGGATCAACAACACCTGTACCAGGAGGACCAAGTCCACCACTTGCAGTAACAACCATAACATCTGCTCCTACAAATCCAAACTGAGCATTAATAGATTCTCTTAAACCTTCTCCTAAACCAATCAAAGAAACAACTGCTGCAATTCCGATAAAGATTCCAATTACAGTAAGCCAACTTCTAAGTTTACGTCTAATCAAACCTTTCAAAATAAAAATAAAATAATCTGTAGCAACCATTGTTCATTTTGTTTTGATTTATTTCCTATGTTTCTTCTTCTTTTTCTTGTATCTTCTATAAATAAAATATCCCACACCAATAATAACAATCATAACAATCCAGCCAGTAATACCATTTGCTTGGATCAAATTATATTTTTTAGCATCTTTTGCATTATAAAGTTTTAATGGTAGGTCTACTTCATCTTTATATTCTCTGTTTATAGAATCTCTGTATTCTATTATCATTGGAAGTTTAAGATCTGACACCTTCTTTTTAACATATATATCAAAATCTGCTGTTTCATAATCATCTGAGTCAATATTTCCAACATAAATTTCTTCATTTGATAATTTTTCAAAATCATTGTCATCTTTTAATTTTATGTTTACAAATTTAATATCTTCTGAACCTTTGTTAACAATTTTAACAGTTGCTTTTCCATTTGTACCTGATAGCAGTATGTCTGTGTCATCAACATAATAACTTAGGTCTGGCTTTGATGAAACAATTATACTTACAACATCTTTTTTAGTATAATTCATTCCTATCTCATCTTGATAAGATAAAGTCAAAGGAACTTTGTGTATTTTTGAATCTGCTGTTGTAAGTGCTACTATCTCAAAACTAATTTCTTCTTCAGCACCTGCTTTTATTGATTTAATCTTTCTTTCACTGCCTGTATTAAGTGGTGAAATTGGCAAAGTTGCTGATGCAAGGTCTAGATCAATACTAACATCTTTTAATAATGAATCTGCTATGTTTTTTAATGTGAATTTTAATATTGCTTTTTCACCATGTGCAACAATCTCTGGCTCTGTTTTTACTTCTTTTATCCAGACAATTGCATCTGATGATTGTATATCAATGTTTAATTCAATAGTTGTCCATTCATGATTGTTGTATTTAAATCTTAATTTTAATTTTTTTGTTCCTTCAACAGCATCTTCATCAACTTTAACTGTATATTTGTATTTAATAGCATAATTGCCTCCTGAAATTAGACTGCTTATTTTTCTAATTCTATTGGCTTCATCAATTAATGAAAATGTGTTGTCATCAATCATCTCAATCATGAAATCTTTGGCAGGATCACCTCCTGTGTTCTCAACACTTACCCTTACATCCATAGTATTACCTGGCTCAACAGGAAAAGGAGACTGGCTTACTAAGGATATTTGAATATTTTCCTCGTTATTAACCCTTGCACTGCTTAAACTAACAGCCACAGCTAATGTTATTACAACTAATACAAATAATAAGATTTTTTTTATTTTTATATTCTTTTTTTTAATCATTTTTTACCACCACATTTTATTTTTTTATTTTATCTTGTTTTTTTTTCAACAATTAATCCATCTTTTAAAAACTCGATTCTGTCAGCTTGTTTAGCTAACTTATCATCATGAGTGACCATAACAATTGTTTTTCCTTTTTCTTTGTTTAATTTTTTTAGGAAATATATCATCTCTTCTCCTGTTTTTGAGTCAAGATTTCCAGTTGGTTCATCTGCAAGTATTACTTCTGGGTCATTTGCTAGAGACCTTGCGATCGCAACCCTTTGCTGTTGTCCACCAGATAATTCTGTTGGTTTATGATGCATTCTTTCACTTAGACCAACCATATTCAATAGTTTGGTTGCTCTTTGTTTTCTGTGATGTTTTGTTGTTTTTTGAAACATCATAGGAAGCATAACATTTTCTAGAGCTGTTAGGCTTGGGATTAAATTAAATTGTTGGAATATGAATCCTATTTTTTTTCCTCTGATTTGTGCTAGTTCTGATTCTTCTAGATGAGCAATATTGTGATGTTCGAGGAATATTTCGCCTTGTGTAGGTATGTCTAAACAACCAACCATGTTTACACAAGTAGATTTGCCTGAGCCACTTGGACCTTGTATTGCTACAAATTCTCCTCTTTTGACTTGCAAATTAAGACCTCTAACTGCAGGGACCTCTACTTCACCCATTTTGTAAATTTTCCATACTTGCCTCAGTTCGATTATTGGTCTTTTCATATCTTATCAATCTCCACTATAAAATGTTGTATAGCTTTTTCTAGTTTTAACATTTGATTATAATAGTTTTCAATCATTTTTATTTTTTGTTTATCACCTGATTTGTTTTGTTTTACTATTTCAGGAAGTCTTGTTTTAGCAAGGTTAATCACATTTTCTTGTTTTTTTACTAAAGCTTGTTTAAAGACTTTTAAAAAATCCTTTTCAGCATATAGAAACACCTTTCTTGTACCTGGCTTGCTTTTTCTTTTGACAAAACCTATGGCTTCTAGCATCTTTACTTTATTGCTGATAGATGCAAGGCTGTAACCAGTCTTTTTTGCCAGATCATCCATTGCTACATCTTTTGGCTCTAAAAAGAGCATAGCCATTATGGTGGTCAATAAACTGTCATTGAAACCTTGCGACCTACCAATATTCTGATAAAATTCTATGAATTGTTGGTCTATTTGACTCATTTTGGATTTTTGTATATTAATTTAACTTTTAGTATATTCAATACTTTCATTACTTTTAATATTTATTAAAAATAGTAAAGGTTATATATAAATGTTTTGGTTTTGGCATTATTTATACATATGTGCATAGTTCGTTCGTACTTTCTAAGTACAATAACTTTTAATAGAAAGCCCTGACAGTTGTACAATCTGCAAGGTACTCACTGGTCTTACAGACACTATGCACATACATTTATACAAAAGAATTAAATAGTAATACATCAAAATTATATATAAATAGGTGGATAATTTATGATATTAACAAAAAAAGAGGTTTTAAAAGAAATTTATCTTGGTAGAATTAAAATTACTCCTTTTTCTAAGAAGAACCTAGGTGGAGCTTCTTATGACCTTACATTGGATAATAAGTTTAGAGAGTTTAAATGTGATAAGATCATTGATATCAAAGAAAGAACCAATTATAAAAAGCATACAAAGCTGTTTACTGCAAAATCGCATGTTATAAATCCTGGTGAATTTATCCTTGGTGTGACAAAAGAAAAGATCAAATTGCCTGGAAATGTTTGCGGTTTTCTTTCTGGTAGAAGCAGGTTTGCTCGTTTAGGTCTGGCTGTTCATGTAACTGCTAATTTTGTGCAGCCTAATATTAACAATGTTCAAGTACTTGAGATAAAGAATTTAGGTGAAATGCCTGTTAAATTACATGCTGGTGTTAAGATTTGTCAGATCATTTTCTGTAGAACAGAGGGCAAAGCTAAGTATAGGGGTAAGTTTGGTAAGCAGAAAGGTGTGTAAATTATCAAAATCAAAAAAATAAAAACAAAAAAAACCCCAAGATAATAAGAAATTATTATTCTTACTTTTACTCTTGTTTTGCTTCTTCTGGTTGTTCTTCTTTTTGCTCTTCTGGTTGTTCAGCAGCTGCTTCTTCTTTTTGTTCTTCTGCTGGTTCTTGACCAAATTCTTCTTTTGGTTCTTCTTCACCAAATGATTCTTGTGGTGCTCCGCCTTGAGCCATTTCACTTGCTTTTTGCAGTAGAACAACATTTTGTGCTTGTTTACCTTTTTCTGTTTCAACAGCATCAAAGCCAACTTTATCATTGTCTCGAATAAATGTTCCTTGTGTCAATCCTGTGTAATGCACAAAGTATTCAACATTGTCTTCGCCTATGATAAATCCAAAGCCTTTTTTTCTGTTGTACCATTTAACAGTTCCTTCCATGTTTTTAACCTCCTAATCAATAATACAAAGAAGAAAGATCAAACTTTACTTCTAGTACTATTTAACAATATTGAGCAATAAACTACTCTTTTTAAATCTTTTGGTTAAAATCAATACTTATTTTATAACCCATATATTAAACTCAATAAATATTTATAAATAAAACTATTTTCAAATGAGTATATCACAATAATAAAAATTTGGAGGGATATATATGGGAGGATTAGCAAAATTCATTAAAATTTTGATTGGTTTGGTTCTGATTGTACTAGGTGCTGTATCTTATGCATGGTGGTATCCAGCATTATGGGTCTTATTTAAAGGAGCATTTGGACTAGTTGTTATTGGAATTGGATTATTAACAATCTTAATAGCAATGACAGAATAAGTGTTTCACTTATTTTTTTTATATTTTTTCTATTTCATCAGATAATTTACTAACTCTTTTCCATGTTCTTTCTAATTTAGAATTAGCTTCCTTAATCAAAACCTGTATATAATTCTCATCAATCAATAACTTCTCACCTTTAGCAATAATTGTTTCTAAAAAATCAACACTTCTTAGTTCTACTATGATCTTTGGCTCAATTGAGATTATGCCGCCTATTTTGAATCCTGCACTTTTGCCTAGATCAAGTAATGTTTTTGCACAACCTAAGTCTTTGCAGCAGACATGTATGATTGCACCTTGCATGCCAAAATATGTCTCGCTTGTTTGGTTGTTTAGATCTATATTGTTAAGTAGGTTGCTCTTTTTATCAACCTTATCATGGCTCACAAATAACCATTTACATTCATTTTTCCTCTCACCAAAACTAAAAACAAGAATACGGCCAGAACAAGACGAAGTAGTATAATATTCTTCTTTAGAATTGATTAGGGTGACAAGTGGCAGAATCCTATCATCTATGCCTCCTTTTTTACTCTTATCATCTTTATTTAAAAATACTTTCTTCTGGTTTTCAAAACTCATCTTTCACCTATTTCTTTTTTTTAAATATTGTTAATTTTATTTCTGTTGATTCATTATGCTCGATATTTCGATTATAATAAGTCTGTAATCTTCTATCAATCTCTTGTTTCTTCATTCTAATAAAATTATGGAGCTTGAATGGTTTTACATAAGGTGCTAATTTTCCTTTTTCAATATAAGTTTTTAAAAGTTCATTTTTTTCTAATACAGGTTTGTTCCATCCATTTATTCTGAATACAGGTACCCTCTTATCAGGATTCTCCTCTAACCATTTATACACATCTCTACTTTCTTTATCACAAAGCAGGTCTTGTGGTTTTTTATACTGTGGTCTTAGTCTTATCTTGTTTTCAGAATTCAACATTCCTAACTGAAAATCAAAGAACCTACCTAAACTATTTGTCCATAAGTTCCATCTTCTAACAATTTTTTTGTCTTTATCAACAGAAAAATAAGTGAATTTTGCACCTTTTTTAGCTTTTTCTATTACTTGTTTATCTTTGTAATAGACCATTTTTTCCATTATTTTTTGGAAACCTATGACTAATTCATCTAAAGAAGTTATACATTGTGTTTTTATAAACTCTTCAAAAAGATTTTGTCTACAGGATTTAGGTAAATTGTACTGTTCTCCAAAAAGAGTAAGGTGGTTTTCTTGTTTTTGGTTAAACTTTGTTTCATATTTATCTATGAATCTTCTAGACAATATTTTTGCATTTATGTCACATACATTATCAATAAAATCTATTGTTTGGTCAACAGAGTATACAGATAAAACATTTTCAGCATATTCTTTTGATTCAACATTGAATAATCTGTTTTTTTCATAATTAGCAGAATAATTATTATGCATTGTTGAGATCATTCTTTTTCTTCCTTTGAAAAGTTCTGAACAATATTCTCTTTCTTTGTCTGATAATTTGTCAAAGCTTTCTTTTTCTAATAAATCTGTAACACTCTTTATTATCTTTAATACTTGACCTTTTTGTGTTTGAATTTTATTCATATATTCTAAATTTTCTTTTTTCCTTTTTTCAATAATGTCTCCCATTATGAACTGAGTTTGTACAAGCCAGTCAAATGTTACATGCTGTTTTTTATATTTTTTAAGTCCTTGTTTAAATTTATCTAAATCAAGTTCTTTTTCATCAAACAAGTGTTCTTTGATCAATGATAAACATTTTACCTGAGTTTCGTCTAATTCTTTATTCTGTTCCCAGTATAATAAGTCTCTAAACCTTTCAATAAAGATACTTGTAGGAATTCTTGTGTACAAAGCTTCAATAAATGCTAATCTTACTATCTCTGCATCAGTGACTTTGCCATATGGTGAAGCAATTCTTGATAGAATATCTCTTGATCTTGAATCTAGGTCTTTTCTTTTATACATTGATTGAAATAAATTACCATTTGGTTCAAAATCCGGCATTAGAACAGAAAGATTTCCAGGTGAATCCATGCTTCTTAATGTTAAGATATATTTTGCAATTGTTTCAGATGATATCTTTTGTTCTTTGTTTTTATCTTTAATCATTTTCTTTACTTGATCAAGAATATTTTCAAGATTTTCTTTATCATCTAATATCTCTTGTAATTTTTTTTCATCTTTTTTAAAGTCTGGTTTTTCTTTTCTTAATACTTTAGAATTTTCTCTTATTTGTCTAGCAATTTCTTGCTTACCAAGATTTTCATAGTATTCATCCATCTGAAGAACTTCTTTAAACTCTTGATACAGTCCTTGGAAACATTTTACACCAATTGTCTGTGAAATTGAAGAATCATCAATGTGTGTTATTTCATATCCTTCTTTGGTTAATTTTCTTCCACAAGTACAATAAGTAGATGAATTTAATTTCTTTTTACCTAGATAATTGGTTTTTTGTTCAAAATCATATACATTAGTGATTCCAAATTTTGCTTGTGCTTTTTGCCATAATAGTTTTCTTCTGTTATTTTTCTTGATTATTCTTGCATAATTACAAAGATTAGCAACAAATGGATCAATGTCTTGCTTTGGTTTTCTTAATACAGTGCCTTCAACAAATTCATTATCAAGAATCTTTGATTCCAGATTTTCATAATCTGTTTTAGAATTAATATTCTGAGCAGATTCATATAATTCACCTAATTGTTCAGGCATGTCTAGCAATGTTTTTACAGCAATATCAATCCATGTTGGTAATTGTTTTTTCATTATTCATCCCCCTAATTATATATAGGGAAAGCCCTATCTATATATAAATATTGTGGGAAAGAACTACTTATGTGTGATGACTATTTAGATTCAACAATCTTTCTCATTGTTTTGACAAAGTCTTCTGCTTGTGCTCTGTATTTTTCATACTGGTGCCCTGATATGAATTTTATTTCTCTGTGTGTTATTTGTTTCATCAGTCTGTAGAAAAAGTTCATTGTGTCTGCATATTTCTTTTTTACAAGTTTTTTTTTGACTAATGTTTCTATCATCATGTTAGCAACATGGCTTGGTGAAGGTGGAATAACATTGTGCTTCATCAGAGCAGCATGTGCAGAATCAATAACAGCCCAGTACAGGTCAATAGTTGCTTGGGAAAGATGCCATCTAGAATTTGTTAATGTTCTTGGTGCTCTTGAAAAGTATGCCCAAACTGCTTCTCCTGTTGGTCTTATTCTTCCACGCTGTAATAAAGCTTGCAATGGTTCAAAAAACCCAGTATCTATAAGTGCAACACCATCTCTAAGTATGTTAACTGCAACAGGGTCACTGTTTCTTATATAATCCCAGAATGCTGTTAATTTTAGTGTGATAACATGAAGTCTTGTTGAAACTTTTCCTATTATTTTTTCTGTGATAATCCTGTATGTTTCAACTATTTCAGGTGAAAGTAATGTTGAAACATCATCAACAACAATCATGATATCAACATCACCACTACCTCTTTCTTGTCCTCTTGCAGCACTGCCAAATATAATAACTGCTTTTAAGAAAAATGAAAATTCTTTGTACATGTTTTTAGCAAATTCTCTTGCTAACTCCATATCTTTATGAGAATAATGTTTTGTATTAGGATTCATTGTTTTCTTTATATTAAACTTCATATATCTGTTTATATGAGGAGGGTTTATTAAATTTGTTGAGTACTTTGTTGTGGTGACAACCGAAAGGTTTATATATTAGTATTGCGTATATAATATTGTGGTATTATGAATAGAATAAACATAAAACAAAACATGTATATGATTTCTCTAGCTCTTACCCTATCTATTACTGCATAAGCAGTCATTGTTTCTTAACTATTTTATGTGATTATTGTCCTTGCTTTGTCTGGGGTTGGTAACCTTATAGATGATTCTGGGATATGATTGTTCTTGGTTAAGACTTTTAACTACAAAACTAATAAGCACTGGTGCAACCCTCGTTCGCCTGCTCTAATGTGCTGATATGCCAAATAGAGCACCAAGGTATTCTGACGATGAATAACCTTGGCTCACTAGCCAATTGGCGGGTTACACCAGTGCTTTAATAATAGCCGCCTGGGCTCTAAACAGGGAGGAAATGAAAAATGAAAAATCGAGAACAAATTGTAAAATCAATTAAAAGCAAATATCTAGTGTTAATGCCAGATGGAAAAGAGATTGTTTTGGATCTTGAAGATGTTGATAAGATTAAAGAGATCTTGGATAAGATAGGTGACAAAGAATTAAAAGCATATGTTTTGTCAGAAGAAGTCAAAGGACAACCAAAGCAAGAACCACCATCAATCAAAGCAATGCAAAAGCATGAGCTAGTAGGATATGAACCAGCAAGTGACTCTGGAAACTTTAGATTATATCCAAAAGGACATATGATCTTTAGTTTATTAAAGAAATGGGCCAGGTATATTGCTGTTGATAGAATGAATGCAATACAGATAGATTCACCATTGATCTATGATTGGGCTGATAAAGAGATCAGAGCGCAAGCAGGATCATTTCATGAAAGGCATTATATGGTAAAGGTGCCTGATAACCCTAGTAAGGAATTTATACTAAGGTTTGCAGGTGACTTTGGCTTGTTCAAGATAATGAAACAAGCTAAATTTAGTTATAAAATGCTGCCAATCAGGGTTTATGAATTTTCAAAAAGTTTTAGATATGAGAAAAGTGGTGAACTCTCTGGTTTTAAACGATTGCGTGCATTTCATATGCCTGATATACATTGTTTTTGCAAAGACTTAGACCAAGGTTGGAAAGAGTATCAGTACCTGTATAAAAATTATGCTGATCTTGCAGATGGTGTTGGTGTCAAGTATGCTATTGGTTTTAGGATAGTTGACCAATTCTATAAAGATCACAAAGATAAGATATTAGAATTGGCAAGGTATTCTAACAAGCCTGTGTTTATCGAGCTTTTGTCAGACATGAAACATTATTGGGTTGTGAAACATGAGTTCCAAGGTATTGACAGTGTTAATGGTAATTTGCAATTGTCAACTGTGCAACTTGACATAAAAGATGCTAAAGTTTATGGTATTAATTATGTTGATCAGGATGGTGAAAAAAAAGGTTGCATCATATGTCATTCAAGTATTGGTTCAATTGAAAGATGGATGTATTCAATACTAGAAGAAGCTTTGAAAAGAGAAAAACCTGTTTTACCATTGTGGGTATCACCATCACAGATAAGATTAATACCAGTATCTGAAAAACATCTTGAATATTGTCAAAAACTAGAATTTGGAAATGTTAGAGTAGAGATAGATGATAGTGATGATAGTTTAGGTAAAAAGATTGCAAAAGCTGGCAAAGATTGGGTGCCTTACATTGTTGTTGTTGGTGATAAAGAGATTGAATCTGGTAATCTAATGGTTAATGATAGGTTTAGTGGAAGCAAGGTTTCAATGTCTTTTGATGAGTTAAAACAAATGATTAATGAGAAATGTAAAGACATGCCATATGAATCATTGCCATTGCCTAAGTTGTTGAGCAAGAGAATAATCTTTTTTGGTTGAGTTCCATCTTTTGATGGAACTTTTTTTTATTTTTTAATGTTCAAGCAATATCATCAAACTTCTGACCAGGTATATAATTAACTTTAATACCAATTCTGCTATAAGTGTCAAACATTTGAGTTAAATCAGGATTCAAATTAGTAAAAACATGTCCTTTGTTACTGATATCTTTTGCAGTTCCACCATCTACATGTTCAAGGTTTCTTGCGTCAATCTTTACTTTTTTACCTTTTTTTTCTTGATTTCTTAAATAAGATTTATCATTAGGTGTAAGAATTTCTTTCTCTGGAACATATTGTATAAATGAATCAATACTTGTCATATTATAGTATAGATATTCAAGAACATATATAAATTTTGCTGTTTTTAGTGATATTTTCATCATTATTTAGTGATAAAAATGACAAGATTTATAAAGGGATGAATAACCCAAATATACATGGAATCAAGAAGATATTTTCATAGAAATCGTGCATATATGAAAGACTATAGGCAAGGTATAATTAGATCTGTACTACATCTTTGTAGGACTAGTGGTGTTCTAGATAAAGAATATAATGCTATTAAATATGGTTTTGAAAAGATTGTAGTTGAGACAGGAAGACAGATAAAACTTGTTGATCTTGATAATTATGTTTGGAATAATAATGCTTTTGGTTCTGCTGATTGGTATCAGGAACAAGCTTTGACTAATAAAAAAGATAAATTTGGAAAACAAGTTAGTGCATATGATCTTGATGCATTGTTAAGAAATGATCCTTATCAAAAAACAGAGCCTCACTTTGATGTAATTGTTATTGATAAAGATTTAACAACTGTTGAAGGTGATACTAAAAATAGATTTTTATTTGGTTATGGGCCTTATCCTAATAATATTGTTTCTGTAAACAGGTTTATGAAGTGGATAAGAGATCCTGTGTTAAGACAAAAGAGTTTAGCAATTATTGCTGCGCATGAGTTTGGTCATAATCTTGATCTTGTTAATAGAAACTTTAATATTGGTAAAAGTGGATATAAGAGAGGACATTGTAATGGTGAAGAAGGAGCTTGCCTTATGGAACAAGTAAATGTTAAAGATGCAAGAAGTATAGATGAACAAGCTGCATTAATCTTTGATAATGAGTCTTGGTTGTGTCTTGATTGTAAAGATGAAATCTTTTATAAGAAATCAATGTTAAGAGAAAAAGGTATTTATTGGTAATTACTTTCTATCTATGTACGACTTTATCATACAACTTTAACTTCATTCTACCTGTCTTAGACTTCTTTGTTTCTAGTTCATATACTTGTATGCCACAATTAGGTGTCTTTGGTAGATTGAGAACTTGTTTTTCTGATAAATGCTGGAACAATGTTCTGAATGATTTGTATGTTACTTGGTGTGTTACTATTAAAATATTTTTTTGTCTGCAGTCTCTTATTAATTTGTCTAAAAAACTATGGACACGCATCTCAACATCTGGATAGTTTTCACCTCTTGGCAGTCTATACCAATACTTGCCTTCTCTTTTTCTGTCTTTCCATTCTTCTGGGTATGATATTTTTATTTGTTTTTTAGGTATGTGGCTGAATCTGCCAAATTCTTTTTCTCTTAGCCTATTATCATAATGTATCTTTAGTTTGTATGGTAGTTTAGAAATAATTGCTTTTGAAGTCTGTTTTGTTCTTTTGTATGGTGAACAAAAGCACATGTCAAACCTATTGAATTTTTTACTAAGATATTTTCCTGCTTTTTTTGCTTGTCTAATCCCTTTTGTTGTCAGTCTTATGTCCATGTTTCTGATCTTTTCTAGTTCACCTAAGTTATGTATGAGGTCTTTTTCAAGAAGGTCTGTTACAACATTTTGTTCTGACTCACCGTGTCTGACTATTACTAATAGTTTTGGCCATTTAGGTTGTGTCTCTTTTTTCATATATTGGTTTATGTATAAGTAGAATATAAATGTTACTGTTTATCTTCCATACAAGTACCAGCCAAACATGACGATTGCCATGTTTATGCATGCAACTGTGTTTACGATTATTAATGGTGGGTCTCTTATCTCTATACCATACAAGATCCAGATAAATGCACCTGTTATAAGCATTATGTACATTATTATTGAGATGTCTTTTGCACTTTTTCTTTTGAAGATCTTGATTGCTTGCGGAATATTAGCTAGAGCACCAATTGTTCCGAATATTGTTGCTAAGGTTGCTAAGAGTGTCATTTTATGTTTTTTATTATTTCCTCTACTGTTTTATTAATATCTTTGTCTTCAGTATCAATAACTATTCCATAATCAAATCTATTCACTAGGTTGTGTACTGCTGTTGCAGCACCTGCACCATGTGGTTTTTTTCTGCCTTTATCCCTATCAATGCATGTTTCTAATGATGCTTTTAGTGTGAAGATGTAATGTTTGTAGTTTAGGTTGTTAATTAGGTGATTGATTTGTTCTTTGTGGTAAAAACAGCCGTCTATGATCATTATTTTTCCATTATTTAGATCCTCTGTAATTTTTGGTAGGATAAATTCGTCTGCTTTTATAAAATTCTTAGCAGAAATACAACCTTGTTTTTCATCAATATTATCTAAGTTAAGTTCTTTTAATAATTTGTCCATTGATATGTATTCTGCTTTTAGTTTTTTAGCTAGTTCTAGTGCAATTGTTGTCTTACCTATTGCTAAAGGTCCTCTTATTATTATGTAGTATGTCATTATATATGAGAAAAAGACAAAACTTTATATAAGGGTTTCTGTAATTTGATAATATGAAAAGAAAACTACTCCATCCAAGCCAAATAATAACTCTAAGAGATTATCCTGTGTATAATCAGCAAATTCTTAAGATATATTTTCAGGTTTTTAAGAATAATCAAGGCAAGATATTAGCACCATGTCCTGTAATACATAAATCTGTTGGTGCTCCTTATGTAGAGGGTTTAAGCTCTAAAACAAAAGCATACAATACTTTGTTAAAAAAATATCTTAAAAAAAATCCAAGAGCAGAATATTTCTTACTTGACGGAGGACATAAGTCAGCTGCTGCAACATTAGCACATAAAAAACTTCCAGTGCTTGTGTTAGAAGGTGATCAAGATTTTCTCAAAGCTAGGAAGATGAAAAAACTTGGTAAATTATTAGGATGGCACACTGTTGAAAAATCAGTAAAAGATGCTGTTAAGGATTTGACTAAGCATCATTTTAGAACTAGGGAGTTCTTAACAGTAGAAGATAAAGTGAAAAGAATGGTTAAGAACAAAGATGTGTCAAAGCATTTGATTAGGTTTTATAAGAAGAGGAAGTAGGATATGACAAAAAATAGAACAATAACACATTTAAAATGGAATCTTAAGAAAAAACATTATCCAAAACTTACAATCCCTATTGAAATCAATAAAACCAATACTGGAAGATTAATATTTTATTGCCATGGTTTTAGTAGCGATAAAGATGGTTATAAGCATAGACATAAGATTATTGGTGATTTATTAGCAAAAGAGAATATTGGATCTTTTATTAGATTTACTGAATCTAAACTTTGGAAACTAAAAAAGGATAAAAATCTGCTAATAACTACTTATTCACAAGACTTAATACAAGTAATTAAATTTATTATTTCAAGATCTAAAGAAATTTGTGGTTCAAGCAACCCTGAACTTATACTTACAGGTTTTTCAGCAGGGGCAGGAGTCTGTATGAATGTTTGCAACAAGTACAATTTTAAAAAGATGTTATTATTGGCTCCAGCATATCAAACAAATAAAGATTTAAGAAATATATTAAAAAAAATAAAGAAGTTCAAGAATGAGGTAATAATAGTTCATGGTAAACAAGATGAAGTAGAACCAATTACAAATTCAGAAATGTTTTACAAAAATTTTAAGACAAAGAAAAAATTAGTCAAGATTCCTAATTGTGATCATGGTTTTTTGAATAACAAAAACAATAAGATTTTTATTAAAAGTTTTTTTGATTTTTTAAGGTGAATCAATATGAAAATACGCAAAACAACTAAAAAAGATTACAAAAGAATAGCTGAATTAATTAAAAAAGAATTCATCAAACCACCATACAAAGAAAAATGGACTATTAAGGCTGCACTTAAATCTCTCAAACATTGTCTTAAAGTAGGTGAAATGCTTGTTGCTGTTATTGATGGAAAAGTAGTTTGATTTATACTCTTAAGATATGAATATTATAATGTTGGCAAAGTCACTTGTATAGAAGAACTTATTGTAGATTCTAATAATCAAGGCAAAGGAATTGGCAAAGCTTTGATCAAAAAAGCAGAAAAGGTTTGTAAGAATAAGAAGATCTGGATAATGGCTGCAAAAAATGCACTTGCATTCAAGATTTATCAAAAACTAGGATATAAATATTGCAAAGAGACTGCAGTATTAGCTAAAAAAGTAAGATGATAATAAGAAAAGCAAAACAAAAAGATGTAAAACAAATAAAGAAAATAGATTGTTTAGGTGAAATACTCAATAGATGTTCACCTTTGGACAAGCTAGATTCTAAAGCTAAACCAAAGAAAGGTGAAAGAAACTATTATGAAAGGTTTGTTTATGGTAAACTTAAGTGGTGCTATGTTGCTGAGTTAGGTGGAAGGATTGTTGGTTTTATATTGTTTGAGATAGAGAATAGAAAAAGATGGTGGAAAGTAAAAAAAGCAGGCTATATTGATCTTATTGTTGTTGATAAAAAGCACAGAGGTAATGGTATTTCTAAATTATTGTTGAATAAAGCTTATGAAATATTTAAAGATCATAAACTAGATTATGTCAAACTTTGTGTTCAGACTGGTAATAAAAAAGCTCATGAAATCTGGAAAAAACAAGGATATAAGGATTATAGGGCAGAGATGTGGAAAAGGTTGAGATGAAATCAAAACAAAAACAAGACCTAGAATTTGCAAGAAGAACTGAGGAAGCTTGGAAAAGATATGAAAAAGGGGAATTTATTAGTATGGATTTTGATGATTTTATTAAAGAAATGAAAAAATGGTGATGTTTTTAGATCTATATCATAAGGATGAACAATGAAATGCAAAAACAAATACAGACCACCAATCAAAAAAAAGGATGTAATTAAATTCTGGGGGAGTAATGCATCAGATGCACACATTGGCAAACTTAAACATTCTGTTGATTTTGAATGTGAAGAAGGAAGTCCTCTTTATGCAGCATTAGGTGGTACAGTTGTTTGGTTAAAGAATGATTCTAAAATAAGAGGGCTTGGTAAAAAATATCATGATGATGGGAATAGAATTGTAATCAAACATAAAAATAATGAATATACTGCTTATGAACATTTAAGATATAAGGGAGCAATTGTCAAAGTTGGTCAAAAAGTTAAGAAAGGACAATTAATAGGATATTCTGGTAATACTGGAGATAGTGATGGTCCACATCTGCATTTTGAAGTTTTTACAGATCCTGATGATGAAGAATCAGAAGGAGTTACTTTAAAAATAAGGTTTGATAAGTTTAAGACTGAAAGAGAATTAGTTAAGTATTTTAAATCATAAAGGCAAATACTTTTCAATAGCTTTTCTTAACTTAGGCCTCGTCCATTGTTCTTGGAATTCTTCATAACCAAGGTTTTGGTATTCTTTTGGTGCCAATCTTCTTGAATCAGAAACATCGAACTTGATTATCTTTTTGCCTTTTGTTTTAAATTTTTTATTAAATATAGGAACTATTCTTTTTCTGACAATTATTATTACATCTGCCCAATCAATGTCTTTTTGTGTTGCTAAGTTTGGTCTTATTCCTTTTTCTGTTTCAACACCACCAAATCTTGTTTTATATCCTTTTTGTTTTAGGTATTTTGCTAAGTATTTGCTTCTGTTGATTCCTGCTGCACATATGCAGAGAATTTTTTTGTTCATTTTGTTAGTTTTTTGAATTTAAGGCTCTCAAATATATGATTGTGTATTTTTTCACATGCTTTTACTTTTTGTTCTAATGTTGTGTTTCCATAGACTCTTCTTAATAATTTAAAGAAATTAGGATCTTTTTTTTTAATATAATCAAAAGCTTGCTGTGGTCTAAGAGGCCATTCATCTCTTAATGAAAACCACCAGCCAAACAAATATTCTGCATAATAAAAACATATTCTTTTAAACAAAGCACCATGTTGTCTTTTCTTTAACAAATAATTCATTTTTTTTAGATAGCCCCAAGATCTTTGTTTTTCTCCCCACCATTTTGTCTTTGACCAGTCAGGGCCTTTGTCATAAATCTTGTAAGCATCTTTGATAACTTTCTTAGCAATTCCTTTTGTATCATACATTATCTCACAAAATCTTAGTTTTAGTTTAAAATTTTCCCACCTAAATTTAGCATCTGCTGGCAACCAATAACAATCTAGTTTTGTTTCACCTGATATTCTTGTAGGGCCGCATCTTTCATGTACTTTTATCCTTTCTTCACCTTTTTTTAGTTTTGTTGTAAACACAAACATGTCCCAGTCACTGTCTTGTTCATAATCACCAACGTGTCTTGAACCTGTTAATATGATTGCTTTTGCACCAAACTTGTTTTTAAGTAAGTTGACTATTTTCTTTGCTCTTGGTTTTAGTTGTTTTTTCATTTTACCTTTGCCCAGATCATATCATCTAGGTATTTTCCACGGATCTTTTTGTTTTTTCTTAATATTCCTTCTAATTTGTATCCTGCTTTTTCTAAAACCCTTGCAGAAGCTTTGTTAAATGTCCTGCACCAGCCGTCAATTCTTTTTAATTTATATTTTTTGAATGCATAATTTGTAAATATCTTAAGTGCTTTTGTTGTGATGCCTTTGCCTCTGTACTTAGGGTGCAGACAATAACCTACATTGCCTTGGTGTTCGTGGTGTCTTCTGTTAAGATGGTTTATTTCAACATAACCTGCGAACTCACCATTAATCTCAATTGCTAATGTTTCTGATTCTGGTTTTTTTCTTCTATGTTGTATTAGTTTTTCTTTTATCTCTTTCTTAGCTTCTGATAATGTCTTTGGTGTTGTTATAAAACCTTTTTTTGTAACAGGATCCTGCATTATCTTAAGATATAATTTTGCATCAGACATTCTTATTGGTCTTAGTATGAATTGTTTTGTTTTGATTATCATGTTCTTGTTTATACAAAACTAGTTTATAAACCTAACGTCAATATTTAAAAACACACACTCATTCCCACCTACATATGATACCAAACTTTAGAATCAGCAAAGAAAAATTATACAGACTAAACATAGTATTCAATATCATAAAACAATACACAAAAGCTGGCATTAATCTCAGTAAGAAATATATAGATCTAGGATGCAAAGACGGTTATCTTTTAGATAAAGCAAGAGAACTTGATTATGATGTGTATGGTATTGATATTTCTGATAATATTGTCAAGGTTTTGTCTGAGCAAGGGTTTAACATGAAGAAACATGATCTTGGTAAGAGTTTACCTTATCATGATTATTATTTTGATATTGTTACATGTCTGCAAGTGATTGAACATCTGACAAATCCTGAGCATTTGGTAAAAGAAATGTATAGGATCTTGAAACCAGGTGGAATTTTGATATTATCAACACCAAACTTAGCTTCACTTGGTTCACGTTTGAGATTATTGGTTGGACTATATCCGCTTCAACTAGGGCCTTGCAATAAATGGCATTTTGGTAATCATTATAGGCTTTTTACATTGCCAACTTTGAAGACTGTGTTAAAACGTAATAAGTTTTCTATTGACAAAGTCATTGGCACTGAAGTTTATTTTAATCCTAATTCTTGGAAAAGTGGATGGCACACAAAACTCGGTGGAAAGATGTTTCCGAGTTTAGCTCAGAGGATTATTGTTGTTTGTAAAAAATAAGAAGTCTTGTTTGAATGTTAAATCTGTGGAAAAAGAATACCTACTCCTGCAGGTTTGTCTCCCTTTTTTTCCATTAATATAATTGATTTCTTTGCAAATTTCCACCACTCTTTTCCTTTGGTTTGTGGTTTTTTGTTTTCTGATCCTATTTGTTTTTTTATATCTCCAAAAATTTTTATAACTTTATTAAGTTCTTTAACTATGCTCTCATAATCTGTTGTATAATCAAACCTTATTCTAAATCCTTTTTCCATTGATAGACTAATTAGGTATTTCACCCATTCTTTGTTTTGCCCAAGCAAATAGGTTTCTTCTTCAGGCACTTTGTCCAATCTTTTGTTTGCTAATATTGCATAAGAATTATATGTATGAAGTTCAAAACCTTCTATAGTATCATATAGCTTGTCAATGAGTTTTACTATTTCACTATTTTTGAAACTAGGATCTTCTTTTATAGGTTTCCACATGTAATATGCTCCTTTCTTGTGTTCTTTTGGTTTTGGAGTCTCAACTAATTTTTCTTTTCTTTTAAACAATCCAGATATTTTTTTAATAGCTTTCATTTTATGTTCTGATTTGGGTGATTTGCTATATTATAAAACTTTGCATTTAAAATGATCTGTCTGAAGAGCAAGATGAATAATAACATTTATAAACATGTGCGACAAAAATATCATATATGAAGGAAAAACCTAAAGAAAAATCTAAAGAATCAGCACTTGAAAAGCAGTTAGTTTCAGAAAAAGTTGCAAAAGCTACAAAAAAACTGATAGGTGTTTCTATACAAGAATTGAATGAAACATTGCTTGATAAACTAGGCAAACCATTGATACATTTTACAATAGACACATCAATTCCTTTTAAACAAGCAAAAAGAATATTTAAAAAACAATTCTTTTCACAATTAATTGAAACACATTATGGAAATATTTCAGAAGTAGCTGATTTTACAGATGTTGACAGAAGAACAATACATAGAATTGTCAAAGAACTTGGGATTGATGTAAAAAAACTAAGGTCTGAACTTCTTAACCCTGATCATTATAAAAAAATGGTTGTTGGAAACAGAGTAAAAGATGCTTTAGATGAATATAAAGATGTTATAAGAGAAGAAGCATTGCAAAAAGCATATGAAAAAGTTCCTGACTTTTCAAAAGAAATATTAAACGAAATACCGACAAAGAAATTAACATTAAAAGAAGCTGAAGATGAATTTGAAAGACGTTATCTGATGAAAGCATTGGAAGAAAATGGTCATAATATTTCTATAACTGCAAAAAGAATAAAAATTAGGTATGAAACTTTGATTAGGAAGTTGAAGAGTTTAGGAATTAGATGAAACTTTTTCTAAAAACTTATTAAAATTATTATAATTTAATTTAAAATTATAGATATCACAAAACTGATTTTTAAAATCTTTATTAGAATTTATATTTGCTGAGGATTTAATCAGTTCTAATAATTTGTTTTTACCAAATTCATTAATTAGTATTTCTACAACAAAACCGCTTTCTCTATAAATTCCTTTGCCACCTTTACTGTAGTATCTTAAAAAACTTTTGAATTTCTTGTTTTTGTAAGGAGAGTATTTTTCTAATTTAAGTTGGCCTGATAAATAAATGCAGACACCTTCATCCAGCCATCTTGGATTATTTGTGTTTGGTGATAAAACACTATAAAAACAATGACAAATTTCATGTCTGACTAATCCTGTATATTCTTCATCAGAATAAGTATGCATACTTTGTGTGTCATAATGTTTTCTGTTTAATAATAATATTATGTTTCCTTTTTGAGCCCAGCCAACTTGCCAATCTTGTGTTTTTTTATTTAGTAATGAGTCTATTGTTTTTCTTTCATCAATAATGACAAGCTTTGGAAGATTTTTCACCCATTTAATTCCAAAAAATTCATTGAAATCTTTCATAGCTTGATCATATATGTTTTCTAAAAATTTGTCAGGTTTTTGTTTTATTGTGTATATCATGATTCTGTTTCAATAAATTCCTTTAAAATATTATAAAATATTTCTAGATTGTCTATGTTAACATATTCACCAATACCATGATAATTTGCTCCTGTTGGTCCATATATTGTGCAAGGAATGCCTTTTGCAGAAAAAAACCTAACATCAGAAGCACCATGTCCTTTTGTTATTTCAATTTCTTTTCCAGAAACCTCGCCAGCCACTTGTTTTAATTTATTAACCATTGTATCATCTTTGTTAATAAACATTGGTTCTTTTTCCAAGACTTTTACTTCTATGTCACCAATTGCTTTTATGTCTTTGACTAGTTTATCTGGATCTGTTGCTTCTGTGTATCTAATATCTAAGATCATTTCTGCTTTGTCAGGAACTTTGTTTGGTGCATCTCCTGATTTGACATTACCCAGATTAATAGTAGTTTTCCATCTGTCTTTTTCTGTTGTTGGTGTGAATAATTTTTTTATTTCAAAATATTTTTGAAATAATTTTTCAGCTGCATTTTCTCCTTTCCAAGGAGTTGAACCATGACATCCTTTGCCTTTTGCAATTATTTTTGCCCACAAGATTCCTTTATGCTTTGTCTGGATTGTTCCTGTAAAAGTGTCAGCTGCAATAACCAAGTCTGCTTTATATCCTTGTTTTACTAAATAACCAGTTCCATCAAAACCACCAGATTCTTCATCACCTGTAAACAGTAGTGCCATGTCTGGTTTTTTATCTTTAAATTCTTTCATCAATAACATGCAAGCTGCTACACCTGATTTCATGTCAAGAGATCCTCTGCCAAATAATTTATTTCCTTCTACTTTTGGTATAAATTCTTTATCATCTGCTTCAACAACATCTATGTGCCCGCTTAGTATGAATTTAAATTGTTTTTTGTCTTCATATGAAACTACTACTGAAAGCTTCCCATTGCTTTCATATTCTTTTACTATGAAACCATCTGAAAAGTAATCTTTAATAAAATCAATACATTTTCTGATTTCTTGTGGTTTGTCTTTTGATGATTGGAATTTAACCAAATCACTTGTTAATTTTATTAGTTCTTGTTTTGCGTTTGTCATGTTATATCACCTTTATAGTTTTGATGGTTAGAGAGAATACAACCTAATTTATAAAATATTCTATTTGTTTATCGTGAAATTCTCAGCCCGAAAACCAGAAACAGAAAAATGTGTTCTAATTCCTTTGTTCAATTTGATAAGGCTATTCATCTTAACACCTTGCAGTTTAAACACTTTATTTATTGTTTTCATATCATAGAACCCTACAACATTCCACCTACTTTCTTCTAATATTAATTGCAGAAAATCAATCAATTCATTGTTCTTATTTATTAAATGCATTTTCTTAACTAATTCATGATCAAAAAGACTACCACAAAACATTTTACCAAAATAAGTAAAAGGTGATCCACATTTGCATGTTTCATTATTTAGATTTCTGGTTTTTCTTTGTAAACACTTGTCACAATAAAGAAAATACTTGTGTTGTTGTAATAATTCATTACACACACTTTTTCTATTTATTATAACCTTAAAAAAACATCTATAATAGTGGTCTTTGTAAAAGCAAAGTATTGGTATTAATGCTTTTTCATATAATGTTGCTGCTAGTTGTGCTTTTCTTATCAAGATTCTGATTCCAAGTTCATGTCTTTGTTCATTATTGCAAGGTATTGCATCATATTTTCTTTTGCATGATTTTGTGTTTGATGTTAGTGCTGCTAAATCAGTTGCAGTTATTGCTATTATTGATTCAGATTTCATTCTTTTGATTGCTGTTTCTAAGAATTTGAGTGGAGATCCGTATGGATCTATGTCAATATAATCTAAACCTGTTTGGTCTAAGATGAATTGGTCTGCTTCTTTGTTACTGATTGTGTATTTGTTTTCTGGGATTTTGTTTAGTTCTAGGTTTTTTTTAATTAATTTTACAGCTTGTTCATCTTTATCATTAAAATTTATCATTTCCACTAATTCATTCAATTCATTGAAGAATCTAAGTCCTCTTATGCCTGTTGCTGCTAATGGCAGTGCTATGTTGAGGTTCTTTCTACCTATTGCTTTTAATAACAATATACTGATGTCTCTGTTAAACTTCATCACAGGATTGTAAAAGCCTGGTCTTTTACCTGGTTTGTCTGTTTCTAGTGTGTAAAATTCTGTGTTTTGTTCTTTTTGTTTGATCATAAACAAAAGTAACTAAGATTAATATATAAATCTTAACATTTCTGTAAAACCTAAAACTAAAAACCTAACACCAAACCCAATTATAAACACACTTCCGATTACTGTTATTAGTTTGAGGAATCTCGGCGAAACAAATTTCTTACCAATACAACTCAAACCAGACAAAATAACAAACCAACTCAAAATACCAATAATAATGCCAACTAAAACAATAATTGGTGAAACAAATGTACTTAACATTGATCCAAACACACTTATCCAAAACAAAGCTGTGAACGGACTGACACCAGCTATCATGAATCCAGACAAATATGAACTTTTCTCACCCAACCCAGCCATTCCTAGTTTGGTATTTTTCTTAAAACCTTTTACACCAATGTAGATGAGAATTAGTCCACCTAATAATAACATTATTATCTTTACTAAAGTTATTTTTACAAAACTAGCTAATCCAAAGTAAACCAATGCAATATAGACTAAGTCAGCACTAAGACAACCAAGGCCTACTAATAAAGCTGACATAAAACCTTTGCTCAAGCCTTTTTTGATTATCTCAATACTTCCTGGTCCTACTGGCATTGCCAAAGACAGACCAAGTACAAGTCCTGTTGTTATTTGTGTTAGCATTGTTATCAATAAGTAGTAAACTACTTTACATATATTAACCTTTTCCCCATTTTAGTTAACAAATGTTAATAAATAACCAAAAAGTTTATATATTAGTTAATCTAAATAACAAAATACTTTAACAAAATTAACATATGTTAACATGAAAATAGATGAAACAGATAAGAAAATACTGAATGTTTTGCTGGATAATTCTAAGCTTTCATACAGAAAGATAGCTAAAAAAGTCGGTGTATCAGTAGTCACCATACTGAAAAGAGTAAAACAATTAGAAAAACAAGGTATAATAGAAAAATACACAAACAAACTGAATTATGAAAAACTTGGTTATGATGTTTCTGTAATAATCAAGATGAGAATCTCTAAAGGTAAATTGTTTGAAATAGAGAAAAAAGTAGCAAAACATCCAAATGTGTTTGCAGTATATGATATAACAGGGGATTTTGATTCTATTGTTATTGCTAAGTTTAAGTCAAGAAGATCATTAGACGCATTTCTGAAAAAAACACAAACATATGATTTCATTGAAAGAACTCAAACAATTCTTATCTTAAACACAATCAAAGAAGAAAATATAAAACTGGGGTGATAAATTGAATTTCACAGAAAATCTGAAACAAAGTTTTTTAATAAAAAAATTTATCAGAAACAAAGACATAAGACAACAAAAAAGGTTTGATAGAAACTTGAATTGGGGTAATAGGTTGAAGCTGCCAAAAGTAGAATAATTATGAAAGCATCAGACTACAAATCAAACATCTGGAAATATTATGTATTTAATGCATTTAGAGAGCTCTTGTTCTTTGCACCGATCATTGTTTTATTTTTACAAGAAAATGGTTTAAGTTTTACACAGATCATGATCTTACAGTCTTTTTTTTCCATATGCATTGTCTTGTTAGAAGTGCCAACAGGTGCTGTTGCAGACAAGATAGGAAGAAGACAAAGTTTGATATATGGAAGCGGATCTTTAGTTTTAGGAGCAATAGTTTATGGTTCAGCTTTTTCATTTTATCATTTTATGATTGCAGAACTTACATGGGCAATGGGTTTGTCATTAATATCAGGAGCAGACTCAGCATTATTATTTGACACATTGAAAATATTAAAAAGAGAAAATGAATTTAAAAAGCATGAAGGAAGGGCAAAGGCATTGTTAATGATTTTTGCAGGACTAGGTGCATTAATAGGAGCATTTATTGGTGCAATAAAATTAAGATATGCAATGATTTACAGTGCAATTCCAATGGCATGCTGTTTTATATTTAGTTTTTGGTTTAAAGAACCACAACATTTTATGCAAGTAAAAAAACCTAAATACTGGGAGCTTATTTTTCAATCTTTTAAATTTGTTTCAAAACATAAACTTATCAGATGGTATGTTGTATTTACAGCTTTAGCATTTGGTTCGCACATCATGTTTTGGGTTTATCAGCCTTTTTTAATAATGTCTGGGTGGGAAGTTTATCAATTTGGTTTTATATTTGTGATATTTAATATTTTTGCAGCACTTGGTTCAACACTTAGTGACAGGTTTGAAAATACATTTGGAAGATTCAATTCACTGATAATCATATCACTATTCATAATAATTCCATACTTCACACTGCCATTCTTTGCAGTCAAATTAGGGTTTTTGTTCATATTATTTCACCAATTAGTAAGAGGTCTGCTTAACCCAATACTTAACCATGCAATATTAGAATATACATTTGCTGATAAAAGAGCAACTGTATTGTCAATCAGAAGCTTGGTCTACAGAATTAGCTTTGCTTTAATTGGTCCTGTATTTGGTTATATGATTGATGCATTTACATTATTACAAGCAATATTCATGTTTGGTATTATTTGTACTATATTGCTTGGTGCTTGGTTTGTTGTTTATTTATTTATACCAAAGAAGTATTTTAAGATAAAGATTGGTGTTAAGAAGAAGCAGTGAATACTATACAAAACTGATAAAAATGTCTCACTTTTAGCCAATTCAACCCAATTTTCTTTATAAACTTGGTTTACCTACTAGAGTATAGGTGATCAAAATGACATACTTTAAAAACCCTGCAATTGATATGGAAAACCAAAATAATGGAGTTCTTGATGAATTAGTAGATCAAATGTCACAAAAAAGAAAAAAGTATTTAGAAAAACAAGAAGATGATGAATCAGAACCTGAAAAACCATATGAAGAATCAGAGTATTTTGAAGTGCCTGAACAAAGCCCAAATCAGATGAAAATATCTGATCTTGAGTTTCCTAAATATGCTCAAATTGGTGGTACTAGCTATTCTAAAGGTGGTCTAGGTGGTAAACTTGGTGCTTATGTAGGTAGTAAAGGTTTAGGTAATTATGGTAATGTAGGGTCACCTATGTATAATATTAAGATAACAGCTATGTATAATATTAGTTTTGGTAATCCTGGAGACAAGGCATCAGCACCTGTTAATAGTGTTAGTATTAAAGCTGTGTATAATATTAGTTTAGGAAATAATGTGGGTAAGTTAGGTAATTATGGTGACAGAGCATCAGCACCTATGTATGGTGGTTCTAAAAGTTTGAATAAAGGTCTTTATGGAAACAAAGCACATGCTGGAATGTATGGAAATAAAGCATTAGGTGGAATGTATGGTGGTAAGATTGGATCTATGTATGGTAATAAGATGGGACCATTGTATGGTGGAAAAGGTTTAGGTAGTGGTTATCTTGGTGCTGGTAAAAGTGGAAGTAAACCAGGAATTAGTTATGGTGGAAAATCAGCATCATCTGGAGGTGGAAAAAAATGAAAAAAGATGAATATAAATCTGCAGAATTAGATATTGGTAAAGAAGTAAGAATATATGATAATAAGGTTTTTGCAAAATCACCTAACTCTGGTGCTGGATATTTGTTTGTATTAGGTCAAGATCAAAAACCAATAAAAGCAATTGATTTATTTAAAAAAAGAACAATGCCTAAAAGTGTTTTTAGACATTATGCGCAATTTGTTAATTTAGATTATGATACTCAAGAGGTTACACAATAATGTATTCATCAATGTCAGGAACAGGTTCGAATTGTGGTGGAGGTTCTAGCTCTTGTGGATATTCATCTATGGGTTCTAATTCAGCCGGGTCTTCAGGTTATATTCCAATGGATTTTGGTTCTTATGATTCTGTTTTTTTTTCACCTAATAAGGTTAGTGATATAAGTGTAAGTGGATATGGTACTGATCTTGGTGACAAGGTTAACTTGTACATGTCAAGACAACCTGAACATGTTGTGAGCCAGTATAGTCAGCAACTTGTTGTTGATGATTCACCTTGTAAAATAAATAATAATGTTTGTTCTGATTTTTTTGATCCTGGTAATTTTTTATCATCTTACAGATTTCCTACAATGTTTGTTGGCAAAGCTTCAGAAGTTCAAGAAATGGTAGAAGAATGCTTTCAAAAAACACTCGGTGAAAAGATTCCTGATAATATTATAATAAGGATCTGTGAAGAATATGAAATGATGAAGATTCATGAAAAGTTTGGCGGTAAATGGAATAAGGGTATTGTTGGTTTTGCATTAAACAGAAATAAACAAAACCATCCTAATGAAATCTTTGTTAAACAAGATGATCTTGATAAAGTAATGATAACAATTGGGCATGAAATAGGGCATGTTTTAGGTGGCAAGCTATCACCGAGAAAAGAAGAAGCAAAAGCATTTGCATTTGAATTAGCATGGTTACAGACAATCAGAGACCATAATGTTGGTGGTATTGGTAAGAATATTATACAGATCAATCCTGCTAAGAATAATTTTCATGATGTTGCGTTTGAGTTTGTTGTTACATTGATAAGGTCTGGGCAAACAGCACTTCAAGTTTTCAAAGATTTAACAATGTCAAGCCAATTTTAATACTGTATCACAATAAAGCTTTTAAATTTACACTAAATTCTTATTATTACAATGGATGAACAAGACAATTATACAATTTTTAGACAAGAACCTACAAAACAAGTTAAAGGAATAGATGTAAAAGTATTACACGTTGGAGCAGTAACTAACAAACTAGATAAACTAAAATCTAGTATAGAAACAAAGTTTGATACAGGAACATTCACATTTGAAAAAGAAATGTTTGGTGAACACAGAAAAGAAAACACAAATTATATCATAAAAGGATCCATAGATAATGTATTATATAAAGTATCATTAGAACATATTGAATGCCCAACACCAATATTAATGGCACAAGTACATCATGCAACAATTTCATTGCCAATAAATAATGAAGACAAGATAACACCAATAATCAAACAAGCTTTTCAGGAATATGAAGTAGAGTTACAGAGTAGGTATGAATAAAAATCACCAAAAAACAACAGAAATCTTTATATTTAGAGTCTAATTCTCGTATTTTATTGTACAGGTTTAAATATTTATACTAAATATCGGAGGAATAGAAAATGGAAGAACAAAAACAAATCACAGTTACTGTAAGCGGAGGATTTGATCCAATACATCTTGGGCATGTTAGATTAATGGAGCAAGCAAAAGCATTAGGTGATAGATTGGTAGTTATAATTAATAATGATAATTGGCTTATGAAGAAAAAAGGTTTTTGTTTTATGCCACAAGATGATAGAGTAGAGATAATAAAAGCATTAAAATGTGTTGATGATGCAATTCTTACAGAACATCCTGAAAACCCTGAAGATATGTCTGTTTGTGATGCATTAAGAAAATTACATCCTGATATTTTTGCAAATGGTGGTGACAGGAAAAAAGCTGGTTCTTTTGAAGATGATGATGTTCCTGAATACACTGTTTGTGGTGAACTAGGCATAAGAATGGTGTTTAATATTGGCGGAGAAAAGACAAGAAGTTCATCAGACATGGTTAGAGATGCAAAAGCTAAAGAGAAAAAGAATAAAACAAACAAGTAAAGTTTATAAACCATAGAAAATATATTAATTAAAATAAAACATTTTTATTAAAAAAACAATAATGCAGGTGAAAATAAATGGAAGAAGAAAAACTAAAATTTAAAGAAATCAAAGAATCTGATGAAGATGAACAAGTTGAAAAAACAGAAATCAATGCTTTAGGCAAAGGTGTTGAAGAAATGACATCAAAGATGTCTGATTTAGAAGAAAAAAAAACAGAGCTAGAACCAAAACCACAAACAGAAGCAGAACAAATGAAGGAAGTTGATAAAGGAATAAAAGATGTTGAAACAGATCAATTGATCACAGAAGCAAGTGCTGGTGAGCATGAAGGAGAAGAACATAAAGGAGAAGTAAGAGAAGTTGATGAAGTGATCTCTGACCTTGATAAAGAACAAGAAGCTAAACAGCCACAGACAGAAGAACCTGGTGAAGAGATCTCAGAGCAGGGCTCTGATGATGATCAGAAACAAGTTTCTGACAAAAGTGGTAAAGAAGAAGAGGAGTAATTATTTCTGTTTTTGTATCTTTTTTTTATTTTTTAATTCTGTATAACACTTTTTCCCCAAATCATACTTACTAACAACACCTTTAGAATCAATCCTGTAGGTGTTTTTGTGTCCCCCGTTTCCATAATTTGGTGGAATAACCATAAGATAACCACCTTGTTCAAGAATTTCAGAAGCAATTAAACTAATACCATTTTTTCCAGTACTAAAATAACAAATATTTCCATTTAATTTCTGCATAAATCCAGTTGAATGTGCCACTTCTTTACCTTGTTTGTAAGCAATGATTGCAAATACAGATGAACTAAGCTTAGAATCAAGCACAATATCAACATTGATTCTTACATCTTTCTTATCATTATTCTTTTCCTTATAATAATTTGTAAGAGCTTTTTCATATAATGTTTTAGTTAACTCAACAATGTCCATCTTAATAGATCACTCCTATCACAACACCATTTATTTGACTAAATCTTACTTTGTCAAGATCTCTGAATAGGTTATTGTCTCCTTTTGTAATGGCATACCACCCATCTTCATCAAACCCTATTTTTATGACTCTATGTATTACTAAGCCAACATCTTTATATTGGTAAGAGATGATGTCTCCTGGCTGAATTTGGTTGTTTTGAGTAGGCTTTATCTCTATACTATTTGCATTTATATCTATTATTGGATCCATTGAATTTGTATCAACAAAAGATGCCCATTTTGGATCCTTTACTTTGATTATTACTCTGTCATCAAGAACAATTATATTTTCTTCTGAAATATGGTCTGAAGGAGAGATCACTTCATCTGCTGAAAACCCTGAATATGGTGTTTCTAAGCCTTCTGGGACAAAATTACTATATGCTGAACTAGTTACAATGCCTAGTAAGAAAATACATATAAATAAGCTTATTAAGTATTTGTCCATATATATTACTAATAAGTGATAATATATAAAGGTTGTGGTATTAGACACTATTTAATGGTAAATTTAGCTTCCAATTCCTATACATACAATGCCTAGTATTATACTTATAATACCCATCCATTTCATAGAATTCATTCTTTCTCCTAAGAATTTTACTGAGAAAAAAGCAACCCATATATACTGAGTTGATACTAATGGATATAATATTGATAATGGGTTGTTTTTTAATGCAATTATAAACATGATTGCTGCAATTGCATAAAACATAATTCCACTAATTATCTGATAGTTTTTGATTAGTTTGAATGGGTTTAATGAAAACTCTTTAGAACCTTTTTTAAGAAATAAACTACCAAAAGCGGCTATAAAGTTTCCAATTATTACAATAATTGATGCTAATAACAGATTCATGATTTCACCTTTGATCCAATTCCAATATAACTAACACCACCTATTATGAATATTATTCCTAAGATCTTCCATGTATTGATTATTTCATGAAAATAAAAATATGAAATAAGAATTACCCAAATAAAACTTGTTGAGTAAATGGGAAAAAGAACACTAAGTTCACCATTCTTCAATGCAAATATCAAGATAACTGCTCCGATTGCATACAAAACTAAGCCTGTTATTAAAGAATAGTTTGTGATTATTTGAATTATGTTTGGTGATAGTTTATCAGCGCCTATCTTTAGAAAGAACTGAGCAGTAGCTGTAATAAAAGTTGAAAATATTATTAATAATATTGCAATTGGTTTTGTTTTCATGAAAACAAAGGAAAGAAAAAGAGTTTATAAGGTTTTGTGTAATCTATTATATTTTAGGGTTTCTTGACCATATATCTTTTCTGTTGTGAATTATGCGAGTAATTATTTCTCCTAGAATTGAGTTTTTGTTTAGATGTATATCTTTTGTGTTTTTCCTTGTCTAATTTATCTCTAAGAATTTGATTCTTTTTTTGTCCTTGTTCTTTCTTGTCTTGTGCTATGTGTTCTAATGTTAGTTGTAATATTCTGTCCATTTTAGATAATGTCATGGATTGTAGTTTATAAGGATTTGTGTAATGAAATGAATAGTATTCCCTCAGTAATAAACAATCTTTTTATACTACCTAGTTCTTGGTTATATAAAATGAAGATAATATCAGACTTACATATACACAGCAGGTTTGCAATGGCGTGCAGTAAACAAATCACTTTGCAGAACTTAGAAAAGTATGCAAGAATAAAAGGTTTACAATTATTAGGAACAGGAGATTTTCAACATCCTGTATGGTCAAAAGATATAGAAAAAGAATTAGAACAAGATGAAAATGGTATTCTGTGGAGCAAGACAAAGTTTCCATTCATATTTCAAAC
>CAZHVK010000015.1:0-32898 GCA_964535955.1 uncultured Methanosarcinales archaeon | reverse complement strand
AAATTGTGAAGATAATTTAGATAATAATTGTGATGATAAAGTAAATGAAGGTTGTTGTGAATGTACATCAGAACAACAAGGACAATGTCATGCAACTGAATTAGGTAAAAGATGTAATGGATGTGATTATATTGATATTGTAGATATTGCTGTTGAATCTGTGTGTAATGGAATTGATGAAGATTGTGATGGTGTGATTGATGAAGGATTTGAAATCACAAAGTATCAAGATAAAGATGGTGATGGGTTTGGTGATCAAGAGTCTGCTGTTGAAACAACTGAATGCGCAATAACAGCTGAAACAGGATTAGTTGATAATGCAAATGATTGTGATGATACTAATAATTTGATAAATCCAGATGGTTTGGATAATAATTGTAATGAGCTTGATGAAGATTGTGATGGTGAATATAATGATGATTATGTTTCTACTGCAACAACATGTGGTGTAGGTGTTTGTGCATCTGTTGGTGAACTTAGTTGTGTTGATGGTTTTGAAACAGATAGTTGTGTTAAAGGTGAACCAGTTGAAGAAATCTGTGGTGATAATTTGGATAGTGATTGCGATGGTAATCTTGACAATGATTGTCCTGAATGTGGTAATAATATTATAGAAAAGGGCGAGGAATGTGATGGCAATGATTTAGGAACTTGTTCTGCATGTACAGAAGAATGTGCTTGTGTTCCAAGAACATGTACTGATTCAGATGATTTAAATGTATTTGTCAAAGGTCGTACAACTAATGAAATTAAAAAGACTCAAGAAGATGTTTGTGATGATGTTTATGATGCTACTAATAATTTATTGAATGAAAGAGTATGTGAAGAAAATAATCCGAGCACAAAACAAATTGAATGTACATTTGGTTGCAGAAATGGTGCTTGTATTCAATTCAAATGTAAAGATGTTAACACATTGCAAGAGTTTGTTTGTGATGAACAAGCTAATTGTGAAATCAAAGATATATCTTGTGAATATGGTTGTTATGCTGATGCTTGCATTGATCTACAATTATATTATAAATTCGATGATGAACTTATGCCAGATGGTGCATATGGTAATGTGAAAGATTCTACTGTCTATGAACGTCATGGCGTAGGTGGTGGTGGTACATCTGGATCAACTGGTGGCAGTTATGTAACAGGAGTATTAGATAAATGTTTAAGGCTTAATGGTGAAACAGATGCTGTTGCAGTTAGCAAAGGTAATCTTGGCAGTTCAGAACCTAATACTCCATTAACTCCTGCTGGTACTTTAATGACTTGGATTAAAAGAGTGAATAATGGAATGGTTTATTCAGAACGTCGTGCACTAGCACCTAAACCAAGTCCTGCATTTTCACTTTATTCAAATAAATTTTCATTACATAATGGGGTCGGCATGACAGATGCAGTTTTTACTCCAGAACCTCCTGTTACTGCATGGTATTTCTACACAGTCACTTGGGGTCCAGAAGGAATGAAGATTTATGTTAATGGTGAGAAATTAGTGACAGAAGATTATGGTTATAGATCTGGACCAATTAAGAATACATTTCCTACTGTTGGTGCATATCGTGGTGCAATTAGCCACGGTTCGAATCTTATGGGATTATTAGATGAGTTCAAGATATTTAATGGCCCATTAACAGATGAAATGATAAAAGATATTTATAATAATTATCCAATACCACCTCTTTGTGTTGAAATTGAAGAACCAGTAAAACAAGGTTGCACTTATACTCCTGTTTATGATGAAGTTTATTGTGTTGAAAGTTATGAAGAAACATGTGAAGAAGTTCTTGAATGTGGTAATAATCTGATTGATGAAGGTGAAGAATGTGATGGTGATGAATTAGGTGAATGTTCTACATGTAGTGATGAATGTACTTGTGAACAAATTATAGAACCTGTTTGTGGTGATGATACTTGTTCAGAAGGCGAGGATGAAATAAGTTGTGCAGAAGATTGTGGAGAAATTGTAGTTCCTACTTGTGAGCAAGGTGATGGTTGTTTAGAAGATTGTGATCCTATTGATCCTGATTGTATTGAAATACCAACAAGATGCGACTTTGGAGAATACCAGCCTAGTGATCCAACTGGAATATTCTTTGTTGAGCCAGAAACAGTAAGTCTTGCATTTGGTTCAACAACATCAGAGCAAGTCAAGCTAAGTGTTGTTGGTGAAGATTATGTTTATAAAAAATATCTTATGATACATGAAGATGATGATGCTTGGACAATAATGGACTTTAGCCAGGATGCTGTTGGTTCAAGTAATTGGATAAGAGGTGATGTTGAAGAATCAATAGAGATTAATCCTGATGAAACACAACCAGGAACAATGTATTTATTAGTTTATTCATGTAAAAAAGAAGATAAGTCTCGTGACTGGATACCTGAAATAGATTGTAATGAAGATGATTGGATTGGTCAATGCTTTAAAGTTGAGATTGAAGAAGAACTAGAGCCTGATGATAATCAAGCATCGTGTGAGAAATGCGGCTTTGATTGGATTGTTGATAGTGAATATTGTTGTGGTGATGATCAAGATGAGTTTACTATTGTCGAAGAAACAGGAATGGATTGTTGCAGACATCCATTAGATGTGTTGACTGCAGAAGGTAAGTGCCAGAACTCACCAATACCACCTTGTCCAAAAGGTGTTGGTTATCAAGCATGTTTAGATGAACGTGCTGGCTGGAATAAATGGCCAATTGATCTTGATGAAGTTTGTGTAGGTGTTACTTCATGTGAAGATGCATGTGCAGAACAAGAAACACAGTGTGATGAAGTTGAAAATGGTTATTATGAATGTGGAGATTATGATGAGAATGGTTGTTTAGAGTTTGGTGGTGAATTAGTTGGTTGTGGTGCTGGTGAAGTTTGTGAAGAAAATAAATGTGGAATACCATTACAACAATGCACTGATCAATGTACACAAGAACAAACACAATGTGATGATGAATTTTCTGGTTATTATGGCTGTGTTGATGCTAATGAAGATGGTTGTTTAGAATTTGGTGGTGAATGGACTGGTTGCGGTGACGGTTTCGTATGTGAAGCTGGTGCATGTGTGTCTGTAGCAGAGCCTTGTGAAGAATTATGTTTAGTCGGTGAGACTTCTTGTAATGAAGTTGGTACTGGTTATTATGAATGTGGTAATTATGATGATGATGAATGTTTAGAATTAAGTATTGATATTGTTGCATGTGGTAGTGATGAGGAGTGTTCTAATGGTGAATGTGTTTGTGTTTCTGATTGTATTGGTAAACAATGTGGTAATAATGGTTGTGGGGGATCATGTGGAAGTTGTGCAAGTGGTAAAGAATGTTCAGGTGGTCAATGTGTTGCAACATGTACTGATGAATGCACAGAAGGCCAAAGTAAATGTGATAATTATGATGTTCTTGTCTGTAAAAAAGGAAGCAATGGTTGTACTGATTGGACAAAGCAAGAAACTTGTACAGATGCAAAGTGTTATGCTCCTAATGACATAGCAAAATGTTGTAAAAATGATTGTACACCTTATGCATGGAAGTGTAAAGATAGTTTAAATAAAGATAATTGTATTTATGCTGATTCTGATCCTTGTCTTGATTATAGACCTGGAAAATGTGCAAGTGGACAACACTGTAAAAGTGGTAAGTGTGTTAAAGATCTACCAACAGAGGGTTTATTATTGTATTATAAATTTGATGGGAAACAGAATACTGATGAAGGGTTTAAAGGATATAATCCTATAGATTATTCAGGAAATAAAAACCATGGTACTTCAGGAGGAACATATGATACTGGAGTTAGTGGAAAAGCTTTGAAATTAAGTGGAGATTATCAATTTGTTAGAGTTTATGGTGGAAGATCTGGTGATAATTCTATATTAGAACGTCAATCTGCAGCAACTATCATGGTTTGGGTTAAAAGAGAAAATGATGGGATTATTTATTCTGAGCGTAGACAAAGAAAGAAACAATGTGGTGGTTCATGGGCATTTGTACTTCATCCAACCAAGTTTAAGTTTTTTGACGGGAGAAGGCCAATTGATTATTCTTTAGATTATGAACCTCCTATGAATAAATGGTATCATTATGCTGCGACTTTTGATGGTCCAACAGCAAAGTTTTATATTAATGGTAAGTTGAAGAAAACATTTAAAGCTAATTTTGGTTTTTTTGATAATTGTTGTGTCTTTTTGGGTGGTGCTTGGACATGTGGTTCTAGGTTGGATGGTCCTTATTTTAAGGGTTCATTAGATGAGTTAAAGATATATGATTCTAAGTTTAGTGATTCTCAAATTAAAAATGAATATAATGCTAATAAAGCAAATGTTTAATTATTTTAAACATATAAATGTATAAAAAAATGGTGGTATAGATTAAGAAAAAACTAATAATCATTTTATGTATTTTAATTATTCTAGTATTGTTTGCTGGCTTTGTGCAAGCTGCACCTAAGTGTGAAGATTCTGATGGTAGGAATAATTATGATAAAAGTGGTTATATTAAGAGAAATGGTAGAAAATATAGAGATGATTATTGTAAAGGTAATACTGCTTATGATTATTATTGTACAAAATATTGGCCTAATTTTAAAGTATCTAAAAAGCAATGTCCATCTGGAACAAAGTGTAACAAAGGTGCTTGTATTAAAACTTGTACTGATGAATGTTCATCAGGACAAAAAGATTGTGATGGTAATAAGGCATGGACTTGTGTAAAAGGTTCTGATGGATGCTTTGATAAAAAATATGCAACTTGCGAGTCTAATCAAAAGTGTGATAATGGTGTTTGTGTAACTGGAGATTGTGCTCCTGGTGAAAAACAAAATTGTGAAAAACAACAAGGTGTTTGTAAAGGTGCACAAGAAACATGCACTGATGAGCTTACTTGGCCTGGTTGTGATGATAATGTTTATTTAGATCATAATTCATTGTATAAATCTGATGATTCAACTTGTGATAGTAGTGATAATGATTGTGATGGTGAAGTTGATGAAGATTGTGTAGAACCTGTTGCTAAAACTTTAGAAACTAAAAGTGTCGAAACTCTTGATTCTGGGGTTGAAGAAGAAGTTGTTGAACAAGAATCACAAACTGGATGCGACTTTGGTGAATGGCAGCCAAGTGATCCAACTGGTATATTCTATGTTGAGCCAGATGATGTTAGTGTTTTGTTAGGATCTGGTTCATCTGAACAAGTTAAGCTGAGTATTGTTGATGAAGATTATGTTTATAAAAAATATTTAATGATAAGTGAGCATGATGAAGAATGGTCAATAATGGACTTTAGCCAAGAAACAGCTGGTTCTAGTAATTGGATAAGGGGTGATGTTGAAGAATTATTAAATATTGACCCTGATGAAACAAAAACAGGTGTTATTTATTTATTAGCTTATACATGTAAAAAAAAAGATAAATCAAGAGATTGGGTTCCTGATGAAGATTGTAATCTTGATAATTGGATTGGTCAATGTTTTAAGGTTGAGGTTGAAGAAGAACTAGAACCTGATAATGATAAAGCTTCATGTGAAAAATGCGGCTTTGATTGGATTGTTGATAGTGAATATTGTTGTGGTGATGATAAAAATGAATTTACTATTACTGAAGAAACTGGTATGGATTGCTGCAGACATCCATTAGACATATTAACTTCTGAGGGCAAATGTTATAATTCACCAATTCCACCATGTCCAAAAGGTGCTGGTTATCAAGCATGTTTAGAAGAAAGAGCTGGCTGGAATAAATGGCCAATTGATCTTGATGAAGTTTGTCAAGATGTTTCTATTACTAGTGAAGGAGAAGCAGAAGGTGAAGAGGAGGAAGTAGTAGAGGAAGATGAAGAAGAAGTGATAGAATGTACTGATGAATGTTCTGAAGAACAAACACAATGTGATGATGAATTTTCTGGTTATTATGGCTGTGTTGATGCTAATGAAGATGGTTGTTTAGAATTTGGTGGTGAATGGACTGGTTGCGGTGAAAATGAGAAGTGTCAAGATGGTGGATGTGTTGTTAGTTGTGTTCCAAAGACTTGTACAGAATTAGGCAAGGAATGTGGTAGTCATTCTGATGGTTGTGGTGGTACACTAAGTTGTGGTACATGTGTTGGTGGTAAAGAATGTTCAGGTGGTCAATGTGTTGCAACATGTACTGATGAATGCACAGAAGCACAAACTAAGTGTGATTCTGTTAATAAATATGATGTTTTGATTTGTAAAAAAGGCAGCAATGGGTGTACTTCTTGGAAAAAACAAGAAACATGTACAGATGCAAAGTGTTATACTCCTAAAGGAATAGCAAAATGTTGTAAAAATGATTGTGCAAAGTATAATCCTAAATCATGCAGTGCTGATGGCAAAACTGTTTTAAGATGTATTTATTCTGATTCTGATCCTTGTTTAGATAAGAGAAATATTGCTTGTGGTGCTGGCAAAAAATGTAAGAATAATGCGTGTGTCCAGACACAATTAAGTTCTGAACAATTAGATGTTCATTATAAGTTTGATGGAAATGGAAAAGATTCTATTGGAAAGCAACATTGTCCTGATACTGGTCCTTTTGTTGCTGGTAAGTTTGGGAAAGCAAAACAATTTCCTCCTGCTGTTCAACCACAAACAGGTGCACAGAAAGGTTTGATTAGTGCAGGTTTAGGAAGTATTACTATGTGGATCAAGAAAGAGAGTGATGGTGTGATTTATGCTGAAACAATTAGAATGATTAGAAAATTCAATAATTTTGATCTTAGAACTGATAGATTGATTTTAAAACCACACAATGCACACCAAATTTCAACAGTTATTTCAACTAAGGCTCCTCCTAATAATAAATGGTATTTTTTAGCAGTTACTTGGAATCATAAACAAAGAAGAATGAGTATTTATATTAATGGTGTTGAAACAAAAGGAGTATTTGCTGCAGCATCTGCTAGTGGAAGGCATATTTATCCTGTAATCGGTTCAAAGACAAGAAGTGCTCCTGCATTTGTAGGTGCATTAGATGATTTTAGGGTATATGGAAGAGAATTAACTGCAAAAGAAATTAAACAGCATTATAATGCGAATAAATAAAACTAAACCTTCTTAACCATGTAAGGAGTTTGTAGTTTGTATCCTAGTTTTTTATAATATTCTCTTACACCAATGCCTGAGATGATTATGATCTTGTTCTTCTTATGTTGTTTTGCAATTTGTTCTGCAATTTTAAGAAGTTTTTTACCATAACCTCTGTGTTGGATCTTGCCTTTTTTACCTATTTTCTCTGTTTCACCGTAGACATGAAGCTCTCTGATTAAAGCACTGGTTTTTGTGATTATAGGTAGAAATGATTTGCTTGGGAATCTCATTCTAATAAAACCAACAATGCAATCATTTACTTTGTCTTCTGCTGAAATGAAAAATTCTTTTCCGTCAGAAGCTTTGTATTCATAAATGTAGAATTTTACATTTTTGTGATCTAAGTTTCTTCGTCCAGGTTCTCTGCATCTTATGCAATTACATTTAGTTTTACCGAGATTCTGTTGAATCATCTGCCTTAAATTAGTTTTGTCAACACCTGCTTCAGTTGTGTGTGTAGGGATGTCTCTTTGTACACGCATTATTCTAACAAATTTTGGTATGTTTTTTTTGAATTTTGTGATAATTTTGATTGCTTTTTTAGTTGTTAAAGGTTTAAACTTCTTTTTCTTCCATTGTTTGTAGAGTTGAGTTCCTTTCATTACCATGCATGGATATAATTTTAACATGTCTGGTCTGAATTCTTGGTTTGTGAATAATGTTTTTAGTGAATTTAGATCTTGTTTTGGTGTTACTGTTGGTAAACCTAACATCATGTGATAATTTATTTTAAAACCTAAGTCTTTTAATGTCTGTGTCGCTTTTATCGAATCTTCAACTGTGTGACCACGTTTAATTTTTTTTAAAACTTTGTTGTAGATAGTTTGTACACCTAGCTCTACTCGTGTTGCACCTAGTCTTAACATTTGTTTGCAATGTTTGAGTTTTGCATAGTCTGGTCTTGTTTCTATTGTTAAACCTACTATTTTTATTTTTGATTTTTCATTCTTCTTTTGTTCTAGTTCTAAAGAGATTTTGTTTTTTTTTGTTTTTTTCTTTGTTTTATTTTTTAGTTTTAATATCTTTTTTTGTATGTTTTTTGTTCTTTTAGGATCACCTACTTTGCCTGGTAGTTCAAAGAATTTTAGAAATTTGTCGACTAGGAATTTATTATTCTTAAAAAATAATTTAGAAAAATCATTCATTGCTTTGAATGAATCTTTGATGAATGTATCTTGGTACTTTTTTGGATAAGAAGGAAATGTTCCTCCCATTATTATTAATTCTATTTTTTCTGGTAACTTGTTCATTGCGCAATATTGTTCAAGTCTGTTGAAAACCTGGAGATAAGGATCAAACTTGTTTCTTAGAGCTCTTAATGTTGCTGGTTCTTTTCCTGTGTAAGATTGTGGTATGTTTCCAAAGTGTGACTTTGGTCCTCCAGGGCACATAGTACATGGCCCTATTCCTGTTTTTGCATGAGGACATTTTCTTGGTTTTGTCATTATTGCAATAACATTTACACCACTCATTGTTCTTGTTGGTTTGATTGTTAGGATGTTTTTGTATTTTTTTCTTTGTTGTTGTGTTGCATTGTTTAGTATTTCTATATTGCTTGGTATTTTTGTACCTTTTATTTTTCTTATTACTCTTAGTTTTAATTTGTTTAGTTGTTGTTGATTTATAGTTTTAGAATTATCTAATTCTTTAAGTATTTCTTTACATAATTTGTTTAGGCTGTTCATTTTTGTTGAGAATTGTTTATAGACTTATAAATCTTGAGGTTTACTTTGTTTTATATCTACTGCTGTTTGCCATACTTGTAATATACCTAGGTATTCATTGTTATTGATTGCTTTCTTGTCATTGAGAAGTGTAGTATATTCTGCAGCAAGTGTTTGGATACTTGGTTCTTGTTGTGGAAGGTTTATGTAATGCAATATTTGATTATATATTCCTAATGCTATTAAGTCATCATTATATTCTTTTTTTATTCCATCTATAATGCAATCTGTACCAACCACTATAACTCTTTCATATGGATGTATTTTGTGTCTAAATTCTCCTGGTCTTATATCTAGACATATTGGTAAGCTAGTTGTTGGTTGCATTCTATAATTTTTTTCTAATCTTGATAAGTATTTTGTAAAATAAGTGATTCTTTGTCTTCTTGATTTCATAAAATCTTTTATTAAGGAATTACTCATGACTACCATTGTTCTGTTTTCAAGATCTTGTTGGAGAATGTTTTTTTCTTCTAGCTCTTGTTTTGGTATTTTATAATATGCAGGAGGTAATTGTGCTAATTCAATTGATTTTTCTTGATTACTATCTTGGTTTATCTTTTTATCCATCATATAGCTTAGTGTTAGTTTGAACCCTATTGTTAGAAATAATGAATAAATCATTAAGATTACTAAATTTCTTTTTGTCTTTCTTTTATATTCAGGATCTATTGTTTGATCTATTTTGTCATCTATAGATTCTGATTCATTTGTCTGCAATTCTTACCCCCCTTGTGCTTAATTATACTATTGGTATTATACCATTTATCCATTTTTGGTCTGGATATTCTTTCCATAATGTAATAACATGCTTATCTTTTAAATATTCTTTGTCTGAAACACCATACATGTCTAATAATTTCTTAAGTTCTTGTTCTTTAATCTGCATACCATATTCTCTTTGATGAACATTTGTCTTGAATATAATACTATTATGTTTAAATCCAATAATCTTTCCTACATGAGGTATCATTCCTTTTGCATCGATTCTTGAAAGTAGTTTTTTTAGCATTTTAGTTTTATTTTTTCCTCTCTCTGATTTTAAAAAAATAAAATAAAAAAATTAATCAATTAATATATTATAATCTCTTCTTTTAGTTATTTGAGATTTAATTCCTTTTCTATATACTTTGATATCTGTTATGTCTTTCATTTCTTGTTTTATTCCTTCAGGACTTTCTGTTAAATAGACTGTTGCAAATTCATTCATTTCTATAATCTCATCAGGTATAGTTTGACTATTAGGTATGTATACTATGTTTATATCACAGCCTTGATCATATAATCTTTTTAGCTTTGAAATGACCTCTGCACCATTTCCTATCCATCCATCTGTTATCATTATTAAACTAAAAGTTTCATGTTCAGATGATAATTTGTCTAAAGTATCAGTATTAAGTTTTGATCCTCCAGCAAAAACTTTATTTATTGTACTGCCTAATTTATTTGATTTTGATTTTGGAATCCATCCAGAACTAATAGTTCCAGCTGAAAAATTGATTACAGCATAATCTCTTCTTTTACCGTCTCCAATTCCTGCTTCAAATGCTTGTTGTGTTCCTTTTTTCATTGCTTTATAATTTTCACTTTTTTCGTGTCCATTAAAGACAATTGAACCGCTTGTGTCTAATATAATACATAGATTGTCATATACAGATGGTCTTTTTACAGGCATTTTTTCTGCAGCTTTATCAGGTTCAAAATAAACTACTTTTGTAGTACAAAGATTTTCATATACATAACTTACATCTGAGTTTGGATGTGCAGTACTTATTTCTTTTCTCACAACATTTGATATGTTTCTTAGACTATCTAAGTCTAATAGTTCTTTTAATGTTTTTATTTGTCTCATTTTTATTCAACCTCTATATTATTAATTATCATAAAATGATTTTTTAAGCTTTTTTTCAATATTATCTTCATATTTGTAAACTTTTGCTTCAAAATCATCTCTTGCTTTAGTTATATCCTTTTTTTCTAATTTTTGTTCATATCTTTCTACTTTTTTTTCTAATTTTTGTCTACCAGCATCCATGTCTGCACATGAAGTTAGTAATAATGCTGCTCCTGCAAGTACAGTGACTAAACCACTAACCCTTGCTGTTTTTTTAAACATTGTATATTTTTCATTTGTCATTTTAGTTTTCCTCCATTATTCCTCATCCCATTCTTTTTTCCATTTATCCCATTCTTTGTGATTTACATTGAATCCTAATTCTGTTAGTAATTCTTTAGTTTGTTGTGTTGCTGTTTCCCAATCTACTGCACCCATTGGTGTAAGAAAGTCAATCATCTCATAAGGAGCCATGTCCAGAGCAAATGCTTTGCTAGGTCTCTTATTTTGTAAAGCTAAAAGTCCAATCTGTTCTAATGACATTCCTTCTATGCTTCTGATTTTCCCTGAATAATCTTGTTCTTTTGGATTCCATTCTATTAAGTGTTTAACTTTACCTTGTTCATAAAATTCTCTTAATCTAACTGGCTCTAAATCAAAATTATCAATATAAAATCCAATTAATTCTGGTTTTAGGTCAGTAGGAGCATTGTCTATTAATCTTGCTTTTACATTTCCATTGTTTAAGCTTAAATAATAACTAACTGATATAGTTGATAACAATCCAAAAGCATGATTTGTTCCTGGTGTATATGTTATTACTTTGTCTTTCATCTGGTCTAGTACTATTAATCCTGAATTTGTTGGTGCAACATGTTTTAACATATCATATCCTACATCTAAAAATCCTTTTATTAGTTCAGGTGACTTTTCAATAAATCTTATATTCTCAACTATCCATGATAATGCTAGATTTGCATTATGAATGTGGGTGTTTCCATCTTTTTCTCTTATTACAACTGTTCCGTATGAGCTCATTTTTACTCAGCCTCCTTCAATACTTTAATCTTTATCTCAACCAATGTCTTTGGTTGAAGTTGGTTCTGCAAAATCTTTGGAATAACAATTATTGCTTGCTTTCCATGTTTGCTTATTTGTTTTGTTAAAGTGAATTCTTGCATTTTTATTACCTTAATTGGTTTTATTAATGTCATAACCAAGACTTGCATAAGTCCTTTGTAAACACCTTATTGGATTAATTAAATATTCAAATTGATACATGTCTACTACGACATAGAGCATTGTATAGTCAACATTAACTTTAGGTATTTGTTTTTCTAATTGTTTTTTTCTCGGTTGTCTATCTAGTGGTTTTACTATATTCATTTTTATTCTTCTTTTCTAGGATAATCCTGTTCAATTGGATCTTTGCCAAAATAATTTGGTTCTTGGTTTCTATCTATGTCTTCTACTTTGTCAACTATCTGTCTTATTCTTGAATATTCATCAATATAAGCAAGTTTACCTGTTTCATTGTGTCTGTACACATTTCCTAACATCATGTCTTTTGCAAGTGTCCAGAATCTTTTTACGTCTCTTTGTGGAATGTAAGCATCTATCTTTACTTTATTGATTGCTGATGGTTTGTCTATTCTTACTGGATTATCTTCTTCATCTGCTAATATTAGCACACCTGTTTTCTTATGAAGATATATTGGTTCACCTTTACCTGTTGCTTCAGGCTCATAAACAATACAAGGTATTCTCCATTCATAATCATCAAATGGCATTTGAGTTGGTAGGTTTTTATATATTTCTTCTGCAACAATGTCTGGGTTAGATGTAGCATTTCTTAGTTTATGTGCTTCAAAAGCTGCTGCAATGTCATGACGTTTTATTAGTCCAAATGCTCCAGCAATTATTGCTGCTGTTATAATGAATCTTTTTGTTGTGGTTGTTGGTTTTGTCATTTTTATTCCTCTTATACAACATAATCAATTTTGACTCCTATTCCTGGAGTTATTGGTAGTTTTTGCGCGATCAAATTATCATATGCTTGTGGTTCTTCATTGTCTTGCTTTTTTTTAGCAAGTGCTGCTGTTGTTTTTACATAATCTCTTGCATATGTTTGCGCTACATATGATTGTGATATAATTGATTCTATCATTTTCTTTATTCACCTAGTTTAGTTTTATCTACTATCTTTTCTAAATCTTCATTAATTACAATAGGGCCAAATCCTAATATCTCATCCCTTAACATATTATCTGGTATAGGGTTCATAAGATAAATTGGTTTTCCTAGTTTAAAACCATCATACATCTCTAATAAAGTGTTTCCACCAATATAATTTGGACAACCATGTTTTTCATAATTTAATACAAGCAAACAGTCAGATCTTTCAACCTTTTCCTGTGATTCTTTGTATGTTGCACCTTTCCATTCTGCAAATTTGTCAGGTTGATTGTCTCTTATGTCAAACTCTGAAAATGGGTCATCAAACACATTTGGCAACATAACACTATGTCCCATGTCTTCTAATTTAGATTGAATTGCTTCAACCTTGTCATAACAGTATTTGCTGCATACTATGAATATGTTCATTTTATTTCACCTAATTATAATCCATTGTATGCCATTTAAGTGCTTCTTCTCTTGTACAAACCTTTTTGCATAATTTGATTGCATCTTCTAGGTTTTCACCAGCTGGCACATATGTTGGTGTTGAACCAGTGTCACCTATCTTGATATCAATAACATATCTGTTACCTAATACTTTTTCTTCACCACAGTCTAAAACAGCAACGTCTGCTATAAATTTGTCTCCAGGATGATAACCAAAGAATGCTTTTGCTTTTGCAAAATCTTTGTCATCTGCTGGGAATCTAACTGTTTGTCTGTGTATTTCTTTGTATAGTTTTGTCATTTTATTTTCACCTACCATAACATTTCATTGAATGTTTTTGTATCAGGATATTTGTTGCCTGTTGGACGAGTTTTTAATATATTACCTTGTTCATCCATTAATTCAATCCTTTGATCATAATTGTCATAGAATTTTCCTTCTAAATTTTGTTCTTTAGTTGGTTTTCTTTTTAACCTAAGTTTTGTTCTTGGTTTATATTCAGGTATTTCTTTTAAATCAACTTTTACTTCTGGTTGTACTTGTTCTTTTTCCATTTCGTGTTCACACATTTTGTTTCACCTTTTAGTTTGTTTATTTATTGTTTTAGAATGCTTTTCACCATATGTTCTTAAAGCATTATAAACTTGAATAGATTGTTCTAAAACCTTGTCACCTGGTTCTGTGCCAAAACAATCAGTAACCAGATATTTATTTCTGTCATCATCTGATAATCTGTGAGTTGCATTTGATGGATTATTATAAGGTCTGAATCCATATGTGCCGTCATTGTTCCATGCTAATGTTATTTCAGAAAACTTACCCTTGTCATGCTGTGCAGGCCTTGTTGTTATTTCACCTGTTTGTGTATTATATTCTATCTTTACTGTATGATAATCTATTTCTGAATCTGCTAATTTTGTGTTAAAGTCTATGCCATTGTGTAATTTTGGTTTTCTTAGTTTTTGTACATTTTGTTTGACTATTTTATCTATAGTTTGTTCTTCCATTTTATTTTGCCTCACATTGGTATTCCATATAAACTTTTAGCTAATATTTCTTTTTCTCTTTGTTCTGCCTCAGCAGCTTTGCTTAGCTTTGCACTTATGTCTCTTGCTTTGCCTTTTGCAAGAAACACAACTGTTTTTCCAGGAACTTTAGTATCATACCATTCAACACTTTGCATTGATGGTTCTAGTTCTTGTTCTTTTTTGTTGAATATTTCTTTGTAATGTTCTGTCATTTTATTTTCACCTTTCCATTTCAATCATATTATCAATCAATGTTCGTACTAATTTGTATTTTTCTCTTAATGTGTATTCTTGACTTGGTAATATTTTTGCTTGATGTTCTGCAATTTTTTCTGTAACTTTTTCTTTATCATGAGTTTCATATGGTGATAATATCCTTGTCATTGGTCTTGATTGTTTCATATTTATAATTCCTCTTTAAATGTTAATCTTACATATTCTTTTGCTTCTGGATCAATACCATTCTCACCTGAAAAAAAACCTGATATAAGATTTCTTACTTTATTTCCACTTACTAAGCTTGCTAATGATATTGAAAGTGGTATAGAATATTTTTCTTGTAATTGTTTTGTAGGATTGTGTTTGCTCATTGGAGATCTGTCAATAATTTTGCCTTGTCTGTTAAAATATAGAATTCCTTCATCTTTTTGACTATATGATCTTTTGAATTCTTGTTCATCTGTTTTTTTGTAATAATGTCTAAATGATAATTCAAATGGTTTGTCAATTGGACCATTGTTTTTTAGTTCACATTCTACTTTGTTTTTTTGGTCTATTGTTATGGTTCCTTTGTATAGTGGTATTTGCATTTTTTATGTACCTCTTATGTGTTTTTTATGTATAGAATTATACATATTATGCATAAGGAACTAGAACTAGTATATAAATCTTTCCATATTTTAGTTACTTTTAAGTAGTAAATGAGCCCTAGAAGGCTTGTAAATAGGGTTTGTGATAATGAGAATTTATGGTTTAGAAAGTTGTTATTTGGGGTTTAAAATGCTTGAATCTGGTGATTAGAAGCCTTCTGGAGCTTATATTCTTCATCTTCTCTTTGCAATTTTTTCTCGAATTTAAAATAAGTTGCTAATAAAACCTCTGGTATCTGAATATCATTCTCAAGGTCTGACATTGCTCTTCCTAAACCAATTAATAAACCCTTTTTGATATAGTCTTCTTCAGGTTCTCTTACAATGATTTTTGTAAATCCTGAAAAAAAGAAGAATAAAGAATCTTGAACAGCATATGATATCTTATCCCATAATCTTTTTGCTCTTCTTTCAAATGTATTATATAGCCCCATAGGATTGTTATATCTTTTGAGATAATGTTTATATATCCCTTCTTTTAATTTATTAATCTTTTTTTCTGTTATATCAATCATTTGTTTTGGTATCATGTGCTCAAGATAAGTATCTATTGAATGTATCGTGCCTGTTGGTAAACTAACATTAACATGTTCCCATTCAATATAATCTTTATTAGGATTAACTTGTTGTATTTTTTTTATTATTTGAGAATGTTCAGGAAGTATGTTGAAATGATCATAATATTGCCTTATTGTGATTGTTTGTGAGCCAATTGCTGATAATGATTCTTTTAATGATTTTTGTTCATCTTGTGTAAATTCTTCATCATATTTTAATCCTAAAGCCATATTATCTTCATAAGGATTGCCAAGATGTTTGTATTTTTGACAAAGATGATCTGTTACTTTTTCTAGAATATTTTGAGTAATATCTTTTTGTTTTTGCTGTTTCATATATTGTGTGGATTATATAATACTATATAAATTTTGTTGTATTAATTATTATTTAGTAGTTAATTATACCTGTGATATGACCAAAATGTCACATTCATGTGTATTCTACAACAGTTATATTTAAAAGTATAATTAACCTACTAAGGTATAGGTGATTATTAATAGTCACTATTTTAGTTAAAAAATAGATAATAAAAACAAATAAAATAAGCAAAATAGGTGAAAAACAAAATGGCAAAAAAACAAAAAAAAGCAAAAAAACAAGATAAACAAGATGCTATCAAAGCAAAAGAAAAAGAACTTCTAAATAAATTACCAAAAGATGTCCAAAACAAGTTAAAAAACATTAAAAATAAACTTGAAAAGTTCAAAGACACACTTCTAAAAAAGTTTGATAATAAATATATCCTAGGTATAGCATTGATGCCGCCTGAAAAGCCGCCGCAAGCAAAGCCTGGTGAAAAATTACCTGATATTTCTAAGGAAAAAATAAGGGTTTTAGTTGTTGTTGATGATTCTGATTCAAAAAAGATGTCTAAACAAGAACTAAAAGAAAAACTTTCATCTGTGATTGTTAAGGTTGCTGATGATATTGATAAAAATATTGTACCACAGACTGTGATATTGTCTGAGTTATGGCAAAGTTGTTTTGATGGTAAGAATGATTTATTGCAATTAATAGCAATGTCTGCACCTATCTTTGATAAAGGTGTTCTAGGTAATGTTAAGGTTGCAGAAGTTCACAAGACAATGGTTCTAAAGAAGTTTGAAAAATACATTGTATCATATGTTGTAGCTGGATCAATTATGAAAGGTTATGCAAAACCTACATCTGATCTTGATGTATACATTATAATCGATGATACTGATGTCAAGAAAATGACTAGAACAGAACTTAGAGATAAGTTAAGAGCAATCATAATTGGTATGGGATTAGAAGCAGGTGAAATAACAGGAATAAAGAACAAATTGCATGTACAAATATACATATTAACAGATTTCTGGGACAATCTAAGAGAAGCACATCCTGTAATATTTACATTACTAAGAGATTGTGTACCATTCTATGATAGAGGAATCTTTATGCCAATGAAACAATTATTGCATATGGGTAAGATAAAGCCTAGTCCAGAAGCAATTGACATGTTTATGGGTTCTGGTGAGCAAATGTTGAAAAGAGTTGACATGAAATTAAAATCAATTGGAATGGATGACATATTTTTAGCAATGCTTACACCAACACAAGCTGCATTAATGCTTTATGGTGTTGCACCACCTGATCCAAAGTCATGTGGTGAAGTTATGAGAGATGTTTTTGTTAAGAAAGAGAAATTACTAGAAGAAAAATTTGTTAAGATGTATGAAAAAGCTCATAAACTTAGAAAAGAAATTGAGCATGGTCTTAAGAAAGAAGTTTCTGGTAAAGAAATTGATGAATTATTAATCAATGGTAAGAAATACTTAGCAAGAATAAGAAGATTGTTTACACAGATAGAAAAGATGAAGCAGGAAGAATCTGTAATGCATATCTATGAAACAATTGTGACTGTTGTAAGAGATGTTCTTAAGATGGAAGGAATGGAAAAGACTAAAGAAAGTGAATTAGTTGACATGTTTGAAGAACATTTGGTCTCAACAGGTAAGGTTCCTAGCAAGTTTGTAAGAACTTTGAAAGACATAATGAAAGCTAAGAAAGACTATGATAATAAAAAACTAACAGCAACAGAAGTTGAACAAGTAAGAAAATTGTCAAGAGAATTTATTAAAAACATGGTTGAGTATATGCAAAGAAAACGTTCTCGTGAGCTGGAAAAAGCAAAGATAAGGGTTAGATTTGGCGGTAAGAATGTCGGCGAAGTGATATTATTTGATGATATTGCTTTTATAACTCATGATCTTAATGCAAAACCAAAAAGAGTAAGCAAAGCATCAATCGGCAAAGATGGTTCATTTGGAGCTGTGCAAGAGACTAATATTGAAGAGTTTGAAAAAGCTTTGGCTGAGTTCAAAGGGCCACGACAAGCTTTTGTTAAGGAGCAAGTGTTTGAGAGTTTGAAGAAAGTCTTTGGGAAAGATGTAGAAGTTTTGGTTAATTACTAAGGTTTTTGTTTTTTTTAATTTATTTTTTATTATTTATTTTTCTTATTCAACTTTATCCAAATCACCATTCAAAACAACAGGCTGCATTGCAATTATTTCATCAGAATAAGAAACTTCTGGAATTGGGTTTAATAAAAAGACTTTTTTGTCTAATACATGTGCAAAAGCTATTTCTAGAAAAGTGTTGCCACCAATATAATTGTTGATATTGTTTTTTGTAAAGTTTGTGACTAGAACTGCGTCAGAGTCTTGTATTATCTTAAAATAATCTCTTATCAGGTCATTCTTTATCTTGTTTTCTGCTGATTCTTTTCTAGATTCTGCTGATAAAGTGTTGTTTGCATAGAGTTCTGTTGAATGTGGTAGTATGACTTCATGGCCTTTATTGTTAAGTTGTTGTTTTATTTCAATCATTTCTTTTGAAAAACTCATGCTTCCACAGATTGCGATTTTCATGGTGTTGGGATATTTAGTTATCTTATAAATGTTTTGATGGTCATAACTTCAACCTCATTCAAAGTCTACTTGTACTTATAAATAGAAGTTTTACTATCTAATTTCTATAGTAAGTTTATGGTTTGTTAGTATTTATAGTAAGTTTTAAGTACTAGAAAGCTATAAAATAAGGATTATTGTATACTATTATAATAAATACACAATATAGGAGGAAATGAAAATGATGAAAATAATAAAGAAATTATTTAATAATGAAATAATTGCTGTGTTTTTAGGAGTATTATTGATATTGTCTGCTTTAACAGCATGTGAACCTGTGGATCCAGTGGATCCTGATAAACCAGATGATGTGGATTATAAGTCTGACTTAGAAGCTGTTGATGCTCAATTCTTAAAGTTTGAATCAGTTGATCAATTAGCAGAAGCTTTTGAAGATGTAAGACCAGTGTATGCTGAAGAGGATGGAATATTTGAAACTATTGTAACTTCTGTCATGCCTACTAAGATGGCTGCTACTGATACAGCTGCACCATCAGCTGCTGGCGGAGAATCAAGAGATTTTTCTGAAACAAATATACAAGTAGAAGGTGTTGATGAAGCTGATATAATCAAGACAGATGGTGATTACATATATGTTGTTGCTAATAATAAATTGTATATTGCAAAAGCATATCCTGCTCAAGAAGCTGAATTATTGTCTGAAATAGATCTTGATGATTTTAGGCCAAGTGAAATATTTATACATGAAGATAGGTTGTTGCTGTTTGGAAATCAATGGAACTTTATTATCTATGAAGCAGAAATAGGTGAAAAAGTAACAGGAGACAGTGTTGTAATGGATGACTATTATTATGGTTCATCTGTTGTTGGTGTCAGATTATATGATGTTGAAGATAGAGAAAAACCTCATTTGTTAAGATCTGTTGAATTAGAAGGTGATTATGTTACATCAAGAAAAATTGGTGAAAATGTTTATTTTGTTGTTAATTCATGGCCTAAGTGGAGCTATGATGAGCCAATTGATATAATTCCTTTGTACAGAGAAGATAAAGAAGCAACAGAACCTGTTGTTGAGGCAAAAGATATTGGTTATATTACTCCGTTACGTGCTGAGAATTTTATAACAGTTGCTTCAATGTCAATGACTGATGAAGATAAAGAAGTTGGTAAAGAAGTGATTGTTGGTGATGGTGAAAATGTTTTTGCTTCATTACAAAATCTTTATGTTGCACAGACAACTTATGAAAGAGAATCTCAAGTAGGTGAGCCTGTTACTAGTCGTAATGAAGTGACTGTTGTGACCAAGTTTAATCTTGATCAAGGTAATATAAAATATCAAGGAATTGGAAAAGTTCCTGGAAGTATACTTAACCAGTTTTCAATGGATGAGTTTGATTCACATTTTAGGATTGCAACTACTAAAGGCAATGTTTGGGATAAAGAAGTAATGTCTACTAATAATGTTTATGTTTTGGATAAAGATATGGAACTTGTTGGTTCATTAGAAGATCTTGCACCTGGTGAAAGGATTTATTCTGTAAGATTTATGGGTAAAAAAGGATATATTGTAACATTCAAAAAAGTTGATCCTTTGTTTGTCATAGACTTGTCTGATCATACCAACCCAACAGTACTCGGTAAGTTGAAGATACCAGGTTATAGTGATTATCTACATCCATATGATGAAACACATATAATTGGAATTGGTAAAGATACAATGGAAGCACTTGAGGATCAGATACAAGATAGAGGAATTGATTTTGCATGGTACCAAGGTGTAAAGATGGCTATCTTTGATGTTTCAGATGTTTCAAATCCAATCGAGATGCATAAAGTTGTGATTGGTGATCGTGGAACAGAATCACCTGTGCTGAGTAATCATAAAGCATTCTTGTTTGACAGAGAAAGGAATCTTCTTGTCTTACCTATAAGAGTTGCTGAAGTTGCTGGTGATGAAAAGTTTGATGAATCTGGTTATCCTTTGCGTGGTGATATTGTTTTCCAAGGTGCTTATGTGTATGATATTACTTTAGATAATGGTTTTGATCTTCGCGGCGGTGTAAGTCATAATGTTGAAGAAGATTATCTTAAGAGTGGTTATTACATGAGATATGATGAACAGATACAGAGATCACTTTATATTGAGGATGTTTTGTACACAATGAGTGATGCAATGTTAAAACTTAATGATCTTGACAGTTTAGAAGAATTGAATGTTATTGAGTTTGATTGAGGCTTTTTTTTGTTTTTGTTTTTTTTGTTTATTAGATTATAGCATATAAATCTTTATAAATCTGAAATTATTCCTTTTTCTTATATAGTGGGTAGAAATGATAAAAGACAAAATTGCAAACACATTTAGAAATTTATCAAATTATTTTGAACCTAATCAATATCTTATAACTGTAGAGGGTTCTGAAGTGTCTGATATGTTTATCAAAAAATGTATTGAACTTAGTGATCCATTAAGTGAAGTGCAGAAGACAGCATTAGAAGAAGTTATACAAAATTTTTATCCTCAAGCAAAACCTGTTTCTAAAAAACAATTTCATAGGTTATTGGATGAAAAGCTTGATGAAGAAATTTTGTGGTATGTTATTAAAAAACAGAATCGTGATATGTATTTTGAAAGGACAAAAGGAATTGTTAGGGTTTTTAGAATGAATAAAGCAGAAGCATGTCATGGCAGTTCTGCTAGATTTGGAGTTCATTATTTAGATATTACAAATAGAGAAATTTATGAATTATATAATCTTTCACTTAAATTAATTGAAGTTTCAAATCAAAGAAATCCTTTTCTGGATTATTCTAATAAAGTTGATCATTTGAGAGAACTTTTGCCTTCACAGCCCAGAGGAATTTCTTTTAAATATTTTAAAACTTTTAAAGAATATCTTACTCTTAGAGGAATTATAGATGATTGTGAATTGCCTTCTAAGGTACAACATTTAAAGTAATAGATTTCCGAAACCTTTATTAACTAATTCTTCACCCCTATCAACCTCAGTTGATGATTATAATAAAAATCAATAAATAAAATTATATAAATAAAAAATAAGTAAAGAGGCTGATAAAAAATGAAAACCGGTTACAAAGTCGGGGACGCAATGACAATAAAACCAATCATGGTTGATCCAAATACTTCTATTGTTCAATGTTCTAAAATTATGGCAGAACATCATGTTGGTAGTCTGTTAGTTGGTGAAGGTGAGACTGTGCAAGGAATCATAACTGAGCAAGATATTGTTAGGAAAGTTATTAGTAAAGATCAAGATGCTAAAGAAGCAAAAGTTGAAGATTTTATGGAAAAGAGATTGATAACAGTTGCTCCTGATGTTGATGTTTTTGATGCATTAAAAATGATGACTGATGCAAACATAAGACACTTGCCTGTAATGCATGAGAAAAGAATGGTAGGATTTATCACATTAAAAGATATTCTTAAGATACAGCCAGAATTGTTTGAACTATTGGTTGATAAAATTGAGTTAAGAGAGATTGATAGAAAGCCGATTGATCTGTGAGATCACCCCATAACATTAATACCAACAATTCCTGGTATCCCTTTAATATAATTAACTAGTTTTTTAAAATTTTCTTCATTTGTTATTTCTAGATTCATATTTATTTGGATATTTTGTTTTTTTGGTTCTGAGTTTATACTTTTTATGTTCATTTTTGAGACTGTTACTATATTTAATATGTCTGCTAATAATCCTAGTCTGTCTCTGACAGTAATAACTAATTTTTTTATGTTTTGTTCTTTATTCTTTTTTTTCCAGCTTACAATTACTCTTTTAAGATTAAGCATTGAATCCACATTTGGACAATCCTGTGCATGAATCGCTATTTTTTTGTCTTTTGTTTTAAATCCTATTATTGGTTCACCAATATTAACTCCACAACATCTTGATAATCTTATGTTTGGTTTTGTTTCTTTTTCAACAATTATTTCTTTTTCTAAATCTTTTTTGGACCCTTCTTCATATTTTTTTACTCTTCTATCATCAAATTGTATTCCTAAAGCTTGTCTAATCTTTGCTTTTGCATGGTTTGTTTTTGCAAATGTTAACCACTGCCTGGATGGTTTTGCATTGTTTTGTGTCATGATCTCAACAACGTCGCCGCTATTAAGTTGGTGTGATAAACTTACTAGTATATTATTGACTTTTGATCTTGCACACTTGTCACCTATTTCTGAATGAATTTCATATGCAAAGTCAATTGGTGTAGAACCTTCTGGTAATGCGATTGGATCACCTTTGGGTGTGAAAACTATGATTTCATCTTTAAATAAGTCAATCTTTACTGTTTCAATTAAATCTTTTGCTGTTGTTGATGTTCTTTGCCAGTCGAGGAATTGTTTTAACCAAGCTATTTTTCTGTCAAATCTTTTGTCTCTTTCTGTTCCTTTATATCTCCAGTGTGCTGCAATACCTTCTTCTGCTTCAACGTGCATGTCTGCTGTTCTTATTTGTATTTCAATTGGTTTTTTTTCAAATAGGATTGCAGTGTGAAGACTTTGATAACCATTTGGTTTAGGATTTGCGATAAAATCTTCAAATTCCTGTTTTAAATATTTCCAATTAGAATGTATGACTCCTAAAACTCTGTAACAGTCTTCTTTTATTTTGGTGATAACTCTAATAGCAATCAAATCATAAATGTCTTCAAAATGACCACCTTTTCTATCAAGTTTTCTATATATTGAATAAAATGTTTTTGCTCTTCCATAGATGTGTACAAATTGGACTCCTGATTCTTTTAATTTTTCTCTTATTATACTCATTATTCTATTAACTCTTTCTTGTCTTTCATCTTTTTTTTCTGCTATTTTCTTTTTAATATCTTGATAAATGTTTGGATGAAGATATCTTAATGATAAATCTTCTATTTCTGATTTTATTTTGTACATCCCTAGTTTGTGTGCAACAGGTGCATATATTTCAAGACTTTCTTGTGCAATCTTTTTTTGTACTTTTTCTTGTTTAAATTTTAATGTTCTCATGTTATGAAGTCTATCTGCTAATTTGATTAGAATAACTCTTATATCTTTTGATGTTGCTAATAATATCTTTCTAACAGTAGCAGCTTTTCTTTCTTCTGTTTCACCAATGTCAATCTTTCTTATTTTTGTAACTCCTTGTACTAAGTCAAGGATTTCTTTTCCAAATTCTTCTTCAATTGTGTGTGATCTGATCTTTGTATCTTCAATAACATCATGCAATAAACCTGCTGATATTGTTGATGAATCTAGTTTCATTTCTATAAGGATTTCTGCTGTTGCAACACAATGTTCAAAATATGGTTCACCTGAATCACGTTTCTGTTCACCATGTTCTTGTTTTGAGAAATCATATGCTTTTCTGATTAAAGAAACATGTGCTTTTGGATTATATTCAAGTACTTTATTGATAAGTTCTTCTGCTGTGAGCATAATATGTAATATATTGTTGTTTTATATAAATGTTTTTGTAAACAAAAGAATCATTATCTAATTATTTCAATCTTAACAATAGAATATTCCTGTTCTTCAAATAATGCTTTATCCATCAACTCATTTACAAATTCTTCTTCAGGATCAAGAATTAGTTTTTCACCAACCAAAATTTCTAATGCTTGTTCTTTTGTCAATCTTGTTTCATATTTTGTGAAATGTTTATAACTTGCAGGTTCTGTAATCGCTCTTGGGGCATTTTCATATCCTTCATACTTTATTAGTTTTTGATATTCTTCTTCAGATGATTCATATATTACTACATGGTATATTATGTTTTTGATCTTAGAATAATCTATTGTTGGTTCTTTTGTTTCCACTTCTCCTTTTTCTTCTTTTTCTCTTATTTTTCTTTCCCATTCTAATTTTCTTTGTCTTTCTTTTTCTTCTTCTCTTGCTTTGTTCATTGCTATTTCTTCTTTTTCCCATTTTCTTTGTCTTGCTTTTTCTTCTGCAATTTCTATTTCTAATTTGTGTTTTCTTTTTATTTCATCTAATTCTGATTGAACTCTTTGTCTTGCTCTTCTTTTACCTTTTAATCTTATTTTGTATTGTTCTGTTTTTATTTTTAGGTGTAATGCTGTTCCATATTCCAATATTTTGTTCATCTCTTGATTATGTTCTTTTTTTTTTAATAAAAATTGATATTCCATATATCCAAATTGATCAATTATTTCTTTTTCTATGTAAAGTTCATTTTCTCTAGATAAAGAAATTAAGCTTTCCATTATATCCAGATCTTGTGAACATTTATAATGCTTAGGAAATATTTTTTTATAATCTTCAAGAAAAGTCATTATTCCTGTTGTTAAAAGATCTTTTGTTTCATATGAAATATCAATATCAGTGCATCCTGCTAAAATATTTGCTTTATTTATGTGAATTTTTGCATTTTCTAACATTCCTTTATTAATAAAATTTTCAGCTACATTCAGATGGAATTCAATTGCGTCTTCAATTGATTCATATGTTTGTTTAAGTTCTTTTGTTGTTGTTGCTGATTTTGGTATGTAGACTTCTTTTGGTTCACCAATAGGATAAGCATTACTTGTTGTAGTGATTAATAATGCAAGAATTGTTAATAATGTTTTTTTTATTATGTTTATCCCCTTGACATGTGGGTGTTTAATTAGTGTTATAAAGATTTTGGTAGTCTAGTAAACAATAAAATTTATAACCTATAACCCATTATCCTAATATTATGCCAAAAAAACTAATCTGTTTAGGCATCGAAAGTACTGCACTCTAAAGGCAGAGATACATTCGGTGTAGCAATAATGGATGATCAAAAAAAAGTGTATTCTAATGTTAGAGATAGTTTTATCACAAAAAAAGGTGGAATGAAACCTGTTGAAGTTGTTGATCATCATGTAGAATGTTGTGATAAGGTTTTGAAAGAAGCTCTTGATAAGAGTGGATTAAAGTGGATAGATATAAATCTTGTTTCTTTTTCAAGAGGACCAGGAATCGGGCACATGCTGAAGATAGGTGCATTTATTGCTCGGTATATTTCTTTGAAATTAAAAGTTCCATTAGTTGGTGTTAATCATTGCATTGCACATTTGACAATTGGCAAAGCAATGACAGGTGCAAAAGATCCTGTGCTGCTTTATGCATCAGGTGCAAATACTCAAGTGATTGCATTAGAAGGAGGCAAGTATAGGATATTTGGTGAAACACTTGACATTGGTGCTGGTAATTTTTTGGATACTTTTGCTAGGTATATTGGCTTAGGTTTTCCAGGTGGACCAAAAGTTTATGAATTAGCTATTAAAGGTAAAAATCTTATCGAGATTCCATATGTGGTGAAAGGAATGGATGTTTCATTTGGTGGCATCCTAACTAATCTAAAGCAAAAGTTTGATTCTGGTAAATATACTAAAGAAGATCTATGTTTTTCATTGCAAGAAACATGTTTTGCAATGCTGCTTGAAGTTGCTGAACGAGCAATGGCGCATTGTGGTAAAGATGAATTATTGTTAGGCGGTGGTGTAGCATGTAATCTTCATCTGCAAGAGATGGCTAAGTTAATGTGTTATGAAAGAGATGCTAAATGTTTTATACCAGAGCCACAGTTCTTGATTGATGCTGCTGCAATGATTGCATGGCAAGGTATTCTTGAATATAATGCAATGAGAAAGATTAAAGATGTGAAACATACAAAGGTTTTGCCTTATTGGAGAACTGATGAGGTAGAGGTTTCATGGAAATGATTATTCTTTTTTTGTAATCTTTTTCTCTTCACTAACTTCTTCACTTGTTTCTTTTTCTTCTGCTTGATCACTTGTCTTTTCTGTTGTTTCTTCATTGTTTTGTTCTTCTTTCATCTTTTCCTTAATTGCTTTTTTTAACATCTGTGCTTGTTCTTCGACTTTTAACAGAGCAGAAATATCATTAAAACTGTCTTTTGCACATTCTTCGCAATAATAATCAGAAGTATCTTTAATAATATATCTTGCTTCTTCTTTACATATGATGCATTTCTTTGCCATTAGTATATAGAAGAGAAAAGGAGTTTATAAATGTTTTTGCTATATTCCCTCAGTCCTAAAAACCCCCAACCATCCAGCCCAGACAATAACCCACCATCCCTATCCCCACTACCCACTCCTGGCTTAATAAGCGGCTAATGTCTTGGGTTTTATTATGAAACTAGTGTCTGAGAGTAGATTCTGTTGTTCTTTTTTTATTTTTATAGTTAGAATTATTTCACTCAAACCCAACCACAACTTTATTAGAATAATCTTGGTTATTAAGAATGTTTAATATTATGCTGTCACTGTATCCTTGAAGTTTTACAACACTTAGTTTTAATTTATTTTTTGATAAATCATCTGTTGTTAAAGTGTATCTTGTTTTATAGCCACCTATTAACCTGTAATCTTTGAATAATAATGCTTCAATATTTAGTTCTTGTTTTTGTTTTGGTAAACTTATTGTTTTTTGTTCAGGATATAGTGCTGCTGCATAATGATCTTTATTATAGATTTGAACAACCACTTGTTCATTGTCTTCTAAAGCGATAGGAGAATTAAAATTTTCCAAATTAGAATCTGAAGTTAATGTCTTTATATCAATCTCAAAGTTTTTTGTTTTATGTTCTGAAATATCTTCTCCAGAACCAAGATCTAGATTAACAGGAACTACAAAATTAAATTCATAACCTTTTTCTTTGAATGATAGTTTGTCATTTATCTTAACACTGACAGGAATAATTATGTTTAGATCAAAATCAAATGCACCTTTTTTTAAATATTCTGAATATTTTAACAAGTTTTTGTTATATTTAGTTTTGAAATTAAATTCAGGATTGTTTATTTCTAATGGTAATCTGTTGTATGAAAATTGTATCTCTGTTCTTGGATAAATTTCATTAGTGATAACCCATAACTTATCTTCTGTACCTTCTTTGTAATCTGTGTTTTCTATCTTTATATTCTTTAGATATTTTTTACTTCCTTTTGAAAAAAAACTAAGCAGTTTTTTATTATATTCTTCATTTGATTCATGCTTTTGTTTGATAGGAACTTCAATGTTTTCTATTAAATAATTACTTATGAATCTATCTTTGTCTTCTGCTGTTTGTATTTGTTGTTTTATGTTAAGAATATGTTTAAATCTAATAGGAATTGTTGCTTGATATTCATTCACAAGTGTTGATTTTGTTTTAAGATTGTCTGAAACTTTGAGAGGATAATCTAAATTAACAATTATATTGTCTTGTTTAAAAATTATTTCTGAACTAAAGTTTCCTATTGGTTCAAGATGGTAATGTTTTTTTAATTCTTCAAAATTATTTATACATTCAGGTAATGTTTCTTTTAAATATCTGTTTATCTGTGTTTTTATTAGTTCTTGATTTAATTCATAATTGTTTGTAAAAATGCTCTTTGCAAAATCCACATCATAAACATATCCATTTTTTCTTCCAGATTCTTTCAATGCTGTTTCTGTCTTTTGAATAAGACAAAGCTCAATTTTTCCTTTGATGTTTTCAATGTTTAATTCTTCAGGTATTCCAAATGCTTGTCTTTGCATGTATATATATAATATCATTGACAGTAAAAGAATTAATCCTATAACTATAAAAACTGTTAATTGTCCTCTTTTTTGTTTTTTAAACATGTTGATAATGTTATTATTGGTTTAGGTATATATAAATCTTTTGACTTAAGGTGCTCCATCCAAAAATCCTATTACGTTTTACTCATTACATTCATAAAACTTCATCTGGCCATGCCATGTTTGCCAAACAAACATAGGCATACACGTGTCATAAATGTGGAGCATTTATGAGCATGATCAGAAATACTCTGTATTTCTGACAGCACAGATGGATTTATTGGATGAAGCCGACTTAAGGTCTGTGCATTGTTCGTTCGAACTTTCCAATTGATAAATTGACATTATATTCTTTTCTTAATCAGTCTTTATTCTTTTTACTTCAATAGAAATAGCCTTGGTATTTACCCGAATATATCGAGGACATTCTGTAAACTCATATTTGTTCTTTTTACAGTAATCAATGATCTTTTGTTTTTCTTTATCATTTCTAAACATGACAACAACATTAATTCCTTTCTTGTCTTTGTGCAGTATCTTGAATTTTGCTAAATCTGTTTTTACTTTATGAACTTCTGTGAAAAGTTTACCATACCGAGTACCTAATTTGTCTATTTTATCTGGAAGATTTTTTATTATTTTTGCATTAAGTTCTTTATCTTGTTCTTCTAATTTATAATTACATTGTTCAGCTGCTTTTGCTTCTTTGAAACTTATAAAACCACCATAACCTAGATCAATTGGCTTTGATTCACCAAAACTGCAGACTAGAATGTCAGCATAATTTCCAAATTTGTCCAATCCTATACAACCAGTAACATCAAGTATGCACACAATATTATATTTTTTACAGATTTCATATATTTCTTTATACGGCTGATCAGCATAATAACCAGCTGGATTTTGATAAATGATTGCTGCAAAATTATTGTATTTTTTTAATGATTTTTCTAATTGATATGGTTTTAGCACACCAAAAGTTGTCTGAAGATCGAATTTTTGTAATTTTAATTTTTCAGTATACTTGTGATAAGACATCCAACCACCTTGATCTTGAATAAATATCATCCTCTTATCATTATCTTTATTCAATTCTTTTACATATTTTAAAGCTAATCTAATCGCAGTATTGCCTCTATTTGTTAGAATTATGTTATCATGTGCTGTGATTTCTTGTAATTTTTGTATTGATTTTTGCATGTTGTATGTGTGATGATGTATATGTATATTAGTGTTTTGGTTTATCTTTTGTTTTATATAGTATTTCATATATAAAAATAGTAACATTTATAAATGCTTTATATATATAAAATAATATAAAAGCTAGGGTGGTATATATATGGTAGATAAAAAAGAGGGAGTTACACTAACTGATGTTGATGCATTTGTAGATTTATTACAAAGAAGAAAAAGAATTTCTATGGAACAGGCTGCTAAGGAGTTAAAAACAGTTGTTTCTACTGTGGAAAATTTAGTAAGTGTTCTTGAAGAAGAAGGAATTGTGGCAACAAAATATAGTTTGACAACACCCTTTATTGAACTAAAGCAAACAAAAGATGGAAAACATGATGTCATTTTTGATGGAAAAGATGAAAAACTAAAAGTAGAAGCAGAACCAATGAAGGCTTTGCCTAGTAAAGATGAAAAAGTTGGAAAGGAATTAATTGCTCCAGAAGAAACAGACATAAATCTGTCTCTCACTCATATAAGGTCTTTGATTAATGAAGGTAATTTTTCTGCTGCAAAAAATATTTATTCTCAAGTAAAAAAATCATATGATTCATTACCTATTGTCTTTCTTCAAAGAAAGAATGAAATAGAGACAGAACTTATACACTTAAACAATGAGTTATCAATTGCACTGCAAAAGCAAGGATTTAAACAAATTAAAGAAGGAACTGTTCTGATTAATAATTTACTTAAACAAGGATATGTATTTGTTAAGAAAAAAAATGTTGATGATGCTGTTGAGTTATATAATCAAATCAAAACAACTTATGATTCTATGCCAGATGGTTTTTATGGTGAAAAGACTAAGTTAGCAGAAGGCATATTAAAGTTTTTTCAAAGATTGTCATCTATTACAAATCAATTAAATGAAAAAGATATGCAAGTAAAAACAAGACAAATATTAGGTTTGGTTCTTAATATTGAATCATTTATTGCTAAAGGGAATATTGAGAATGCGATTGCAACTTATGGAGATCTAAAACAAATTTATAGTTCGTTACCGCCTGGATTCTTAGATCAAAAGTTAGATATTCAAGAAAAAATGATTAATATATATCGGCAGTTAATGGTTGATAAAAAGTCAAGATTAAGACAAGATATCTTAGAAAAAATTAATACGATTAAACAGCTGCTGAAATATGCGCATGATTATATGAAGAATAGAGATATTGAAAATGGTGTGAAATCTTTTAATGAAGCAAGAGCTATATTTGAAAAAATGCCAAAAGCTTTTTCCAAAGAGTACAATCATGCCCAAAACATGCTGTTAAAGTCATATAAACAATTGATAGAACTTAAGAAGTATGTGTCTATTCAAATAATTAAACAAGGATCATTGAATATCAACCATCTTATAGATGAAGCACAGGCTGCTCATAATAATAAAGATTTTAATGTAGCTTATGATCTTTATAGACAGATCATTGATAAGTATAATACATTCCCTACAGGTTTTGACCCTGTTAAACTTGAAGTAAGGAAAAAAGTTTATAAATTGTATTACGATGTTTTGTCTGGAAAAGATTTTGTGGAGTTAGGAGAACTTAGTCCTTATGTTAAGACAAGATATCTTAAACTGCTTGATTTACTTGTAAGTGCTCATCAGATTGTAGATAGTAACCAGTTTTCATTGATTGGTCAGATCTATAATAATATCTATTCACTTTATAATGAGCTGCCATTGTATCTTGTTAATAAAAAGTTCTTGTTAAAACAAGAGATTAGGAAAGTTTTTGAAATATACAGGCTTTATCAAGCTGCGCTTAGTCTTAATAAATATTATAATGCATCAGATATGAGGGGATTGAGGTTTGTTCTTAAGTTTATTAATCATAATTTCGTATCTGCTCAAAAAAATTGTTATGGCTTTGTGAAAATTCTTAAGTTTATTAAACAATATTATGATAAGTATGCAGAAAAACTACATTTAGAAGATTTAAAGGTTAAGAAACAAGAATCAGAAAAGAAAAAACCAGCAATGCATGATTTTAGACAGAGTCCAAGGATAATTATGCCTATTCCAGAAGCTAAACATCGTATAACATCTCTGGACACAGAAGAAGAAGAAAGAGCAAAGATAGATGCAATGTTTAAGCTGAAAAAATCAAAACAACTTCACAAAGCAGCATTGAAGAATATCAGGGAAAGAGATTATACAACTGCAGTGAGAGCCTTAGAAGCTTATTTAAGACTTAACCCTAGGGATAGGAAAGCTAGTGATAAGTTAATTGAGATCAAAAATCTTCGTGAAGATAAATTCAAGGATTCTATTGTCAATAAAATGATTTCTGCTAAAAAATCCCGATTAAAGAAATATATGCATAATCAAAACTTTGATTCAGCATTACAAGAAATTTATACTATTCTTGAATTGGACCCTGATAATACTGAAGCAAAATTGTTTTTAGATAAAATTAATTTTGAATCTAATAAAGCAAAAACATAAGTGATGAAAAATGGAAAGAAACGCTAAATTACTCGATACATACGACATAAAATTAGATGAAATGGTTGTAAATGTTAAAATTGTTCAGTATAGTGATGAGTTTGTACCAACTTATAATATTTCTATTTTAAATATATCAAAGGCAACTAATCTTGTTTTGAAAAGGGTTAGAGAAGACTTTATTTCTTCTTTAAGTTTAGGTAAAACAGAGTTAGGAGGGCCAGAAGGTGTAAAAGGTGTAGAACAAAAGTTTAAGCATGAAATTAAAATTTTGATTAAAAAATATTTTCCTAACATAGATGACAAATCTTTAAGATTATTAGTGACTTATGTTGTGCAACAAAATATTGGTTTAGGTAATATAGAGATCCTTTTAAGAGATCCTAATTTGGAGGAGCTTGTTATTAATAATGCCAAAGATCCTCTTTGGGTTTATCACAAAAAACAAGGATGGCTTAAGTCTAATATTTTTCTTAAATCAGAAAATCAGATCAGACATTATTCAACAATGATTGGTAAGGATGTTGGAAAACAAATAACTGTTCTTGAACCTTTAATGGATGCTCATCTTAAGACAGGGGACAGAGTTAATGCTACATTAAATCCTATTTCTTCTTTTGGAAATACAATCACTATTAGAAAGTTCGCTACAAGGCCGTGGACAATAACTGATTTTATAAAAGCAAAAACTATATCTTATGAAGGTGCTGCTTTGTTATGGCTGGCAATGCAGCATGAGTTGTCAATATTGGTTGCTGGTGGTACTGGTTCTGGTAAAACATCTATGATGAATGTTCTTGCTAATTTTCTTCCACCAAACCAAAGAATTATTTCAATTGAAGATACTAGAGAACTGCAGCTGCCTGATACACTTCATTGGGTTCCTATGGAAACTCGGATGCCTAATCCTGAAGGTAAAGGTGAAGTTACTATGCTTGATCTTGTTGTGAATTCATTAAGAATGAGACCTGATAGGATAATTGTTGGAGAAATAAGAAGGCAAAAAGAAGCAGAAGTTTTGTTTGAAGCAATGCATACTGGTCA
>CAZHVK010000014.1:2915-34687 GCA_964535955.1 uncultured Methanosarcinales archaeon | reverse complement strand
CTCGCGGCACGAGCTGACGACGGCCATGCACTACCTCTCGGCTCGTCAAGTAAGGCCTTCAACCTGACTTTCATCCTGCCGTCGCCCCTGGTGAGATTCTCTGTGTGTAATTAGATTAAACCGCACGCCGCACCCCTTGTGGCGCTCCCCCGCCAATTCCTTTAAGTCTACTGATTATTGATCAGGAGATTTTGAGACTCCCAGTCGAAATAATTTCAGCCTTGCGACCGTACTTCCCAGGCGGCGAGCTTAACGCCTTCGCTTCGACACTACATATCCACGTAAGATATGTAACACCTTGCTCGCAGAGTTTACAGCTAGGACTACTCGGGTAGTTAGCGAGTAAATCATCATATAGCAACTTCTGTTTCGCTCGTAATTTAGCAGATTTAACGAATCTTTTACAAAGCCAAATCCAGAAATCAGACATGATTTCTCGTATCTAATCCGGTTCGCTCCCCTAGCTTTCGTCCCTCACTGTCGAACCCGTACTAGTCAGACGCCTTCGCCACAGGTAGTCTACAAAGGATTATAGCATTTTACCGCTCCCCCTCGCATACTTCTGACTCCTTCCGGTTCCAAGATAAGAAGTGTTTTCTGCGCGCTGTCAAGTTAAGCTTGACAATTTCACAAAAAATTTACTCATCCAGCTACGGACGCTTTAGGCCCAATAAACGCGGCTCCCACTAGCGGCGCTGGTGTTACCGCGGCGGCTGGCACCAGTCTTACCCACCGCTTATTCACTAAAGTATTTACCTTTAGTAAAAGCCTATACTAAGTATAGGCACTCAGGGTTCCCTTATCACACTTTCGTGCATTGTAAAGGTTTCGCACCTGCTGCACCCCGTAGGGCTAGGGCAAGTGTCTCAGTGCCCTTCTCGGGGCTCCCTCTCTCAAGGCCCCTACTGATCGTAAGCTTGGTGGGCCTTTACCCCACCAACTACCTAATCAGCCGCCAACTCATCCTTAGGCATTACTTTTAAAAGATATTCATTCCAGAATTTATCTTATATCCTATATTAGCCTCAGTTTACCAAGGTTATCCAGGACCTAAGGTTAGATTATTGACGTGTTACTGAGCATTCTGCCGGTGTCCCGAAGGACCCCTTGACTTGCATGGTTAAATCGAACCCTGATAGCAGCAGCCTCCCGCAGGATCAACGGGAATTCTAACTTCTATCCTTTTATCGTTTATTTGGTCGCAATTTTTAATTAGGAATTGTCAAGAACATATAGTTCTTGATTCTAGAGATCTATTCTTACTCATTACTTAATGCTATGATTAAGTAACATAAGTTAGCTAGTTTAAATGGGATAGCTCTCGCTAGCCTATGAATTTTCTATATGTAGTCTCGGAGTTTAATATCCGAAATATAGAATCTGGTGGTGATTTATAAATGTAAACACATGAAAATCAAAGTAATTTATAAAGTTAACTGAAATTAACAGCTTCTATAATCAAATTCTTACCTTTTTAACTTTATCCTTCAAATATTCATCTTTAACAATGTATTTGATTACGTCTTTCAGTTTATAGAATTTTCTTTTCCTAAGAACATAAATTCTAAAGTTTTCTATTATATAATCCTTATATTTTTTAGTAAATGGTTTAAAGAATTCATTACTAGAATAAACTAAAGGTCCTGGATGTTTCTCATATTTAGAAAGTTTATTAGGAAAAACAAGAAACCAAAAAAAAGTCTTTTTTGACCAAGACCAACCAGAATCCAAAACATTAAAATCACAATTTTCTAATTGTGTTTGAATAAATAAAAATGCTTTTAACAATTTACTCCCTACAACATCTCTCTTACTTTGTAATGGAGTAATATTCAACATAACCAAAGAACAATCTAATAATTTTGCTTTTTTCTTTACTTCACTCAGTTTAAATTCTTTTTTCTTAAAAAAAAGTTTACTAGGTTTTTGCAAAAACAATCTTGCTGCTAAAATAAATTGAGAAAACCTTTCATTACTAAGTGAAGCTGCAATATTCCTATTTGGTTGAACAGGATCAATTATTATCAATGGACTATGAAGTTTTGCTTTGTTTAATCGACGAGAAATATCGTGTCTAGAATGATAAAATCCTTCCACATCTATGCATTGTTTAGGTCTCCATTCAGTAACTCCTTTCAATAATTTTTTAAAACCACCATAATGAATTGTTAAAACTTCTAAGATATATCCTGAAAATCCATTTATGTAAGATTCAGCTCCATAAAGACCATTAGCCTTACAGAATAGTTTAGATAATCTCACATCATCATGCAACTTTTTAATATGAGTTCTAACCCAATCAACATGCAAAGGACTAACATCAGTAACATTTTGAGCTTCACTTGGGCCACCCACATCTAAAACAGGCACAATTTCAAAAGTAATTCCTTTTTTAATAAACTTAAAATAATCTCTTGAACCATGAATTTTCATAGGTTTAAATGTCTTAAGAATCTTCTCCAAAATAATAGATAAATTTTTTTCTTTATACTGCATATCAAATTTAACAAAAATATCACAATCAAAATACTTTAAGTGTGTATTTTTGGCATATGAACCTCCTAAAGATGCAGTAGCTATGATTTTATTCTTTTTTATATAAGAATTAATACTATCTAAAACATCATCTATAAGTTTCTTTGTAACCTTTTTAGGCAAATTTTGCCTAACAACCCCCTTTAAAAACTTCATTATTTTATTATCAATATAATTAATTATATAAATAACTTGTGTTTTTTGGTTTTTATTATAAAGTGGTTAAAAGCATAGAAAACAAGAAAGATTATATATAAAAAAATGATACCTTTATATATTCATCTATATTTCAGTAGTATATAAATATTTTTAAAAAAACATTAGAAACTAATTAAAATGAGCAAAATAATCATAAAAAAACCAAAAAAACAGTATATTGAAGAGCTTGGAAGAGAGGTTACTATCTCAAAAAAAAAGAGATATTACATTGATAATTTAGACAAAGATTTCAGCACACAGTATGGCACAATAAAAAAATCAGATTTAAAGAAAACAGGCAAAGTAAAATCTTCAACAGACAAGGAATTCTTTATTTTTCCAGCACATTTTATTGATGATTACAAACACATCAGACGTCTACCTCAGATAATACCAAGAAAAGACATTGGTTTGATTATAACAGAAACTGGTTTAGGTAATAAAAGCATTGTTGTTGATGCAGGAAGTGGAAGTGGAGGATTATCATTAATGCTAGCAAACATTGTAAAAAAAATAATAACTTATGATATTAAAAAAGAACATTGCGACATAGTTAAACAAAATATTAAGACATTAGAACTAAAAAATATCACAGTAAAAAACAAAAGTATCTATGACAACATTGATGAAAAAGATATTGATGTCATAACTTTAGATTTACCTGAACCTTGGCTGGCTGTAAAGAACTGCATCACAGCACTCAAACATGGAGGTTTTATTGTAAACTATTCACCGAGTGTACCTTCTATCATGGACTTCATATCAGAAGTCAACAAACATGAAGAACTTTTCCATATAAAAACAGTTGAGTTAATTTTGCGAGAATGGGAATTTGATAAAAGAAAAGTTAGACCAAAAAGCAAGATGATGGGCCATAGTGGTTTCTTGAGTTTTGTTAGAAGGTTATGAGTTATAAACTACAGTCTACAACAACAACATTTAAATAATATGATTACTACTAAAGATATAATTGGGGGTGCATAACATGCTTGCATATGTTTTAATGAGTTTTAAACCAGGCACAGAACGAGATGCTTTAGACAAGATTTCTTCAATGGAAGAAGTAAAAGAAAGTCATCTTATGTTTGGTGAATGGGATATAATAGCAAAGATTGAAGTTAGTGATACTAAAAATTTAGAAAGATTTATTGTGGATAAGATAAGAAATTTATCAGGCACTAAACTGACAAGCACTATGATTGTTGCAAAGTGATCAAAGAGAACTTTGCAACGCACGTATGCAAATTTTAATTTGCATGCTTGTCAATCTATGATTGACATTGAACGCAACAAAGTGAAGTGAGTTCAATGGCTCAGTGAATAATATAAATAAAGTAACAAATCAATAAACAAATTACACCAAATCTTTCCTAACAACTTCATTCGGCAATGTAGTTTTATTTGGCCAGATTTTTCTTCCAGGATAAATTTGTGTAAAGATTCCTGTATGCACATTATCACCAATGATAGTTCCTAATTTTCTTCTACCAGTATCAACTAATTTATCTTTTACAAATGACTTGACATTAGCATTATCATGCCTAAGATTAGCAGTTGTTGTACCAGAACCCAGATTAACATTATACCCAATCACACTGTCACCAATATAAGAATTGGAATGTGCAATATTAGTATTATCATAGATAACACAATTCTTTACTTCAGCATTTATTTTACAATTATTTCCTATAAATGTATGTCCTCTGATAAAAGCTCTTGGTCCAATTACACAATCATCACCTATGATCACAGGCCCTTGAATATAAGCACCTGTCATGATGACTGAATTCTTACCTAGAATCAGAACACCTTTCACAGTCACTCCTTGCTCTAGTGTTCCTTTTGCTTCTGATAAACTTAATTTTTTCATCAAAAACTCATTTGAATTAAGTATGTGCCAAGGATAACCAACAGGCAGCCAATAATCTGAAACCTCTTCATAGTTAACATGGTCAACAGATGCAAGATAAGTTATGTAATCAGTAGCTTCATACTCACCTCTTGGAGATCTTTGAAGTTGGTGTTCAAAAATTTTTATGTCAAGGACAAAGAATTGTATATTACACAGGTCACCTACAAACTCTTTTGGTTTTTCAATTATTTTTACAACTTTATTATTTTCAACTTTAACAATCCCCCATTTTTCAGGATCATTGACTTTTTTCACCATAACACAATATTTATGTTTCAAGCATTTTTCAATATCTTTTCTGCTGTAAATATCATCTCCATTAAGCAATATGAATTTATCTGTGAGACATGTTTTTGCTTGCAACAGTGCATGTCCTGTACCAAGTTGTTCTGTTTGTTCAACATATTTAATTTTGATTCCATTGTATTCATTTCCCAGGAAATCAATTATCATTTGTTTCTTAAACCCAACAATAAGAATAACTTCATCAACTAATCCATGTAGAGCATTAAGATTGTGTTCAAGAATTGTTTTCCCTGCAATTTTCAACAAAGGCTTTGGTCTTGTTATTGTCAATGGATAAGTCCTTGTCGATTTTCCTGCTGCTAATATTACTGCTTGCATACAAACCACCACCTAAATCCCAATCTCTTTCTCAACTTCTGCCACAACCTGTTTTGCATAAACATTGATAACATCTTGATCTTTACCTTCAATCATGACTCTGCATTTGTTTTCAGTACCAGAATACCTAATAAGAATCCTTCCTTCATCACCTAACTTTTGTTTAATAAGATTAACTAGTTTGATAACTTCTGTTAACTGATTAAGAGGTTTTTTTTCTTTGACTTCCACATTGATTAAAACCTGAGGATATTTTGTTATAATCTTTTTTAGTTGAGACAATTTCTGTTCTTTTTCTTTCATAATTTGTAATAACTGCAATCCAGCAATAATCCCATCCCCTGTCAACATATACTTTCCAAAGATTATATGCCCAGAATTTTCTCCTCCTAAGATATAATTTCCTTTTTGCATTGCTTCTGAAACATAATGATCACCAACTTTTGTTCTTACAACCTTGACACCAATATTTTTCATTGCAATGTTTAGTCCAACATTACTCATCACAGTTGCCACAATTGCATTATTTTTTAATTTACCTTTTTGCATTAAATAATTTGCACATATGGCTAATAATTCATCACCGTCTAAAATTTCACCATTTTCATCAATAACAATGATTCTATCAGCATCACCATCTAATGCAATTCCTATGTTGGCACCAGTTTCTATAACTTTTTTTGCAATATTTTGTGGAAACAAAGAACCACAATTTTCATTTATATTTAATCCATCAGGATTGTTATTTATTATAATCATATCCGCACCTAATTCTTTAAATATTAAAGGTGCAACTTTGTATGCAGCACCATTTGCACAATCTAAAACAATTTTAATATTATTTAAATTAGTATTTTTTATTGTACTTTTCACATATTCAATATATCTTCCTTTTGCATTATCAATTCTAAATGCATTTCCTACAAGATTTCCTATTATTTCTGAAGTGTCTATGTTATTATTTAAGATTATGTTTTCAATTTCTAATAATATATCATCATCTACTTTAACACCTTTTCCAGAAAACAACTTTAAGCCATTATGTTCAGCAGGATTGTGTGATGCAGATATCACAACACCAACATCAGCACACATTGATTTTGTAAGGTGAGCAATTGCAGGAGTTGGTATTGGTCCAACAAGTAAAACTTGACCACCCATTGAACAGATTCCAGCAGTTAAAGCATATTCAATCATATAACCACTTAGTCTTGTATCTTTACCAATAAGAACTCTATGTTTTCTCCATTTCTTATCAAAAACCTTTACTAATGCTTGACCTAACTTGAATGCAATTTCACCAGTCATAGGATAAACATTAGCAATACCCCTTATACCATCTGTCCCAAATAGTTTTTTTTCAGTCATTTTCATCGCGAATATTGTTGATAATTAGTCTGTTATTTATTAAGTTTATTATTGTCCAGACTACTATCCAAACTCTACTCTTCATAGGTTTTGCTATTAAGCCCTAGACAAGCTTGAGAAAAATAAGAAAAAAAAGCCAAAAAAAGAACAATTACAAAACATAGCCCACTATAAGAACAGGGTGGAAGGAGTGGTAGGGGGGTGGGAATTCCTAATTCACTTAACAGTCACACTCTTAGCCAGATTCCTAGGTTTATCAGGATCACAACCACGAGCAATTGCTAGGTAATAAGCAAACAACTGCACAGGGATAATGTCAAGGATTGGATCAGTCACACCAACACTTGGCACATAAATATAATGATCATAGATATCGTTTGGCTCGTCATTAATGCCTATCAGATATGCACCTCTAGACTTGACTTCCATTGCATTACCAGTGATCTCTTTTTTAGTTTTTTCTGTGTTGAGTACAATGACAGGAACCTTTTCCTCAATAAGTGCAATCGTCCCATGCTTTAGTTCTCCACCTGCAAAACCTTCTGCATGTATATAACTAACTTCTTTAACTTTTAATGCACACTCTAGTGCAGTTGGATATGCAAGATCTCTGCCAATAATAAAAATATCTTTTGAATCCTTCAATTGGTAGGCTAAATTTTCTATGTCTTCAATATTATTATCAATGATTTCATCAACATAATGACTTGCTTCTTCAATATATTTTTTTCCTTCTTCATATTTTCCTGCAAGTGTGTATGCAAGCAATGTTAAGATTGCAACTTGTGATGTATATGATTTTGTGCTGAGAACACAGATCTCTGGCCCAGCATTCATCAGAACCGACACATCACTTAATCTCATCAATGTTGACCCCATTACATTAACAATTGAGATTATCTTGACACCTTTTCTTTTTGCAACTCTTACAGCCTGCAGCAAATCAGCTGTCTCACCACTTTGGCTGATTGCAATCATCAATGTATCCTTAGTTATAAAATCTTGATGATTAGGAAACTCAGATGCTAAAACAATATTTGCATGTTCTTTTGCAATCGATGAAAAAAGATAAGATCCTGCTAAACCAGCATGATAACTTGTGCCACATGCAACAAAAAAAACACCTACAGAGTTTTTAATCATATCTACCACTTTATTTATTAATTCTTTTGGCTGTTCAATTGCTTTTTTTATTGTAAATTTTTGTTCAGATATCTCTTTTAACATAAAATGCTTGAACTCACCTTTTTGTGCCTGTTGCGCATTCCATGTAATATCAGTTATGTTATATTCTACTGGCTTGTTTGACTCTATGTTAAATATTTCTAATTGGTTGTCAAAGATAAACATTTCATTATCATCTAAATACACAGCTTTATTTGTATGATTGAGAAATGCTGGTACATCAGATGCAGCATAAAACTCATTCTTACCTTCACCATCACCTATGCCTAAGACAAGGGGCGACCCGTTTCTTGCACCAATCATCTGATCACTATCATGTTTTATTGCAACAAATGCATAATATCCTTCTAATTTTAATGCTGTTTGTCTGACTGCTTCTTTAAAAGACATATTTTTTTTATAATGAAAATAATGAATTAACTTTGGGATGACTTCTGTATCTGTTTGTGATATAAACTTATAGCCTTTTTGATCTAAGGACCCCCTTATTTCTTGAAAATTTTCAATTATTCCATTATGCACAACAGCAATCTTTTTATCAGATGAAAAATGAGGATGAGCATTTGTTTCTGTAACATTACCATGTGTTGCCCATCTTGTATGACCAACAGCAATATTAGTTTGTTTAAGATTAAGATCTTCAAGATTTATATGTCCAATCTTTCCAATTTGTTTAGTAGACTCTATATTATTTTCATAAATATTAGCAATACCCCAAGAATCATAACCTCTATATTCTAAACTTTGTAATCCTTTCAAAACAACATTATTTGCTATGTTGTCTGATTGATTACTTCCTTTATAACCTATTATTCCACACATTCTAATCACCAATTTTTATCAAAATAAATACTTCAAATAAATTTCAAATGAATATATCTAATTATCTAATTATATATAAGAAAAGAGTAAGGTATTTAAGTTTTACTGAACTCCATACTATATATAGATTCAAGAGAACAATATAGTAATACAGTATAATAATCTTTATAAAATTGTATATACTTTATATTCATATTATGGGGGAGTCTAAAGAAAACAAGTCTGTAATAGAAGAATTAAATACAGATATTAGAAATACATTTTTAAAAGTAGCAGGAATCTTTACACTTGCTATTGCTCTTGGCTTTTTCGCAAAGTGTAGTCGTTCTGATAAAGAACAAATACAGAAAAAAAGATCAGGCACTCCAAGGATTGAACAAATAAGCCAACAAGGATATAATGAACATCCTGTTGAAGATCCAGGATATGCAGTTATTACATTATCAAATACAAAACAAGCACAAACAAAAGAAATATCAGAAATGTCTTTAGTTGAAGAAACAACTTACACAATCCCAACAACACACCATGCAATTCCTTTAGATGAACTTTTAGGTAGCATGATGCCAGGAACACTCTTAGATGATATAAAGGATAAAAAGTTATTTGATCTTGAGATGGATAGAAGGATTTATACAAATCTTGATGAATTATTTTATGGAACTGTTTATGAAAAGATAAAAGATCAACAAAATAAGGGTTTAAGTGATGATTTTTCTTATGGTATTGATATGGTGTATGAAAATCTGTTTGAAGATGAAAGATTTGTGAGTGATATGGGCCTTGATGTTTGGTCACACATGTTATTAAGTGATTATATTATAACTGGAGTAACTGAAGAAGAAGTTGAGGAAGAAGGATTGGTGCAAAAGGCACAAGAAAATAAACAAGATCAACAAAAAACTGAACCAAACCCAGAATTACAGAAAAGAGTAGATAATCTGCGCAGGGAATTCATATCACAAAGAAAAAAAGAACAAAAAGAGAAAGAGAAAAATATAGAAGACAAAGAAGAAAAAAGAAAACAACAAATTAAAAAAGAAATAAAACAAAAACAAGAAATTATTAAGAAAAAGCAAAAAGAACAAATCCCAGAAGAAATTTCACAACAAGTTCATCAAGATTACCTATTATCAAAACTAGGTTTTAAGTTTTATTTTTCAAATCAATCTGGCAACATAAGAACAAAATATTGTTATGAAATTGTTAAGACAGCAGGAATTGCAAAAGAAGTTCTTTATTTGAATTTGTTTTATAAAAATGTATTTCCAACATTGACAATTTATATGTATGACCAGGATAGAGATGGGTTTATTGATTATCTTGCACATAGTTTTAAGCTTGAACCAGGTGATGATTTTTCTTTTAAAGAGATAAGAACAGAATATCTTGATAATGAATCAGATCTGTACACAGAAATATTCAAAGATGTTCCAGGATTATATGAAATAATAACTGATTTTGAAAAAGATGTTCCACTATTGATCCAAGGTTCTTTATTATTAAAAGATTTTAAACAAAAGCATGGAATTGATGAAAAAGTTGAGAAGTATACACCAGATTAAATATTAACAATTGTATCAAATAATCTAAAATTAGGTTTTAATCCAAACTTTGGACAATCATCCACATAATTCTTTAAAGTTGTTGTTCTATATGATAAATCATCTTTACTGCATTTAGTAATAGGTGTGTTCAGGCCAATAAGAACCCTGTGCAATTGTTGTTCTTCAAATTCAAATCCAATTGCTATCTTTACTAATTCTGATTCCCATTCTTTTGATATTTTAAGATATTGTGAAATCTCTTGATAATCTATATTATTTTGTTTATCATAGAACATTCCAAGATAAATAGGATCTGGAATATAATTATCAAGACGAGGACCATTTTTTATATTTTTCTTATATTCTTTTACTAGTTTCTCAAGGAATAGTGTTGGAGGCATATGACAAAGTAATGTAACTAGATTTATAAATTTTTATGTAATTTAAGACAATAATACTTGTTAGAATCTTTTTTTCAATTCATCAAAACTCATAACTTGTGTTTCATACATTCTTTCTGCTAATTCTTTTAAAGTAAAATCATTGACTTGTTGATTTTCATAATCCTTAACAAAACTTACACATGCACAGCAGTCAGAAACCATAAATAATCTAAAATTCCTATAATGCGCACCTTCTGCAGTTGCTCTAACACAATTATTTGTGTAACAACCGCATATGATTAATGTGTCAACACCAAGTTTTTGTAGTTTTTCATGTAAGTCTGTATTATAGAATGCATCAAATTTATCCTTCTTTACAACCTTATCTTCATCCTTTTTACCAAGCTCATGAATAATCTGCCAACCTTCTGTTCCCTCAATACAAGCTCTAACTTCTTTTGGTTCACCAAACTCTTCATTTGATTTGTCTGGTTTGATTGTATGTTGTGTAAATATGATTGGCATTTGTTTTTGTCTGCAAAAGTCGATTAATTGTTTAATTCTACTAATACATTGGCTGTCTAACATTTCACAAGAATAATCTGATTTATTTTTTATGAAGTCATTCTGACAATCTATTAATAAGAGTGCTGGTTTCATTTTATTATGAGAATAATTTAGTGGTATATAAAGTTTATCCATAATAATACTTATTCTGTGCTTTCTGTTCTCTATCTTTTATGCTGTCTGGTTTATTAGCTCTTGGTCTTCCTGATTCAGGATCTCTTCTAAAAGTTAGATTTAATTCAGTAAGGAAATTGTTCATGCCTTGCCGCATCAAAAAAGGTCCATGAACTGTTCCATGCACAGCAGGCTTGCCATCAAACACAATCAATCTTTGTGACAAGTAATCGATGAAAAGTAAATCATGGTCAACAATTAAAGCAGTTGTTGCTTTTTGTTCCATAAAATCCTGTATTAATTTAGAGATTATTAATCTTTGCTCAACATCTAAGTAAGCAGATGGTTCATCTAGTAAATAAAGATCTGCATCTTGGCTTAGACAATGTGCAACACTCACTCTTTGCAATTCTCCTCCACTTAATTCATTTAATTTTTTGAATTCTAATGTTTTAAGGTTTAATGGTTTTACTAATTGCACATCAAATTTTTCAAAAGCATCTTTTAAAAATTGCATCACTATTTCATCAGACTTTGTTTCTAAGTATTGTGGTTTATAACTAACCCTGATATTTCTACCTATTTCACCAGAATCAGCATCAATCACACCAGCAAGGATTTTTGCAAAACTTGTCTTACCTATTCCATTTTCACCAAGAATCCCAACAACTTCTTGCCTGTTTATTGTTCCAGACTTTGCTTCTAGATTAAATTTACCAAGCTTTTTCTTCACATCAGTCCATTTAGTCAACTCTAAATTCCCCTTAACTTTTTCATCAGCATGTTTTGTGAATTTTATTTCTTTATCCCTAAACCTGACATTTTCTTCTTTAAGAAATCCTGAAAGATACACATTGATCCCTGCTCGAGTTGATTTTGGCATTGAACAAATACCATAACAAGTTTCTTTACCATACATTAAGTGGACAAGGTCTGTTAGATAATCTAGAATGATAAGATCGTGTTCGACGACCATGACAGCAACATCATCAGTTGCAAGAGACCTAATAAATTTGCTAACCTTAATTCTTTGTTTAATGTCAAGGTAAGATGTAGGCTCATCAAAAAAATAAAGATTTGCTTTTTTTAGAACAGTTGCGGCAATTGCCACTCTTTGCAATTCTCCGCCTGAAATCTTTTTAATATCATTATCAAGAACATCTTTTAGATCAAGTTTGTCAATAATTTCATTCATCTTACCTGTTTCATCAACTTTTTTTAATAAAGTTTTAACTTTGCCTTTGTATGTTTTAGGTATCATGTCAACTTGTTGCGGTTTGTAACTTATTGTTATTTTTCCTGCTTCTACTTTTTCAAAATAAGACTGAGCTTCTGTTCCTTTGAAATATTCAATAAGGTCTTTATAAGTCCCTTCTTTACCAAGATTCCCTAGGTTAGGTGAGAGGATTCCTGCCAAGATCTTTACAGCAGTTGTCTTACCGATTCCATTTCTACCTAAAATACCCACAACTTTGCCAAATATTGGTATTGGTAATTTAAATAATCTAAATCCATTTTCACCAAATTGGTGGATAGGATCTTTTTCCAAAGCTTGCGGCAGATTAATTATGTGCACAGCTTCAAACGGACATATGTTTTGGCATATCCCACATCCATTGCATAATGTTTCATCAATCTGTGCTTTATGATCTATCTTGATTATGCATTTTTCACCCATCCTGTTTACTGGACACTTTTTTAGACAAAGTTCTGCACACTTTGTTGGGTTGCACTTTTGTTTGTTGATTACTGCTATTCTAGTCATAATAGTAAATTAAATAGGATGTATATAAAAAACTAACCTTTATAAACAACTCAACACACTACAAAAATATGCTCAAAATACTCACAATAGGAAAAATAGACAAAAAATATGTAGATTTAATCAATGAATATGCTAAAAGAATAACAAAGTATAATAAAATAGAAATTCTAGAATGCAAAACAGAAGAAACAGCATTAAAACATTCAGAAAAAACATACAGAATAATACTAGATGAACACGGGAAAACATGTGACACACCTATATTCTCAGCATTGCTCAACAAACTCAATATGGAACACAAAAACCTATCATTCATAATTGGTCCTGCTCAAGGTTTTACAGAAAACATGTTATACCAAGCAGACCTTAAACTAGGTTTATCAGAGATGACACTTCAGCATGACATGACACTACTGATTCTTATAGAACAAATATATAGGGCTTTTACAATTATGAATAATGAACCTTATCATAAGTAAAGTCCACATAAAAAACAAATACTTTATATACTTAAACAGTGTTATATACCTTAATCAGAGGGATTTTAGTTTTATTATCATGTTAATATTTCTCTGGCAAAAGCTATGGGGGCAAAGAAGAATATGGAAGGTAGAAACAGAAATTTTAAAGGATCTAGAAGAGATTCTAGAAGATCTAAAGGAAAAAGATTTGGTGGTTCTGACAGAAGAAGTGGTGGATATGGAGGCCATTCAGGTGGTGGATTTAGACCAAGAAACAATTTTAGATCTGGGCCAAGAGAAATGCATAAAGCAACATGTGCAGAATGTGGTCAAGAATGTGAAGTACCATTCAAACCATCAGGAGAAAGACCTGTTTATTGCAAAGAATGTTTTCAAAAGCGTAGACCAAAAAGGTTTTGATTCTTATTTTTTTTAATTATTTCTTTTATATTCATTAGTAAGATTTATATATAATTAAAAAATTACATATATTGGTGGGATGTATGGCAAAAACAAATCAAATCTGCGAAAACTGTATAATCTGGAAAACTCAGGGTAATAAATGTTGGTATCATTGGGAACTTAAACAACAATGCACACAAAAGATAGAACTGCCTGTAGAGTTTGAAAAAAACAATGTCAGTAATGTTATAAAAGAATAAAATTAATTCTTATAAAAATAAAATAAATAAGAAAAAATAGACTACTTACCTAACCTGGGGTGGGTGGTCGGGGGAAAACAAAAAGGATGGTGGGAAACCTAATATTTCCTCTTCTTAGGCACTCCCCATAATTTCACAGCCTTCTTCAGCTCAGGAAACTGTTTAGAACATTCATGAAGAGTCTTTCCATGCATAGCAGTGTCAACAGCCTGCCTTATTGCTTTTGCACCAGCACGAGTACCATCTGGATGTCCATGACAACCACCACCTGCTTGTATAATAATATTATTGCCCATGATTTTTATCAAAGGTGGGATGACACCTGGATATACACCACCAGAGCATACAGCAAACACAGGCTTTTTACCAAACCAATGTTGTTCAAGCATATGATTTGATTCAGACCTCTTACCAATAATTTGTTCTTCAATTTCTTCACCAATATTATGAACTTCTTTTGCACCACCTTGCATTTTTCCAACAATTGCTCCAATGTGTAACTGATCAACACCGATCAATCTTGCACATTTTGCAATTGTCATCATTGAGATTCCATGTTTAGGATTTCTTGTTAAAGCACCATGCATTGCTCTATGCGCATGTATTACCATGTTCTTTCTCTGATTATAATCTCTCATTGTTTGCACACCAGACCAACCAATTGTCAATATATCAAGCATAAAATATTCTCCACCATGTTTTTTTATATAGTCAACTCTTTTCTTCATCTCATCTGTCTCAGCAGTCACATTTGCCATATACATTTTTTTTTCACCTGTCTCATGCTCTGCTTTGTCTCTTAGTTTTAATGTTAACTTAACCCTTTTTCTGAATTTATTAAAAGTCATTGATGACAGGTTTTCATCATCTTTTACAACATCAAGACCACCGCGCCATGATTCATATGCAACTTTTGCGTGCTGTGCTTCTGTCAGACCCACTTTAGGTTTAACAATTGTTCCTGTCAAAGGCCTTTTTCTTATTTTTAATAATTTTCTAATTCCTTTAACACCATACCTAGGTCCTTTGAACTTGTTCATGATAATCTTTGGAAAATGTATATCCATTAATCTCAGATTTTTAACAGCTTTCATTCCAAATATGTTTCCTGCTATGCTTGACCAGATTTGTGGCATGTTTCCTGCTTCAAACAATTCATATGGATAAGCAATCTTAACAAATTTTGTCAATGGATTAATATAATACACATGTGGTTTTAATCTTTTTGCAATCTTTTTATTTAATAAAGAAATAGTTGTCCAAGTACCTATAGATGATTCTCCTGCCAAGTGCTGGCAAGTTTTCTTTAATGTCATTCCTCTTGCAGGTTCTGCATAATATTCTGCAACTAGGTCTTTAGAATTTGGTTTATATTTAAGATCAATATAATCTAACATTGTATGCACCTCTTTTGTTTGTTTTTCATATAATTTATTTATATAATTATTTAATTATAATATAATTATGAGGCACTGCATATATAAAGGTTTTGGTGTGATAGATTGTTTATTTCTTATTCCCAAAATAAAAGATTTTATCAACAGATACATCTTCAGGATTATAACCACCTTGCTTAGGATGTGATTCTTTTTTTTCTTGTTGTGCCTGAGGTTGTTGTTTTTGTTCTTGTTGTTGAGGCATTCCTCTTGGTTCTTGTTTTTGCTCTGGTTCATCATCTTCAATATTTATTTCTTCAGAACCTTTTGGAGCAGAAACCATCATTTCACCCATCTTTGCCTGTCTTCTAGCTAATTCTTGCATATTATTTTCAAAACTTCCTATTTTAGAATGAACACCTTCAATCTGTTTTTGAAAATCTTTTAACAACTTTACAATATATTCATTATTCTTAGCCATTGCCTGCTGCCATGTCATTCCAGTTCTTTGATCTTTTTGTTCTTGTTTAGGCATTGGCTGCTGTGGTTGTTGTTTTTGCTCATAAACTTCTGGTTTAGGCATTGGCTGCTGTCGTTGTACAGGTTTATTTGCTTCAAAATCCCTGCTGTGAGTTACACTAGCACCTTCACCAATCATCTTTGTTGCTTTTTGAACAGCTTCATCAAAAGAACTAGCCATACCATGAGAAATAAGCTCTTTAGCCATCTTATTTATTTTTTTAATATCTTCAACATATCCCATTATTATCACCTTATTTAATTTATTTATATAATTACAATCAATTTATATAAGAGATTATCTTATTTATATATATGAATTTAACCTAATTATATATAAAGATTATTATTATAGAAAATAGATAACATCTTTGTCTTCTTCTATCCTGTGCTTTATCTTGAAATATTTTTTGATTAACTTATCGATCTTAGGCAATTTCTTACTTTTTTTTAAAACACTTATCACAAACACTTTTTTACCTACTCTTTTCATTTCCTTGATTCCTTTTTCTATGTTAGAAAAATTATGTATTGCTGTCATACTTATAACAATATCAAAACTCTTATCTTCAAATGGTAATTTCTCAGCAAATGCTTTGATAAAACTTTTACTTTTATCACCTTTGTAATTATGCTTAGCAATCTTTAACAGTTCAATAGAAGGATCAATACCAACAACCTTGCATTTAAAATCAGAACTAAGTCCAGTGCCGCAACCAACATCTAGAAGTTTTGTGTTTTTATTTATTTTGATTTTATTTTTTTGTAGATTTTCTTTTATTATTTTTAATTTGTTTCTTTGTTCTTCACCATGCAACCTATCATAACCTTTAGAAATTTTGTCATAATATGTTTTTGTCATTTTTTATTAATTACATGTAACATCCTCAGAAAGACTTGATGCACACTTTCCATCTACATTAAAAAACTTTGCTTGTAATACTGAGATTATCATACTTGGTGAACCACTAGGACAATATAAAAAATTAGGCCCGCAACCACTATCTTCATCTGTATAACCATTATAATAACAATAACCTAAAAAACTCTCAGGAGGAGAACAAACATTAACATCCTCAGCAATCTGATCAATAAATGATGTAATTCCACAACATTCAGATTGTAAAATAGGATCACCTTTTAATCTTTGCAAATAACTGCTTGACTTTGGATAATGAGTATAATATTGTCTAGGTTCTGTATTTATTTCTCCTAATCTTTCAAGACTTTTATCATCACTCTTTTTCCAATCAAATGATAATTCATTTTCAGTCATTTCTATTTTAGGAAGAGCATTTATTAAGTCTGGATCAGGAACATAAACAGAAGGTTTGTTTTTTGAAATATAATCTTTTTTAACCCACTCATCAATAACCATTTTATCATGTAAACCAATGATGCTGACTTTTGTTTCAATCAGTTTTGTAGTGTGCCATTCTGCAAGTCCAGCATCAATATCTAATTGTACATTAAATGATACATTAATATTCCAAGGATCTTGCTGTGTTAGTTTGATATTTTGTCCATTTTCATGTGGAATAAGAGTAATTTCAATATTTTCAAAACCAAGATATTGATTTGAAATATCTTCTATTTGATCAATCCAAAGTTGTAGAAATCCTTTTTCTAATTCTTCTGCATACACCTTATCTGATCCTATTGTATAATATCCAAACCTAATCAAATTCCAACGATCAACAGAATCAAAAGGGATTCCTTGTACAAAATCATCATCCAAATTACCATAGTTTACAGGACCTTGTTCAATAATAGTAGTACCATCACTGCTTCTTATTGTCCAGCTATGTGTAGCAATATAATCTAAAGCATTATAAGTAGCAATCTCAGCAGCAGTTGGAATATAAACTTCAAACAATGATTTAATATAATCATCAACAATATTAACCCTTGTCTTTACAACTTCATCTTTATAAGCAGATGCAACAGACATATTTTGCAGAGTTATCATAAACACAAACATCATCACAACTAGCAAAGCTATCAAAGACAAAAACATTCCTTTCTTACCGAGATTCCTTTGACTAACCTTCTTTTTTATTTTGTTCTTTATTTTATACACTTTTTATCTCCATACAACAGCTTCAACAACATACGGCCCCCAAACATCATTCTCTTTTGTTTGACCAAAAACCATTTTCTTGATTGCAATTCTAACTTCTGCATCATCTGCAATAAGAGTAATATCACTTTGCTTTGTATAAATTTCTTCAAAAGTACCACCTGGTTTTACAATTCTTAAAGTAAATCTATATTGATTAGGAATAAGACCTTTTACCATAACATGAACAAGATCTTTAGCTTTTATTTTAGAATTGAATCTAGGAGGAGTCTTAGAATAGTCATAATAATATTCACCAACTTGTTCAAGCACTGTATTATCTGTTTCTTTATTCTTGATCAAATTATAAACTTCAGGATAATCATTTTTATATTTGAAATAATCAACCTCACTCAAATTACTTATCTCTGTCTTTGATAAAACATTGATAATATCTTCTGACAAATGATAAGCAGGCGTTTCCATTGGCTCTGATGAAATAATATAAAAGACAAGAAAAATACCAATCAATAGAATTCCAACAGCAGTAACAGCATCTATAGAAAAAAAATATCCTTTATTTCTACCTAAATACTTTCTGTTTCTACCTAATCTCTTTATACTTAATCTCTTTTTAGTTATCATTTTAATTCCAGACAACAATCTTCATTTTTACTGGTTTTCCTTTATATGTAACAATCTTTGTAGTTGTTATTATGTTTTCAGCCAGATCAACATTGATCTTTGCTTCTTGTGATTGAGCACAACCTTGTTGACAATTTTCACATTCTGTTTTTAAATTATCATTAGCTACTGAATCACAATCTAGATAACATGCACAAATTTCTTCTACAGTATCTGTTTCTTCATCATAATCACAAAATTTCCATGGCTTATTAACTAATCCTTTATCATAACAATCTTCACAACAACAACCTTCTGAAGCATCGCACTCACCAGTACTACCCCAACAATAATTAATACCAATAGGGCATGGTCCACTAGGTTTATCTTTACAAGAAGGAACAACAGGAGGACTAACAGTTAGGTCTCCTGGATCACAATATTGATCTTGTGATTCATCTACTACACAATCACAATCTTCACAATTAGTACAATATTCACCTTCAGCCTTAACACAAGTTCCATCACCACATTTATCTAATTTAAATATTGGTAAATTTTCTTTACAATATTCTGTTGTTATTGTTCTAGACTGTTTTTGGTAATTAGTATAAGTAGGAGTACCAGGAGGTGTAACTTCTATATTATAATTTTCTTTAGGATTAAGTCCTTCAAATAATCTTCCACCAGTATCACTAGCCCTTATATCACCTTCAACAATATTTGTTGGATCTTTTTCACTTATTATTTTAACATTGGCTCCAACAAGAAGTTTATCATTATCAAGTCTATCTAATACTTTTACCCTAATCTTTGAATCCTCCAGCCTACAAATACTAAACACAGCAGATTTTATCTCATTCCCAGACTGAAGAACAGTATCACCTGACATTAACCTAGGTGTAATCTTGATTTGATATTTTTTATTAAGATTAGGAAACTTAGTTGGATCTGAAATATCAAGTTCATAATAAATATAATTATCATCATCTCTTTTAGTTGCAGGAACAGCTTCAGCACCATTTACTATTTCATGCCATTCATCTTCAGAACCTGCATTATCAGTATAATCAAGATCAAAATAAATCTTATGATCAAGATCTTGCACATCTTTTGCCCAATGAATTATTACTTTGTCAGGGCCTGTAACAATATCTTCTTTATCAGGATCACCACCAGGATATATTATTCTAACTGGTTTTATTAAACAATCAGGATCACGTGGTAAAGTTTCACCATCAGGAATTGTACTACAATATTCAAAATCTTTTGTATTTGTTGGACAAAAACCATCTGAAATAGAATCACACATACATTCACCAATGAGGATAGGATTACAAACCAATCCTTTTACACATGCATCATTAGGTAAATGATCATCTGGATTAGCTTTAGTATAACAATCAACACAAGCACATGTTTCTTTTTGATTAGAATCGCATATGCCATCAGAATTACAAATAAGTTCTGATGAGCAGCCTTCTTCTACAGTTGAATCTGGTCCCGGACACTTTAAATCATAACCTTCATAACAAGGTTCTTCTTCAACATGACAACCACAGTCAGGATCATAAGCTTCACAAGCTTCATCACATTCTCCGTCAGTTGCTATATTGTCATATCCACAATCACAAACATCACCCAAACCATTTGCATTCCAATCACCTTGCTCAGGATTAGGATCTTCAGGACAATTATCACATGGTAATTCTATAACACCATCAGGATCATAAATAGTTGTAGTCAATCCTTCAGGCACACCATCATTGTCCATGTCAAGATATTGACAATCCCAAAGTCCATTTTCTTCATCTTTACTATTTTCATTATTACACACAAAGAAGATCTTTGGTTTTGAATTAATTATGAATTCTGGTTTATCTTTATCACTTACCTCAACATTTACTAAATACATACCATCTTGTGCAGCAACACCAACATCAACCAAATCCAAAGTTTTAGTACAACTAAGTTCATTATTTGTAACTGTTCCTGTTTCATCATATGTTTTTACTAGTGTTCCATCAGGTTTTTTAATATTAAACTTACAATCAGGTTTAAATTCTCTATTTGTTGCTGTTATAAATTTAAACTCACCAACATCAACATTAGTATAATCAGCAGAATTATAAAATATTCTACCTAATTCATAATTCTCTGTTATTTCTTTTGGCTTGACAATTATATTAAATGATTTTTCTTTTAATCCACCAATATTACCAGCACCGTCTGTTGCTCTTGCATTGATCTTAAATTCTCCATCAGGAAGAATACCAGCAGGATAATCTTTTGTTATCTCCATAGAAGTTATGCAATTACCACCTGTAGGAACACCAGTATCATCTTCTGTTATATCACCAGTAAATTCACAACCACAGATTCCTGATCCATCAGCATTAGGCAAGCCTCTAAATTCTAACTTATCTTCATACACTAATTCAACAGTATTTGTTGCAATATCTAAACCACTAACATGTATGTCAGAGATAATTGGTGGTGTGTTTTCATAGACTTGTGTTTTTAACTCAACACTTTTTGATTCAGCTTCTTCAATTAACCCAATCATAGAAGTTGCACTCACATCAACAACATATGACCTTTCTTCAGTAACTTGATCAATACCAGTGCAAACAATCTCAACATCAAATGAATCAAAACTTGCACTAGATACTTTTTCTAAAGCAAGCATATAAGTTTCCTTAGTAAATATAAAATAATCAGCATTAGTTCCTTGTAAACTACATGTACTTGTATCATAAGGAAACCTTTTACCCCATGCAACATCATTTTCTCCTACAAAGATTGTCAATTCATCATAATTATTAGGTGCTTTTGAACCAGACAGACTAAGTGCATAATTATCATCCATGTGCAATCTTTCTTGATGATTAAATGAGACAGAACCACCAACACCAACATCACCATTCACAACATAAGGAACACTTAAACAATCAGCATTACTCCAATCTTTTTCACTATCACACACAAATACAGCATAACAATCAATATCAAGACAATCAACATGACCATCAGCATCATTATCATAACCATCTGAACAATAAGTATCACTAGCTTCATTTAAAACACAAGTTTGTCCTCTTGACCCTTTATCATCAGCATCATTATGACAATCTGCATCTTCACAATCAGTTTTACCATCAGCATCATTATCTAAACCATCACCACAATAACCACCTGTTTCATCACCATCAGCAACACATCTTGCACCAGAATAACTACCCAACATATTATCACAATCACCATGATCAGCACAATTAGCACCATCAATTAAATCATTATCAATATCATTACCACTAGCACTTTTATCAGCACATGCAAACACATTTATATTTTCATGAACAGACAATCCAGGATAACCAGGAACACCACAATAATCTGTTCTATGATAACAATCTACACCAGCACCTTCTACACCTTCATTAATATTATCTCTACCATCTGTCTTACTCCCATCATTATTTGGTAAATCATCATAATCATTATCAACACCATCTTTACATACATCCCATGCAAACAAATTAAATTCAGATGGATAACATTTTTCACCTGGCTTATTAGGATTTTCAACATTCAGACAATCAAAATCTTGGCAATCAATACCAGCTTTTGAATCAGGATTCTTGACATAATTATTATCAGTATCACTCCACACATAAGCATCAAGATCATTATCATACCCATCAAAACAATTAGCATGATCAACAGATTCAGTAAGAGGACAACTACCTTTTCCTTTACAATCATAATCAAAACAATCAGCACCATTATCAGTTCCAGTAAAGTATATACTAAATGGTCCAAATCCATATGGTTTATAATTATCAATACCTAACCAATTATCTGCACTACCAAACCTTACAGCACCAGTACCTATTCTATAATCAAAATCATTATCAACACCATCATCACAGATTGTTTCTTTTAGAGGACATGGAGCACTATCATCGCCCTTACCCCAACAACTAAATAGATCATAACAATCAATGTTTCGTTCTATACATTCATCAACATCTTCACAAGTTATTTCATTCCAAGGATTATTATCAGCATCATTATCAAACTTATCAGAACAACTACCTAACCTTGTATCACTATCCAATATTCCTTCATCATAATAAGGTGCAGTCTCTTTATCATTATTACTTCCTTCTGGTTTTTCACAAACAACAACAGAATCATAACCAGTCTTTTTAAATTTCTGAGGAATATTATTATAAACATAAGCACCAATCTTTCCATCACAATCTTCATCAGCACAATCAACCAAACCATCATGATCATTATCATAACCATCCCAACAAGTTGTTTCTGCTGCTTCACATTTTATATCATCATGCAATGTTATTTCACCACCAATTATTTCAGCTGTCTTTCCAATAACTTCGCCATAACAATTAGGATCTTTACAATCAGGTTTGTAATCTAAATCATTATCAATACCATCATTACAAGGATTATTTTGATTCTGCCCTATATTATCACCATCATCACCAATCGTTCCATACAGATAATAATCATTGTCAACAGGGTCTGAATAGACATTAGAATCAGATTCATCATTATTAACAGGAGCACTAGTATCAGCATAAAACTTTATGTTTTCTTTATCTTGAATAGGATCACCACCAACAATTGCACTTGCATCAACAACTGTTATACCATCTGCAACACTTGTAAATAATGCAGACATTACTTGATCAACATGTCCATCAACTTTTGCAGTTGTTATAAAAGAATCAAGATTTTCTGTTCTCCCAGTCAACCCATATTTTAAAGGACCAACCTCTAGACCATAAACAGGCTGAGGAGGAGAAGGAAGATTACCAATCGTAGTACTAGTATCAGAACCAGAATCAACAATTCCTAAATCAAACCTCATCTTAAATATTCCATTAACAGTATTAACATGTTGAGTATACCAAATTTTAATATTTGAATCAGACAAAGTACCTTCACAAATATTTCCTTTACAAACAGAACCAATAGGTGCAACAGCTTCACCAGTTACTTTTGAAAATAATCCAGTTACAAGTGATAACATGTCACTATCATCAGCAAAATCAGAACTTAATGTAATCTCATCATCTGAATCTGAAGAAAGCTTTGGATGAATACTAGAATAAATATTTTTTCCATCACCATCTATTGGACATATTGGGACTGCTATTCCATGACAATTAGAATCAGCACAGTCAGCACCATCACCTGTTCCATCATTATCTACTTCATCATCACAGATTATTTCAACAGCACCAAACTTCTTGCTTTTTGCTTTAGCAAAAACTAAATCACCCACCCAATCACATTTTACATCATTATCAAAATATTTTCCAGGAGTGTTATAATAACAATAATATGCTCTGTACGCATCATCATCAGTATTAATCAACCCAGTCCATGTATTCCCATGCACATAAACTTTTTCATCAAGATCTGCAAACTTTTCATCAAACATTTCTTTAAACCTTGTATCTTCTGTTTCAATTGAGCAAGACTTTATTATCCAAGGCTTTGTCCTGTCTATGTTGTCTGTGTTTTTTAGAGTATAACTTAATTCAATTTTCCCATCTACAGGCATTGTATCAAATTCTTCTGAAACAGTCAATGGAACTAAAAGATCACTTCCATCCCTTGTATCAATGTCACAACTTATAGTACCAGATTCAATCATTATATGTTCAAACTGTATCTCGAATGTGTGTAAATGCGGATCAGTCATCACTTGTTCTGTTTCACAATTGATATGAGGCTCTGCAACACCACCAGGCATACAATCATCACCTGTCTTTACTTCATCACCTATATTACAACAATATGGTTCATAAATTCCAATTGGCCATTGATGTTCATGCACACATTCAGGATCTTCATAAATACAATAAGTATCACAAACATCATTATCAGTCAATAAACTACAATCAATAATCTCTTCCCTTTGTTTACAACAAATATTATGAGAATATTTATCAGCAACAGCACAGCTAGACACATGAGCACTTATCACACTTGACAAAGAAGCAACACATGTATATCCTTCAGCACAAGGTGCTTGTGAATACATACAATCAACTTCATAACTATCATCAGTATTAGACAGACAAACATCATTAGCATAATTATTCTGATCACCTTGCTCAACATGAGCATTTGTTGTATCAGACAATCTTACAACAATTTGTTCAGGATCAATTTCAGGATCAGCACAATCAATAGAAAGTTCACCAACCTTGCTTCTACAATAAACATGCCAATCATAATTTTGTTCGCTAGCTAACTCTGCCTGCGCATTCACAAGATCAGATATATGGAACACACTAATACCTTGACCTTCAGGATCTTCACCAAGATCAATCTCAACAATATATGGATCAATATTAATATTTCCAACATCATCTTTACATTTGACATAGAATTTGTAATTTAGATTATATTTAAGATTATCAAGTTGCATAGTATGATCTGTAACATAATCCTCGTCAATATCAATCATTTCATTATCATCATAATCTTTATTTTCATCATCACTATACTTACAAATAGAATCTTCATCAGTTGTAAACTCAAATGAAATAGAATCAGTACCAATTTCTACAGAACTACCTATTTCACAAAACAATGTTTGTTCAACTACTTCTGGTGCTGGTCCAAGGTTGATCACAGCTTTATAAGAAACAGTATTAAAATTACCAATCTCATCTTCACATCTTATATAAAAATTATTATCCTGATCATAAAGCAGTGAATTAAAGATCTTTGTATGACTCATTACAAATGTTGCTGTTAATGTGTTTCTCATATCTTCATATGATTTATCCTCTGTATCATATTTACATCTTGAAGGTTCATCAGTAGTGATTGTAAAACTTATCTGTGTTTCTAAAGGGATTTCTAATGGAGGATCACCAGAAACATCGTCAACCAATTCTTCAGGATCTTCTAACTTAACTAATTTAGACACAGTCAATCCATCTGGCGCAGATACATAATCTTGTATTTCTGGCTGCGCTGAATCAATTATGATTGATACTGTCTGTGTTTCAGAATACAGTTGATTATCATATAATTTACAACTTAGTTCATGATTACCATCATCACCTGATATTGAAAAATCAACACATTCTAGATCAGAATAACCCTCTGTTTCAGAATAAGCAACATCACCAGAGCATTTATCTACAGGAACAGGCACATAATCACCATCAACATCTAGTTTACAATACATTGACAATGTATCACCATTATTATCAGCAACAGCTTGTGGTATGATTGTGACTTTAGAACCAGGCAATATTTTAAAAGTATCCTCTTGTAGGATAATTACTTTATCAACATCTTCTTGGATAATCACACTGCCCATCTCAGGCGCACATATGTCAGGAGTTTCTGAATTACAATCATTATCCTTACCATCACATTCTTCAGGTGCATTTGGGTAGATGTCTTCATCAGCATCATTACAATCCATATTATTTCGTGAATAACTAGAACTAGGTATAACACCGCAAGATGTTAATGGATCTGCAACAGGGTCACCATAATTATCATCATCATTATCTTGATAATAAGTATTTATAACACCTTCATCAAAATTACCATCACAATCTTCATCAATACCATCACATGTCAATTCAACAGGAATATCATTAACACCAATATAATCACATCCATTACATCTCTTACCTGTTTCTGTTGGATGACATTGTCCATCTATTTCACATTCACAGCATTGTTCAACACATTGGCCATCTTTATTTACAAAATCATTTTCATTATCACAACAAGCATTAACATCAACACCAACACCATCACATTTATTCGGTGAATAAAATTCACTAGAATCATCTCCACAACACCCAGATGAGATATCTCCTCCCACATCCCACTTATTATCTCCTAAACATGAATTACAATAAGAAGAATCTGTATCCGGATCTTTTGCTTCTGGTTTACAATAATCTTCATTAGTATTAAAACAAGAATACTCATTATACACACATCCAGGACAATCACCAGAACAACTGTTAAGTGTAGAACATTGAAAAGATTCAAAACTACAATCATTGTTCAAAACAAACCTTTCATAAAGAGTGTTAGTTGATATACAATTATCAGGAGTTGTTACAGGATTAGGACAAGTTGTGTGATAAGTACAAGGTTCTTTATTTATGCAAGATCCCCCAGTTGTATAATCTTTACCACTATCTGTATCTGTAGCAGTATCAGAATCACAATCATCAATAAGTATTTGAGTATCTTGAGTCTTACAATAATTTATTGAATCATCACAATAACCATCTTTATAATTTTGTTTTATATCTCCATCTGAACAAAAATAACCTCCAGATGCTTGATCATTTTGATTACAATCTGTTCTACTACTAAAAGTATAGTCGCACGCTCCTGATGAATCACAAAAATATTCTCTTCGTTCTGCAAAATCACCATCACAATGCCATCCATCTTCAGGACATTCTGATGAACAACAATGTTCATCGCATATTCCTGATGTACATACAATATCATCACCACAAGGAGTGCCAGGGTTTTGATTTAGAACATATTTATTCACAAAAATCCCACCTTGAGGATATTCCCAAACAATTGTAAAATCATTAAGAGATTCCATAGTAACATCCAAACCCCAACCAGTTGCACTCCATGAGATAGGATCATTATTTACTTTAATTTCTGCACCAACTTTATCTCCATTTGCATCATACCTCTGCGCTACTATATACTGAGCCTGACCTCCAGTTGGTTTGTCAAAAAGTTTAGTTGAAATTGTTATAAAATTACCTTGTGAATCAAATGCAATTTTCTTTGCTGATAATTTAAACTCATTACCTTGAACAATTTCTGAACCAGCAGGAGGTGTTTTTTCTCTACCATCTGCATAATACATTTTTGCATAAGTATTATCCCAAACAATGATAAAATCTCCATTTGGTGCGATTCCAATAATAGGAGATCTTTGATTACCAGAAGTTTTTGTATTAACTAAGAATTCATTACCTTCCCCTCTTGTTACACCACTAGGAGGTGTTTTTTCTCTACCATCTGCATAATATCTTTTTGCATAAATCCCATCACCACCGCCGTCCTGGTTATAACTTTCCCAAACAATTACAAAATCACCATTAGGAGCCATTGCAATTTTTGGTTTTTCTTGATCATTAGTATTTTGAGTATTAACTCTAAATTCTTTGCCTTGTGCAGTACTTGTGATTGCATTTGAACCTGGATTTAATTCTTGTCCATTAGAATTATACCTTTTTGCATAAACACCAGTATAATCTCCATCCTGACTATTACTCTGCCAAACAACAACAAAATTTCCATTCGTATCCATTGCAATATCTGGAAATAATTGGTCATAAGAAGTATAACTATTAATTACAAACTCTTTATTATTGTTTACAGTGCCGCTTGGAGCAGGAGATAATGTGATTCCAGAAGGAGGAGTTAATTCTTGACCATTAGAATCATACCTTTTCGCAAGAATTCCCGAGGAAATACCAGTAGAGTAAACACTATTAATATCCTGCCCTTGAAAAACTACAATAAAATTACCATTTGAAGATATTGCAATTTCTGGCCACCATTGATTCCATTTATGATGAGTATTGACTCTAAACTCATTACCGGTTGCTTGGTCTGTTTCAGGATTATCAATTATAATATTAGTTCCAGGTGATAGTTCACCACCATTTGAATCAAATCTTTTTGAATAAACACCATACTTATCATCATCCTGATCATCACTCACCCATGTAACAACAAAATTACCATCTGAATCCATCCAAATAACTGGGTCAGATTCACCACCAGAAAACTCATCCACTTGAAATTCTTGGCCAGATGTAATAGTAAAAACAAACCCACTCAAAACTACCAAAATCACCATCCACATCCATACTATCTTTTTATTAATCTTCATTTTGATTATTTTGTGTTTGTTTTTTATTTAGGGAAGTAGCAATAGGTTTCTTTTTTTGTCCTTTCTTATAAAATGTAAACTTTCTCACACCAACAGGTTCTTTTTTTATAATCTTAACAACAGGAGGACTTGAATCAGATTTAATAGAAACATCAAGATCTTTTGACAATTCTTTTCCATCATAGATTTTACATTTTACTTTATTCATCTTATTATTTGCAGGAATGCGTAAACCTTCACAAATTAAATTATTATAATCCTTCACATTGGTTTGAGAACAATATGATTCAGAATTAAGATCAACATTAATAACCAGATTTCCATCACTGATAGTAACAGGCATGATTCCAACTGCGCAATAAATAGATAAAATATCATTATCATAATCAGACACTTCCTCTGGAATTATATTAATCACAGAACCACCTTTAATTTTTTTAGGTGCTGTAAGTTTTTTCATAACAGTAGGATTAGCATTACAATCATCATAAGTATCAACACATGTTCCATCTTTATAGACATAATCAGTTGCTTTATCACAACATGCAAAAACATTGTCAGGAGTATCATCGCAGATATTTAGTGAAAAGAATTCACCAATATCATCACCACAACATTCTTCAACCTTGTCACTAATGTCATCAGCAGAGTAATCACCATGTGCAGATTTTTCATTACTTTTGATCTTGTTAAGATTACATTGACCACAATATTCAGCATTATTATCATCAACATCAATTGCATTAAATCCACAATAATCATTCTCAGTAACATCATCTTCATGACAAAAATAATCTTTATACACACAATCATCACCAGGACATGCACTAGGATCACAACCATTTAATTCAGCATCACAAATAATAGTTTCACTTACACAATCATTATCTTGTACAAACCATTCTGTTAATTCTTCATTTCCTAAAAATGCATCTATCAAACCACCAGAACAAGTATCATGTTTTACAACAGCAGAGGGGCAAGCAGAATCACTACCAGAACAAAGTTCATTATCAGTACATTGTCCACCTACATCATAAATATGATCATCACCATTATTCTCATCACTATCAATAGCAGTATCTTCACAATTATATTCTTGATTATTGTCCTTTAAATTATAACTTGATGTAAAAGTGCATCCACCTTGACCATCACAAAAATAATCTCTTATTTCTGTTTTAATATCACCACCATTACAAGAATCTCCATAAGCACCATCATTTTCAGTACAAGCAATAGAACAACAATTAACATCACATATATCTGAACAACATTCAGTATTTGCAGAACATGTTAAACCATTATCTTTAAAACCTTCATCTATTCCTCCTACACAATTATTATCAACACCATCACACACTTCTGTTGCACCTGGTTTTATATTCGCATCATTATCATCACAATCATCTCCACCATATTTCTCTGCATTATGACCATCTTCATCAAAATCAAATACTATTTTTACACAAGCACCATCTCTACACTCTGTTCCAGAAGGACAATTGACACCTTTTTTATTTTCTTTAGAATAACCTGATCCTCTACAATGTAATTCCATTAATTTACCATTACTTAAACAATAATCAGCATTTTTTTCTTTTCCAGAGATATAAATTACACCCTTCACAGTATGATCAAAACCTTTGTCTGTATCTCTGCATGGAGGAACTCCAACACAAACACCATTTCTACAAGTGCACTTAACACCAGTAGTTCTAATTTTGCCACCATAACAATAATTCTCTTTTAATTCCCTGCCTCTTTTTTCAGACGGCCAGCACCAATCTCTAGTTTTTCTTCTTAAATCATAATTCACAGTTCCTCTTTTAGAGTAATCTATGCCTCCATCTGAATCTACACAATATGCATAAACAAATGAACCACTCAATACTACAAACATCATAATCCAGATTCCTATCAATGTTTTTGTATTCATTTTGAATATCACCATTTTTCATGAACATTCAAAATGAATGCTACGAACGTTAGTGAATTTGTTTTCATGTTTTTATTTTCTTATTTTGAATATTATTTATTTGATTTCAGGAGCCACATGTTGGAGGATCGTAAGTACATGACTGAGTCACGCATCTAGATCCTGAATCCCAACCAGTACTTCTACAGACCTGATACTCATAAAAATAATCAGGATAACACATCGTACCAGAAGTTCTTTTACAATTTAATTTACATACAGCACCAACAGTGTAAGACTTACTGTTATAATAACAAGTTGAAACTGTTCCTGCTGGACCTTGTGGACCTTGCGGACCTGTTCCACCAGTTGCGCCTGTTGCACCTGCCGGACCTGTTGCACCAGTTGCACCTGCTGGACCAGTATCTCCTTTATCTCCTTTATCACCTTTTGCACCCTGTGGACCTGTTGCACCTGCAGGGCCAGTTGCTCCTGTCGCACCAATATCTCCTTTATCACCTTTTGGACCTTGAATACCTTGTATACCTTGCTCACCTTGTGGCCCCCTAAACTCTGTCCAAGCAGAATTTTTACACACATATACCATGTCATCTTCAGCATCATAATAGATAGTTCCTTCATGATTAGCATCACATGTTGCAGAAGACTGAGGCATTAATCTAACAGGACCATTAACAGTAAGTTTAGTATTAGGACTTGGTGTACCAATACCAACATTCCCACTACTTCTATAAACATTATCACCAGACACTATCCAAGGCAAATTAGCAACTTTTGCATAAAGATTAGCAGCAACATCACCTAAATTCACAGCATTCTGTGCAGTAGTAGCAGTAGTCGCTGTAGTAGCAGTCTCAGCACTTGTAGCAGTAACAGCATGTGCAGCATTATCAATCACACCATCTCCATCAGCATCAACAGACACACTATTATCATCAGTCCTCACAATCTGTTGCAAAGGATGCCATGGATCAGAAGCACTAAATGCACTCACAACCACTCCCAACATCATTATTACTAAAACAAACAAGACAATCTTTTCAATGATTTTTATATTTTTCATTTATACCACCTTTATTTTTTATTTATTTTTATTTTGTTATTTTATTTTATTTTATTTTATTTTATTTTATTTTATTTTATTTTATTTTATT
>CAZHVK010000014.1:0-2815 GCA_964535955.1 uncultured Methanosarcinales archaeon | reverse complement strand
TTATTTTATTTTATTTTATTTTATTTTATTTTATTTTATTTTATTTTATTTTATTGATTTAATTATGATTCTAATTATTTTATTTACCACAAAGCATTTGCTGCCCACCAACACCAACACCAATCTCAACATTTGAATCACCAACACCAGCAACAAGTCTTCCATCCTTTGTTTCAATTGGAATTACATTACCTTCTTCATCTTCTAAAAATATACAAAATTCATTTCTTATACCTAATTCATTCTTAAGTTCGTCATAATCCTTGCTAACCAATTCCTGCAGTTCTTTATCATCTATCTGATTCTCTTTTATCACACCCATTTCAACAGAATCCAAAGTCTTTACAATATGTTCTCCTTCAGAATTAAGATCAGAAACATCAGGCGGCTTAGCAACAAACATCATTATTCCAAAAAAAACAATCAACATTCCTACAAATATCATGATTCCTACCATTAAGTCCATTGATAATGTTTGTGCACGCTTCATTAAAACAAACCTCCAAACACAAATGACAAAACAGTCACAAAGAACAGATGACTTAACAAAGAGCAGATAACAAACAAAGGAATATACTTCATTCCAGCTTTTATTTCGCCTTTGCTGATTATAGACACAATCAATGATGAAAAAAATGCAATTACAATTAAGGCAAATCTAGAAAAATTTTCAAAATCTTTTGGCTCCATTGCAACAGTATCAAATTTTATTGGCATGTTAACAGCTGCAAGATTACTTGCCTGCAGATTTTCAACAAATGAAGAAATAATTGTTAGCAAATTCTGTGATAATGCAAAAAGTCCAGGTGCAATAAAAATTACAATCACCGAAATAAAGATCATAAAAGTAAAAGCATTTGCAGCCATTCTCTTTTTTAGAACAGAGGTTTTATTGATATCATCAACAACTTTATCAATAATAATGGCAATCTCTGAACCAGACTTCATCCCTTCTATAATCAATTTTAATGATCTATTTAATGTAGGAGAATTATATTTATCAGCAAACTCAGTCAAAGCTATATCAATATCTTTTCCAGTTAAAACTTGTTTAGCAGCAATCCTTACTTCAGAAGCCAGCACACCAAACTCAGGTTTAACAGCTCTCCACAAAGCTTTATCAGTTGTCATTCCTGTTCTCAGGTTTTCAGAAAATACATTAAGAAAGTCAGGCAGAACCTTTTCAATATCTTTTGTCCTGTTATAGATCATAAAATCAAAATAAAAATAAATAAGAGCTATTATAATCAATGCAATCACAAGATGAATACTAAACCAGCCTACAAATACAGTAAAAAACATAAAAATAGGATTTTTTGCAAACTTACTTAACACAGGCCACAAATAAATAAACAATCCCAAAGTAATAATTGAAGATACCCAAAACAAGGCACCAAACATAGTATAAGGAATTTCATAAAAACCAGATTTTTGCAAATACTTTCTAATAAATGGTCTAAACCGTTCTGGCAAAAATGCTTTTCCAAAATTTTCTAATAATTTTATTTTTCTCATGTGAATCACAGATTAACAGCAGGCCTTGCTGCTTTAAACAATGAAATAAAAAATAATTGTATTGATACTAACATAGCACCAACAACATAAAACATAAATCCAGGTATCTGAACATTAATAAAACTAGATATAACAACAAACATTGTCAAACCTAATGAAGGAAATATGATTGCCATGACAAGATAAAATAATACCAATGAATTTAACTTTCTTCCATACTTTTCGATTTCAATTATATATTCTGAACTAATCTGTTCAAGTATTGCATTAAGTGATTTTGTTATATCTGTTCCTGTTTTTATTGAATTAGACAATTCCCATAATATTCTGGTCAGATTTTTACAAGGATTATATTTGATTGCCTTGTCTATTGCACCATCAATAGATGCTCCAAAATTAATATCTTGCACAATATCATTAAATGCTTTTCCAGCTTCACCATATGACTTAGAAACACCAATCATTGACAAGAACAATGGTGCTCCTGATTCTAGCTTAATTAATAAGTATCTTCCTGCAAACAAGATATTTCTATTGATTGATTTCTCCCTTTTTTTAATTGTAGCTTTAGGATAATTTCCAAAAAACCAAAAACTTCCAACCAATGATGCAAAAAAAGTAAGAAAGCCTATCAAAATACCTAAAACCATGAAACTAAAAAAAGTAAACACGCTTGTGATAAAGACAGTACCTGTCACAATTCTTTTAGAATAATCCTCTACAGAATAAGGCAATCTAGCTGAGATAAGATGGTGTTCAAGTTTAGGAAAGATTCTTTCTATTATACTGCTTAGCTGACTCAACTAATTTACACCCCCTTTTGATGTTATTATTTACTTATTATCTGCATAATACTTAGCAAAAATCAAACCAATCTTATGAATATCATTAATATTCTTTTTTACTAAATCTTTCAAAATCATTCTTTTATTAACTAAATCCTTACTAATATCTTTTTCTTCCATTCCTGTGTACAGATTAATAGTTCCAAACATAGACTTTGACTTATTTTTATTAAGAAGAGTATCTTTATGAATATCTAACTGCATCAAAACATTAGGATCACCTGATTCAGAAACCTCTGCAATCTGTAATGACCTACGTGCACCAGTACGCCGATTTCTATGCTGTACTAAAATCAAATTCAATGCAGGCAGCATTAATTTAGGAATATCAATAGGAGGATTTGTTAATCTAATGACAGTTTCTCTTGCATTATTTGCGTGTATTGTACCATAAACACTATGACCAGTATGCATTGCTTCAAACAAAACTTCTGCTTCTTTTTGCCTTCTTATTT
>CAZHVK010000013.1:0-35345 GCA_964535955.1 uncultured Methanosarcinales archaeon | reverse complement strand
CAAATGGGTCTTTTTCACCATCTACTTCATGAAGAATTCCTTGTTGTTTGTAATAATCATAAAGAGGTGTAACTAGATTTACATAAACATCACCTAATCTGTAATCAACTCTGGATGGAGTATCATCTGATCTTTTTTTTAATGAACCTAAGCAATACTTACACTTACCTTTGTATGCATTGAATCTTTTATGAGTAATATTATAATTTAATTTACATTCAGGGCAATAGCTTCTATGTATTAATCTTTGTTTGCAGACTTCATCTGATACTCTTAATAATATTACTGCATGAAGTTTTGTGCCTAACTTTTTCAATGATTCATCAAATGCTTTTGCTTGTGGAATTGTTCTTGGATAACCATCACCAAGATATTTGTTAATTGCTAAAAAATGAGAAATTTCTTCTTGCATTAGTGGAATCATAATATCGTCTGGTACATAACCACCATCAAACCAAAATTTTTGTGCTTTTAAACCTAATTCTGTTTGTTTTTCATATGCTTGTCTTAGCATGTCACCAGTTGAAACATGTATTAATTGTTTTGTAAGAACTAATAAATTAGATTGTACTCCTTTTCCTGATCCTGGTTTTCCTAAGAATAGTATGTTCATTTTAAAAAAATGTGAGGGGAGGGCCTTTCGTATTGTATTACTACATTTCGAACCCCCGGACCCACTAAGGGACAGGATATCTCATTTACAGATGAGTGTCCGTATGTGATCTTAAGTCCTGCGCGTTTGATTGTCCGATTATTTGGTAATCTCCAGACTTCGCTACCCTCACATCTATATAGGAATGGTAAGAGTGTATTTATAAAAGTATCGTATGAAGATGCTTTTATGCTTAAAAATCAATATGATTTTTATTGTAAAAAGGTTTTGTTCAATACTTATATAAATTAAAGAAACTCTTGATAGAATTATATAATTGTCTTGTGTCTTTTTCTAGTTTTTTTTCAAAACTGTTCATGTAAATTTTATAAACATATTTTTCCATTATTCCTCTGAAAAAAACAAATAAAGGTTTGTGCTCCCATCTTCCTTCTGTATCTGTCTTAAGATAACTATTAATCTCTATTGATACTTTGGCGTCATTCATCTTAACTTTTTTATTATCTTTTACAATTTCAACATCTTTTAGATTTTTAATTGATATTTTGACCTGGATAAAATTCTTTGCATAATATGATATAGTTCTGTACGGTTCTAAAAATAAATAAATATCTTTTCCTGTTTTGTGTGTTTTTTGTTCATTTGTTACTTCATTTTTTTGATATCCATAATCTTTAATGAATTTTTCTAAGAATTTGTAAAATGCTTTAATATCAAATAATCCTTCATAACTTATTGATAGTCCTTTTAAGACAAATTTTTTTTCTGCCATATTGTATATTTTTACCTATAATCTATATTTAAACACTACTCATATTTAAAAATTTCTTTATCTTTGTTGATAATCCTTCAATCTTGTTGTAGAGTGTGAGCCAAACATCAAACATTATATAGTATTTAATTACATATTTATGATATAAATCTCTTAACATTTTTTGAAACTTGGTCTTTTCCCACCTTGCTTGGTAATCTAGCTCTGCATGTGCTTTTATCTTTATTTCTACTCTTGCTTTAACTCTCTTTTTCTTAACTCCTTGTTCTACTATTTCTACTTTGTTAACATCAATTAAAATCATGTAAATCTTAATAACATATTTAAGATAACTAGTAACTTTTTTATCTGCTGCCCATTGTAATTTGATTTCTTTACCACCTTGTGTTGGTTTAAGTTCATGCTTTTCTTCAATAAAATCATATAAATTGTCTTTAAACCATGAGATAATAAGATTATATAAACCATCATAATCTATAATCCCAGTACACCTTATTGTGGGTATTGGTCTTGGAACAGGAACTACATCTGCCATAATTAAATATTTTGTAAAACAGTATATATAAACGTTTCTATATTTTTGAATGTCTATGTAATTGTATGTTAAATTCATAGCAGGCACCATGTACATACACATATAACCAATAACTTTTTACAATAAATATCTTGTAGATTTTAAAGCATAAAAGCATTGTTTTACGATACTTTTATAAATACATCTTTAAACTCAATATACTATATGTCAAAAGCTAAAAGAGAAGCTAAAAAACAAGCAAAAAAGCAAAAGAAACAAGCAGCTAAGAGAGTATTGCTTAAAAAAGCAAAAACTAAGACTATTACAAGAATTAAGAAGAAACATTGGTATTTTATAATTGCTCCAAGGGATTTTAATGAATCTGTAATAGGAAAAAGTCTAGTTGCTGATCCTAACCTTTTAATTGGAAGGACTATTAATACTAATTTAATGCAATTAACTGGAGATATGAAGAAACAAAGTTCTGTTATTACTTTTAGGATAATCAATATTAAGGACAATAAAGCAACGACTATGATAGATAAGTATCAATTAATGCCTGCTGCTGTTAAAAGATTGGTTAGAAGGAACCAGGATAAAGTTGTTTGGTCTTTTACTGCTAAAACTAAAGATAATATCAATATAAAAATAAAACCTATAATTCTTACTATCTTTAAATGTAAAAAGTCTGTTAAAACAGCATTAGCTAAAAAAGGAGAAAGAGTGTTAATTGAATACTTAAGCCAGAATACTTTTGCAAATATTATGAAAGATATCTTTTCTTTTAAATTACAATCATCATTAAAAAGAAAATTAATGAAAATATTTCCTGTTAGAATCTCTGAGATTAGAGGTTTGGAAAAAGTAAAGAAAAAAAGACACATTTTAGAAGAACCAGCAGCAATATCTGAAGAACCAAAAAAGGAAGGCGGTAATAATGCCTAAACCTATAATAGATTATTCCAAAATCAAGACAAAAGAACAGGAAGATGAGCTTAAAGGTGCTATTGATATATGTCCTGTTGATGTTTTTGCTTTAGAAGATAATAAAGTGGTTGTTAAAAACCCTGATGCATGTATTGGATGCAGAGCTTGTGAAGCACATACATCTAAATCTGGTTGTATTAAGGTTGTAGAGTAGATAACTTTATACAACAAAAATGATAGCACATTTGTGAGCATAAAAGCATCGTTTTGCGATACTTTTATAAATATAAATTACTACCTTATATTTATTAGGGTGTTTGTTTACATGGGAAGAATAAAGACACAATTAATAAAGAGAGTAACAAAAGAGTTATTTAGTAAACACTCTAAAGAGTTTAAAAAAGATTTTCAAGAGAACAAGAAATTAGTTGAGAAGTTTGCAGACATTCCTTCAAAAAAATTAAGGAATATCATTGCAGGCTATATAACAAGACTAAAGAAAAGTGAATAGGAGGGATATAAATGGTAGGAACAGACAACACAATATTTGTTGGCGGCAGACCTTTTATGAACTATGTGACTGGTGTAGTAATGCAGTTTACAACCAAAGGAGCTACAGAAGTGATTATAAAAGCTCGTGGTAAGTTTATTTCTCGGGCAGTAGACATTGCAGAAGTATCTACAAAACGTTTCCTAGAAGGTCAGTCAGAAGTAAAAGATATAAAAATTGATTCAGAAGAATTTCAAAACAAAGAAGGAAAACAAGTAAGAGTTTCAACAATTGAGATTGTTTTATTGAAGAAGTGAGTTTAATTTATTCTTTTTTTAGGTAAGGTTTTTATACTTTGAAGTATATTTCTGTTATTATTAATTACAAGGACCCGTAGCATAGTCTGGATATGCTTGTCAATAACACTAGAAAGTGCGATCGGCTTCAATATTTTTGGCCAAGGACCGATTGACCCCGGTTCGAATATTAACGCTGGAAGCGTTACTGCTTCGAACGTTAGTGAGAAAGTCCGGGCGGGTTCATTTTTATTTTATCCCACAACCACCACTAGGCAAAAACCTACTTATTTCATCCAAAGTTCCACCAATCTTTTGTTTGATCTTCTTAGCAGTATCAGACTTTTTCAGTTTACCAGGAACAACTATGATGAATTTCTCAGCATGTTTCTTAATAGCAGACAAAGGCCCACCAATCACTTTACCATCTTTATCAATTCCAACAGCAATCTCTAACTTAGGTTTAAAATATTCTCTTTTGCCATGTACCATAAAACTTCCTCTTGGCAGACCAAATTCTTTCTTTACTTGGTCTGGTTTTATCATATAAACTTCTGTTTGACCTAAACCTAGTTTCCAAGCACGAGAATATGATGCACATACTTGAGCAGCTTGTTTCTTTGTTTTATCATCTATTTTCTTACCATCTGCTTTTATAACAACAAATGGTGAACCAGACATGTCAGTGTGACAAACTAGATCTCCTTTATCAGTATGTTTTTTAACAATTATTTCATTAGAAGTAGCATCTTTGCCGCCAATCACTAAGAAATCATTTGATGAATAAAACCAATGAAACTTTTCATACCATTTTCGTTCCACTGAGATTTTGGTGAGCTTTTTTTCTTTTTTACTTTTGCCTTTTATTTGTATTTCTTTTTTCTTTAACTTATCTAATTTAATCTTACTTCTACCCAAAGCTTTTGTTGCTCCTTCTAGTTTCCTTTTCAATTTTTTAACTTTTTCATAATAAGAAGCTGCATTTTGTTCTATTGTTTTAGAAATATTGATTTTTACTTTCATTTTTGATTAACAAGCATCAATGTCATCTTTTGTAAACAATGTTGCTTTAGATATGCATGCATTTGGTTTTGCATCTTTTGCAATGCCTTGTCTAACCATAGGGATGAACTGAACAGCTTGAATCTTGCCACGGTGGCTTATTTTTTGACTTAGTTTTGATTTTGTTGCTATGGCTTTCATAAATTCTTGTACAGCATCTTTACCATTCATGTCTGTAATACGTACTTGCACACCATTTATTTCAATGTTACCATTATTTTTTGCTGTAAATTGAAGATCTTTTGTAGATTTCATGCATATTTTTGTGATAACCATGTCAAAATCAGCACCACATGCTGTTTTTTCATCACCACCTATCAAACCTTCTGAAAACTGCATTACAACTGCACCTAAACCTACTGCAAATGCCATTAGAAAGATTGTGGCTATTAAAGGCGATACCCCTTTTTTATTTCTTAATAGCTTGCGCATATTTATAATTTATAGTATATTTATATATAAATCTTGCTATTTATAATCTGTGTATTGTTTGTTTGTGTTTTTTTGTATGTATATATCTTTTTGATGCATTTTCTAGATTCATTATATTGTCTAACATATGTATTAAGATATCACAATATTTAAATATGCAAAATATTTGCTTATATATAATATTTGTTTTAAAAAAATAAAAGGGTGGTATAATGAAGTATGTTGATGAAAAAGGAAAAGTGTACGAAATCTCTTATTCTCAAAAACTGCAGGCAAAGCAGAATAAAATATTAAAGCAAAAGAATTATTTGATAGCAATTCTTATTGGTTTGCTTGGGTTGTTTTTTATAGGGCTGATTTATCTGTATATCAGATTAGATGTTTTAGATCTATTGACTAGAATAAGTTTAGCTATATAATTAGGTATTCTTTTTTATTATTTTTCTTAGAATTTCATTATTAAAAAATAAAGAATGGCGGTACCGAGATTTGAACTCGGGACATTTCCATGCAATAAGATATTTCTTTAATTGCTCTACGTCACTCAGTGGTAATTTGAGATAATCATCTCCCTAAGGATCATCGCTCAAACATATGAGCCTTGCTACCAAATTGGTTGTAGCACTCTAACCAGACTGAGTTATACCGCCATGTGAACATCAAAAAAGGATGTTATTTTAAAAGGTTTTCTATTTTCAATCTGTATTGTTCTATCTCATTCTCATCATATTTTCCTTGAGGCCATGATTTTAATCCATCACTTTCAAACCTAGGAATTATATGAAAATGTATATGTGGAACTAATTGTCCTGATGCTTTGAAATTGTTCTGGGCAATGTTTACTCCATCACAATCTTGTTTTAATGCTTTTGTCACTTTTTTCATGATATTGATCATTTTTTCTAATAATTCATCAGGTGTGTCTATGATTGTTTCATAATGTTGTTTTGATATAACCAATGTATGTCCTTTGTTAACAGGCATAATATCTAAGAATACTAAGAAGTCTTCATCTTCATATATCTTATAACAAGGCATTTCACCTTTGATTATTTTGCAAAATATGCAGTCTGTCATTATTCTACCTCTAATTTTTTATAACCAAACTTATCTAAATGTTCCTCGATATCATCATAACTTTTACCTGCTAACATTCCGCCTGCTATGAATTCCTCTTGTGTGACATCTACTAAGCAAAAGTCAGGCATTATAAATTTATCTTTTTGTTCTTCTGATTCAAATTCAAACTCAATAACTACTAATCCTTTTAAATCATCAAGAAAAACATCTATCTCTGCTATTAATCCTTTGTACTCTAATAAATATCTGATTTTGTGTAATCTTTTGCCATCTATTTCTGATAAAATTTCAAACTCCTCTTTTGTTAGTGGAGTATTGTGTTCATGATATTTAGAAAAATCATCTTTTGTTACTGTTACTTTTTTGGTTATTTCATATTTATCATTATTCTTTCTAATTCTTAATCTTGGATGAACAACTGTTTTTGGTATAAAGATATCAAGTATTTCTTTATTTTTACAATTCTTTAATCCTTTTGGAATAGACTTTGCAAGAAATGTTCTTTCAAGTTCTATCATTTTTATCACCTTTATGTTTATTCCTTCCTCTCTTCTCAACTATCTCTAATCTGTTGAGAACTTTTTCATGATCTGGATAATGTTCTTTATATGCTTTTATGATTTCATCAAAACATTCTTCAAATATCATGTGATGTTTGGATTCCAGAGCTCTTTTTAATAGATGAAGATCAACTGCTTTATCTTCTGGTTTTTTTGAAAAAAAACTCAAGCCAAAATCTATTAAATAAATTTCTTCATTAACAATCATGTTTGATGTTGTCAGATCACCATGAATAATATCATGTTTGTGTAATATTGCTATTTTTCTACCTATTTCATTACTTAGCTCTTTATGATTCTTGTGTAGAAAATCTCTTAGTTTTGTACCATCAATATGTTCCATTTCAATCTTCATATTGATTTCGTCAATGTCTTTTTTTAATTTTGGAGCAGGAAAATTCATTTCACTGAGTTTCTTAAGCACCTTTGCTTCTCTTCTTGTTCTGTATTTTCTTAGTTTATTATCTATTTCTTTGTTTCTATAAGATTTGACTGTCCTATGTTTTATTATCTTATCTTTATCTTTGTATATTGTTGCTTCTGCTCCTTGTGATATTTTTTGTGGCATGGATAGGTGGTGTGTGTGTGGATTTATAAAGTTAATTGCTTATATACTGATGGTAATATATAGTTATGATTATACTAATTTTTATAAAAGAATCATGATTTTTTGTGTTTATAATGTATAAAGCAAAAGTAGCATTTATAGGGGATGTGAATCCAATGTCTGATTATAAGCATGAAACATATGCAATTAAACATGTCCTAGAAAAAGATCATGATTTAGAATGTTTATTATATCATTGTTTTGAGGATTTTAAACAAGATCTTGATGAAAAACAATTTTCATTAGATGAAGTAATCATGATGCTTATTGGTATATATGAATTTAAAGATTATGGTAACAGTATAATTGATTTATCTACAAAAGTTTATGACAATGGTATTCCTGTTATTATATTTCCTTGCTATCATTTTGATGAAGATAATGATGATGATTATTCATCATCTGATTATTCTAAATATGATAATATTCATTTTGTTGAATATGATGGTGATTTTTTGTTTGATCTTATACCTGATGTAAAAAAGAAATTTAAAAAAAGACAACAAATCCTGTTTGTTAGTGATGAGATTGAATTATTGGAATATGCTTATAATTATCATTATTCTGGTGACAAGGAAGATGAAAGAGTTTTAGGTGTACCTTGTTTTAATGATAAGATTGTTGCTGAATATTTAAGGTGTCGACAGTTAGGTGGTAATCTAGTAAAAGCTGAATATGATGATATACTTCCAAGGAAACCACTTTTTCTAAAAATTGTTGATGAAATTTATATGGTTAATCTAAATAAAATAAAACAACTTTCAAAAGATGAAAAAAGAGAATTACATGCTGCTCTTTTAAGATGTGCTGGCAGAGAATTACTTAAAGGTGGTGGTATTCGTGTTAAAAAACCTTCTCAAGGTCAAAACATAAGAGGATTTGCAATTCATCCAGAAACTCTTGTATATTTAGAAACAACTCAAGCTGGTCAACATTGTTTAGCTGATCATCATTTAAAGCATAGGCTTTGCAGAATTAGTCAAAAAAGAGATGATTATGATGCTGAACCATGTGATTTTGATGTTATAACTGGTCTAATACATGAAAAGGTTCCTGATTATGATGTACCTATTTTAGAATTATCTGGTCTTAGTTGTTATTCTGATGAAACAATTAGAAAAATTGGTAAATTCATAATAAATCAAGGAAAATATATTCCTATTGATCAGAAGCAGAATGTGTTGGATGAAGATTATGAATTTCCATATTTAGATTATGAATCTGAATCTTCAGAGTAAATTCATAGAAAATCATATTGTAACATAAATGCATCTATCTCTCTTTTACATGTATCAAGATCATTGAACATGATTTCTAGTGCTACATATATCTCATTATTATATCTTGATTCTATTTCTCTCAATGCATTATTGATTATTTCTTGTTTAGTTCTATTGAATGTTTTGAGATTAATAAAACCCGGATGGATATCCCATAATTCATCTGTATGGCCTGAAAAATGCATGAAATTACTTACACCTAATTCTAGAAAATCTTCAACTAATTGTTCAAATTTACATGGGTTTTCAAATAAATCTGGATATTTTTTCATAGTATTAGCAGTAACCTCTAGGTGAGTGAAATCTATTGTTACATAACCTGGTTTGTAAACATTTTCTTTACCTAATAATCTGATCATATCTTTAGGAATAGCACCAAATCCATGATACATTAGTTCATGTGTTTGTTCATCTATCACAGGTGTTGGAACTGTTTCTAGACTAAAGTTTGCATATGTTGATACATCTTTGTAATTGTTTTTTAATCTTACTAGTTTTGTGTTTTTGTAATTATCATCAATAAAAGTATAACCTGGATGCAGAACAATCTTTTCACAGAGACTGTTTTTCTGCATAGCAACTTTTGATGCATTCATGATTGCTTGTTTACTGAATTCTTCCCAACTAGATCCAAGATGTTCTAATATATAATTTTTAAATATGTTTTTTTCATCCCATGTCTTGCCTAGATCAACTCCTAGGTTTGTTGCAGGACCATGGACAATATATGGTATTTCTAATTTGTTTATTTTTTCAATTAATTTGTCTAATGATGCAGAATTTGTAAAATCATGGCCAACCCTAAGCTGTATTCCTTGTGTAAAACCTTGTTCATATAATTGTTTTTGTATTTGTATCCTATCTAGAACTTTTGGATCATCAGATGCTAAGTTCTCTATTGTTAATCCACCTAATACTTTGATTGTCATTTGCTAAATGGAGTCTATTGTGATTTATAAATATTACTGTGAAGTAATAACTACATTATGCTCAAGTATTATAGATAAATTTATAAACATTAATTCTATAAGTTATATATATAATAAGATATAATAAAAAAAGTAGGTGATATTTATGCAAAATAATCCTGAAGTAGTAGATTCAATAGATAGACTTAGTTTAAAATTAGATAGATTTTCTCATGCTTTAAATACAGCTTCTGATACAGTCAAGTTGGAAGGAGATTCTGAAATTAGTAATAAACAATTATTTGATATGTTAAACCAGGTTCTTGATCAAAATGAAAAAATTGCTAGAGGAATAATTGAAGTGATTGAATTGATTAAAAAAATGCAGCCAATACCGGGCCCTATAGGACCAAGGCCACCAACTGGGCCAAGACCTATGATGCCTCAAAGACAACAACCAATGCCTCCAATGCAACCTAGACCCATGGTTCCACAAAGGCAACAACCAATGCCTCCAATGCAACCTGGGAAAGGATTTTTACCGCCTCTGCCTGGACAACAACCTATTCATAAAACAATGCCTGGCATGAATTTACCACCACCTCCTCCACCACCATCTCCTGATTTTGAAAGAAAACCTAAAAAAAGCTTAAATTTATTTGGTAAATAAAAAGATGAGTAATGAATTTAAATTAGATAAAGGAAAATTAAAAAACTTTCTTAGTTCAATCAATACTAAGCAAAAACCTAATTTAGATATTTCTGGTATTTCTGATAGTAATTATTCTAATATTTCTATTACAGATATCCAAGATCTCAAAGATCAAGTAAAACAAATGCAGAATAAAATTAATTTATTATTGTCTTCTAAGGATTCTAGTGAAGCTCTGAAAATGAGTTATGTTAATAAAAACCTCAATTATCTTAAAGAGAGAGTTGATTTGTTAATCCATCATAAAGATATTAAAGGTGAAATTTCTAATATTGAAATGAAACAGTTAAGAGTTAACATATTAAAAGATAAAATTCAGTATTTGCAGAGTAAGCTTGATTCAATCTTAACAGAACGTGAGAAAAGGTTTCAAGTAGATAAGGAATTTTCTATAATAAGAAAAGAAAGATTAACTAAAATAACAAATAGGATTATTGATCTAGAAAATAGATTGGATAATATCTCTAAACCAACTAATGATGATGAGAAAAAAATTATTGATAGAATCAATAATAAAATTGATTTACTGAAAAAAAGATCCTCTGGAATAATCAGTTCTAGAATGAAAAAAGGAGATGATATGGAATTCAAGGTTATTAATCAAATAAGTAAAATGTTGGATGAGAAAAAACAAGAATTAAATGATTTAGAAACAGAGTTAATGTTGGAGCAGGGAATTGTTGAGCCAAAAGAAAAACCTGAAAAACCTAAAATAGAAACTGAATTAAAAAAACTTAAACCATCATTAAAAAAGAAAAAATTAGTGTCAACACCCAAATTAAAAATAAAACAAAAAGAAGAATTGCATCAGTTTGATCTTGGATTACCTACTTTTTCTTCTGGAATTCATGATTTTGATCTAGAACTACCATCTCCTGTCCCTTTAGAAGAATATAAAGAAGAAGTTCATTTAAGACCTGTGAAAGTTAAAAAAAAGAAAGAAGGATTTTTTAAAATGCTTTTAAGGATGATGGGTTTTAAGAAGAAATAATTATTCTCATGAAATATAAAAAGAATATAGGATTTGCAATAATATATAGAAATAAGCCTATTCTTAATTCTTTGGTCAATGTGTTTACTAAGGCTTATAAGATTAATAAAAGATTCTTTGGTAAAGATGTTAAAAGTTTTAGAATATTTGTGTGTGATAATGAATCTGATTTTAAAAAACAAATGAAATATTATTATAAAAAAAGAACAACTGCGTCTGTTATGAGAAATAATGATCTAATTACAAGAAGCCCTGAGTTTATAGGCAAGGTTGGCAGGTGGGATAAAAAATTATTTCCAAAGATAATGGTACATGAGATTAATCATGTGTTTTGGAATTCTTTTTACAGAACATGCAAACCTTGCTGGTTATTAGAAGGACTAGCTTGTTATGTTGCTGGGTTTAGAAAATTGTCTAAAAAGCAATTAAAGAATCTGGTTAATAAGTATAAAATTGATTATTCTATATTAGATTATAGGTATCTTAAAAGAAAGTTCAAAATATCACCACAAATAGTTAAATACCCTATATGGTTTAGTTTTACAACATATCTTGTTGATAAGTATTCTGGTCATAAATTGGTTAGGTTGATGGATTTGTATAATAGGAAACATACTAGGCAGAATTATGATAAAGTGTTTAAAAAAGTGTTTAGTGTAGGTGAGAGGGACTTGTTTGGTGAGTTTGTTCTATATATAAAAAAGTAGTATGTGCATAGCTCGTTCGCACTTTCCATCTAATGCAACATTACATGAAAAGCCCTGATCGTTTTATAATCTTAAGGGTGCTCACTTGCCTAATAGGCGCTATGCACATACAAAAAGTAGAAACATTTATATTTAGTTTTCAACTAATAGTATCAGGAGGGGATATTATATGACAAAGATTAAGATAGAGTTTCCAGATGGTTCAAAAGAAGACTTTGATAAAGGTGTCAAAGGTATTGATATTGCTAATCATATTTCTGAAGGTTTAGGAAGAGCTGCTTTAGCAATTGAAGTAAATGGTAAATTACAAGACCTAAGCACTTCCATTAATGAGAATTCTAAGATAAGAATTATTACTTTCAAAGATAAAGAAGGAGTTGAAGTATTTCGACACTCATCTGCGCACATACTAGCTTCTGCTGTTGTGAGGTTATATCCTAATGCAAAGCCCACTATTGGGCCTGCTGTTGAAGAAGGTTTTTATTATGATTTTGATATGCAAGCAATAAAAGAAAAAGATCTTGAAAAGATTGAACAAAAGATGAAAGAGATAATCAAAGAAAAACAACCATTTGAAAGACAAGTAGTTTCAAAACAAGAAGCACTTGAGATGTTCAAAGACAATAAGTTCAGAGTAGAAATGATTCAAGAATTAGAAGATGATAAAGTTACAATCTATAAAAATAGTGAATATACTGTTTTGTGCAGGGGTCCTCATGTTCAACACACAGGCCAGATCAAAGCAATCAAATTAATGAAAGTTGCTGGTGCTTATTGGAGAGCTGATGCTGAAAAAGAACAATTACAAAGAATATATGGAATATCATTTCCTGATAAAAAAGAACTAAAACAATATCTGCATCTATTAGAAGAAGCAAAGAAAAGAGATCATAGAAAAATTGGAAGGGATTTGGATTTGTATAGTTTTCATGATGAAGCACCTGGTATGCCATTTTTTCATTCAAGAGGTCTGCATATTTGGAATAAATTGGTTTGGTACATGGAACAAGAAATGAGAAAATTACATTATCAAGTAAATAAAACACCAATAATTCTTAACAAATCTTTATGGCTGCAGTCAGGACATTGGGATCATTATAAAGAAAATATGTATTTTACAAAAATTGATAAACAGGATTTTGCAGTCAAACCAATGAATTGTCCTGGAAATTTGTTGATATATAAAACCCAAATGCATTCTTATAGAGAATTACCTATCAAAGCTGGTGAGTTTGGTCTTGTGCATAGGCATGAGTTATCAGGAGTTTTGTCTGGTTTGTTCAGGGTTCGATGTTTTACACAAGATGATGCGCATGTGTTTTGTACTGAAGAACAATTAGAAGAACAAATAATTGAATTAATTGAACTTGTAAATAGAGTATACAAAACATTTGGTTTTGAGTATCTTGTTGAACTTTCAACAAAGCCTGAGAAAGCAATGGGATCTCAGAAAGTATGGGATAAAGCAGAAAATGCTCTGAAAAATGCACTTGCTAAGAAAAAAATAAATTATAAACTTAATCCAGGTGATGGCGCATTCTATGGGCCAAAGATTGATTTTCATATCAAAGATGCATTAGGAAGAAAATGGCAGTGTGGTACAATACAAGTAGATTTTTCAATGCCTGAAAAGTTTGATCTTGCATATGAAGGAAAAGATGGAACAAAGCATAGGCCTGTTATGGTGCACAGAGCAATATATGGAAGTGTTGAAAGATTTTTAGGTGTTTTAGTTGAACATTATGCAGGTAAGTTTCCATTATGGTTGTCTCCTGAGCAAGTTCGTATTCTTACGATTGCTGATCGTCATCAAGAACATGCTGAAAAAGTTTATTCTCAATTGTTTAAAAAAGGGTTTCAGGTTACAAAAGACTATAGAGCAGAAACAACAGGCAAGAAGATAAGAGATGCTGAGTTAGATAAAGTTAATTATATCTTTGTAATTGGTGACAAAGAAGTTGAGAACAAAACTGTTAATGTTCGTACAAGAGATAATAAGATCTTGGGTGAAGTCAAGGTGAGTGATTTTATTAAAGAATTAGAAAAGGAAGTTGAGGAGAAGAGATGAAACTAAAATTATTTAGAAGTAAAGGTAAAGGGATGTTAGGTGAGTTTGTTGTATTTCCAACAAAAGATAATTTAGAGATGGAAGGTTTTTTTTCTAAAACTAGAAGCAAAAAAGCTATTGTTTTTATTCATGGATTAACAGGTAGGATGAATGGGAAAGATTTGATCAGGTCTGTTTATTATCTTTCAAAATCATTAGGGTATAACTTTTTGATGTTCAATAACAGAGGATTTGGACTTATTAATAAAATCTATGCTTCAAAAAAAGATAAAAAGAGTAAGGTAATTGGTGCTGGATTTGAAAGGTTTACTGATTGTAAACATGATATCCAAGCTGCAGTGAATTTTCTAAAGAAAAGAGGCTGTAACAAGATCTTTCTTATAGGACATAGTACTGGTTGTCAAAAATCTAGTTATTATCTGTCTCAAATACATGATAAAAATGTTAAAGGAGTTGTTTTATTAGCTCCGTGTAATGATACTGATGCTGAAATAATGCATGGTGGTGAAAAAGTTTTTAAGAAAAGATTAAATCATGCTAAAAAATTGATTAAAAATAATAAAAAAAAGGAATTTATTGGCTTGTTTACTGCTGAAAGATATTACGGCCTACATTGTGGTGTGGAATCAAAAATCTTTGACTATACAAAAAAGAAATTAAATTATATTTCTAAGATCAAGGTTCCTATTCTTGCCATTCTTGGTGGATCTGAAGAACATATGGCACAAGAGAATATTGAAAAAAGTTTGCAATTGATAAAAGATTCTGCAAATGTTAAATGTAAAACAATTGTTGTGAAGAATGCTAATCATCATTATAGTCCTAATCTCAAAGGAATGATTAAGGTTTTAGGTGGTTGGTTGAAAAGGTTTAAATAATACTAGTTTTTTAATGATACTATGGCAACAAAAAAGAGGATTCGGTCTACTAAAAAGAGGAAAAGTAAGAAAAAGAATAGTTCTAAAAAGAGATTTAAAAGAATTAGAAAAGTATATGTCAGGTTAATAGATACTCCTACTAGGTCTATTGTTAAATCAATTGTCTGGAGAACTATTGGAATCATTATTCTGGGAATTATCAGTTGGTATTATACTAAAGATATACAAAAAGCAACAATTGTTACTGTTTTGTTTCATGTTATTAGGTTTTTTCTTTATTATGTTCATGAACGTATCTGGGAACGTGTTAGGTGGGGACAGGAAGAGGAAAAACTTTGAATTCTATGTATATTGTAATATACCCTAAAAATTTATAAACAGTACCTTCTTTTAGCAGTATAATATGGTATTAGACAAACTAGGCTCTTCATTAAGAGATACATTAGGGAAAATAGCTAAATCAGTCTTTGTAGATGATAAACTAATAAATGAGTTAGTTAAAGATATACAAAGATCTTTATTACAATCAGATGTTAATGTACAATTAGTGTTTGATCTATCGAATAAGATCAAGGATAGGATTAAGAAAGAAGACACAGCTGCTGGTTTAACAAAAAAAGAGCATTTAATTAACATTGTATATGAAGAATTGACTAATTTCTTAGGTAAAGAAGCTCATGATATAAAGATTGATGCTAAGAAAAAGCCGTTTAAGATCATGCTGGTTGGATTGTTTGGTAATGGTAAGACAACTTCTATGGGTAAATTAGGAAAGTATTATGCAAAGCGTGGTTATAGAGTTGCTTTGCTTGGTCTTGATATTCATAGGCCAGCTGCAATGGACCAATTAGAACAAATTGCTAAATCTGCTAACTTACCTTATTTTATTGATAGGGGTGAGAAAGATGTTATCAAGATATATGATAAGTTCAAAGATCAGTTTTCTAAATTTGATATCTTATTGATAGATACAGCTGGAAGAGATGCACTTAGTGATGATTTGGTTCAAGAACTTAATACTTTGAATAAACATGCTCAACCTGATGAAAGAATTCTTGTGATGAGTGCTGATATTGGACAAGCTGCTAAAGATCAAGCACAAAAGTTTCACGATACTTGTAATGTGACTGGTGTGATCATCACAAGGCTTGATGGTACTGCTAAAGGTGGTGGTGCTTTAACAGCATGCTCTGTAACAAGTGCTCCTGTTAAGTTTATTGGAATCGGTGAAAAAATTGATGATATTGATGTTTTTGAACCAGAAAGATTTGTTGGAAAATTATTAGGAATGGGGGATCTTAAAGCTTTGCTTGAAAAGGCTAAGGAAGTTATTACAGAAGAAGATGCTAAAGATCTTGGCAAGAAATTCTTAAAAGGTGAGTTTAATCTTATTGATCTTTATGAACAAATGCAGGCTGTTAATAAGATGGGACCTTTGGGTAAGATAATGGATATGATCCCTGGTTTTGGTAACATGAATATTCCTAAAGATATGTTAAAGGTTCAAGAAGATAAATTAAAAAAATGGAGATTTATTATGAATTCTTTTACTAAAAAAGAATTAGAAAATCCTGATATCATGAGTACTACAAGGATTGATCGTGTTGCAAAAGGCAGTGGCTGTAGTGTTGGCGAGATCAGAGAATTATTAAAACAATATAAAAAGAGTAAAAAAATGATGAAAATGTTTAAAGGTGTTGGTGCTGGTAAGTCTGATAAAAAGATGCAGCAAATGATGAAACGGTTTCAAGGTGCTGGTAAAGGTATGATGAAGTTTAAGTAGGTTTATTTATTAAAGCATTAATTCTTTCTTCTGCTATTTTTCTAAAATCTTCATATGGTATTAGATCTGCTGGATCATATTCTTGTATTATTCTTTTTACACGGTCTAGGTCTTCAATCTTTGCACGCATGTTAAGTTCTTTTATAGCATTATCAAAATTGTTTTTAACTTGCTGTGTTTTTTGTTTTATTTCTATAATGTCTGACTTTATTACCTTTAATTGGTTTTTTAAATGTAATATTTCTGTCTCTGATGCATTGTTCTGTTTTATGTTTTGTTTTTTTATGTGTATTTGTTTGTTTGTTAAGTATGATAATCTTTCAGATATTTCATTTATTTCCTGCTGAGGATTGATCTCTTGCTTGGGAAATTTTATTCTTTTTTTGTGTGTGAAGAGTGCCATTTTATTTTCACCTATTTATTCTGGATCTACTGTGAACAATACATTGTCCTTACCAACATCAAACAATCCTAATCTTGCTCCTGCATCTAGCCAGCCATGTGCATAGTTAAGTGCTGCAAATGCAGTCACAATGTCCCCTTTTTTCTTAAAGTATTTTGCATCACTAAAGTATCTTTCTGCCATATCTAGGAAGTCTTCTGCATTACTTTTCCATTTGATTGTTTTTGTTTGTTTGTTTACTATCTTTACTTTTTTAAGAGCTTGTTTTGTTATGCTGAAATATTTTTCTAGTTTTTGAGAAGTGATAGTTTTAATCATGATTTTGAAGTTGGGTGTTTATTTTGTTTTTTCTTTCATTTTATATATACTTTTTCTGATATCTATAAGTTCTTCTAAAGGTTCTGCCATTGTGATTCTTATTGTTTCCATATTTTCTTTATGTTTTTCTAAAGAGTCGATTAGACCTTTATAAGCAACTTCATAAGGTTTATCCATTATTTTATTACAATATAATTGCAATTTTTGTAAAAGCTTTTTAGATTCATTGAATGCATTAAAAATATTCCCACAATTTTTTCTAAATAATTCAATTATTTTTTGGTTTTTTGGACTTAATAATTTATATATTGTTTCTGAGCAAAAGAATGTTCCTTGTTCCAAAGGTGCTTTTAGTTTGTTTTCTAATTTTATAGCATATCTTGCGTATTTTTCTATTTCACCATATTCTTCCATATATTTCCCTTTCATTAAAATCTTTTTTGTTCCTTTTGGTTCTTTTTTCAAATGTTTAATACATGCATTAATTTCTTTGATTGTCTGTTTTCTATTGTTATCAAAATCCTTAAGAGGAGTTGAAATAATTGCATAAATACTTTTTGCTTCATTAATTATTTTTTGAATCTCTTTTTCTAAACTCTCTTCTTCATCAATATATTTTTTAACCACTTTCAAATCTTCATGAAGTTTTGCTGTCAATGCTTTTATTTTCTTAATATTTCCCTCAGTTGCTCCAACCCTTTCTGTAAGCTCCTCAAGCTCTTGTTTGCTTATTGCGTTTTTGTTAAGTTCTTCTAATTGGTCTTGGAATTTCTTTAATTCTTTTTGCATTCTAATATATTCTTTTCTTGCTTGTGTTATGTCTTTTTTCATTTGACCTAATTTTCCTGCCATATGTGTTTTGTATCTTGTCAGTCTTCCTTTTTGATCACCTATTCTTCTGCTTAATGTAATCATTGTGTCGCCTTGTTTTTTTATCTCTTTTTCTAGCCTAGTTATCTCAGTTATGACTTCATCATTAAGGATTTCTCTTACTTTATCTTCTACTTGTTTTAGTGTTGCTTTTTCTTTGTTAAGTTTATCAATGTCAGCTCTTACTTGTTTTTCAAATTCATCTGCACTTGCTTTATCTTTAAATCCTTTTAATTTTTTTGCTAATTGTTTTTCGAATTTATCCATATCACCAATGGTTTTTTTCATCTCTTGTATCTGTGCGGTATGAAGTCCAAATCTTCTTTTCAAATTTTCATATCCTTGTTTTGCTTCTTCTGCAATCTCTTTTGCCCTTTTAATTGCTTTGTGTTGTATTGGTAATATTTCTTCTACTAAATATCTTCTTACACCATCTGCATAATCAATTGCATCTTGTCCAAGCTGCTCTGCTTGTTGAGCAAGATCTTTTGCTTCTTGTGTTCCTGTTTCTGCTTCTCCTAATCTAGTTTCCATTTCATCTATTGTTCCTTCTATCTGCTCAAATCTTTGTGCAGCTTCTTGAAGCTTGTCTTGTATTTGTGTGACCAAGTCATGAAGTCCTGCAATTTCTTGTGCTTGAGTGTCAATCTTTCCCTCAAGTCTATCTATCTCAAGTCTAAAATCATCTGTTGCTGTGTCTAGTCTTTCTGAAACTTCTCCTATTTTTGTGTCTAAATCATCTAATCTTCCTTCATCATACTCTGCACCACCACCAGGTGTTCTTTTTGATTTCCAACTGGAAAACATCCATATAACTACCCAAAGAACTGCTGCTGCAAGAAGTATTCTTATCCATCCACCTATATCTATAAAAATAGCTGATAAGAATTGTGCAAATGAATCTGTTAATACTTCTGCTGTGAATAATTCATTTAAGAATGCGAGTACTAAGATGGCTGCAATTATTCCTGTTGATATTTTTCTTTCTTTACCATCTTTAGTAAAGTCTTTTGAAAAGTCTCTTAAATAATGCCAAAGAATACGCCATGTAATCAATGCAACAAATACTAATGCAAAGCTTGCAACATCACCTAAATTCTTGCCTACTTGCCATTCTAACATTATCATTGAGAAAGTTAGAATTACACTAAATGTTTTCAAGAGTTTCTTACTAACACCTACATTGCTTCCCCATGATGCTGTTTTTTCATTAGTAAGAGCATAAAAGAAAAAAGCAAACAATAATCCAAAGTCAATAAGATACCAATAAGAACCATATAATTCACCTAAATTAAGCAAAGGTGATGTTAAATATGTCATATTTTAGTATTTTAATCTTATTTATATATATAATTTGTGTAATCACTTTTTAGAAGTAATGCTAAATTTCTTAAAAATTTCAAAACATTTAAATACTATGTGTATATAAATAAGTGTACAAAATAATAAATATAAAAAATAAAAAGGTGATAATAATGTTCAAGAAGTTCAGTAAAAAAGCATTTGTTTGGTTATTATTTAAAAAAGAAATGATATTTTTCTTAATAGGTCTGGCAGTTGGTGTTGCTTTAACTTATCTAATTGCATCAGGAATATTACCAATTGGAATAAATATTTGTCCTGGTAAATAAGGATTTCTTTTGTTTTTTTTTAATTATTTATTATTAGAATTATTTTATCTCAACTTTTGTTCCTAATGATTGACCAGGCATACCTTTTTCAAACACAGCTCTAACATTACCTTTATTACCATGTGTTGACTTGATCTTGCCTTTGATTTCTTTTTTAGCTGGTGTAGTCCATACTACTTCTTTACCTATTAATTTTTCAGCTTTTTCTTTGTCATCAATATCTTGTATATGTATAACCATGTGTCTTGGCTTTTGATGATGTCTTCCTATTCTATAATTGACTATTGTAGCTTTCATAGTACTTGAGAAATAATGTCTATTTATAAAGTTATCGTAAATCAGTCTGTACATAGCTTCTTTAACTTTTCAAACTCTTCATCAACATGTTTTTGTATCTTTTCAATAATGTGTTTGTTTTTTTCTTTGAAAAGATGTCTAAATCTACCTTGTGGTTTAAGCCATTCTTCAATTGGTTTTGGTTTGCTAGGTTCATAGTTTAGTTTGTATTTGCCATTTTCTACTTCATACAATGGCCAGAAATTAGTCTCAACACCTAGCTTTGCAATCTTAATAGCAGAATTTGTATCAATTTTCCAACCAGGAATACAAGGAGATAAAACATTTATGAATGTAGGACCATCTGTGTTAATTGCTTTTTCTGCTTTATTATAAAGATCAATTAAATTGTGCACAGATGCTTGTGCAACATATTTAAGATTGTGTGCAACCATGATCTTTGTTATATCTTTTTTGAATTTTTCTTTGCCTGGATGTACTTTACCAGCAGGTGTTGTTGTAGTTGCTGCTCCGTATGGTGTTGCACTACTTCTTTGAATACCAGTGTTCATATAAGCTTCATTATCATAAAGAACATAAAGGAATTTATGGCCTCTTTCTAAAGCTCCGGACAGACTTTGTAAACCAATATCATAAGTTCCTCCATCACCACCAAATGTTATAAATTTAATTACTTTGTCTTTTGGTATCTTGCCTGTTCTCTTTAATGATACATATGCTGCTTCTGCTCCTGATATTGTTGCTGCTGCATTTTCAAATGCATTATGTATCCATGGAACTTTCCACGATGTGTATGGATATATTGTTGATGTTACTTCTAAACAACCAGTTGCATTACTTACAACTACATCATCTTTTGCAGCTGCTAAAACTGTTCTGACAATAGGTGGGAATGGACAGCCAGAGCATGATCTATGTCCGGGTGCAAACTTTACATTGTCTTGTTTTAGTTGAGCTAATTCTTTTATGTTCATTTTAATCATATATTTCTCTTCTACTTAATGGTCCTAAGGTTCTTCCTTCATGAGTTGGTGGTTCAGTTGATCTTGCTTGTTCTATTTGTTTTTCATAACAATCTAAATATGCTTCTGCAAGTGGTCCTAAATATTTAGGAATTTCTGCAATTTGGTCTGCTTGTGATTGACTTGATCTTAATGTGTATGCTAATGCTCCTAGTTCTGTAGGATCTTCTTGTGTTTGATCATCTGTTGTTATTATGCTTGGCATTATCTAACACCCACATATCTCCTTTCCCATTTCTTTCCACCTAACATATCTTTGAAAAGTTTTTCAATATCTTTTTCATAAATATCTCTGCCACCTAAACCATAAATAACACTCATTAAATTAGGTCTTTTATCTAACTTGTACAAAGCATTTCTGACTTCTGCATAAAGTGGTGGCCTAGCACCAAATGACTCTGACCTGTCCATTACAATTATTGATTTTAGATGATCAAGTCTTTGTCTTACTGTTGAATATGGAAATGGTCTGAACATTCTTACTTTTAACAAACCAACTTTTTTACCTTTTTTTCTTAATTTATCAATAACTTCTTTTATAATGCCGCATGTTGAACTCATTGCAACAATTGCAACTTCTGCGTCTTTTAATTTGTACTCAGCTGTGTAATCATATTTTTTATGAGTAATCCTACGTAATTCACGAGCAACTTTAGGAAATATCTTGAAAGTATTCATTATTGCATGTGTTTGTTGTCTTTTGGTTTCAAAATAATAATCTGTCAGTTCTAATGGACCAACAGTGTGAGGATCTTTTGTGTTTAGCAACCATTTGTCTGGTTTATGCTTACCTATAAATTGTCTTACTGATTCTGTTGGATAAGTATGAACATTATCAACACAGTGTGATGTGATAAAACCATCTTGACATACCATGACTGGCAATTGTATGTCTTTGTGTTCTGCTAATTTCATTGCTAACAAAGTATATTCATATGCTTCTTGTGCTGTTTCACAATAAAATTGTAACCAGCCGTGGTCTCTGCATGCCATTGAATCACCATGATCACAATGAATGTTAATCGGTGCGCTAAGTGCTCTATTTACAATGCTCATCACAATTGGTAATCTACTTCCTGAAGCTACTCCAACTATCTCAAACATCAGTGCTAATCCTGCTGAAGCTGTTGCTGTCATTACTCTTGCACCTGCTGCACTAGCTCCAACACATGCTGACATTGCACTGTGTTCTGATTCTACTCTAACAAATTCTGTGTCAACTTCACCATCTGCAACATATTGTGCAAACTTTTGCATAACTGGTGTTTGTGGTGTAATTGGATATGCTGCAACAACGTCTGGGTTAATCTGCTTCATTGCAAATGCACTTGCTTCTGCCCCTGTCATTGCTCTCATCCTTTTTTTCATCTGAAATCACCTTCAGGCTTCATTTGAATACATTTAACTGGACATTGTTCTGCACATATTCCACAACCTTTGCAAACACTAAGATCTGATTGAATCCTTTTTCCATTTTTTATCTTGATACAAGTTTCTGGGCAGAAATTAACACATATCATACAATGTATGCATTTTTTTAGGTCTGCGATTGGTCTGAATGCTTTCCATGAACCAGTCTTATAATTAACAGAATTGCCTGGTTTTTCTATCCTACCACCAATTGGTATTTGTTTGTGTGTTTTTAATTGTGTTTTTTTTGACATTTTGTTTTTTTATTTTTTGAATACTAATTTTAATTCTAATATTTTTGTTATAAATAATGGTAATATTGTAAAATAACCATCACTAATGCTAAAACATTTTGGGCTTATCAACAATATCTTAAAAAATATTAAAACCATTGCAATGATTGCCCAAAATTCTGTAAATATTATAAATTTGTGTTCTTTTTTCATCTTTTATCTTAAAAAAATGTTTTTATTATACCTATAATTAATAAAACTCCAGCAATCGCCAATAAAATCCACATTCCATATTCCATTAATTTATTCATTTTATCACCTTGATTTGTTTTTTCCCACCTTCCAAAACCCCCAACCACCCACCCTATTTTGTTAGGGGACTAAGCTAGGGAATATCTTGGTAAGTGGTTAGCTTTTTTGATCAATACTAGTATAAGCTTCTTTTAAGCCATTTATGTTTGAGTCTGTCTTTTTTTGACCTATCTTTCTTCTGAATTTGTAATTAATAACACTCATAAGGTTTTTTAGATTAACAATATTAGTTAGTTTGACAAGAGCACCAAGCAAGGGAATGTTAGGTAAATTAACACCCATTTGTTTTATAGAGATTTTTGAAGCATCAATGCAGAATGTTTTTCCTTTGAATTTTGTTTTTTTCTTAATTTCTTTTGGTTTATTCTTTGAATTTACTAATAAAATTCCTTTCTTCTTTAGTCCTTGTGTAACATCAACACTGTCTAATAATGTTTCATCTAATACCATGACAATGTCTGGCTTTGTTATTGGTGCAAAGGTTCTTATTTTTTCATTAGAAATTCTTACAAATGTTTTTACAGGTGCGCCTGCTCGTTCTGGGCCATATTCAGGGAATGCTCTTACATATTTATCATCTAGAATAGCAGCTCTTGCTAGTAAATCTGCAGCTGTTTTTGCACCTTGTCCGCCCCTTCCATGAAATCTTAATTCTTTTCGCATTCTAATCAACCCTTTTTCTAGTTTTTGTTTTGTTTCATCTTTTATAAATGTTGCTATTTTGTATATATCATTGGTATAAATAGTTAAGTTTTTAAATACACTTAATTTCTACTTATAATATGGGAATTAGTCATAAGAAAAGGCCTAAGTTAAAAGGTGGAAGAGAAAGAACAGCTAGAGTAAAAACTTTTAAATCTAAAGACAAAGCAGAAGCATATGCAAAGAAGATGAAATTAGATAAGTTTAAGGTTGTGCAGCTGAGTCATGGTCTGAGTAAGAAGTTTAAGATTGTTGAATGAATTCTATTATTTTAATACATAAATCTTTATAAACTATAATTACTATAATCTATTCTATGGAGGATGATGAATCAGATTGGAAAATTGAATTAGGAGATCAGCCTAAGGATATGTTAAACAAATTGATTGGAGAAGGAAAAACAAAAGAATATGTAGAAATTATCCAAGAATTTGATAAGATATTAGAAGATCCTATTGCTGCTAGCCAACCTGTTTTTACTGAATATAATGAAGATGTGATGAATAAACTTGCTTCATATTATGGTAAATATATCTATAGGATGGGTACTTATGGTGAATGTCCTATTTTTGGTGGTGAAACAGTTGATATTGGAGTTGATGATCTTTGTATTGATATGATTGGGGTTACTATGTTTTATGATAATGAACTTGTTTTATTAGAAGAATTGGTTGAGAACATGGGTAAAAATATATTTTATTTTAGGTCTGTTGAGTATGTTATTCAATCTTATAAATTAAAATTTTCAAATGATAATAAAAATGAAATTGTTTTTGATGCAAGAGGGATTATTCTTGGTGATGAAGAATAATTTTATTTCATTCTTTTTAGATAGATTTTTAGTTTTTCTTTGACTTCTGTTTTTATTTGTTCATCAATATCTAAATTGTCAATCTGTTTGTGCCAGTCAATGTCTTTAAGTTGTGTTAATGTGCCTTTGAGTTCTCTTCCTGCTTGTTTAATATCTTTTTCAATATACTTTGCTTCTTCAGAATTGAACTTTTTTGTGATTGGAAACTTTGTAAATGCATTTGCACCTGCTTTTAATATTTGCCCAACTTCTTTGTAACGTCTTAATGTTGTGCCTGCTATGATTTGTAATTGGGGGAAGGTGATTCTTGTCTTTGCAATCCACCAAAGATATTCTTCTGTTGTTGGACCTTTTGTGTATGGTGTGTCTTGGACTGGTTTTAAAGCATAGAATGTTATTCTATTTAATTTCCACCTATTAATGAAATTCTTTAACAATTCAAAATCATCACGCTTCTCACCTAAACCAATGACAATCGTAATACTCTTCTTTAGATCTTTTGCATAAGAAAACATATCTTCATATGGTTCAATTGGTTTGTCAGGGCAGATCTTACCATGAAGTTCAGGTGAAACAGTTTCAATTGATGATACAATACCTTTAATATGTGGTCTGAACTTGTCTAGATCTTGTTTACTTAATGCTCCTAGATTAAGCCAAATCTTTTCACCATATACTTTTTCTACCAACTTTGCAATTTCTACAAGTTCTTGAATTGGAAAACTTTTATAACCACCTGTTAAGAATTCTATTCTCCAGCCTAGGTTTTTTGCAAGTAATGCTTCTACAAGAATTGAGCCAATACTTCTCTTAGCATGTTGTGCATGTTTTATCCTTGATTTTTGTGTTGATCTATAACAAAACTTACATGTTCCTATGTCACAGTACCAACTTAAGAATATACACCTGCCATACCAGATATTTCTACCGAAATTGTGGAGTGTTGTTGTGTTTGCTTTGGTGATTAGTTCTTTTGTTTCTTTGTTCATAATAAAAAAAGGAAAGAAAAAGTGTTTATAAAGTTAAGTACTAAACACCACAAATAGTCTTTATAATAGTTCCATCAACAGCTACTGTGTAAGTAACTTCATTTCCTTCTTCATGTTCATCTACAAACACATTATAGAATACATTATTAATCTTTACTGCTTTCTTTACTTTCCTGTAAACCATCTTGCCATACAATTCTCCTTCCTCATAAGCACCAAAGAAATAATCATAAACTACCTGCATTGCTTGTTCTTCATTCTCAATTACTATGCTGCCTTGACTTAATATGGCACCATCAGGACTAATCTCACTACACCAACACTGATCAACCATGCAGTCGAATAATTCACATACATCATCTTTTGATTTTGCGCATTCATTTGGAACTGGTTCTATTTCTTTGTACATTGGTGGTCTGTCTTGCCATTTGTTGCAACCTGTTAATAGAATAAGTGCTAATATGGTTAGTATAATGGTTGTTTTTTTCATAATCACACACCTTCTAAATATTTCTTTTTAATATATCTGATAAAAGGTCTTTCTTTTTTTTCTATTTGGTATTTATCCAACACATTATAATATTTTTCAATATCTTCAATAGGAATATCAACCAAAGGATAATTCTTTTTCCACAGGACCCAATTCATCAGTAATCTGGATAATCTACTATTCCCATCAATAAAAGGTTGTATTGAGATCATTTTTAAGTGAACTAATGCTGCTAATTCAATCGGATGAAGTTTTCTTTTTTCTGAGTCATACCATTTAAAGAAATTGTTTAGCTCTTTTTTAAGAGTTTTCCATTTTGGAGGAATGTAAGGCGTTCCTGCTACCTTTACATCTCTTTTTAATTCATTTCTTAATTTTCCTGCTATTGAATTATTAACATCTGTTAATAAAATTTTATGGAGCTTTTTAATAAACTTTAAATTTAATTTTCCTCTATATTTTGTTATGACCATGAATCCTTTTTCATGGTTTTCTAATTCTTTAACAGTTCTCAGATTCTTAATATTTTTAGGCATGATTCCTTGTTTTAAGATTAAATAAGTCTGCCTTAATGTTACAGGGACCCCTGCTAGTTTACTGCTGTCATATGTAAATCTGATTATAAATTCTTTTAATCTTTCTTCTTTTTCTAATTTGGTAATTTTTTTAAGGTCTTTGTTATATTTTTTTTTCTTATTTTCTATTTTTTTAATATCTTCTGCTGTAAGAAATTTATATTTGTTCTTATTGATATCTTTAAGAAACTCTTCTTTTAACTTTTCTAATTTTGTTTTAGATGGCAGAGTTTTTCCTATATATTTTATCTTTTTTTGATATTTTTTTCCTTTTCTTATTGTGTGTTCTAACACCCAATATTTCTTTCCTTTAACTTTAATCCTTCTTGTATATGCCATACTAAGGAGTTATACACCACAGATATATAAACCTTTGGGTTATACACCACATAATTAGAATAATCTTTCAAAAATATACTTCTTAAACTCAGGCACAATCTTTATAGTTAATAAATCTTGCTTTGAAAACCAACGAACATCTTCTGCCTCTTCACCAATCTCTGTTGTGTCATTCAGAGCAATGCATAATGTGAAATGTATCAGAACATTTTTATTATTTCTTCTATCAAACTTATCAATCAACATTGTTTCTTTTACAAACTCAGATATTACACCTGTTTCATTATGAATTATTCTTTTTACAGCATTGTTTATTTGTTCATTATTATTTACCACACCAGTTGGTAATGTCCAATGTCCTTCATATGGATGTTTAGTTGTTTTTATCATTAACAATCTTTCTCTATCATCAAACACCATACCAAGAACAACATGTTTAATACTGTCTTGCCTAATATCCTTTACAATATCATTGTTCATTATACTTTTATATAATATTGAACAAGGGACACCAAAACAAGTTACTCTAAGAGCTTTATTATCACGCCTACCAGCAAGAACAGAATAACCATAGAATTCATTTGGTGATTGTATCTGCATTTGTCTAAATAATTGCATTAGTTCTTTTGGAACAACATGTACAAACACACAATTTGCTCTGTTTTCTTCTGTTATTAGAAAATAATCATCTTTATCTTCCATATCATCATTAAAATCCCTTTTCTTAAACAGAATATAATCAATTACTTGAGGAAATAAATTAGCAAATCTTTCTATATCTTTCACCCTTGTTTTTAATATTTGGTCCCATATATCCATGATATATATAGGACAGAATAAGGATATTTAAATATTATTGTGATGTGTTATCTGTTTTTATAAGGACATATCTTGCTCCTCTTGTTTTACCTTGCGTAGTTATGTCTTCCATTTCTTTTGCTAGTCTGTATAGTTTCCATTTATTGAATTTAGGATCCTGTTGTTTAATATAATCTGTTATTTCATCAGCTTTTCCATGTCCTTCTTCTATGGCTTTTCTAAATAATTCTTCATGACTAAGTTCTTGTTCAGATGTTTCTTCTTTTCCACCTAAGTATTGCTGAAAAATGCTCATAAATTGTATCATTCCTTTTCTTGCGATTGCTTTTAATTCTTCATTTTCGCTTTCCATTAGCCATCTTGTTGCTTCGCAAGCAGTGTTTATTATTGTATCATAAGTTTCTCCACTTTCGACTACTTTTTTTTCACTTTTTGCTGTATCTTTTTGATATTCTTCATGAATTCTTAGTGCAGATTCAAGAGATTCTCTAAATTCTTCATCTTCAAGATCTTTTGGATCTTCAACTTCAAATTCATCTTTATAGAATTGAATTATTTTTTTAGCTTCTTCATGTGCTTTGTTTTTGTAAATCTTTTCAACTTCTTCTAATAATTCTACAAAATAATCAATCAATTGTCCTTGTTTTAGTTTTTCAATAAAATCTTTGTCTCTTTTTTTTAGTTCTTTAATCACATCTTCAAGTTCTATGTTTTCTTTTATTAATTCTTCATTTGATTCATCTATTTTTGCTTTATCCTGTTTAAGTGTTTTCATTTCTTCTTTTAATCCATCTATTTGATTTATGTATTCTTGCGATTCTGATTTTAGAACATCAATTTGTGCTTTGTAAATATTTATTTCCTCTGTTTCTTTTCCATTTGACTTTTTCTTGTCATTCTTGTCTTTTGGTTTTTGCTCTTGATATTGTTTTTTTGTTATTTTCTTTACTCCTGCTGATACTTTGCGTCTTTTAAGAGTCACATTGTTCTTTAATTTTTTTTCTAATGTATCTGTTAGATTTGTTTTAGTATCTAGCAGTTGTGTCTTGACAAAAATACAATTCTCTCCTTCTTCATATGTTACTTGTTCATTTGTCTTTCTATCATTTATAAAAGCAGTCGCTCCTCTAATAATATCCCCTGTTGTCTCAAGCATTCCTTGAATATTTGTTGATTTTCCTTTTAATTCTATTAAGTAGATCTTTTCAGTAAGTTTTTTCTTTTCTTGTTTTTTTGTGACAACCATTTTAATTACCATTAGTTAGCATATATTCATTATCTATTTCTTTTGTACAATGTCCTAATCTTTTCATAAGTGTTTTTGCTCTTGTATAATTAAATTTAAAATCAAATCTTCTTTTGCCTTGTGTTTTCATAAAATTATGCACAATTACTTCTATCTCTTTTTTTATTCTTCTTATTCTGGGTCTCTTTTTTTCTTTTAATCTTTTTTTGTTTTCATGCTCAATTTTTCTAATACCATATTCAAATAATCTGCATTGTAAAGCATCTTCAAGTGATAAGTTTTCGTAGTGGTATTCTTGTCTTCCATAAGTTATTATCAGTCCTGCTGATATTTCATTTAATCCTTTTAAGTATTCATTTAGTTCATCTTCAGAAGGAAGTCTTTTTAATTCAGGGACCTCTGTTCCATCATAAACATTTGGACAAATCTTGCTTGCCATGCCAAGACTCTCTTCATCATATTGAAGCAGATTATTAACATGTTGATTTATCTTATCAGAAATGCCTTTTCTCATCTTTTCAAATAGTAATTTTTTTCTAGCATAGATTGATTTTACTGCTGCAGGCATCTTGTTTTCTTTGCCATGATATTTTAATACTGATTTTTCCATTTTTTGGTATTCTGGTGATTCTCTTGATTTTTTTAGTTTTTTAATTTCTGCTACTTCATTTTTCACATTTCTTTCAATTATTTCAATTATTTCATCTAGACTGACTGCTTTGTGTGATAATTGTTTTTCGAGTTCTTTTATTCTATTTGTTGATTGTTTTTCAGTCTCTTTCAGAACAATTATCTCAGAATTAAGAAGTTTGTTTTTTTTTTTAAATTGTGCTACTTGTTGTTCTCCAACTGTGGTTTTTTTCTTATCTTTTTCTAATGTTTGTAATTCTTCTTCAGTTTGCATTACCAATTGTTCAAGATCTTGAACATATTGTTCCCTTTTCTCATATATTTGGTCAGGGTCATAAGTGGTAGGTATGCTTAGTGATTTATGGATAATGCTTTCAGTATGTTGTATCTCTCTTAGTGTGGCTTTTCTAAGTGTGAAACCACTGTGTAATTCTAGATCTTTAATCTTTTGTTCAATCACATTTTGTGTGTCAACAAAATAATCAATTCTTTCATCTAATGTTGTAACTACTACAAAATATTCAGTGTCTCTTGCATCTTTAGCAGTGACAAAGCCAAATTCAGCTACTTCTTTTCTTAAAAATTGTGCTAAATCTTCTTTTAATAATGTCTTGTCTTCTAATGGAGCTCTATCTGTATCAAGTTCTAGAACATAATATTTTGAATAATCTTCTGGATTTCTTAACATATGATTTCCCTCAAACTGTGTATGGGGAATGTGTTTTGCTTTATAAAGTTTTCCCTTTTTACTATTGTAAAGTAGTATTTTTATATTGTATAGTAAGATTTATAAATAAAATTCAAATCCCATATATCATCAAAGGATGTGGGTAGTAGCTTACCTGAACTTTGTGTGAAATTGCCTCGTTCGCATGCTTCATGTAATATGAGTGCAAGTGAAGCAACAATGTTGTCTTGTGAAACTAACATTTGCTCACTGGCCTTACAGGCGACAATTTCACTAAAATTAATTCAAATAATGGAGGCTAACAAAAATGAGTATGTATAAACACATTAGAAAACTTTGGAAAAAACCAAGAAAAACAATGCCAGAATTATGGCAAAAAAGATTAATTCTATGGAGAAAAGATCCTGTAACAATAAGAATTAAAAGACCTACTAGATTAGATAGAGCAAGATCACTAGGTTATAAAGCAAAAAAAGGTTTTATATTAGTCAGGCAAAGAGTTGGCAGAGGCGGACACAAAAGGCCAAACATAACAGGTGGACGTAGACCAAAACATGCTAGGCAAAAGATGGTGCTGAACATGAATTATCAGACAATTGCAGAGCAGAGAGCTAATAAAAAATATAAGAATTGTGAAGTTCTGAACAGTTATTGGGTTGCACAAGATGCTCAATATAAATGGTATGAAATTATATTAGTTGATCCAATGCATCCTCAGATCTTAGCTGATAAAAATGTTAGCTGGATGTTTAGGAAAAGAGGAAGAGTGTTCAGAGGTTTGACAAGTTCTGGTAAGAAATCACGTGGATTGCGGAACAAAGGAAAAGGCGCTGAAAAAGTTAGGCCTAGTAAAAGAGCTAATCTGAATAGAAGGGGGAAGAAGTAAGTTATAGTTTGTTTCCCACCTTCCATTACCCCCAACCACCCGCCCTTGACTAGGTAAGTGGTTATGTTGTTGGTTAATAATACAAATCTTTATATATTATTTTGTCTAAGTAGAATGTATGACATTAGATTATGTTATAGCAAAACTGAGGACACGTATTAATAAATTAGAAACAAACAAGGAACATTATTTTGATTTTAAAGAAGCTTTAGAAGAAAAATTTCCAGATGTTCTTTTTGGGGAATTTAATCTTTCTAGTAATAATAATTTGATACTAAATGTTTATTTTCTTGAATCTGATAAAGATGAAGAATATGAAGTTGACCTGGCTGGACAGATCTCTTCTTTTCAATGTGATTATTTTCTCAAAAATGATGTTGAGAATGTTTCTATGATTAATCATTTTTTTAAAGATGTTGTTAGACATTATCTTGATAATGTAAGGTCATTAGCAGGAGATGATACAGCAGATTTACTAGTAAAGTATCAAGAACAGTTTAGTAAAGATGATGATTAACCCCTAATCAATCCCAATAATTCATCTCTTTTCTTTTCCATTAATTCTTTTGATTTTGCTTCAACATTGAGTCTTATGACAGGCTCTGTATTACTTGGTCTGACATTAAATCTCCAGTCAGTGAATTCAACAGAAACACCATCTGTCTTGTCAATTGTTCCATATAAATAAGTTTGTTCTGCTTTATTTAATATTGTCTGAACATCTTCGACTTTTGTGTTTATTTCACCGCTTACATAATATTTATTAAAAAACATATCATGCATTACTTGTGATAATGTTTTTTCTTGTGTTGAAAGAAATTCAAGCATCATTACCAAGGGAATCATACCATTGTCACAGTAATAATAGTCTCTAAAATAATAATGTGCACTCATCTCACCACCAAATAATGCATTTTCTTTTTTCATTCTTTCTTTGATAAATGAATGTCCTGCTTTTGTTGGTATATTCTTTCCACAGAGTTCTTTAACAGTGTCCTTTATTGCCCATGTTAGTCTTGTATCATGTATTATTTTCTCACCGAGATTCTTTTTCAGAAATATCTTTGCTAATAAAGCTGTTACAAAATAACCTTCAATAAACTCACCCTTTTCTGTGAAAAAGAAACATCTGTCTGCGTCAGCATCCCATGCAACACCTAAGTCTGCATTTGATTTTTTTATTAATTCTGAGACTTCTGTCCTGTTCTCTGGAATCAATGGATCTGGTCTGCCTTTTGGAAATGTGCCGTCTGGTTCAAAATTGATTTTTACTAATTCTATTCCTGTACCTTCCAATAAATTGGTGAGAGGTTTGCCAGCTGCTCCAAAATTAGGATTAACAACTATTTTGAATTTTTTAAACTTAGAAAAGTTTGCAAATGTTTTGATCTTAGTTACATAATCATGTATTATGTCTTTTTGTTCAACTAAGTTTTTATTGATTTCTCCATCTAACACACTTTTATCTAAATCCATTTGCATTACCATATCCCTTATATCATATAAACCTGAATCAGATGAAATTGGAATAGATTTTTCTCTTACCATCTTTATTCCATTGTATTCTCTTGGATTGTGTGAAGCTGTTATTGATAAACCACCATCATAACCATAGTTTGCAACTGAAAAATACAGCATATCTGTTGATATTGTTCCAACATCTATGACTTTTATACCTAAATCTGTGATTGCTTTGATTGCTGCTTTTTTCAAAGATGGTGAAGATGTTCTTACATCACAACCAATTACTACTTTTTGTGGTTTTACAAATTCGCAGTATGCTTTAGAAATCTTGTAAACCATTAATTCATCTATCTCTTCAGGATAAATACCTCTTATATCATATGCTTTGAAGATTTTGCTCATACTCACTCACCTCTTAGGTTGTTTTTAAAGTTTTATTTAATGTTTATAAATATATTTGTGTTTTTTTCTAGTATGTGTATGGTTCGTTCGTACTTTCAATGTTTTTGTATTATTGTTTTGAAAGCCCTGATCGTTTTACAATGTGTTATGTACTCACTTGTCTTACAGACACCATACACATACTCATTGTCATGCTTACTATATATACATATATCCTTCACAACATATATAATCTAATTTCGATACATTTATATATAGGGGAAATTATCATTTAAAATAAATTAAATAAATTAATATTTATTAAAACGGAGGGATACAAATGCCAATGCCAGGATTTTTATCAAATATAAAGGAAAAATTTAGCACTAAGATAGGTACTCCTGATCAAGAAATGCCAGAAGAAAAAGAGGATGAATATGTAGAACTTGGTTCTGATGTTGTTAGTAAAGAAGATGAGTCTAGAGTTGTAGTAAGACCTTTTATGCTAGAAGATTTTGAAGATATTAGACCTATACTTGATTCTCTTAGAACAGGACATACAATTGCTTTAGTTAATATTCAACCATTAAAAGATAAAGATATTGTTGAATTAAAAAGAGCAATCAATAAGTTAAAAAAGACATGTGATGCTGTTGAAGGAGATATTGCAGGTTTTGGAGATGACTGGATTTGTGTTACACCAAGTTTTGCAAAGATCCATAGAAGTTCTGAAACAGCAGATGTTCAAGAATAAATTTTTTTCTTTTTAATTTATTTCATAAAAAAGGGTGATTATGTTTGGATAAAAAGAAAAAAGTTGAAAATAAACCAGATGTTTTAAAAGGACAACCTTGTCCAATGTGTAGTAAAAATACATTGACTCTTTCTGAATCTGAAAATGAGATACCTTTTTTTGGTAAGGTTTATCTGTTTTCTATGACTTGTACTTCTTGTAAATATCATAAAGCTGATCTTGAATGTGCTGAAACACATGAACCTGCTAAATATACACTTGAGGTTTCAAGTGAGGATGATCTGAAGATCAGGGTTGTTAAGTCTGCTTCTGCTTTAGTAAAGATTCCGCATGTGTTGACTATTTCACCTGGTCCTGCTTCTAATGGTTATGTTACTAATGTTGAAGGTATAATCAATAGGGCTAAGGTTGCTATTGAAACTGCTCGTGAAAGTGAAGAAGATAAAGCTGCTAAGAAAAAAGCTAAAAAATTGATCAAGAAGTTGAATAATGTTCTTTGGGGCAGAGATAAGTTAAAGATTATTATTGAAGATAAGACTGGTAATAGTGCTATTGTTAGTGATAAGGCGACGAAGAATAAGTTGAGGGTTTAGTCATGGTCTTTTTCTAATTCTATTGGATGTATTTCTTCTACTACACATTCATACTCAGCAGCAGCTGTTTTTTTCATCTTTGTTTGATCTTCTTTAATTTCATATGTTGATTCCTCTCTTAGTCTTTCTCCTATTCCACAATCATCTACTGAAACAATCTCTTTGACTCCGTCATCATTTGATAAATGATGATATAATCTTTTTTCTGCTCTCTCGTCTTGTACAATGATCACTATTGTTCTTTGTTTAGCAAGCTCCCATGTTGAAATTATCTCTTGTTTTGTGTATTTATTTTCTATGTTGCCATTGGATGAACCTATCATTATAGGCAATTCTATAGATGTCTCATTTTTTGTAAATGTAATATAGACAAAATATGCTGTGGGAAAGTAAAAACTATGTTCTCTAAGTTCCCATTGGCCTTTATCTAATGCTCTATCTTCTTTTTTAAATTCCTTTGTGATTTTATCAATAATATAATGATTCTCTCTTTGCCCTAATTTCGCTTCACTATATTCAATAACAAAATCTTCCAATCCTAATGAACAAATATAATCTTTTGCTGTTTTTGATGCTGTTTGTCCTGTGATCATATCTTCTATCATAGATCCTTTGTGTCTTTGTGCTTGTTCTGAAATTACTATATCATCTAATAAGAATGAACATGGATTACGCTTTTTTATATTAGATTCATCTGTAAATTCTTCATAAGTTAATTCGTTTGTCGAGTATATTGGTATGTTTTTGTGTTTTAGCATTTGTTTCACCTCTTTAGTTTGTTAAGTTAAGGGTTTAATTCTCT
>CAZHVK010000012.1:10952-38028 GCA_964535955.1 uncultured Methanosarcinales archaeon | reverse complement strand
TACCTAATTCAGTTGCATGACATTGTCCTTGTTGTTCTGATGTGCATTCACAACAATTTTCATCATTAATTCCATCTACACAATTATTATCAACACCATCACACACTTCTTCTGCACCTGGATTAATATGTGCATTATCATCATTACAATCATCTCCACCATATTTCTCTGCATTATATCCATCACCATCTTTATCCATTGATTCAAATTCACAACAACAACCTTTACCAGCACCATCTATTCCAGGTGATTGATAACATTGTGCAGTTTGTGCACCTTCAATATATTCTTCATTTGATTGGCATTGTTCAGCATCAGGAACAACAGCCCATTCTCTGCATATTCCTTTTTCATAAGTAAGTCTTCCACACCATTCATCACATGATATGTCTTCTAATTCAATACAAACACCATCTTCACAACCATAAGGACAATTATGATTATCAGACTCAAACAATCCAGTACCTTCAACACAATAATATTCTACCAAGAAACCAGACTCAGGATCACAATAATCTTGTTTTGTTTCACCAAGATAATTAGTCACAGTACTAAATATGTTCTCATTATAACCTTGATCACTTTCTAAACAATATTTAACACATTCACCATTTTCACATCCACCAGTACATTCATAAGCATGATCATATTTAGAAGTACCATCTGACATACAGATAGCTTCATGCAATGTTTTTCCATCAGCATCACACTTATCATCCAATATATTACCTCTTAGATCTGTTGTAGATCCTGAATTATAATAATCATCACCAGCATCTGTGTCAGTACATTCTAAATTACAGCCACCATATTCTATATTACAGCCTTGAGGACAATTATAATAATCAATTTCATAATTTCCACTTCCATCTAAAAGACAATAAACTTCTTTTAAAACAATATCATCCTGGCATTCATCTGCTAATGCTTCTCCGAGATAATTAGTAGCAAAGCTTGAGATAAAATATTCTTTTCCATTATCATTATCTTCACAGTATTTTTTACATGCTTTTCCATTAATGTCACAGCCTCCAGCACAAGTATAATCTTCAGACACAACAATATTATTTTCACAATAATATTCTGTTAATTTTCCATTAACACAAACATCTTGTTTGTTTTCACCTAAATAATCTTTTGTAATTCCAGATTCATAATAATTTTTACCGTCTGCAAACAATTCAGTCACATCAGAATCAACACAAACCTTATTACAAGCACCTAATTCACAACCCATTAAACATTCCTTGTCTTTAGTTGCCCAATTTCCGTCATCTTCCAAACCTTGTTTACAATAATATTCTGTTAATACATCACCACTGCAAGAATCTTTTCCTTCCTGGCTCTGATAATTTATTGCTGTTCCTTGTGTAAAGAAATCCATTCCATCATCATCAGAACATTTCTTAATACAAGCACCAGTCTCTGCATCACAACCATTTGGACAATCATATGTTGCCAGACTCCAACTGCTTGCTTCACCACAAATATATTCCTGCAACTGATCACCAACACATTCATCAGTTTTTTCAACACCAAGATAATCAGTCACAATTCCATGTACAAAATAAGATTCTTCACCACTAGTCATAGCAGTATTATCACTATCAGTACAGTCAATCTTACAAGCTGTTTCTTCATCATTACATTCATGAGGACATTCATAAGGTTCTTCATAACCAAATGTTTCATCATCATTACAGATATATTCTGTTAACACTCCACCAACACAGACATCTGTTTTTTCTTCACCTTTATAATCAACCACAACACCTGGAACAAAATAAGAATGTTCTTCATCTGCATCATCATCAGTACATATTCTCAAACATGCACCATCTGCACAACCACGAGGACAATTTTCACCTTCTTCATCCAGTTTCCAATAACCAGTATCACCTAAACAATCAACTTGATACAGCCTACCATCATCACCGCATTCATCTACTCCAATTTCACCATCTCTATCAGTTGCACTGCCTTTGACAAAGATATCATTATCAGGATCATCCTCATTACATATAGAATTACATTTTCCTTCTAAACAACCATCACGACATTCAACAGGTTGGAAATTAACAGTTCCATCTTTTTCACCATTTTCATCAACAACACAGAAATATTCATATAATCTTTTACCACTAAAATCATCTTCATCACAGAAATCATAAGAATCATGACCAGTGTAATCATTAACAATTCCTAATCTAAAAGGATCAATACCATTATTATCTTGTGTTTCATCACTATCAGTACAATCAACAAGACATACACCTAATTCACAACCATGTGAACAAGGTTCATTCACTTCTTTTAAATCATTGTCTTCACAAACATATTCAATCAATATATCATCACTCAAACAATGATCTTGTTTTTCCAAACCATCATAACCAATTGATATTGTTCTTACACTTGTATCCATGCCATCTTCATCAGTACATTCTCTGACACATGCACCTTGTGCACAACCACGAGGACAATTAACTTCAATTGTCTTGAAATCACCTAATGATTGTGGATCACAACCAGCTTCAGACAAGACATCCCCTTCACATGAATCCTCTTGAACAACACCTGTTTTATCTTTAGCACTTGATGCAGTAAAATAAGAATCATCTAATTCACCAACACCAATATTCACATTAGTATTATCATTATCAACACACTGTGCAACACATGCACCTTCTAAACAACCATGCTCGCATGTTATAGAAACAACTTCCCAATCACCATTATCTTTGCACACAACTTCATTTAATATTGTGCCACCTTGTTCACAAGAATCTGACTGAGATGTTCCAAGATAATTCACAGCTTCACCAAATTGATAAGGATTATTACCATCAGCAAATGTTTCACTAACATCACTATCACTACATTCTGGTTTAGGACCTCTATTGATCTTTATTATATAAGATTCAGGATTAACATTACCTACTTCATCCACACACCGTGCATAATAAATATAGTCTGTGTCAAACTCAAGATTAAGTGGATCAGAAGTATGAGTCTCTGTATATTGATTACTAGGATCAAAATATGATGACATTTGATCATATTCTTTGTCTTGTAAATCAAACCTACAGTTAGCATTTTCATCTGTCTTAATTACTATGACTATTTGATCACCAAGAGCTGTAAATGGTGGATCTGTTCTTGAACTTTGACTTACAATTAAATCTACAGGAGATGCAAGTGAAGATTGTTCTACTGTTTCTGGATCAGGACTTAATAATATAATCTTAGGAGGATTTGGATCAACAATAATACTTGTTTCAACAATATTAGAATATTCAGAACCATCATACACAACACATTTAATAGTGTGTGTTGTTATATCTTGATCATTAGGTAAACCAAATTCTTCACAAACAAGATTTGCATAAGGAGCATTATCTTCACCACTACATTTATAACTAGATTCAGATGGAACATTATCATCAATATCACAATAAATAATTAATTTATCATTATCAGGATCAGTACAGCCAATTCCTTTAATTGAGACCACACCTCCTGACTTAACTTTATCAGGAGCACTTATACTATCTATATAAGGACCTTGGTTGCAAGCTGAAACACATTTACCTTGTGCATTTATATAATCATTTGCAGAATTACAGCATGCATGAACATTATCACTTACACCTTCACATTTCTGCGGATCATAGAAATTATTATCATCACCACAACAATAACCATTTTCTTGATTATAATCACTTGTATCACATTTTTCTATTCCTGCTTCACATTCAGCATTTGTCCATGTATTTGGTTCTTTGCATAGTTCTGGTTTAAGATCCTGGTCTCTTTCAGCGCATATTATTCTTGGCACATCTTCATCATCAGAACTACTTGCATCACTAACAACATAACCAGTTAACAAACCTTTGCCAAACACAGACAATCCTGTTGCACTTGTTCCTGCACCTTGAACAGTAGTTGTTATTTGACCTTGTCTTGCATAAACATCAGTACCTATTTCACCAAATTGTATAAGACTCCAGAAACTTATTACAAACTTACCATCAGCATTCATTGAAACAGCTGAATATTGTTGATTTCCTGTAACAATACTGTTTACCCTGAATTCAGAACCAACTTTATCACCATCAGAATCAAATGCTTGTGCATATATTTCATGTTTATTCTCTTCTTGCCACCAGCTCTGCCAAGTGATGACAAAATTATTATTAGAATCAACAGCAATCTCTGGTAAAAATTGTTGTCCATCTAGATAAGTATTAACTTTAAACTCACTGATAATTTCATTACCATTTTTATCATAAGTCTTAGCAAATATATCAGAACTTTTTCCTGTTCCATCAACATATTGCCAAGCAATTACAAAACTACCATCAGCAGACATTGCAACACTTGGATTCACATGTGTTTCTCCTTTATCAGGATTAACCTTAAAATTAGAACCAATTTCTACACCTTGAGAATCATATTCCTGAGCATAAACTCCATTACTACCTGATTGCCAAACAACAACAAAACTATCATCAGAAGCAATTGCAACTGATGGATTAGATTGTTTTCCATTTGTAACAGAATTAACTTTAAACTCTTCACCATTTCTTATTCCAGAGCTATGATATTTTTGAGCATATATTCCATAATCACTTCCATCTTGACCATAACTTTCCCAAGCAATTACAAAATCTCCATCAGCATTCATTGCTATAGACGGGAACCGTTGATTATTATCAGTATGAGTATTAACATCAATTTCTCCACCAAGTTTATTACCACTAGAACTAAATCTTTGAGCAGAAATACCATACCCACTCTCATCTTTTCCTGCACTTTGCCATGTTATCACAAAATTTCCAATTTTATCAACTGCAACATCTGGATATCCTTGACTATCCTCTGTATAAGTATTGACTAAGAATTCATCATCTAGAGCAGTGCCATCAGAGCTAAAGATTCTAGCAACTATGCCTTGAGAATCTCCTCCAATAAGACGTCCATCCCATGTCACAATAAAATTACCATTTGCATCGATTGCATTTGATGAATAAGTTTGTGTACCATAATTTTCTTTATGAGCTAAGAAATCATTAGGTTCTATATCAAGACTAACAACTTTTACTGGTGTTTCTTCTTCTCCTTCACCTTCAGCCTCTGCTTCTCCTTCTGCTTCACCTTCACCAACAGGACAATTATCACAATCCCAATAACCACAACCATCTGCATCTGTTTTTGATTCACAAAGAGTTATTTCATCAGGACACCATTGACTAATTGGGAGTTCAGAACATTCAGGTTCTACTTCACCTTCTGCCTCTGCTTCTCCTTCTGCTTCTGCTTCACCTTCAGCACCAACAACATCACCAATCTGAACAATGATTTTCTTTACATCAGACAAACCACCATTACCATCTTCTACAACACAATAATATTCATACTCACCATCTTGTTCAGGAATATCAAATGAACAATCAAGTGAATAAGGTGATTCAGAACTAGCAGTACATTTGAAACTACTTGCAGAAGGACTTGCACTATCATCACAATAAATTGTTAATTTATCATTATCACCATCAGAAACACCTAATGGTACAATAGTAACAAGATTACCACATGTTCCGCTTAACTCAGTTAACACAGGTTTTTTATTTACAACACCTGTTGCAGCAAACAAGTATAATGATAATGTTTCATCTTTTTGCATATTAACAAGATCTTCGACATAATAAATCTGAGCACCTTCACTTATTTCAATCAATGTAAATCTAAGATCAGAATATTTATCCAATATTGTTTGGCTAATAGAAGCACCAATTACTTCTTCTTGAGCATAAATTTCATTCATTGCTCCTCGAACATAATTAAGCCTTGCATCATGTATTGTTTCAGCTGTTCTTTGCAACCCAGATAATACAAAATCAGTCTTAAAATCAACAATTGTGCCACCAATATGAATCAGAGTTTCTGGATCAATACCAGTAATATCTATTCCATAAGATTCAAGACAAACCAAGAATTCTGAATTAACAAGATCAACAAGTTGTTGATTAACAATATCTAAAGAATTCATTATATTTTGATCATTATAAGAAATGTCTACTTTGATTTCTTCATTTTCTAATTCAAAACCCAAATAATCATCAGCTAAAACAAGATCATTGCCTTGTATCATTAACAAATGCAATACATGCCTAGTGACTTCTTCATGACAATTCTCAATTACTTCTCCGCCTTGTTTAACACAAGCATTATCTTTTTGTTCATAACCTTGGTCACATCTCCATGAACATGCACCTTGTCCTGTTTCATCATAAACCCATTCTTGATCAGCTACATCAGGCTCACCAGCATTAGTTAGTATTCCTTCATCTTGTGGAGCAGGTGTTTTACATCCTGCACAATCTTTATCAATAGAATCAGGCTTTCCATCACAATCAGTATCTTTTCCATCACCACAGATTTCAGTTCTTGGATTAACAGCACCATTACATTGACCAAATTCAAATATTGTTTCGCCAGCCTCAACACTTTCTACACATAATTGTTCTCCATACTGGCACTCACCTAAATCTGTTTCACCGCATTGTTGTTTTAGGTTTTCATTTAGATCCTCAATACCATCACAATCATCATCAAGACCATTACAATCTTCATCAGTGCTCAATGTCTTAGGAGAACAAACAGGTTCCCATTTTCCAAAAACACAAGTTTGTTGTATATCATTAACACATATACCTTCACCACAACTTGTCTGCCTTGTTGTAGTATCTATACAATCACATCCTTCATCTTTTTGATTATCACAATCATCATCAACATCATCACAATTAGGTTCTAAATCAAGATTAATAATAGTTTCATAATTACAACCATCACATCTTCTATTTCCACCTTGCGGATGACATGCACCCTGTTCATTACACACACAACAATCTTCATTTACTTGATCATTACAATTATCATCATCAGGTGTATTACAATCTTCTTGTGTTTTTGGTAATACTTGGTTTACACAAGAACCCCATTCACCATTATAACATGTTCTTTCACCTGGTTTACAAATACCAACACCAGCAGTTTCTTCAGCACCTTCATAACAAGTTTCTGTAGTATCACCAATACATTCACAATCAGTATCTTCAAGATCTGTTTTACCATCACAATCATTATCAATATTATCACCACAAACTTCATCAGCAGAAGCACCAGCAACACAAGTATCAATCTCTTTACTATCAACACATGTTAATTCACCTGTTGAAGCACAAACACCTACACCGCATGTTGTTGCAGTAACAACATAATCATCATTTTTATTTCCATCACAATCTTCATCATATTCATTACAATTATTATCCAATCCTCTAGGATTAACAAAATCTTTTGTATCATCACAATCATTTGCATTATCAACAAGACTAAGTGTTACCATAGAACACTCAGTTGTTTCTACAGCAGACTCTGGATCACCAAACCCATCACCATCATGATCTTGATATTTTGTAATTTCATAACCTTCATCTTTTATTCCATCACAATCTTCATCTTTTCCATCACATTCTAGTTCTTTTGCAACATCTTGCACAGTTTCATAAGTACATCCATTACATTTTTTATGAGTATCACCAGGTGCTTCACATTCATTGCCTGAACAATCACAGCACACATCAGAACACTGGCCTGTTTTAGTAACAAAATCATTCTCAGAATCACAGCATGCATGAACAGTGTCAGGAGTATTATCACATCTCTGTGGGTCAAAGAAATGATCATCATCACCACAACAATAACCATCATTAATGTTTTGGTTATAAGTATCACAGTTAGCAATACCTCCTTCACAATTAGCATTTGTTGTCCATGTTAATGTTTGGTCTGATTCTGGTTGTGCAGGAGGAGTTAAATAATAAAATTTCCCATAAAGAGTATAACGAGAATCTACAATATTCCTCTTATACCAAGTAAAGAGATACTTATCATTACTAATAATCACATAAGGATTAGAAGAATAAGGATCTCCTTCAGTAAGCACAAGATCCTCTCCTATATTATCATTAAAAGATGCATACTTTTTGCCATGGATTGCATATTTTCTGTTAGTTCCATCATTAACATACCAAACAACAACAAAACTGCCATCATCACCCATATCAGCGTCTACTGAAGTTTGGCTTCCTCCAGTATAAGAATTGACAATAAATTCATCAGTGATTGAATTTCCATTTGAATTAAATTTCCTAGCAAAAATATCATACCCATTATCTACTCTCTGCCAAATGACGATAAAACTATCATCAGAATTAATCAAAACTTTTCTATCAATACCACCACCTACAGGATTAGTTGAAATTTGTATTACTTCCCCATTCTTATTGCCATTAGAATAAAATTTCTGAGCATAAATATGCACATTTCCAGTTTCATAACCTAACCAAGTTATGATAAAACTTCCATCAGAATCCATATGAACAATAGGATTTTTTTGCTTACCTTGTGTATTAGTATTAACTTGGAATTCATTACCCTCTCCCTTGGTAACCCCTTGTGGAGGTTCTAACTCATTACCATGAGAATCAAATCTTTTAGCAAAGATTCCATATGAATCTCCATCTTGCATATAACTATCCCACGCAATTACAAAATTCCCATTATTATCAATAGCAGTAGAAGGATGTCTTTGTACTCCTGAAGTATAAGTATGTACCATAAATTCATTTTTTAAAATAGAATTATCAGAATTATAAATTCTAGCATAAACATTTTTACTTTTATAATAAGCAAAAATAAATCCACCATTAGGATTCATCTCATAATTGTCTTCAAGATTAGTAGGATAAATTTGGAAAGCATCACCTTGTTGAACAGCTTCTGAATTTAGTTTATAAAGTTTAAACTTACAACAACTTCCCGCATCATTATATCCTTTTGAATAAAATAAATAATTTCCATCTTTATTTATATCCATTTCTCCATAAGAATAAATTGTTAAATCATCATTGATCACAAATTCCTCAGAAAAACCTTCACCACCAACCTCAGGAGTTTTACAATCATCAACACTTTCATCAGGGTCAACTACTTTTTCTACACAATCATTACCAGATCTTACAAAATTATTAGAAAAATCACATCTCCATGAACAACCAGAATAAGGTGATGATTCATCATAAACCCATGCTTGATTTCTTGAACTTGGTGAACCAGTATTAGTTAACTTGCCAGTACCGGATGGAGCAGGCGATATACATGATGTTTGCTGGATACAAGTAGTGCCAGAGAGTGTATACCCATTTTTACAAACACAATTATTTCCTGAACGCACAAAATTATTATTATTAATATCACATCTCCATGAACAACCAGAATAAGGTGAAGATTCATCATAAACCCATGCTTGATTTCTTGAACTTGGTGAACCAGTATTAGTTAATTTGCCAGCACCTGTTGGAGTTGATGCACAACTTGGAAACAAACACATTTCATTTTGTAGAATAGTGCCACCAGGACAAACACAATTATCACCTGACCTAACAAAACCAACAGAACCAATATTAGTATTACATTTCCATGAACAAGCAGTATTTCCTGTAGCATCATAAACCCATTGTTGATTCTCTAAACTAGGAGACCCAATATTAGTTAATTTTCCAACACCAGTTGGAGTTGTAGTACATGATGGAACAATTATCTCAATACAAGTATTACCATTTCTTGAATAACCACTAGGACATTTCCATTTACAAGATGTTCCTGTGTTTGCATTATTATCATATGTCCATGAAACAGGACTAGAACCATAAGAATAAGTGCTTGGTCCTTTTATAATATTACCACTTGGCATTGTACCTCCACAAACACATTTAGAATTAGCAACTCTATTTCCATTTAGATCATCAATAACACCATTACAATCATCATCTTTTCCATTACACGTGTCTGTTGTAGGATTCTTTGCACCAGAACATGCACCATAAGCAAAAGTTTCAACAAGCTCTGCATCAGTTGGTGTGTATTCTTCAACTTTTAATTGGTTGGTCTGAGTATAACGTTTTGAATCAAAAGGTTTATCAAAAACACAACCGCCTTCTAAAACAATATCATGTTTCTTAACACCATCAAAATAAAGCTCACAACCATTAGCAGTCCTTTTAAGATAATAAGTGTGGACAGCATCTTTAACCCAATTAACATCAATATTATAATATTTTGATTGTCCATTTTTCCTGATTCCAAATTCTAATCCATTATTTCTAGCAGTATCAGAATAATAATTATTATTATCAACCCTAAAACTTATAACATTAATACCCCAGCCAGGATTTATAGGGTTCTTAACAGTAATCTTTGCACTAAAGATATAATTACTCACTGTCTGTTTCCCACAAATCTGTGTTCCCTTACTACATTCACCAACATCAGACTCACCACATATTTGAGTCAAGCCTTCACTTCCATCATCAATTCCATCACAATCTTCATCACCATTACCACAAGTTTCAGTTGTAGCTAAAGATTTCGGTGAACACACAGGTGTCCATTCTCCAAAAAGACAAGTTTGTTGTATTTTATTTTCACACCTTCCTTCACCGCATGTCATTGGTCTAGTTGTTCCACCAATACATCCGCAACCTTCATCAATCTGGCCATCACAATCATCATCTTTACCATCGCAGTTAGTTTCTACAATAAGATTTTGAACAGCTTCATAATCACATCCATTACATCTTCTGTTTCCACCTTGTGGATGACATTCACCTTGTGTATTACATTCACAACATTCATGTGCTATTGTTCCAGGACTTTGTGTATATTGTTTTGCAATAAATGGAGGATTCACACATCTCCATTTACAAGGTGATTGTGTTGTTGCAGCATTATCATATGTCCATGAAGTAGGTGTATGAGGTGATGTGTATTCATTTAAACCTTTTATTATCTTTGTTTGATCTTGTTCTGATATTGAGCCTGTGCAAAGTTGTTTAGTTGCAATACATTGACCATTTGTGCATTGTTCACCAGAAGTGCAACTACCGCATGATCCACCACAACCATCATCACCACATTCTTTGCCAGCACAATTACCTGGTCTTGGATCAGTTGCAACACATGCACCATAATTACCATAAGAATTACAAGTTTTTTGTCCAGTAACAGTACAAGTACCAAATGTTTGTGAACATGATTGTGTTTGACTACCACAATTAACATTTCTTGAAACACCACAATTATCATTTTCAGTTACAGAACCACATACTTTGTTTAATCTTGAACAAAAAGCAGTATTTGTTTCAGGTGTACAAAAACCTTCATCAATCTGATTATCACAATCATTATCTATTCCATCTGGTGAGCTTCCTTCACCACTTTCACAACAATATGCATTTCCATTAGGATCTTTTTTACCTAAACATATTTTTACAGACTGACCATTATTTGCATAGAATCTATTTACACCAGATTCATAAGGTGAGCAAGATTTCCATCCATAAGTATTTCTAAAACTGCCTGTTGGAGATTCTGTATTATAATACTTATAATAACTATATTGAACATAAAATTCATAATTTCTTGGATAACTAGAACTTGAATAAAGCAGATTATTCATACAATCATAATAATTCCTGCCATTATTAAAATTAGCAACAGAACTACAGATACCCCTTGGTATACTTCCACCAGAATTATAAACTTCAACAAAAAATTCAGGACTATAAGAATCAGCATAAAAAGAATTCTGAAGCAAATCAATACTTGCATATTTAGTGCTAAAGCTTCTTCCAGGAAAACTATTTAGATAAACATCAACATATCTATTACTACTTCCAATACATTGAGCAACAGCCATACTGCTAGAATAACTACAAGGTATGACAAAAGAACTGCTTGAAGGTTTGTCTTTTGAAATAACAATATAATCACCATCTGTACCCAATTGATTACTGACAAAATTACCAGTTGGGGCAACAAAATTATTTCTCAAACAATGACACATATAAGAATCTGCATAATCACAATTAGAAATATAATTATAACTAAAATAAGTAATTCCAATTAATTTTGATGAACTGCACTTTGATTTACAAGTGTTTAAAACATTATTCATATTAACATGAGCATAATTACCAGAGCATACACTACTATAAGTACCACTAGTAAGACATTTATCTCCAAAATTATTATTACTAGAACCTTTGTAAGGAATATATTTTCTGTCTCCAGAAACAGCTTGAGAATAACCAAAACAAAAAGCAGACAAAAATATCACAACTAGAATTCCTACTACCAACACTAGTTTTTTCTTAATATCTACCACCCATTTTTACATCAATGTAAACTGTTTAATATATATACTCCCTACTAGTATTTTTGGAGTTATCCTTTATAAATATATCGTTTTTATATATATAAATGTTGGAGAAAGATTAATTCACTTCTTACTAATACTAGCACTTCTACACATAGCTCTTGCAGCTGCATTATTATCTTTTGTTCTTTTTAATTTTCTGATTAAAAATTTATCAAGATCAATATAATCATAGAGATTTTTCTTTCCAGGCTTTTGCTCAACAAATGCATCACCTGTTTGTTCTGGCAGACCTTTACAATTGATTTCTTTGTAATTATTGTCTTGTGTTATAATACCTGAATCCGCATTACTAACAACCACTTTTGCTGTTACAGCTTCATTCTCATTAAAACCATCATTAACAAAAACTTTAAACAAATATTCACCATCACTTAACTTTGTTGTATCTATTTCATAATTATCTTCAACATACCCTACAACAAGACCAGACCAAGTATCACCATTATCATCACTATACACAATATCATAAGAGAGATCTTCATTATCAACATCAGATGCTTGCCATGTTATTTGTTTTTTACCAGACCATGTTTCTGTTGTTATTGGAGAAGTTATTGTTATTTCTGGTTTGTTGACAGACAATGTTCTGGTGTAAAGAACTTGATCATTATGTTTTAATATTATCTTTCTTAAATCCTGTGTATAAGGGAGATTGTATTTAAACGCAACAAAATTTGCATAATCAATCTTAGTTTCAAAATCAAGTTTATAATCATTGATCAATTGGTAATTTGCATCATAGAATTCAATCAAAAACTCGCCTGATGTTAATTCATTTTCTTGTGAAAGCCCACCATCCATCAAATAAACATTATCTAAAAACCCTTTCATTATTTCATTATCCTTTACAACAAAACCACTAACTTCAATTAAATTATTCTCTACTGATAAACCAGTTATTGCTTTACCTGTTAATGGAGAAACAGCAGCAGTTGTAAGAGGACCAACAAATTCTTCAGTCATCTGACTATACAAATGTTCATATTCTTTGTCTTGTATTGTTCTATAAAATTTAGGATAACTCATGAAACTTGTAACTTCTTTACCAAAAGCTGCTTTATCTGCTTCAGGATCAAATTCAGTACAAGATTCAGGTCTTCCAACAAATTTTGCAGCTTCACAATGAGAATAATACCTGTTCTCACTATGAACATAATTTTCAAAAGCAAAATGACAATGATCAGGTAAATTACATTCATCACGAGATGTAGCAGGATGTTCCCTACCATGTGTAGGTCCTGAAAGTCCAAAAGTGTGTCCTATTTCATGTGCCAGAACAACAACATTATAATCAGATTCATAATTAATATCTCCAACACAAGACCAAACAACCCTCTTAGAATCATATTTTCCCAGAATATATTTAAGCCAAGTGTCTTGTAAAGCTCCAAATGCCGCACCCAAGGTTGAAGAAAAACAAGGAGTTAAAACAACATGAAATGCATCATTATCTTCTTTTCTAGTTAATAAATCTATAGCCCTAACAATTTCATAAATACGTATATTTTCATCATCCACAGGCCCCCGTACATTCAAATAAATATCCACTTCAGAATGTAGTCTTGCATTAACTTTAGTAATAGGATAAATATCCCTCATAAAATCTCTATTAGATATTATCACTTTAGGTATATTTGCCTTTTTTTCTTCAGTCCAATCATTTTCATCTTCTGTCAATCCTATCATATCAGTAAACCCAATCACATTCACAGGCACAAAAACAACCTCAAAAGGATCATACTCTTCTTTAACTTTTCTAACAACAATATTCATTATATAATTCTCAATAGTCTCGTGCACTTCACCATCTTTATCCAAAACATCAACCTTTACTAGAAAATTATGACTACCAACAGAATCAAAAGCAACATCTTTAAAATTAACAGTGGTCTGGCCTGAAAGTATCTCTTCAGATGAATAAGTAGAAGGAGGCTTATACATCTTTGCAACAGGACCATAAGTTCTTCCATCTTTTATCAAAGATACACTTGTACTTACACCATCTACAAAATCATATTTTTGATAATCCCACTCAACAAAAACCCTTACAACACTTGGCTTTCCAAGAACAAAATTACGAGTTTCAACAGCTTGTATAGGAGAGACCCTAACACTTACAGGAGGAATAAAACATTCTTTACATTCTTCACTTATCTCACCACCACTTGTTCCTCCACCAGTCCCACCTCCATTAGTTGCTAAACTTTTTACAACAGTGTCTGATGATTGCGTAGCTTGTGCAATCTGTTCAAAACAATAAGCAGGACATTCTTCCTCCTCTTCTTCTTCAACTTCTAAAGCAATCTTAAAATCAAACCAATGATATGGTTCTCTAGCGTATTGAGACGGAAGCACAGACCTGACAGAACCAATTAATTCTTCATCATTTAACAAACTAGTTGATTTAATATAAGTAGGAAAAGGTGCAAAACAATATTTTCTATCATCATAATATTCACCTGCAGGATAACAGATCTGGCAATCACCTTTGGCATTTATAGTATTTTTATTTTCATCAAAACCAGTATCAAAAGTACATAACCAATCCCTTTTACTAATCTCATTTCCATCTTGATCTAATTCAATTTCTGTTCCTATTAATTTTGTCTTAAATCTTCTTGTTCCATCATCATATTTAGCAAAAAACAAAATATCTAACTGACCCTCACCTGCAGATTTCATATATTCTCCTAAAGGACTTCCAATTCTTCGACTATATGAAGGACCATATTCTGTTTGTTCACCAGAGATTAAAGTATCAAAATCACCAAAATTAAAAACACCACTTGTTTGAATAACATTAGCACAACCAGTGCATTTTAATGTGTTAGAATTACAAACACATTCTTCTTCCACACTATAAACAAAACAACTAAGAAATAACACAAACAATATTACTACAACCAAAAAACATGTTTTCTTAATCTATAATCACCTTTCTTACTTCTTACTAATACTAGCACTTCTACACATAGCTCTTGCAGCTGCATTATTATCTTTTGTTCTTTTTAATTTTTTAATGATGTATTTATCAAAATCAACATAATCATAAAGATTCTTTTCACCAGGTCTTTGTTCAACAAATGCATCACCTGTTTGTTCTGGTAAGTCTTTGCATTTGATTTTTTTGTAATTGTCTCCAACAAGATCTCTACATTTTCCATCTTCACATTCTTGGCTACTTAAACAACCACCACAATCAACACTACCTTCACAACCATCACTATGACTGCCACAATCTTTTGCTAAATCAGAACAAGTCTTTGCAACACAACTTGTAACACACAAACCATCTGAACATTCTTCACCAGAATCACAATCACCACAATCAACACTACCTTCACATTCATCACTATGACTGCCACAATCTTTTGCTAAATCAGAACAAGTCTTTGCAACACATGTTAAAACACATTTACCATCTGAACATTCTTTACCAGAATCACAACCACCGCAATCCACAAGGCTATCACAAGCATCATCATGACTATCACATTCTTTACCTAAATCAGCGCAAGTCTTTGGAACACAAGAAACAACTTCTTCACAAACACCTGTCTCAGCATTACACTGTTGACCATCATCACAAGCAACACCAGACTTATCATTACAACCATCAGGCATTGCTATACAAGTCCATTCTTCTAACAAATCATCACTACAACCTTGTTCTTCAAGAGCACATTCATTTTCACATAAATCTTCAACACCTACATCTTCACAAGCACCTGTCTCAGAATTACACTTCTGGCCATCATCACAAGGAAAGTCTAATTTTTCAGTACAGTCACTTGAATCATATCCACAAAACCATTCTGCTGACAAATCTTCAGTACAACCTTGTTCACCAAACGAACATTCATCTTCACATTCACCTTCTCCTTCTGCTTCTCCTTCAGCAGACTCTTCACAATGATTAGTCAAATGATTACACTCTTGACCATAAGCACAAGGAAAGTCTAATTTTATAGTGCAGCCCTCAGTACCTTCTACACAAAACCATTCTGATAACAGATCGTCAGTACAACCTTCATCACCAATAGCACATTCATCCTCACAACCTATACCAGAACCACCACAAGTACCTGTTTCAGGATCACACTCTTCACCATAATCACATTCATAATACTCAATATAAGTACAATCCTCACCATATTCTTCACAATACATTTCTCCTGTCAAATCCTCACTACACTCAGCATAATCAAGATCGCATTCATGAGTACATTCAACAGGAATATCATCAAGGTCAATCACTTGATGAGGATCAAAACAATCTTCTTCATCAACATCATCATCACAATCATCATCTACATCATTTTCACATATTTCTTCTGCATCAGAATAAACATAATCCTTTTCATCATCACAATCATCACCACCAAATTCAATAGAATCATAACCATCTTCATCTTTATCAGGATTACAATCATCATCTAATGCATCTGTCAAACCATCACAATCATTATCAAGCCCATCACTACAAACATCAAAAGTGTTTTCATCAACCTGATTCTCAAGCTTAGCAACACATGCAGGAGGATCCCATTGACCAAACACACATTCTAGAACACCATTTGCATTATGACAAACACCATCACCGCATTGAACTTCCTGGATCTGGCCATGATCACAACTACATCCTTCATCTTTCGCAAGATTACAATTATTATCCATACCATCACATACTTCAATAGCGTCAGGATTAATATCTTTATTATCATCATCACAATCCAATTCATCTTCTTCAACAAGACCAGAACATTCATCTTTATCATAATAATTATCAGAATCAGAATCTTTACAAACAGCATCAGACTTTTCAGAAATTGCTCCAAACAGATAAAGTGAAGGTATGTCATCATCGCCACTAAACTTTGTATCCTCAACATAATATATTTGAGAATTTGTATCTAATTTAACAAGATCAAACCTAAGATCAGGATATTTATTCAACACAGATTCAGAAATAGAAGCACCAATCACTTGTTGTTGAGACAAGATTTCATTCATTGCTTCACGAACATATCCAAGCCTTGCACTGTGTGTTGTATCAGTTATTATTTCCACATCATCAAGATCAAACAAAGTCTCAAAATAAATATAATTATCATTAAAATTAACAATTGTTTCTGGTTCAAGATTGCCTATATCAATATCATTACTGTTCATGCAAACTAATAATTCAAAATTAACATAATCAATAAACTCTTCTTTTACCATATCCAACTCATTAAGAAGATTTTCACCAGCATATGCAACATAAACATTAATAGTACCACCTTGCAATCCAAAAGAAATAATCTCATTATCAAGACCAAGATTTAATCCTTGCAACATTAATTTATATAATGCATGTTTAGTTGCTTCTTCATGACAATGTTCTACAATAATTTCTTCTGACAAACCAATAGTAGCCCCAAACATAAACACAGCAGGAATTCCATCAACATTTGATTTAACATCTGTTATAGAATAAATAATAGTATTTTCATCTTCAGGTATTTCTTTTAAGATAGACAATTTAAGTGAATTATATTCACTTATTAATTCTTTATTAACACTTTCAGGATCTTCAATATGAGCATCAATGATTTTATCAGCAGCTTCATAAATATATCCTAACCATACATCAACATTATGTTCTACAAAGTCAAGTGTTTGTGTATTTTCTTCAACATCAGTCACTTCTAGATTTATTTCTGTTGTTGTGAAAACATTTGCTTCATTGATTGTGATGTGTGTTACTGGCAATGAATATGTAACAGTATAACCTTGTTCATTAAAATCATTAGAATCCATACAATCTAAAAACAAATCATTAATATAATTTCCTAATTCATCTTCCACTTCCTCTGTACTTGGTAGTGTTTTATCACCAAAATAATAACCATAAAAGATTTCAAAAAGTTCTTCATCAATATCCAAAGATATTGAATTAATATCATCACTCACAGCATTTATCCTTCCACCCTGCAACAACAATGTCAATGCTGCAAGATCAACAGCGTCAGAATAACAAGACTTTGCAGTTTCAATAGGAGCAAATACTTCTTCTGAATCAACTTCATCTGGTAAAATAACTTCTTCCTCTGCAAAAACAAAATGAATATTAAAAATAAGTAAATTAAGAATTAGTAAAATAATCAAACTCATTAAAACAGTTCTTTTTTTCTTTGTTTCAACACAATGCATTTTTTATTTTTATTATTTTTACTTCTTTTTTTATTTTATTTTTTTATTACCATGAAGATTCTGGATCATAAAAATCCACAACAACACCTCTTGTAGGTCCTGTTCTATCAAGCCAAACCCTTTTTCTTAGTGCAGGATTCTTATTTATTTGTTCCTGAGTATATCCAGATTTGATAAGCAAACCATCTTTGATATCATCAGTCCATCTAAATTTTTTCTTGACTTGATATGTATATTGAGTCTTATCAGGATTACTGCTTTGTTCAAAAGTTTGATCAAGAGCACTTTGAAGTGCAGCATCATTAGATCCACCAGCCAATCTTTTATTTGCAACAGTTTTAAACACATTAGGATCAGGAAAAGCATTAGCCAATGTCTTGAATTCAGGATCATCCAACATCTTTGAAAGTTGTCTTAATTGAGGATCATTAAAATTTTGTTGAAGATAATCTTTTAATTGTTCATCAGAATTTGCCCAAGGCATTTTCATTTGTCTCAAATCCTTGATTAAATCAGCAATAACTTTTCCAAGACCTTCTTTAGGCGGTGGAGTTCTTTTACAAACCATTGCTTTTAATCGATTCCAGATACCACCTGTACCACCAAGTCCTTTTTTAACAGCTTCTAATCTATCTATTTGACTTAAGCCAGCATATCCAGTAATCCCTTGCAAACCTTTTTCAAAACCCATAAATCTTCCAGTAATGCTAGACACAACAGCGCCAGTTGCCATTGTTTCTTCATCCATAACCATTTCACATGTTTCTTCCTCAAGAACAGACTCACAAACATCTTCTACACAAACTTCATCCTCAGCACAAGCAGGATCACAACCCTCTTCTTCAAACTCTTCTAAGATAGGCACTCTAAAATCAAGATAATGATAAGGCGGTGGACCATTACTATAACTATTTGTCACTCTTAATGAACCTGTTACTTCACTTCCACTTATTAAATTGTCAGATTTGATATGAAATATATAAACCATCCCACCATCATTACAATAATCTCTTTTAGTTTCAACTCCATCAGGATACCAAATTTCTTTATAACATTGTGTACACCTGCCAGATATATCAATCTTATTAACTTCTTCATCAAATGAACCAGTACCAAAATTACAATTCCAATTTTGTACAACAAGATCAAGATCACCTTCATAATTCTCAGGAGGGTCTGTTTTTCCTTTTAATTTCATTATAAAAGATCTAGTACCATCTTCTTTCTTTTTTGAAAATGCAACATAGATCATACCTTCACCAGAAGCTTGCATATCAATGCCCATCTTGGTTCCTGTCTGAGAACCATACTCTACATTACTAGGACCAGATATAGCAGCCTCATAATGACCAAAATTAAATTCACCAGATGCTTCGATCACACCAGGACAGCCTCTTGTTGAGTTTGCTTTTTTATTATCAAGATTACATTCATCCTTATCAGAAGAATATTCCATAAAAGATTTTAATTTATCATCATAAACACACTTACCATCCCTATCACTTTCTAAATCTTGTTTACATCTAAAAAACTTAATTGTTTTTGTTTCGCTTTCTATATATTCACCATTAGAGTCAGTAGAATATGCATTTATAGACACAGTAACACCATCATCACATGAAGAATATGAAAATACAAACTCAGGAATTGCACCCATCAATACATATCCTCCACCCATAACAAAAGGGCTAGTTAAAGAAAGTTCTTCTTGAGGATTTCCAGATGCATGATAAATTGATAGACCACCACAAAGAAAGTCAGCATAAACAACCCAAGGAGATTCAATATCAGTATCTAATTTTACCTTTAAATCAAAACTTCCTCCATCATCATAAACAACATTTTTAAAATCACTGATATCATTCTCATCTTCATTAATAACCTCAAGATTTACAGATTCACCTTCAGCATAAACAAAAACACTATTAATTAGAAAAATCATACAAAAAAGAACAACAAATAATGTAATCTTATTCTTAATCATTACCACCTACTTTTTCATAGTATACTTATTTAGATAATAAGTCTATTTATACTTAACATATATATAAACCATTCTATTAGAAATCCTTTTCCAAAGGAATATAGAACAATGTGCCTGACTTGATCAAAACCCTTTTATCACCATCAGCATAATAATACTCACCATCACCTGCTCTTTTTGCTAACCTAAAATCAGTTATTTTTAATTGTCCAGAAACATTTGCTGATTCAAAAACCATTACAAAATCTTCATAAACAAGATCACCAAGACTAATCCCCATATAAGCTTTTTTGTCACCACGAAAATCAACTTCATAAACAAGACCAAGATCCTCAACAATAGAAACATATTTATCAAACAAATTCCTATCACCCACCTTGTCAGGAAGATAAATTAGATCTTCTACATCACAATCAGACAATAAAAGATCAATACTAGATTTTATTTTTGGCAGGCTATCCTCTATAAAATCAAACCTTGAAAAATACAATGCTTTTTTAAAAGCAATAGCAGCATCTTCATATTGTCCCATAACATAATAAAAAGAACCAAGATTATTATAAAAAGTTGAATAATAAGGATTTAATTCAATTGCTTTTTTTTGTTCAACAACAGCTTTTTCAAAATTACGTTGAAAAGCATAACATGATGCCAGCCTCATCTGAGCCAATGCACACATAGGATTAATTTCTAAAGCTTTTTTACAATACTCCAAAGTTTGATGAATATCAAATTTATCTAACAATATCTTTGCTTTGTCAGCATAGATAAATGATAATAATGTATCAAGATCATGTTCTTGAACACCTTGTGTTCTTTTTTTATAATAATCAGTATCAAATCCCTGTCCATTAGTAGGATCAACATAGACTTTTTTACCTTGATCATCAAAACAAAGAAAAACATGATTATTAAGAGTCATGATTTTTGGTTCTATGCCAAACCTTTTGTACAACATTGCCAAACCAGAAGCCAGACTATTACAATCATCATTTATAGTGATATAGCCGCTGTTTCTAAATACATTAAAAATAATTTTTCCTAGATCAGATTTGTCAACACTGCCAGCATCAACTTTAGACCTCACCATGTCTTCAATTTCATCAATATTAAATATTGCACTAGAACCATATACAGACCTATGCTCCTGCAGCACTTGTTTTTCTAATTGAGACATTTGTTTTTTTTTATTTTCATAAACTTGAGAAGCAATTGCCTTGGTACCAAATAAAATATTTTCAGAAAAAAACATATCATTAACAAGATATCCAGTCAAACCAAGCAAACTTACAAAAACACTGCCAAGAATAAAATTCAACATTCTGTTTCCTTTATACTCTCCATTTCCCATTATTTCATACCAACCAATGTCTTAACACTATAAGGAACTTCAACAGAATCCAAATCAAAGTCAGGTGCTTTTCTTTTATACAAAGCATACACATTATCAAAACACTGTTTATCATTTTCAGCATGATCAACCCTTTTCATAAGAAATTCTGATATCTTTAAATTAACACCTGCTTTTTTCAAATCCTCTTTATACAAATAAATCTCAGCAAGATGATTATAACTTTGTAGACTATAAGGAAAAAGCTTGATTGCTTTTTTAGAATATTTGATTATATCCTTTACATGACAGTCGGGGATAATATTTCTATATTTAACTAAATATAAACCACTAAGATTAGAATAATTACCACAAAAATCATCACAAACATCTATGCCTTTTCTAAACATTGATTCAGCTTCATCAAATTTACCTTGAGTAATTAATAATTTTCCTTTATTTGAATAAAATGCTGCTGTCAAATAATCAATACCAACCTCTATCAATCCTGGTTCATCTTTATTTATATTTCCATCAAATCCTTTCCCATAAGGTTCTGTTGTCTCAATCTCAATTGCCTTGTCACCCAAATTAAATACTGGAAAAAAATGAGAATAAAACATCATAATATCACAATCCAAATTTAGGTTATTTGCAACCAAGAGATATAATCCACTAAATGAAACACAATTACCTTTTGGATCTTTAGAAAGCACACCTTTCAGACCAGGGTCCAACACAACAAAATTGTCTTTAAAAAAGACCTCATACAACAAATCATAAACAATCTTGTGTTTTTCATAAATATTTGATTGAGAAAAATTTTTTTTAGCTTTTATTTTTGAACAGATTTTATCAATTTTATTAGCATATTGTTTTTGTTCATGCAATGTATTTATGCCAGACGCTCCAAACAAACTTTGTTCTAAATCAGAAACATCTACAGCCCTAAGATGTTGTGGAACTGCTGCTATCTTTTTCTTGTGATGCAATTCAATTAGGTCATTGGTTAAGTAAAGGTTCCCAGCTAATAAAATACCTGCTATACTGCCTAAAATACCAACTAATAACCCTTTCTTGTGTTTTTTGTTTTTCATATTCCATAAAATTTCCTCAAACTATTCGAAATCTCAACAGAACCCATATCAAAGTCAGGTGCTTTTTGTTTAAAAAGTGCATAAGCTTTTTCAGTTTGTTGTTTAACACCTTGATCAGAATTCATTTTTTTGATAAGAGAATCTGCAATCAAAAGACATTTTGCAGCCTTGTTAAAATTTCTTTTATGAATATAAGCAAAAGCTAAATGATTATGGCTTTCTATGTCATAAGGATAATATTTTATTGCTTTTTTAGTATATTTAACAATATCATCAAGAAACTCTTCTGAACCATATAATCCATATTTAATTACAAATAATGCTCCTAAATTAGAATAATTAGTATAATGGGTCTTACAAGAGTTGATTCCTTTCTTAAGCATTTGTTCTGCTCTAGAAAAATTATTATTTAAAACCAATAATTTACCTAATTGCGCATAAAACTCAGCAACCAAATTATCAACTGTTGCTTTTCTCTGACCAGGTTCATTTCTATTAATAGTGCAGTCAAACCCATCACCATAAGGCTCAGTTGTTTCAATATCAATTCTCTTTTCATTAAAATTAAAACATGGGAAAATATGATCACCAAAATAAATAATATCACAACCAAGACCCAAATTATTTGAGACCATTAAATATAATGCAGTAAATGAAAAACAATTACCTTTTGGCTTTTTAGAAATTAATAATTCTAGATCAAAAACAAGATCATCATATCCTTGTTCAAAAAAATTATCATACAAAAAATCATAAACAATCTTATGTTTACCATAAACACCTGCTGTAGTAAATTCTTTTTTATTTCTTATTTCTGAACAGATTTCATTGATTTTATAAGCATAATATTTTTTTTCTTGTAAAGGATCAATATCTGATGCTTCGAACAACCTAGACTCAAGATCAGAAACAGTGATATTGTCAAGTTTTCTTGACATTAACACCTTATTCTTTGAATAATTCTCACCACTATATAAATCAACTATATCTTTAGTCATAAAGAGATTTGCCACTAACAAACCAGCAGCTACACTACTTAAAAAACCTATATACAAACCCTTCTTATTAGCCATATTCATTACTGCATAGTGGCTAACCCTTTATAAAGCTTTTGGAAAAATAGATTATTTATTGTCCCTCTCAACTCTACGTTGTCGAGTAAGAACTTTTAATCTTGCAAAATCAGTTTTTGTAAGTTCTGATTTAAAGAATTGTTCAAATTTAGTAAAATCAGGATCATCTTTACTCATACCCCAATACATTTCTTGTATATCTTTATAATTGAATCTAGTGTAAAGTGTTTCATACTCTTTTTCAGTTAATTTTCTGCCAAACCTTTGTTCAAATTCACCAGCAAAATTAATATCATCCATCAAACCTCTTCTAACAGCTCTCCTAGGATGAAGTACAATATAACCACAAACTATTAAAGTCCCTGCTACTGTTTTTAATGCATTTTTTGCACCTTGTACAATAGAATTATCAGTTTTAGTATAACCATATTGAGGTTTACTTCCACCAGCCATCTCAATAAAACCAGCATAACCAGTTACACCAGCCATACTACTTGACTTATCCAAGCTGTCAAAAACCACAGCATCTGTTGTTTGTATACCACTTTGTTCCTCACAACTAATTTCCTCATACTGTTCTTCTTCCTCTTCTTCATATTCATCTTCAACATCAAACTCTGAAAAATCTACAAAACAGTCTAATAAATAAGCTGTGCAATCAAAAAGTTCTCTATAAGTTTTATAATATTTTTTTCTATATTCATAATAACAAGTGCAGCAAGATTTTTTACTATCTCCTAAATCATCTCTACAATCAGAAACACAGCCATTATAAACATTTCCCCAGTATTCTCTTTGTTCATTTGAATCAGCAGAAGTTATTTTTCCATAATAATTATTATAACAGATATCATCACAAGACCTGTAATCAGAATATGCACCAGTAATACAATTCTCACCACTTGTTTTACAATTTTCATCATCTACACTCAATTCATTAACCCTTTTCTGAAAACCATATTCATCCAAACATTTCCCCTTAGCATCATGAAAAACTCGAAAATCTTCCATACATGTTTGTTCAACATGCCTCATGATATCAGAAGCCAGACCATAAGTATACACAGTATCCTTACATTCCACAGATAAACGTGCTGCATAAGTTAATTGAAATAACAAAATTAGAATAATAAACATACCAAACATCAAAACAATCTTTTTCTTAATCATTATCACCTTTTTTTTATAACAATATTATTTATATCATAACAAATATATAAATCATTCTGCTAAATCAACCAAAATCCACCTCACCTTTATCCAACATCCTTATCTGATAACCTGTATCAGGTTTAAACTCTTTCAATGTGTTAAAGTCAGCTGGAATAGAAGGATTATAAACAAGAACATTATTTTCTGTGTATTTTTCATTATTCCATACCAACCGATCTCTTAATATCGTAGGGGATTACAACAGAGTCAAAATCAAAATCAGGTGCTTTTTGTTTGAATAATGATAATACTCCATCAGTTTTAGATCTAGAAGCTTCATAGAAATCAGTTTTTTCTAAAACATACATTGCCATTTTAATACTCATTGCTGCTTTTGTAAATTGCCCTTGACATATTCGTGCAAGAGCAAGGTGATTGTAAGCGCTAGGGTCGTATGGATAAAGTTTTATTGCCCTTTTTGTATATTCAATGGATTTTTTTAAATAATCAGGAGAGTTATTTTTATCATATCTCATCAAATATAAACCACCTAAATTAAGATAATTTCCATGAAAATTTTTATATCTTTTAATTCCTTTTTTTAATTCCATTTCTCCTTTATCCCACATACCTGAAATAATTAGTTTTTTTCCTCTATTTGAATGGAATGCAGATGCTAGACCTTCCACATTCATTTTTTTTAGGCAAGGATCATCTTTATTTGCAAGTAAATCAAAACCATCTCCATTAGGTTCAGTAGTTTCAATATCAACTTCTCTTCCTTCAAAATCAAAATATGGAAAAAAGTGATTTCCAGAATTTTTAATCCTCCTTTCTAAACTTAGATTATCAATTACCATTACATGCACAGAAGGGAATGAAACACAATTCCCTTTTGGATTTCTAGAAAATATTTCATTCAAATCAGAAGTAAATTCGTCATAATGATCTTTATATATCTTCTTATAAAGAAGGTCATAGATCTTTCTATGCTTTTCATACAAATTTAATCCACTAAAATTACCAGTATTAATTTCATCACTTAAATTATTAATTCTTAATGAAAATACCTTTTGTTCTAAAGGAGATGTTATGCCTGACGCATTGAATAATTTTTCTTCTGTTTCTGAAACCTGAACTTTTTGTGCTTGTTTAACTAATTTCGCATATTTGATTGATGCCCAAGTTTTTGGTGCTTGATTAATTGTGATACAGCTTAAAGTAACTAAAACTCCTGCTAAAAATAATTTTAAACTAATTTTTGGCACTACCATTTAAATCCTTTATTTACTACTGAGAAGTGGTTCTTTATATATAAAGCTTATGCTTATTTATGTATATATTTATGGTGTATTAATTTGAGTTAAATAATTTATTTTCCTTCTTGTTCTTTTAAGACTCTTCTCGCAGAATCTAGTAAATTCACAAGACCTTGCATTGAAGGTTCCAATAAAATATCTCTAACTGAAGGATCTTTATCTTTAAGTAAATCTAGTGCAACCCTTAGTTGATTATTATTAAAGTGTTTATATATTTTATTTACTTCTATCTTTGTTGGTTTACGACCATATAATTCCTCAAAAGGTTCTTCTAACATTTCTCTTAATGCTTCTATTTTAGAACCTTCTACAAAATTATTATATAAATTTTTACATATTACAAAAGGTGTTTTTAACCATTCCATAACTCTCCTGTCAACATCAACATGATACACACCAGTAGGATCGTCCTTGTACATACCTGCATATCCTGTAACACTAGTTAGTCCATTTGATTTAGCAAGATCATCAAACACAAAAGCACCTGTTGCCTGCATACTTCCATCATAATCTTGACAATCTATTTCCTCATACTGTTCTTCTTCCTCTTCTTCATATTCATCTTCAACATCAAACT
>CAZHVK010000012.1:0-10852 GCA_964535955.1 uncultured Methanosarcinales archaeon | reverse complement strand
ATAACAATATTATTTATATCATAACAAATATATAAATCATTCTGCTAAATCAACCCATATCAACCTCACCAACATCCTTCATCTTCACTTGATAACCTGTCTCAGGTTTAAACTCTTTCAAAGAATTAAAACGAGCAGGAATAGTAGGATCATAAACAAAAACACCATTGGATGCATATTCTCTTATAATTACAACATTATCTTTGATTAATGCAATCGTTGGTTCAATATCAACAACATCATCTCCGAGATAAGGCATCATGTTCCAGCCTTTGTGAAGATTTACTTTTTTATTGTCAAGCTCTAAACCATTAATAGTTAATTCAGCAGCATCTTTCATCTTTATCTGATATGCTTTACCACCACCAATTGTTTTCAAAGAATTAAATCTAGCAGGGATAGTAGGATCAAATATTTTTGCGCCATCTGATTGGTATTCACGCATAATAATAAGATTGTCTAAGATAAGTTCTAGTGCTTTATCAATCTCTTTAACATCAGGGTCAACAGTTACTGACATAATATTCCATCCTTCATGTAATTTTAATTTTAATTCTTTTGTTGTACATTCATCTGCTTCATCAATATTACCATCACAGTCATCATCGATCTTGTTATTGCAATCTATTTCACTGCCGCAAACCTTGCTCAACCAGCCACCATCAAAACAATATTTTACAAGCTGTTGTCCTTGATCATCAGAATAAATCTCTTGGAAAACTTCACCAGCAAAAGTATCCATGTCACCATCACAATCATGATCAAGAGTATCGCAAATATCTTCTGCACCAGGATAAACACCAATATTATTATCATCACAATCAGAACTGTCAATCACATAACCAGATGGTTGGATGCATGATACCTTTGTCTGTGCAAGGTTACCATAACCATCTGCATCTGCATCTTGATAATAAGTATTAGGTTTTTCATCAGTTATTCCATCTGCACAATTATTATCAATACCATCGCAAACATCTTCTACACCTGGATTAATATAAGGATTATCATCATCACAATCATCACCTTCATGTTCAACAGAATCATAACCATCTTCATCCTTATCAAAACTGCATTCACTATCTTCTTTATCTGTTTTAGTGTCACAGTCATTGTCAATCTCATCTTCACAAACCTCACTTACACCAGGTCTTATGTCTGCATTATCATCATCACAGTCATAGCCAAGATATACATAACCATCTGGTGGTGTGCATACTTGCTCTGTGATTTCATTATCACCAAAACCATCTTCATCTTTATCAAAATAAAATGTGTTTAAGATTTCATCATTAGTGCCATCTTGACAATTATTATCAATACCATCACAAACATCTTCTGCTAATGGATTGATTTCAGGATTATTGTCATTGCAGTCACCTGCTTGGGTAACATAACCACCAAGCGGCCTGCATGATTCTTTTGCTTGATTCTCATCACCATAACCATCATTGTCATTGTCTAAATAATAATTCTTTTTAACTAATTCATCAACATCAGAGTCACAATTCTCATCAACACCATCGCATTCTGTCTCAACATCTGTGCATTCTTTTTCAAGAGTCATCTGACCATCTTCACAATAATAATATTTTTTACCATTCAAAGTATTCTCAACCCTTTGGATTATTCTTCCATTTGCTGTGTCCATGTCACCGTCACAGTCCCTGTCTATATCATCACAAAGTTCAAATGCTCCAAAATATCTGTCAGGATTTTCATCATCACAGTCAAGTTCATCCAGATGGTCTGGATCTTTGCAAGTCTTGAAATAATAATAGCCATCTTCATCATTATCTACACATGCCATGTCAGGGCATACTTCAACACAATTGCCATCAGCATCAACATAATCAAATTCATTGTCACAGCATGCATGAACATCTTCAGGAGTACTTGGACATTTGTTTGGATCAAAGAAATTATTATCATCACCACAACAGTAAGGTATTTCTTGGTCAAACGTGTCGCATAATATAACAGATTTTTCACAATCAATATCTGTCCATTTATTATCATTTTGCACAAGTTCTTGAGAAGTGCATGGTTCTTCACATTTTTCTATCCTTGAAATCTCTATCTCAACCTCACCTTGATTATTATGATAATGATCCTGGTAATCATTTGCAAGTATGATTACAAAATCATCTTTTCTTAAAAACACTTTAAAGTTTGTCTTTTGACCATAAACCTGTGCTTGATCAGATGAAGAATATTGCTGATCCTGGCCAAGTTCTTGATGATTGTTGATAGGACTTTTGCCAAACAATTCAATATCATCTTTATAACCCCATGTTATCTCATTATTGATAAAAAACAAAACATTGTTTAACCAATTATTAGCACCGTCTGAGTAACTTCCTTGATCATAACTAAACAAATAATGACCTGTCTCTGGTGCAATAAATCTTATGCCATTATTGTCTTGTGAATCAATGATAAGTTCTGCTGTGTCTGTTTTTGTGAATTTGCCATATGTATATCCTGCATTAAGCTTTGCAACTTCTTCTCTGACAGCTCTGAATGCTCTTTCAATTGTATGAACATTTACATCAAAGAATCTGCCTCCTGATGCTTTAGCAATCCTTGACATTGTTTCTTTGTCAGTACCTTCACCAAAACCAATTGTAAATACAACAATGCCCTTTTTACCAGCATCAATTCCTGACTGGATTGCGTCATCATATTCATTGATCCTGCCGTCATTGTTAAGGTCTTTGATTGCATTATGACATCTTGTAGTGGGCGCACCGTCACTCAATAAGACAATTGATTTTTGTTTATCCATAGGAATATAGCTAAGCAATCCAACTGCATTATTTATGCCGCAGCAGATGCAAGTTCCGCCTCCAACACTTAGGCTGTCAATATGTTCTATTAGAGAATCTTTATCATCTGTCATGTCCTTATTATGTGCTGATGATGAATAATGTACAACACCTATCTGGTTTCCTTGTATTCTCATTATAGCATTGATAAAATCCTTGCTAAGGCATTGTTCAATTGCAAATCTCTGCGTATCTTCTGTAAATAATTTATGGTCTGTGCAAGATCTTCTAGTGCTATATTCATTATTATTTCCTGCTTGCCAACCCATGCTGCCTGAAACATCAAGTGTTAATACAGTCCTTATGTTACCATCTTTAGGAATGATTGCATTTGATAAACCTAGCATGCTTGTGCATGTGTCTGAATCTTTGTCAAGGTCGTGCCCTTCATCTATTTCACCATCACAATCATTATCTTTTTTATCATAAACTTCTTCTGCACCTGGATAAACATTTGGGTCACCATCATCACAGTCTTCACCACCTTGTTCTAAAGATAAGTATCCGTCTGCGTCAAAGTCTTTGAATTTTTTTACTTCTGCGCATAATATGCCGCCGTCACCACCTTGATAAACACCTGCTCCTACTTTGCCTAATGGACAAGAAAATGTTTGTCTTGTTCCTGTGCAACGTTTTGCACCTCTGTGAAAACAATCACCTGAATCATACCAAGTAGATTCCCATTTAGAATATTCATCTAGATCAAGATATCCTGCTTTGTCAACACCAATTATCTTGTGACAAATGATTGACATTCCTCCAACAGGAGGAGAAGACCATTTACTGCCTGTAACAACATAACCTTCTGGACACAAGACTTCTTTATTATTCCATGTGCCATGGCACCAGCCACTGCATTTATATTCTTTTTCAGGTTTGAGTGCTGGTTTTTTGTCTTTCATTACTAATTCTTTGCAAACACCCCACACACCATCCATATAAGAACCATAACTGTATTTAATACCAGCAAGGACTTTTGGATAAGGACACATAGAACCACTATAGATAAGTTTGCCGTTCTTATAATAAGTTGATCCATCAACTCTTGTAACTAATCCTCTTACAAAGTCAGGCATCTTTAGAATTGTTGATTTATAGTCTTGTCTGATTTCTGTAATTGCTTGATCATAATTATAAACTTTTACTTCGTCAAGTGTACCTATAAATGCTTCTGATCTAGAAAAATCATTTCTAAAACTATCTTGTTCCTGACCAAAGACAATGTTATCTATTTGTAATTTTGCTTTTGGTGCAAGATTATCTAAAGATGCAATAGATCCATCTACAATAAGCTTTAATCCACCATCAGAACCACCCCAAGTTGCTGCCACATGGTGCCATTTTCCATCTGTTGTTGAGATTCCTGTTGTGTCCTGATCTTGTTGATTAATCGCCATCTGAAAATTATTATAATTATAAAATAAAAATTCATTATCTTTTCGGGGTTCATTTGATGAAAAAGATTGAGAACAAGATAAAGGAGTTCCTTCTTTTTTTTTATCATAAGATTTCATCCAGAATGAAGCTGTTATCTCATCTAAATCATAATTAAAAGGATGCACTTCAACATAGTTATTACCATTAAAGTTTAATGCTTGGCCTGTTGTAGCTTCTGTTGTAAAACCTGCTTTTTTATTTGTTCCATGATTGTTATTCCCACTATAATCTTTTACATCACCATCTAACTTGTAATGTGCCAAGAGTTTGCAATCCTGAACACAATTTTGTGAATTTTCTCTTTTTTCACAAACATTATCGCCACAAACAGTATCAATCTTATTTTTATTGTACTCTTGAACAACTTGTTCTGGTGACAAGATATAATTATAGATCTTTAATTCATCTATTATTCCATCAAAACCTCTATTTTCAGGTTCATTATTTCCTATAAACAAATTCTCATCATAATATACATGTTTAGGAATCTCAATGATTTTATTATTTTCAGAAACAAGTTTTCCATCAGAATATAATCTTGTAATACCATTATCATATGTTGCTACAACATGATACCAATGATTTAAAGATAGTGTGTCTAAAGGTGCAACAGTTCTATGAGAAAAATGTTCATAATCACCATAATCATAACTAAAAGCAAAAGATCTAAAGTCATTTGAATATTTTTTAGAATTAGTAAGATACAAATCATAATTATCATAAACATAGCCTTTGCTGAGTATTCTTCCATAATCATTTTCACCCCATTTAGTAGGGTAAATCCAAGCACTGAAAGATATTTTTTCAGGACTTAAACTTTTATCATTTTCTACTTCAACAAAACTATCATCATCATCTAGTTCCAAAGCTTTACCCACCTTTCCATCAACAAGTTTAGGACAATTATATATTTTACCATTGTTGTCATTTCCACTATAATCTTTTACATCATTATCAAAAGGATAATAAGCAACTAACCCTGATTTTACATAATCAGAAGACGAAGTTGAATCATAGTTTTGTTTTATTTCTTCTGATGTTAATGCTCTATTATAGATCTTTACTTCATCCACAAGTCCATCAAAATAATAAGGATATGAACCTGAATTTCTTTTGCCAACATAAAGATGATTATTTGTATCTGACTGTATTGTGCCTTCAACCTCGATTGATTTGTCTAATTCACCATCAATATACAGCATAATCTTATTTCCATTTATCTCATCTGTCTTATAAACAGCTGTCAAATAATACCATTCATCTTCTAATAATTCTTGGTCAGATTGCGCATTTCTCCAATCAGATGATGTGAAATCAGATGACCAAAAACTGAATTGATCTTCATTTTGAAGATAGAACACAAATTGTTCATCATTATGTTCATTACCTTTAGCAATAATCATGAGGTGGCCATAGTTACTACCATAATAATAAATCCAAGCAGAAATAGTCATGTCAGAAACAAGATCAATTGATTCTTTACTACCAAAATCAACATAATCATCACCATAACAAAATTTCAAACCTTTGCCATCAATACCTTGTGTAAATAATGCATCACCACCTATTGTACCATGATGTTCATTACCACTTTTGTCCTCAGTATTATCATTAAAATCATAATGTGCTACTAATTTACAGTCTTGTGGACAATTGGAAAGAGTTTCACCTTCTTGACAAAAATTATTACCACAAACAAGAGCAGGTTTATTATCATTATATTCTTTTTTTACCTGAGAAGATGTTAATGCAGAGTTGTATATTTTAACTTCATCTATTAATCCTTTAAAAAAATAATAGCTAGATCCAACATCGTTTCCAATGTTCAAAGGTTTATCTGAATCAACACTAAAATCTGCTTCCTTAGTTGCTTCTTTTATACCATCAACATATACATCCACTAAACCATTTTTCCTTATTACAGCTAAATGATACCATTTATCCAGTTCAGGGATTATTTTTGTTTTTGGATAAGGAGAAACATAATCCCAGGTGTCATAATTAACAAAATTAATCTTTATAGAACCTGTCCAAGACAAAGAAATATCATAACCATTATCATACTCTCTTTGAGACAAAAGAAAACGATCATAAGTATCATCAAAATCATCAACCTTAAACCATAATGAATAACTAAAATCTTTTTTACCAAAATTCAGTGATTCATGGTTTGCTACTTCTACAAAATCACCATCACCATCAAACCTCAAGGCATTTCCTTTGACACCAGTAACAAACTCAGGATCACCATTAATAATACCATGATTGCCAAGACCACTATGATCATTTGCATCATCATCAAACTTATAATAAGCAACTAATTCTTTTGAAGGCGTTGTCTGTGAATAACTAAAACTAATCAAAACCATTAATACAAATATAAATAAAAATGTTTTTTTCATGTTTAGTTATTGAATGCAGGCTCCGTCTTTGCAAGTGTTTTCACATGTTATTCTTTTATTCTTAACATCTCCATCATCAGAACAATATGGTTGATCTAAAATCCTATGATCTGTAACAATGCAACCATCAGCTGTTCTTTTATTTGCATTATTCCATGCAGCTCCAGTCACATAAGGATCTTGAGCATCTTCTGTATCTAAACAAGTTTCACCAATACACATGCCTTCTTCACATCCTTGTGCACAAGACACACAATATTCTTTTGAACTAGGATAAGTACATTCAGCTAAAGGATCACCAGGAAGTTTACAAAGAGGATATAATATTTTGATACATGCTTTAGAATCACCTTCAGAACAATAAGCCGGCCCTTCAACTTTGGTTGGACAATCATTATCAATGTCACACCTTGGTAAACATTTTCCATCTTCATATCCTTTATAACAAAAAATACTTTTCAAACTATATGACCATGGTTGATCTTCTAGACAATAATATTCTCTTACCCAAGGATTGTTGTAGCTTGTATCCCTGGCATCTTCATATGCTCTATTTTGATAAGGAATTTTTATAAAACCTTTTACACCAGGAACAATTCCACCGTCTGTGTCAGTGCATAACATCTCTGGACCTAAACATTCTCCACCTTTTAGTCCTTCAGGATCAGATACATACTTTGGTTTGAATGTGCAATCACCCAATGATTCACATATTGCTTTACTACAAGATGCACCATTACAGTCAGAACATTTTTTTTCTGTTTCACCTTCACCTTCTGCTTCACCTTCACCCTCACCTTCTGAACTAATTATTGGTTCACCAAAACTAAGCTTTGCTTCACCCAACATCTTCACCTGGTAGCCAGTGTTTGGTTTAAACTCTTTCAAAGAATTAAAACGAGCAGGAATCTTTGGATCATAAACAAAAACATCATCAGCACCATATTCTCTGATAATAACAATATTGTCTTTTACAGATCCAATTACATCATCAATACCAAGCACACCACTACCTAAGTAAGGCATCATGTTCCAGCCTTTGTGGAGCGATACACTTGTTTTAGTGAAAGATGTTCCACTAATAGTCAATTCAGCACCATTCTTCATCTTTATCTGATATGCTTTACCACCACCAATTGTTTTTAAAGAATTAAACCTAGCAGGTATCTTTGGATCAAAAACAAAAACATCATCAGCACCATATTCCCTGATAATAACAATATTATCAAGAACAGAACCAAACATTTTATCAATCTCAACAACACCAGTATCTAAAGTCACAGGCAAAACATTCCAGCCTTTGTGTAATGATAATATTAGCTCATTACCATCTTCAATAACACCACCAGTACCACCAACTTCACAATCATTATCTAGTTGATCAACCAGACCATCACAATCATTATCAAGATTATCATCACAAACTTCATCTTCACTTGGTTCAGGAGCAACACATTGTCCATCCCATTTGCCAAGAACACATATCATATCAACTGTTTTTTTACATTCACCAATGCCGCATGTTTTTGCTTTCTTTACACCATTAACACAGGCACAACCTTCATCAGTACTTTCATCACAATCATTATTAATACCATCACACACTTCTACAGCACCAGGATAAATACTAGCATCTTCATCATAACAATCAGTGCCACCATATTCAATAGATTCATAACCATCATTATCAAGATCTTTGTCAATACAATCATTATCATCCATGTCAACAAGACCATCACAATCATTATCTTTACCATCATCACAAACTTCATCTGTTCTTGGATCAACAGCAGAACAATCATCATAATTACCATTATCACACACTTCTTCACCAGATACAGAACATACACCAAATTCAGTTATACATGATCTTGTTTGTGGACCACAGTCAACACTTTCTCCACAGCCATTATTCTGTTTACCGCATTGTTTACCTAACTGAGCACATGTCTTTGGACTACACGTTCTAAAACAAGCACCATCTTTACATTTAGAACCAGACGGACATGTATAAGTTATTGTAAAATAAGAAGTACCATACTTATTGCAACGGCATTCTGATAATTTTCCTTGACGATTGCATTTGTCAACACACACAGTCCTGCTAAACATTTTTACTGTTCCTTTTTTATAAAGATTTTTGCCATCAGAATCTACACATGAACCTGCTTGTACAAAACATGCAAATAAAAATAATATTAACAAAATTCCTAATATTAAGATTAAGTTTTTCTTCATATATACCACCTATTTTTTAATACATTAATATTTATATCATAACAAATATATAAATCATTCTGCTAAATCAACCACAAGAACACTGTCCTTTTATTGTCAACTCAGCTGGATTCTTCATCTTTATTTGATATGCTTTTCCATATTCTATTTCTTTTAAAGTATTGAATCTTAAAGGAATACCAGGATCATAAACCTTAATACCATCTGGTGAATATTCACGAACAATCACAACATTACCTATAACAGGTTCAAGTACTTGATCAATTTCCTTAACATCAGGATCTAATGTGATTGGTAAAAGATTCCAGCCTTTGTGTAATGAGATTGTTGCTTTACTAACAGTATCACAATCATTATCTAATTTATCATAACAAACCTCTAATTCACCTAACTCAACATTACCTTTTGTAGAAGAATCAAAACAAATACCAATATTACAAGTATCACCAGTACATCCTACCAAAACATTATTAATAGGCTCTTCTAGATCAACTATCACTTCTTCAGTTTTTAATTCTCCTGCATGATTCCATTTAAACACATCATTAGAAAAAGAAAACTCAAAATCAGAAGCATATGATTCTCTAACAATATCACTGACTTGTTTAAATATCTCTGCAATTGATTCTGCTTCTGCATAATAATAACTGCCTTTAGTTATTTCTGAAATCTTTTTCATAAGATCTTCATCAGCACCTTCACCAAAACCAATAGAATAAACAACAATACCTTTATTAGCAGCTTCTTTAGCATAATGTATTGCATCATCACCTTCATCAATATCTCCATCACCATCTAAATCTTCTTTTCCACTATAATAACAGCCTGCTGTAGGCTCACCATCACTTAATAATAAAATTGATTTCTGACTCTCTTCAGGAGAATCTTCTAACAAACTTATTGATTCTTTTATACCGCAACAAATACAAGTAGAATCATAAGTTTTCAATGACTTGACATGATTCTTCAAAACATCTTTGTCACCCATTATTGCAAATTTATTAGCATTATAATTATAAGAAACAATTCCAATTTCATTACCCTGTGCTTCTAAAACAGAATCAATAAAATCAGAACTCACACACTTAGCAACACTCAACTTAGTTGTATCATAATCTAAAAGTTTAGGATCGTCACATTCTCTTTTTGTCCCATAATCCCAAGGTTCTTTAGATCCTAATTTAAAATCCATACTTGGAGAGATATCAATAGATAACACAACCTGCGCATTACCAATAGATTCAATTGTTTCAGAAATCTTTAAACCTTTTATTTTCATTGAACCTGATTTAATATTTTTATTTTTTGAAACGATATCATAACAATAAGAAGGACCTTCTTGACCATCAAAAGCAACAGTCATTTTTTCTTCACCATCACTAAAAACCAAATTCTCACACTCTCTTACTGTTTCTATACACACACCATCTTCATCAACATAACCATCACAATCATTATCAATATCTTCTTTTTTACAGCCACCACCCATCTTAATACAATATTGTTTTAAACTATCTAAATAAATTGCACACTTACCACCTTCACAAGAAGCTGGTGAATATTCTTCATATGTGAATTTGTTACAAAACAAATAAGTATCCATTCCACCAAGACCAGGACCAGGACCACACCACACATTATTATTGCCTTTTCCAGGCATTGATCCTTGTGGATCAATAGTTGCGCAACCATAAACCTGGCCTTGTTTATCACCATATGTAGGACCATAAACCAAATCCCAGCATTCTGCAAAAGCATTTGCAGAAAAACTTATTAAAATCAAAACACAAACCATAAAAAACATATTTTTCTTAATCATAATCACCACCTTTTTAACCAAAATCCACCACACCTTTATCTTTCATTTTTATCTGATAACCTGTCTCTGGTTTAAACTCTTTCAAAGAATTAAAACGAGCAGGAATCTTTGGATCATAAACAAAAACA
>CAZHVK010000011.1:21644-40092 GCA_964535955.1 uncultured Methanosarcinales archaeon | reverse complement strand
TGTTTTAGCATTTGTTTCACCTCTTTAGTTTGTTAAGTTAAGGGTTTAATTCTCTTAATATTAATTGTTTTATATTATGCAAAGTCTAAGTTTACTGTTGGTCTTTTTTTATTTGGATCTATGTTTTTCCTTGATGCATAGTTTTTTTCATACCATCTTGATCCTGCTCTACCAAGCATTGCAAATTGGTATGATTTTCTTAACCTTGTTTGTGAAGGTTTTTCATAGAATGGTAGTTCTCCTTTTGCATAAATATTTTGTTTGATTAATTCATCTAAAGTTGTTGTATAATCAACTTCATATTTTATGATTTTATTTGTTTTAAATTCATCTAATAGTAATTTTGATATTTCCTCAACTTCTTTGAAATTGTTTAAATTGATGGCTATTTCATAGTTATAGAATTCCTCTTTTTTATGCCCTGCAATTGTATTAACTTGTTTTAATTCTTTCATTGAATTATATAGTCTTACTGCGTCTTCTAATTCTTTGGTACAGATGTATAATATTCTTTGCATTGAGATTTTAAATACAGATATAATTCCTGTTTTGGTTGGTTTTTCTTCTTTAAGTACTTTGCTAGGTCTGTTCATTATGCCTTCTAGTGTGTGGATGCTAATTGGTATTATAGCTTCTTGATTGTTTTTTGTTATTGTTACATCTGTTTCGTAATTGTATGGAAATGTGAATCCTGGTTTTCCTTGTTGTATGTGGTTGAGGAAGTTAGTTATGTTCTCATTTATTACTTCTCCTTTGTTATTAACAATATATGCTGAAAATCCACTTTCAAGCATTGGTTGAGAATATTTGAAAACAAAGTCATCTAATCCTAATGAATCAAAATGTTCTTTAATAATTTCTAGGACTTGGCTTGGTTTAAACATTTTTTTGATAAGGTCTTTCTTTTTTTCAAGAGCTTTATCTGATATTTTGAACATTTCATTGTTACAAGGGAAATTTTTGAAATCTTTTTTTAGATTATCTTCATGTGTAAATTCTTCATATGTTGTTTGGTCTGGGTACATGTTTTTTCACCTCTTTTGTTTGTTTTTTGATTTTTGTCTATATAAGCATTATTATTCTGGATTATATACTTTATTAGAAAATTATATATATGATTTCTTAATCATTTGATATATTGAGGGGTGTAATAATGAAAATAGGTATAATAGGTGGTAGTGGTCTTGATGATCCTGATATTCTTGAAGATTCTAGAAGTGTTGAAGTTGAAACATCATTCGGTAGGCCGAGTTCTGATCTAAAAATTGGACAAATAAAAGGTAAAGATGTAGTATTAATTGCAAGGCATGGTAGAAAACACACAATTCCTCCAACACAAGTCAATTTCAGAGCCAATATTCAAGCTCTTAAGGATCAAGGTTGCACACATATCCTTGCTACAACTGCTTGTGGTAGTTTGCGTGAAGAAATCGGTAGAGGTGATTTAGTTATTTTAGATCAGTTTATTGATTTTACTAGACTTCGTAAATTGAGTTTTTATGAAGAATTTAAGCCAGGCGAAGTTAAACACACACCAATGGCTACTCCATTCCACCAAGAACTTAGGGACAAATTGATAAGTTGTGCTAAAGAACTTCACTTAAAATATCATCCTAAAGGAACAGTCATTACAATCGAAGGACCTAGATTCTCAACAAAAGCAGAGTCTCACATGTTTAGAGCTTGGGGTGCTGATGTTATTAATATGAGTGTTGCACCTGAGTGTATTCTTGCTAATGAGATTGGATTGCCTTATGCTGCTGTAGCTATGAGTACTGACTTCGATTCGTGGAAAAGTGACGAAGCACCTGTTACATGGGAAGAAATATTAAAAGTATTTAACCAAAATGCTGAAAATGTTAAGAAATTGTTGGTAAAGGTTATTGAGGCAATGTAAAAATGAAATTAGCTACAATATGTTATGTACAGGAAAGTAATAAGACCTTGCTTATCTGTTCTAAAAAAAAAGCTGATCCTAGGTATAATGCTAAATGGAATGGACTTGGTGGTAAGATTCAAGAAGGGGAAACACCTATTGAAGGTGCTATAAGAGAGGTTTTTGAAGAATCAGGATTGATTGTCAAAGATCCTATTCTGCATGGAGAAATCCTTTTTCCAAAAATGGCAAGGGAAAAAGAAGATTTTTATTGTTATGTTTATGTATTCAAAGGTTATGAAGGTGATTTGAAAGAATCAAAAGAAGGAATCTTAGAATGGGTTGATACTGATAAAATCTTAGACAGACCAACATGGACATCAGATAGAATTTTCCTTCCTTGGGTTCTTCAAGGAAAAAAGTTTAAAGCAACTTTTACTTATGCTGAAGACGGAAAAACTATATTAGATCATTCAGTAGTTTTTTATGATGAATAAAAGAAATGTTAGAGGTGATGTAAAAATGAAAACTTATTTTTCAGATGTTGTTGAGTATGATAGGTGTGATAGTGATCTTAGAGGTGTATTACCTTTTGGTAATCCTGCTGATACAATCGCATTGTATAAAAGAATGGAATGTATTGCTGCTCATAGAATTTTAGAGTTTGTTGATCCAGAGACTGCTTTGGATGATAAAATAATTAATGAATTGTTAGAATGTATTGAATTATAGGAGGGATATAAAATGAAAAGTTTTTACTCAAAAATTGTTGAATATGGGAACATGGATGATGAATATAGTAATGTGTTTTCTTTTGGAAATGGTCCTTTAGATGTGATTAGAATGTATCAGAGGATGGAGTGTATTGCTCCGCATAGATTATTGGAATTTGCTGATACACCTGCTTTAAGTGATGAGATGATACAAGATGTTATTGATCATATTGTTGTATGAGGTGTTATAAATGACTGAAGAAATCAAATCAAAAATAAGAACAATACCAAACTGGCCAAAGCAAGGCATAATGTTCAGAGATATTACAACTTTACTTAAAGATGCAAAAGGAATGAGAAAAGTTGTTGATCTTTTAGTCCACAGATATTCTGGTGAAAATTTTGATAAGATTGCTGCAATTGAATCAAGAGGATTTATATTGGGTGGTGCTTTGGCTCATCAGTTAGGTAAAGGTTTAGTCCTTTTGCGGAAAAAAGGTAAATTACCAGCTGATGTTGAATCATATGAATATGAATTAGAATATGGCACAGACACAATAGAGGTTCACAAAGATGCTATTCAACAAGGTGATAATGTTTTAATAATTGACGATTTGTGTGCCACAGGGGGCACAGCTGGTGCTGCTTGTGCATTGGTAGAAAAATTAGGTGGAAGTGTTCATGAATGTGCATTTATAGTTGATTTACCAGAAGTTGGCGGCAGAAAGAAATTACAAGAAAAAGGGTATAAGACATTTACATTGGTTGAATTTGAAGGAGAATAAATTAATTCATCTCTTTATTGTATAATAATGCATCCCAATCCTTAGAAAATTCGCTTTTAAACCATTCGAATTCTTTTAATGGAAAGAATAATACAATAGCATCTTTATATCTTAATCTTAAATCTCCATGTCCTCCGCCTTCATCATGAGAGATCTGTAATAATTCAGCAGGGACCAGATATTTTGCCTGTTTACTTAATCTTTGTTCAAGTCCTGGGTCTTTTTGATATAATGTTTTTAATTTTGGTCTCCAATCTTCAGTTGGTTTAAAGTCTTTTGTTGTTTCTTTCCAAAGGTTATCATATTCAGTTGTGTCTACAAAGAAAAGATATGTGGGTTTTCCACATTCTTGGCAATCTTTATCATGGCAATCATCTGATTTTTCTTGAAAAGCAAAGATAGCAGCTTCTAATTCTAATGTCCCTTCATAAGAATCATCTAAAGAATGTTTGTCTATTGTTAATTTCATAATTAAATAGAAAAGACTTTGGATTTATATCTTTTTCTATAGTTTATTATAATCATTTCACTTATAAGTAATAAAAAGACATCTAAAAATAGAAACATTTAAATAGCTTGCGTTACATAAATATATATAGAATCATACTTTAAAAAAGGGATGAGGAGATTATTTGGCTTAGATAAGGCTGAAATAGGGCTTAAATAGGTAGGGGGCTCTGAGAAAGGCTTTTAGATAAATTAAGTAGTCATAATAATCAATATACTATTAAATAGGTTGAAAATGGAAACTGAAAATTTAGATCAAATTAAGCAAAGAATGGATGATATCAAGCCAGTGATAGCTAAATTACAATGGGATAAAGAACATAATCAGCTTAATCCTGGTAAATTGCCATACTTACAATCACTTGAAAAAGAATATGAAACACTTATAAAACAAGTAAATGGTGAGAATACACCAGATTCAGAGGTATTAGAAGAAAATGCAACATTATAAAAAAATAGGAAAATGGAAGGATAAGACTCTAAAGTGTAAGAATTGTAGAAAACAAGTAGAAATTAGTAAGGATTACTTTGTGCTAACAGCACATTGGAGAATCAAGAAAAAGGCAGATGAACACACTTTTTGTAGTCTTAAATGTCTAAGAAATTGGGCTAAAGAAGACTAAGTGCATGTAGTGGTGGTTGTGATGAGAATAACTAATAACATTATCAAAAATGTTGTTGCTGATGTGGCAGGAGAAGACGCGTTTGAATTAGTTATGAAGATAAAAGGTAAAAAAAATGTTTCTGAGTTTAAAATTGCTGAAGCTATGGACACTGAAATAAATCTTGTTAGGAATATGTTGTACAGGTTGTTTCAAAGTAATCTTGTACACTTTATGAGAAAAAAAGATAGAAAAAAAGGATGGTATATTTATTATTGGACTTTTCAAGATAATCAAATAAGACACTTGTTTATAAAATTAAAAAAAGACAGACTAAACAAATTAAAAGAAAGATTAATCAGAGAACAAGGAGGACAATTCTATATGTGTGAAGAAAAATGTATGAGATTAAGTTTTGAAAATGCAATGGATTTTGAATTCAAATGTCCTGAATGTGGACAATTGATTGAATTACAGGATAATTCTACTCAAATTGTGAATATTAGAAAAGAAGTAGTTGAACTTGAAAAATTTTTTTCTATTGTTGAAAGGGTTGAGAATAATAAGATTAAAAGAGCAATGAGAGTTGGAAAGAAAAAAGTTAAGAAAAGTAAAAAGAAAAAAACAATTAAAAGAAAAAAAGTAAAAAAAGTTAAGAAAAAGAAGAAAAGGAAATAATCTTATTTTATCTTTTTTTCTCGTCTATATTTTTAAAAAATAAAAACATTTATAAATGATTTCTGCTTAAAACATATTAGCATTAATTATTGTTATTAATTGAGGTGATATGTTGGCTGTAAAAAAACAAACAATTTCTAGAGACATTCCTTTAGCAGAGATTACTCTGCGAAGATATGAAAAACCATCCGAGTTAGGACAGAGAGGTCTAGTTAAAAGACTTTGTTTGTCATTAGGTTTGTTACAGCCAGGAGATTCTAGAGATGTTGTTGTGGATGTTCTTAATATTTTGTTATTGCATCGTAAAAAGAAAAAGCATCTCTCTTCTGAACAAGTTCGGAAGAAAGTAGTTGATTATAGAAAAAAGAATGAATTAAAATTATTAGGTGTTGCTGGTTCTAATATTAGACGACAATTGAAACGACTTCGTGAAGTTATGTTGGTTGAGAAAGTTACTAATAATTATAGAATTACAGAATATCTGAGTTTAGTTGATATTATGGATGAAAAATTACAAAAACTGATTCTGCCTATAATTGTTGAAAGAGTTAGAGAATATATGGGAGAAGTTGATGAAAAATTTAAGTGAATCTTTTGAATATATTCATAAAAATCTGTAAAAACCTTTATATATATCAAAACCTTACCTGCACATATGCAATTCTTAGATAAGAAAACAATAAAAATAGATAAAGAAATAAATGAAGTAGACAAGTTCACATTTAGATTCTTAGATATACTTAAGAAATATTCTGATTATGTCATTGTTAGTGGATACGTAGCAATATTATTAGGCAGATCAAGAACAACAGAGGATATTGATATTATTATTCCAAAATTAGATAAAGAAAAATATGTTAAATTATTTAATGAATTAATTGAAGATGGTTTTTGGTGTTTAAATTCTAACAATACAAATAATTCTTATGAATTATTAGAATCTAAATCTAGTGTTAGATTTGCAATAGAACCAAGAATCATACCAAATATTGAATTGAAGTTTTCTAAAACAATTTATGATAAAGCTGCACTAAAGAATCCAATCATAATTAGATTAAATGATAAAGAAATTAAGACTTCATTTCTAGAATTACAAATTGCTTATAAAGAAGAGGTTTTGAAAGGAAATAAAGATTTAGAGGATGCCAAACATATAAGATTGATTGCTTATGAACATTTAGATGTTGGTCTTATTAATAAATATAAAGAAGAGTTAAGAAAAACATGACTAAGGTATTTAATGCTGAGGAATTCAGGAAAAGTAATGATTTCGACAGAATGAAATTTGTTGAGCTATGGGCAGCATATGTTAGGACCCATGCTGATATAATGTGGTCTAAGCAGCAGAATGTTTTGATTAATTCTATTTTTCAAAATGGCAAAAAACCAATGATAACAAGGGAACAGTATCTGAAGATTAAAGGGGAGAAGTTTAAGTGAATTCTGTTTTAAAAAATTAATAAAAATAAAATAACAAAATCAGAAAAACAGAAACCTTTAAATACAACTTATACAAAACTAACAAATGGATCACTTGAAAGATGATTTGTCATTTGGTTTGGGTCTTCGGATTCAGGTCTTTTGATTTATTATTTTGATTGTGGTCTACTTATATTCATTCATTGGCATTAATGGGAGAATTTGGGTTGATGCAAGATTTTTGATCTTCGGATTTGATTTTTTGTTGATTCTTAGACTTCGGACATTGATGCTTTTGATTCTATTTTTTTATTAATCTTATGGATTAGTTTGAGTTCTATAAATTTGTAAAGATCTTAATCCCAATATAAGCAAAATACAGAACCAACAAAATAATTGCTTCTTTTTTCTCAATCTTCATCTTTCTGTAAAAAAAGAACACAACTAAGGATGAAAACAATAACAACAAAGGAATATCAAATAATAATAAATTTCTACTTACATTAAAACCAGCAATCGCACTTCCTAAACCCAAAGTAAACAAAATATCAAATGTATTGCTACCTATTAAATTAGCAGCAGACAATTTAACAGCACCTTTTCTTAAAGCATTTAATGCAATTGCAAGTTCTGGTAAACTTGTGCCTAAACCAACCAAAGTAATACCTATAATTGCTTGACTAACACCCCATGAAGTTGCCAAACTTAAACCATTATCTAGAACAGCACTTGAACCAAAGTAAATTATTATAAAACCACCAATTATAGAAATAACATCCCAAAACCATTTGACTTGTGGTGCTCTTTTTATCTTCTCATGAAGATGCTCTTCTCTATAAACAACCAAAAGATAAAGACAAAATATTAACACAAATATCAAACCTTCTGTTTTACTTATCACTCCATCCAAACTTGCAAGAATTAACAACGCAACACTGCTGACCATCATTGCACCATCTCTAAAAATTTCTTTTTTAGTTAATGTCATTGTACCAAACAATGCAATTATTCCCAAAACCAGACCAACTTGAGAAAAACATGTACCAATAGTTTCACCAACTATCAAACCAGATGTCTCAATACCACGCAATCTATATATTGCTCCTGTCACATCAACAACCAGTTCTGGCAAATCAGTACCAATTGACAAAATCACAAGTCCTAGAAATAGGTGCGATATCTTATAATGACGAGATATGTTTAGAACAGCTCTTATGACTAGCTCACTTCCTATTAACAAACCAATTAGTCCAAATATTAAGTATAGTAGTTCTAGTTGCATATTTGTTTACTATGTTCATGGCGCCAGTATTGGCCAGTAAGCAATAGCTCGATTCGTTAGACTTCATAGGTGCTCTATTAGACATTAGATAAATATAGAGCATGCGAACGAGCCATGAACATACTTTACCTCTTTTTTATTTTATTAATGTTTGAATAGTATTTATAGTTTTCTGTATATTTACTAACAGAATCAAGGGAGGGTGGTGGGGGAGGAGTATGTGGGTAAAGTTTATATATGAGTAAGATTAAATTAATAACATGTCAAAAAAGAGGAAAAAGTCTACTAAAAAGAAAAAGACTAAACCTAAATCTAGAAAAATAACCAAAAACAAAAGCAAAAAGAATCTAGGTGGAAAAGGAAAAGAACAACTTCTAATCAAAAAAGTCAAACAATTAGAAAAAAAAGAGTCATTATTACATAAAAAACAAAGAAAATTAAAAAAAGAAATAATTGAAATAAAGCTCTGGGAAAAAAGAGTACATAAAGAAATTGACCATGTTTTGGGATTGATTGATGATATATTAGATAAATAATTACCCTTTACAAGTGGATTCAGGAAAATAAAGGGTAAGATTTATATATAAGTTCTACTATTCATATTAAATATGGCTTATTTATACAAAAAAACAATAAATGGGAAACCTTATTATTATTTAAGAATATCAAAAAAAGTAAAAAATAAGACAATTGTAAAAGATATTGCTTATTTAGGCAGTGATGTTTCTAAAATCCAAAAAAAACTTGATAATTTGCCTAAAAAATATCAAAAAGAGATTAAAAAAACTTACAGAAATATAAAAAAACATATTGAATCTGAATATTTTCTTAAAAAAGCAAAAACATTAAAGATCAAGAAAAGTGAATACCTTGACAAAGAAGTAATTGAACAAATAGAAGCAATAAGATTACACTATAAAGAAGTATTCTTAAAACTAGATGATTTAACTAAAAAAGATGTTTTTAAAAATTTCTTGATAGATTTTGCATTCAACACAACCTCAATAGAAGGTAATACAATATCATTAGCAGAAACACAAAAACTTTTAACAGAAAATCTGACACCAAAAAACAAGACACTAAGAGAAGTTTATGATCTTCAAAACACAGAAAAATTATTTTTTGAATTAATAGACTCAAAAGCAAGAATAAACAACAAACTAATAATCAAGATACATGATAAATTAATGCAGGATATTGATATAAGAAAAGGTTATAGAACACATGATGTTAGAGTATTTAGATCGAGATTTGATTCTTCTCCTGCAAAATATATAAAGATTGACATGAACATTCTGTTGAAATGGCTTAAGAAAAATAAAAGAAAGTTTCATCCATTAATATTAGCAAGTTTGTTTCATCAAAAATTTGAAAGAATACACCCATTTGCAGAAGGAAATGGAAGAACAGGAAGAATGGTCATGAATTATTTATTGATGAGAAAAAAATACCCACCCATAATTATAAGAAATTCAAAAAGGAATGAATATTTAGATGCACTATCAAAAGCAAATAAGATAGATTTAAATAAAAATGATCCTAAATATTTCAAAAAAGTAGTCAATTTTATAACTAAAGAATTGATTGATAATTATTGGAACAATTTTTTGGTGTGAAAATAATTTACCCTTTACAATTAAATCTTATAAAATAAAGGGCAAATATAATAATAAATAAAAACAGATCACAACCCAAGAACTTAGTCCTTATTGAACCAGGGGTGGGTGGCCGGGGGAAGGTCTTGGCGGGTTAGGTAAAATGAAACTAAAGATCAAAAAAACAAGAAGAAACTTATTACCAGAAGTAGACAAAGTTGAACACATGAATAGAAAACAATATCTTAAGTATTATATTAAAGTTTTGCAAGAGAATATTAAAGAAGCTCAAAAAGTACTTAAACAAAAGCAGAAAGAACTTAAGAAACTGAAATAAGTTAAGATTTATCAGAATTCTATTAAAATAATAGAAAGATTTATATAGTTCTGGTGTTAGTTTACACCATGTGGTGAAATAATTCAACAGGTGGTGTAAAAATAAACCAGATATTGGGTAATTATAATTTGTATAAGGTATTGAATGTATTTTTTGATGATCCTATAAAAGATTTTCAATTAAGACAGATCAGTAGAATGATCAAATTAGAACATAAATCAGTATTAATATATCTTAAAAAACTGGTTAAACTAGGTTTAATAAAGATTAACACTTCTACATTATACAAAAGTTACAATTCAAATACAGAAAATGAGATTTTCAAAAAATACAAAAAAATATTTAATCAACTTAAAATATCTGAATCAGGCTTAATTGAATTTCTAGATAATGAACTAATGCCAGAAGTCATCATATTATTTGGTGGTTATGCAAAAGGAACAGATGTAAAAGACAGTGATATTGATATATTTATCCAGTCAAAACAACAAAAAATCAATCTTGATAAATTTGAAAAGATTCTCAAAAGAAAGATCCATCTAGTTTTTGATAAGGATCTGAAATACATGAGTAAAGAGCTTAAGAATAACATAACAAATGGGATTATATTAAGTGGTAATCTAAGATTATTTAGGTGAAATATATGTGCATGGTGCCTGTAAGGCCAGTGAGCACCCACGAGAATCGTAAGACAGCGAGGGGTTTTCATGTGCATTGTTATATCAATTGGAAAGTGCGAACGAACCATGCACATATGGTGAAATAATGGAATTAGACAAATGCTATAGTGAAAAAATAATAAGAAACATTGAACAAGACAAAGAAAGAGTCAGAAATATGTTGAAATTAATAGAAGTAAGACTAGAGTTTTGGGAACCTATAAGTAAAAATATTAAAGAGAAATTTGCTTCTTTAGTTGTAGAAGCTTATTATGAAATAATCAAAGAATTATTGACTGCTTATCTTAATCTTGATGCATTATCATCTTCTAATCATGAATGTTTAATAAGATATTTTGAAAAACAAAATCCTGATTTAAATTTTGAATGTGAAAAAATAGATGAACTAAGAAAAATAAGGAATAAGATAGATTATAGAGGCTTTTTTGTTAAAAAAGAGTTTTTTGACAGAAATAAGTTAGAATATCAGCATATAATTAAATTATTAAAAAAGCTTATTACAGATAAATTAAAAGAATAAAAACCCAGAGATTATATATAAATAAAAGAAAGATTTATAAAACACAAAACAAATAATAAGAACAATAAAGTAAAAATAGGTGAATATGATGTTAAATAATGATAAAGCACAAGGTGCAACAGAATATCTGATAATTCTAGCAATTGTTATAATCATTGCTTTGATTGTAGTTGCTGTAATGGGAGGAATCCCAGGAATTGGAACTGCTACAAGACAAAGGACTTCTTCCTCATTTTGGGAAACATTAGATGTTGCAGTAATCACTCATGCTGTTTCAGCTGCTACAGATAACATGAACCTTACTTTAAGAAATAATAGAGATCATAGTATATCATTGGGTGATATGTATGTTGATGGTCAAGAAATGACTTGTAGTGGAAATAGTTTATCAACAGGCCAACAAACAACATGTGGTGTAATTGATGTAACAGCTTGCAGTCCAGGTGATGCATATAGTTTTGATGTTAGTATTACATACACAGACTTAGACACAGATACAGAATATACATATACTGGTGAAGGACATAAATTAGAAGGTAAGTGTGGTAATTAAGTGGAGAGAAATAAGAAAACACTTTAAAAAACAAAATATTTATATATAAAGATTCTAATAATCATTAATAATGGCTTTATATTATTATTATTATTATTATTTATTGCTATTTTAATTTAAAAAAACATGAGGTGATAATAAATGGATAAATTTAAAAAAGCACAAGGTGCAACAGAATATCTGATAATTCTAGCAGTTGTTATCATAATTGCATTGATTGTTGTAGCAGCAATGGGAGGAATTCCTGGTATTGGTACAGGTGCACAAGAAAGAGCATCTAAATCATTCTGGGACACAGCAGACATTGCAATACAAAGTTATGCTGTTTCAGCAGCAGCAGATGTATTGAATACATCAATCAGAAACAATCAAAGAAATGCTATCTCATCATTGACAGTAACAGTTAACAATGTTGCTCTAACATGTGATGAAACAAGTTTAGGAGCAGGTCAAACAACTGATTGTGGTGGTGCAATGACATGTGCAAGTGCAGGAGACAATTATAATTATGATGTAAGTATCACATACACTGATGATGAAACTGATGCATCATATACATTTACAGGAGAAGGTCACAAGCTGAAAGGTAAGTGTGCTACATAAGATTTTTTATTTTTTTTAATTCTTTTTGTTTTTTTTGATTTCTTTTTATTTCTCTTATGTTTATTTAATATGTCAGTATACCACCAGTCAATAGACTGGTGGTATACTGAGCATGATCAAGAACCACTGGTCATTATAGATTGTTATGAAGCTTTCGCTTCATGCCACCGGTCTATTGACCGGTGGTTCTTGACATTTGTTCTTTTTTTTACAAAAACTATAAATACTTCTGCTTAATACATTAATCTATCATGATATATGAACCTAGAGGGGATTCATTTTTACTGCAAAAACAGATCAAGAAATATTGTAAACCTAATGATATTGTTTTAGATATGGGGACTGGTTCTGGGATATTAGCTAAAGAAGCTGCTAAGTATTGTAAAAAAGTGGTTGCTGTTGATGTACAGAGAGGTGTTATTGCAAAATTAAAAAGAGAAAATCATGATAAAAAAATTAAGTATATGGTTTCTGATTTATTTTCTAATATTACTGGAAAGTTTGATTTGATTATATTTAATCCACCATATCTGCCTGAAGATGTCAAGCTCAAGGATATTACTCTTGATGGTGGAAAAAAAGGTTATGAATTGATTCAGAAGTTTTTATGTGAATTAAAAGATTTTTTAAAAACAAATGGTAAAGTGTTACTTCTTTTTTCATCATTGACTAAAAAGAAAAAGGTTGAAGAATTTATCAGAAAATCTGGTTTTAAATTTAAACAAGTTGCAAAACAAAAGATCTTTTTTGAAGAACTTTATGTCTATGTTCTAGTCTAGAAATTAATATAAATGATTACTGATTATTAATTGTTAATGGTAAAAAAACAAAAAAAAAAGATATTTGTTGCGCCAAAACAATTGTATTATGAAATCAAGGCAATGTTTTCTGTTTATATGTGGTGGTATGAACAAAAACCATTTCTTCAGACATCATATGATTTTTATACATTTGAGGGAAGGCGTAGTGTGAGTGATAATAATCTTTTAGATGAAATTTATAAAGGAATTATTTATGAGATTGAAAATGATAATCCTGACCTGATTGTGTCAACATTGGTCGATGCTGAGGAAGTTGTTGGAAGTGAAAAAGCATTATTTGTTCCTAGACAAAAATATTTTGATCTTGTTGATGTTCTTAGATATAAACTAGGTAAAGGAGATTTGTATAGAATTCCACTTTTGGTCTTAACTGATAAAGAAAATATGAAAAAAAGAGATTATCTTAAGAATACAAGTTTTTATATCCTTCCTGATAAATTAAATAAGATTGTTCATGGTCTTGATACTAGCCTATTAAGGATAGTTAATAAACTTATAGATTCTAAACCAAATCTTTGTCCTTATTCAGGTAAAGCTTTTGGTAGTAATTATTTTTGTCAAAGACCTAGTAATGTTAAGTGTGAAAATCGAAAGCCTATTAGTATTTGTAATTATCATAAGGTTTAAGTATAAGTAATTCTACATCATATTATTATGAAGATAAAAGGTGTTACTGGTCTTGAATTATTTGCTAAAGGTAAGCGTGGTTTGATCTATACTGGTAAGTATGGTAAGAAGAAAGTTGCTGTTAAAGTAAAGAATCCTAAGAGTGAAGCTCTTGGTAAGATAAAGAATGAGATTTCGTTTCTACAGAAACTGGGTAAGTTTAGGATTGGTCCTAAGTTACTGTTTTCTGGTAAAGGATTTTTTGTTTATGAATTTGTAGAGGGTGTTTTTATTAAAGAATATTTGGAAAAAGAAACAAGTCATGTAAGAATAAAAAGAGTTCTAAGAAATGTGTTTGAACAATGTGCCAGATTAGATAAATTAGGCATTAATAAAGAAGAAATGCACAATCCCTATAAACATATTGTTGTTGGTGAAAAGATTGTTTTGCTTGACTTTGAACGTGCTGCTTTTACTGAAAAACCACATAATGTTACACAGTTTGTGCAATATGTTATAAGAAATAGGAAATTGCTTGGTTCTAAAGGTATTAAGGTTGACAAGGATAAGTTGATTGAGTTAGGCAGGGAATACAAAAATAACCTAAACAAAGCAAATTTCAATAGAATTCTAAATATATTATAGAAAGATTTATAAAGGAGAATTATAAATATTAATAATATTAATAAAATTATAAATATTAATAATCTAGAAATTGAATATGTGGCAAGCTCGTTCGTGCTTTCCAATTGATTTATCCTCATATGGGAAGCCCTTACAGTTTAACAATTTGCGTGTGCACTCACTGGCCAATTGGCGCTTACCACATATTTAAATAAAATAATGGCAAAAAGAATCAAATTCATAGGAAAAGCGAAGATAACATCATTAGGCCAGATCACAGTACCAAAAGAAGCTAGGGAAGATATCAATGTAAAAGAAGGAGATGAGCTTTATTGGTATAGTGTTAATGGTCAGCTTATTGCTACTGCTGAACTCATGAGTTTGAAGGAATTGAAGAAGAGGTTAAAATAATATAGCCCACCAAGCCATTCCCCCGACCACCCTCCCCTGGTGAGGCATGGGTTATGAATATAAAATAATAAAAAATACAAAATGGACAACATATTTTTTGACATAGGATTGATAATCATCATGGCAAGTTTGTTAGCTTATGTTACAAGACTGATAAAACAGCCATTAGTACCAGCATATATCATAGCTGGAATTATCATAGGTCCTGTTCTGAAATTGATCACAAGCTCTAGTACAATCGAGTTATTGTCTGAGATCGGTATTGCATTCTTGCTGTTTATCGTAGGCTTAGAGATTGATCTGGATAAACTGAAGAATGTTGCACCTGTTGCAACAGTAGCTGGATTAGGAAAAAGTGCAATATTGTTTGGGTTAGGTTATCTGACAGCTGTTATGTTTGGTTATTTGTCATTGCAAGCTATCTATATCGGCTTGATACTTGTTTTCTCATCAACAATGGTTGTTGTCAAATTATTAGCTGATAGAAGAGAAGTTGATACATTACATGGCAGGGTTATTGTTGGTATTCTGCTTGTTGAAGATATATTAGCTGTGCTGATATTGTCTACTTTGACAACTATTGATAGTTTTTCATGGATGTTTTTAGCTGGATCATTGTTAAAAGGGATTGGTCTGCTTGCTTTAGCATTAGTGTTAAGCAAATTCATTCTACCGAGATTCTTTAAATATGCTGCTGAATCACAAGAATTATTGTTCTTGTTATCATTAACAATGTGTTTCTTGTTTGGAATAATGTTTAATTGGATTGGGTTTTCAATTGCAATTGGTGCATTTGTTGCAGGTGTTGCTTTAGGTAATCTGCCTTATAATCTAGAGATAATCGGTAGAGTAAAGCCTTTAAGAGATTTTTTTGCTACAATTTTCTTTGTATCATTAGGTCTAAACATTATATTTGATAATCTAAAAGAATTATTAATACTAGCTGCTGTATTGTCATTGATAGTTGTGACAATAAAACCAGTATTGCTCATGATTTTTACCAGCTTATTTGGTTATAAAGAAAGGCCTGCATTTTTAATTTCTGGATCTTTAATTCAAGTTTCTGAATTTTCTATGATTGTATTAGCACAAGGAATGATTTTGGGACATATTTCTAAACAAATATTTTCATTAGCAATATGGGCTGCTATATTTACAATTACAATTACAACTTATGTAATTAAATATGAACACAAGTTGTTTGATGTGTTTAAGGGACCTTTGAAGTTGTTTGAAAAGTTTAATTTTAATGATAAAGATTTAAAACAAATCAAGAAAAGGAAAAAACCATATGATGTAATTGTTTGTGGCCATAATAGAATTGCGCATGGGATTATTGATTTACTTATTAAGATGAAAAAATCAATTCTTGTTGTTGATTATAATCCTGATGTTGTAAGATATGTAATTAGAAGTAAATACAAAAAAGCAACTGCAATCTATGGAGATATTGGTGATCCTGAAATAATTAATCACCTAGACCTTAAGAAAGTAAAACTGGTTATATCAACTGTGCCTGATTCAAAAGATAGTTTACTTCTTATGAAAAAGACAAAAAAAGTAAATAAAAAAGCTGTTGTCATATTAACAGCTAATCAGATTGAAGAAGCTTTGGAATTGTATTCAATGGGTGCTGATTATGTTATACTACCTTATATCTTAGGCGGAACTCATCATCATGTATCTGCAATCATTAGAAACATGAATGGTGATCTGAAAAAATTAATTAAAAGAAGATTGTCTCATATCAAGGATTTACATAAAAAAAGAATTTGATATGTGATGATGTTTTGTTGTTACAATGGAAAAAACAAGTATGAAAAAGGATTTGCAAGATAGTTTTATAATCCTTGGTCTATTGGTATTAGTGATTTTTTTTATTTATTTTGTTTCTCTTGGCTTTGGTGATGGTTTGACAGGAATGATTGCTGCGCCTGTTGAGTCTGCAGGTGTGCCTTTGGTTGGAGCTCTTGATGATACTTTATCTAATGATATTGCATCTGATAATCAGATTACATTATCATTGCATAAAGGTTGGAATGTTTTACCAATTACATTAGATCCTGATGTTAAAGAGATTGATCAAGCATTAGCATCTGTTATAAATGATGCTGTTGTTATCAGAGAATTTGCAGAAACAGATGTTTATGTTTATGATCCCTTAATTCCATCTAGATTCAATACTTTACAGACAATTGTAGGTGGTAAAGCTTATCAAATAAAGATGAAGAATGCAGCATCACTAACAATTGATGGTTTACCTCTCACTGATAAAAGTGTAACACTTCATAAAGGCTGGAACATGATGCCTTACTTAGGTGATGAAATAGTTGATGTTACTGAAACAATTGAACCAATTAAGTCTAATATTGTAGTTATCAGGGAATTTGGTCCTGATGATGTTTATGTTTATGATCCTAGCATACCAGTTCGTTTCAATACTTTGAAACAATTTAAACCTGATACAGGTTATATGATTAAGATGTTTGATAATGATAAACTTGTACTTGTTGAACCAGAACCAGAATGTGTTGATTCTGATGAAGATGGGTTTTATGATGAGACTTGTGAAAAACCTGAGTTTTCTGATAAATTAGATTGTGATGATACTAATGCTGGTGTTTATCCAAGGGATAATTTTAATGAAAAACAAAATGCTTTGTGCAATGATATTGATGATGATTGTGATGGAACAAAAGATGAAGAATGTGATTGCGTGACTGGATTAACACAAGAAGTTGATTGTGGTGATGGTGTGTGTCAAAATAAAGATGCTCTTGAATGTGTGCTTGGTGAATGGGTTCCTGCTGTATGTTTGCCAAAGATTGAGAATAAGGTTGATGAAAATACTGTTGATCTTTGCAGTGATGGTGTTGATAATGATTGTGATGGCATGGTTGATGTATTGGATAGTGATTGTGATTTTGATAAAGATGATGATGGTTATGTTGATGAGAATAATAATGGTGATGATTGTGATGATACTAGTCCACAGATAAATCCTGCAGCTTCTGAAGTTTGTGATGATACTATTGATAATGACTGTGATGGCATGGTTGATGTATTGGATAGTGATTGTGCTGCTATTAAAGATGATGATAATGATGGTGTTGATGATTCTTGTGATAATTGTCTTGGTGTGTCTAATCCATTACAAACAAATAGTGATCTTGTACCTAAAAAAGAATGGGATAAAACATTTGGTGGTGTTAATTGGGAAATGTTGTTTTCTCTAGACCAGACTTCTGATAATGGATATATAATAGCAGGAATTATACTCTCTCCTGATACAGCAATGGATGCATTGTTAGTAAAAATAGATTCTTCAGGAAATAAACAATGGGATAAAACATTTGGTGGAGCAGGTAGAGATATTGGTTGGTTGGCTCAACAAACATCTGATAATGGATATATTATTGCAGGAGTTACAGCATCTTTTGGTTCAGGTGATGATGATGTTTGGTTGATTAAAACAGATGCTAATGGTGATGAAGAATGGAGCAAAACTTTTGGTGCTGCAAATAATGATGGTGTTATGTCTGTTCAACAAACAACTGATAATGGATATGTGTTAATAGGCGGCACAGAATCTTTTGGTTCAGGTGGCAAAGATGTTTGGTTAATCAAAACAGATGTTGATGGAAATAAAGAATGGGAAAAGACTTTTGGTGGTGCTGGTGAAGACTTTGCTAGATTTGTTCAACAAACATCTGATAATGGATATATTATAACAGGAGAAACAACATCTTTTGGTTCAGGTGGTAAAGATGTTTGGTTAATTAAAACAGATGTTGATGGAAATAAAGAATGGGATAAGACTTTTGGTGGAACAGGTG
>CAZHVK010000011.1:0-21544 GCA_964535955.1 uncultured Methanosarcinales archaeon | reverse complement strand
AAAACAGATGTTGATGGAAATAAAGAATGGGATAAGACTTTTGGTGGAACAGGTGAAGATCTTTGTGAATTTGTTCAACAAACATCTGATTCAGGATATATAATGACAGGATATACTAATTCTTATGGTGCAGGTGGTGAAGATATTTGGTTAATCAAAACAGATTCTGCTGGAAACAAAGAATGGGATAAGACTTTTGGTGGAACTGGAAATGAACGAAGCTGGTCCCTTGATCAAACATCTGATAATGGATATATTATAACTGGATGGACAAATTCTAAGGGGAAAGGTGGTAATGATGTTTGGGTAATTAAAACAGGCGGTGATTGTAATAAACAATGGGATAAAACATTTGGAGGTACTGGTTTTGATTTTGGTACAACTGTTCAACAATTAGTTGATGAAAGTTATATAATTGGTGGATATAGTGATTCTTTTGGAGCTGGTGGTCGTGATATATGGGTAATCAAGACAACAAAACAAGGTGATGCTTTTGGTGATGAATGTGATTTTGATAATGATAATGATGGTTATGATTCTGTTGCTCTAGGTGGTGATGATTGTGATGATACTAGTCCACAGATAAATCCTGCAGCTTCTGAAATTTGTGACGATACTATTGATAATGACTGTGATGATTTGGTTGATTCTTTAGATCCTGATTGTGTGAATAAAGATGTTGATAATGATGGATATGATTCTGTTGAATATGGTGGTGATGATTGTTATGATGAAGATGCTAGTATTAATCCTAGTGCAATAGAAATATGTGATGGAATTGATAATAATTGTGTAGGTGGTATTGATGAAGGATGTGATTGCATAGATAATGCAAAACAAACACAGTCATGTGGTGTAGGTGCTTGTTCTAAAACAATTGAACAATTATGTGTGCTTGGTAAATGGGATAAACAATGTGTTGCTTCTAGTAAAATCAGTGATGAAGTTTGTGATAATAACCTTGATGATGATTGTGATGGTTTTACTGATTCTTTGGATAATGATTGTGATTTTGATGATGATAATGATGGTTTTGATGCTTTAGATAAAGGTGGTGCTGATTGTGATGATAATAATGCAATTGTGAATCCTGGTGTTAGTGAAGTATGTAGTGATTCTGTTGATAATGATTGTGATACTCTTGTTGATTCTTTAGATAATGATTGTGTTCTTTGTGGTAATAATATTTGTGAACAAGGAGAGAATTTCAAGACATGTGAAATAGATTGTTATGAAACACAAGTTAATATGAGCAAAACTAATGCAACGAGTTATGTTGTGCCAAGTAATGAGTCTGATGTAAATGATGATTTGAAAAAAACAACAAAACTTGCACTGTTGCATGATAATAAAACAATTGCTAAAGTTAAGATACATAATACTACTGAGATAGATTATATTAATTTGTCAAGTGTTGAGATTGAAAAACAAAAAGAATCTGATTCTAAATCTTATTTTATTTTAAAAGGTTTAAATATAACTAATGTAAGCAAAATATTTTATGTTGAGAAAAAACACCCTAGTTCTAATGCTGTTTGTGTAAAAGATCAAGAAACAGCAGCAATCTCAGATGTTAGTTCTTCTTGTAAAGGTAAAAATGAGATAATTGTAAAATGTCCTGGAACAAAAGCAGAATATGTTTGTCAATTATATGAAAAAATGTTTGTTGTTTCTGGATTAAAACACAGCGCTGTTATTGAATTTGTTATTCCAAAGCCTAAACCAAAACCAAGTGTTCCTAGTGGGGGAGGTGGTGGAAGCTCTGGCGGCGGAGGCGGCGGAGGCGGCGGCTCTGGTGGAGGTTTTGTACCAAAACAGTGTAATGATAATATTGATAATGATGGAGACAAATTGTTTGATCTAAAAGATCCAGGATGTACTGATAAAAATGATGATAATGAAACTGATCCTGTTGTTGTCAAACCTAGTTGTGATGATGATAAAAAGAATCAAGATGAAACAGGTGTTGATTGCGGTGGTGTTTGTGATGCTTGTGAAATTCCTGTAAATCTTTGTAATAATAGTATATTGGATCAGGATGAAATAGGTATTGACTGTGGTGGTGTTTGTGATGCTTGTGAAGAGATTACACCAGAAGTGCATGAACCTGTTAAATTTATGGATAATATTAATATTAGGAGATTATTGATTGTATTGTTTATTACTTTGGTTATTGGTTTTATTATTCTTGTTTATATGAGAAAAAAGCGTAAAGGACATAAGAAAAGTAAACATCATAAAAAGCATACAAAACACTCCAAACACAAAACAAATAAAGTAAAACATAGAACAAGTCATACAAAACATAAAAAACATAAAAAACATAAACATCATAAATAACATACAAATATGAATAATATAGAATTCTTGCAGCTCCATCCAAAAATCCTACTACGTTTTGCTCGCTTTGCTCACAAAACTTCGTCTGGCCATGCCATTATTAACTTCGTTAACAATGTCAATAATGGCACAGACGGATATTTTGGATGGAGCCGATTCTTGCCAAACATTTTTAAACTTATATCTTTCTTTAGTTAATTATGGCATTTAACAACATTGTTTCAATTGAAAAGTATGAGCATTACTTAGATGTGGCTTTTAGAAGAGCTAAGAAGCAGGCTGCTAAGATCAGAGGTTCTAAGATAAAAGGTTCTCGATTAAGTAAATCTTGGAGAATTGAATTAGCAAGGATTGACACAATGAGAACTAATCTTGTAGATAGTTTGATGAAAATATTAAAAACATTTCCAACAATTGATGATTTGTCTGAATTTTATAAAGAATTGTTAAAGATTCATATTGATATTAAATATATAAAAAAATCATTAGGTGCTCTTAACTGGGCTGTCAAAAAAATAAATGAATTTTATTATAAATATAAAAAAAAAATAAAAGTCTGTCAACATTTGGATAAAATAAATACTTATAGAAGAGAATTTTCTGGAAGGATTAGTTCTATTATGAAACAGATTAGAAAAGATCTTGTTAATCTGCATCATATACGGAAACTGTTGGTAAATTTTCCTGTTATTAGAGAAAAGTATGATGTTATTGCAATATGTGGGTTTCCTAATGTTGGCAAAACTACTTTGTTATCTCATTTGTCTAAATCTAAGCCTGAGATCAATGAATATGCATTTACAACAAAGAGGATAAATGTAGGTTTTTATGAAGGTAAGGTTGGTGGAAAAGAAGTAAAAGTTCAGCTTCTTGATACACCTGGAACTCTTGATAGGTATGATAAGATGAATTATATTGAAAAACAAGCTATCTTAGCTGTTAAGTATTGTGCTGATGTTTTGGTCTATGTTTTTGACTTGACTGAAGAGTATTCTTTGAAAAAGCAGATGAAGTTGTATAAAAATTTGAAAAAGTATAGAAAACCAATCTTGGTTTATATTAGTAAAATTGATATTCTTGAGAAAAAAATGATTGAAGAGTTTAAACATGATAATCCAAATATGAAATTGTTTAATTTAGATTTGTTGAAAAAGGAGTTGTTGAAATAAAAAAGATGTCAAAAATAAAAACCCGTCCAAAAGCTAATCTAAATCGCGAGACAAAGAAAAAGATATTACATTTACATGATAAAGGGCATTCTCTGAGCCAAATATCAAAGTTAATGGAGTTGAGAATGACTCATGTTATGGATGTTTTAGGTGAGAAAAACCTCTCACCGAATATGAGTAATTTTGAAGAGGAATGATCGAGAATAAACTTGTTTAATTATTATTCTTATTGTTATCTTATTTTTTATGCTTATTTTCTTTAACAACAATATTCCAAGAATAAGGAAATTTGTTTGAAGCTCTTTTCAAAGCTTTTTTTGCAACCAGAATGTGTGGTTTGTTAACATCGACATGCATGATTATCTGTCCTTTTTTGATTCTTGCAGCTGTTGAAATAGGTTTACCAAATGCTTTCTGCATACCAGTGCTCATTCTGTCTGCTCCTGCACCTGATGCTAAAGGATTTTCTCTTAAAATGTGATGTGGATAAGTTCTTATTTTCATATGATATGCTTTTTTACCTATTGTTTTTTCTAGAACTCTGTTGCTTGTCTGTCTTGCTGATTCTAATGCATTATGCCTTATCTGGACATTTTCTTTTGAGATTAATTGTACTTGAAAGTCAAATTTCTTTTTAAGATTTCCTAAGTCGTATTTGACAATAACAATATTTGGTCTGACTTTGATAAAAGACTTTTTCTTGAACTTAGATATCCTTGTGTAAGGTCTTTCTAATCTTCTATATGAATTTGCTCTTCTTATTCTTGCCATGTATATTGGTTTTTGATTTTCCTTTTTAAATGTATCGGTTTGTTTTAGCTAAATTATACTTAAAACAATCGCAAGGTTGTCATAAATGCAGAGCATTTATGATCATGATTAAAAATCTATGATTTTTGACATTTTAAATAGAAACATATATAAATAAGATATACATAAATATGTATGTTGTGGCATATTTTATGTTAAAATCATGATATATTAAAAATAAGAGGTGAATTATATGGTATTCAAAAAAAGAGCATCATTATCTTTATCTGTGAATGCAATTGTTGTGATTGTTATTGCATTTGTTGTTCTAGGATTAGGTTTAACTTTTACTCAGACTTTGTTTGGAGGTGCTGAGAGGCAGTTAGGAGAAGCAATTGGGATTCCTAAGTTTGCACAAGAAGCAAATTCTAAGAATACAATAACTTTGTCTGATAATATTGATGTTGGTATTGGAAAACAACCTAAATTTACTTTTCAGTATTATAATAAAGATTCATCTACACATGATAATGTGATGATGCAAGTCTATGGGTGTAATTCTGTTGATTCTCCTGGTACCACTACTACAGATCCAACAATGTCTTCTTCTGTTGCATCAAGTGTTGGACCTTCTGAAGTATTTGAATTTAAAACAGTGGTCACAATTGCATCAGGAACAATGAATGCTGGGCTTTATATCTGTACTGTTGGTGCAATAAGTTCAGGTGATATTGATAATGTTTTGAATACTGATTTTAAACCATATGACTCCAAAACAGTATACTTAAATGTAATATCCTAAAAAAGAGGTTGATATTTATGGCAAAAGCAAAAAAGAAAAAAAAGTTAACAGCACAACAAGAATTCGAAATAATGAAACTTGTTTTAGATAAACTGCTTTGGATTGGTTTTATTATCATGACTTTTGGTGTTTATAAAATGGCTGAAACAGGAATTGTTTTACAAGGTCTTTGGTATATAATATCAGGAGCAATCTTATTGATAATCTTTATCGTGTTGATGGTTAAAGAATATGAAGTTGTGAAATAAATTTTTATTTTTTAATATATTTTTTAAATTATTAAATGTTAGAATTCCAAAGGAATTCTGATCATGATCAAAAACAAAGTTTTTGACAGGTGAGGCTAATATGAAGAAAATACTAATATTAATTACTTTCTTAGTTGTTTTGTGTTTATTTCTTACTGGATGTTCTGAGTGTGATCTGGATACTGATTGTGAAGGTGAATTGATTTGTAAAGATGGTAATTGTATTAAAAGACCTTTTACCCCTAATGTTTGTGGTAATGGGAAGTGTGAATTAAATGCTCCTAAACCTGAAAATAATTGTAATTGTGTTGAGGATTGTAAACCACCTTGTGCTGGGAAAGTTAGTTTTAAAAATAGTCGGGGAAGAAATACTGATGCTCAATATCTTGAACAACTCTGTGAAAATAATAAATGTGTGTATTCTGTTGATCCTGAAAATGTTAAATTAAAAAGAAAAATATTTGAACCAAGAGTTGAAAACGGTTTGATTGAATTAGAAGTGACTACTGAATATAATTTTCCTTTTAAGATGAATAAAGATAAGTTTAAAGTAACATTTAAACTAAAAGATAAGTCTGAAAATTTTGTGCCTCCTTTTAAAATAGAGAGTGTTAAGTTTATCCAAGGAGATAATTTGTATGGGAAAGATGGTAATCTGAATATCTTGTTTTCAAAAATGGATGATGAACCTATAACAATCGAAGTGTTATCAGATGCTGACCTTATGTCACCTGAAGAGTCTGCAAGACTAGAACTGCAATTTGATTATATAATCAAAAAGAAAGTAGGAGAAGAAACACAAGAAATTAGAAATTCTTATTCGCACAGGTTTGGCGAGACAATGTATTTTATTGAGACAGGTGAAGTTAAATAAAGATGTTCAGAAAAAATAAAAAAGGTATTGAAATTTCTGTTAATTTTGTTGTTATCTTGATTTTAGCTCTTTTTATTTTTGGTTTAAGTGTTTGGTTTTTACAAAGAGTATTTACCCAGACTTTGGATGTTTATACCCAAACTTCTGATGATCTAGATAAACAGATTGGGTTTATTAATTGTGGTAATCGGGTTGCATGTTTAAATACTGATAGGTTGGAGATTGAAAGAGGAAAGTATAAAGTCTTTGGTTTGAAATTAGTTAATAGCAGGCCAGAGGCAAATATTAAAGTTAAGGTAAGTACTAGTTATGCTGATGTTAATGATCAAAGTCAAAAAGATTCTTTTGGTGTATGGCTTGGTTCTCAAGATCAATATGAAAGAATTATCGAGTTAAAGCCAGGTGAAGAAAAGCCAATTGGAATTGCTGTTATTGTTTCAAAAGAAACAGTTTCAGATAAATATGTGTTTGATGTTGAGACTAGTTATTGCGATGCTTCTGATCCTGTTAGTGAATGTGCAAGAAGTTATGATTTTAATAATGAAAAAATATTTGACGATGGCTTATATCTTCTTTATGTGACTATTCCTTAGGTTTATTTGTTTTTATTTCTTATTTCCCACCATCCTAAACCCCCGACCACCCATCCTTTTATCTGTTAGGAGGCTATTCTTGAGAGTAGATTCTGGTTTCTTACTTTTCTACATTCTTCATAATCCTATAAGTATACAAAGAAATCAAGACTAAGACAACTGATATGATGATTGAATTACTAATAATCTTTAGACCAATATCATAAAAAAATTGTTGAGGAAACATCTTTATCAAATTATCAGTCATTGGATTCAATAACCATGTGTCTGTCTTGAATAAAGCTAAGTGAAAGTTTGTAAAGAATTTTGAAAAATTAGTAAACATGAGTGCTGATAAGATCAATGTAAATATTATGTTTAACATATTGCCTGTGGTTAGAATTATTAATAGGTTTTTTGTGAATTGTTTCTTGTTTCTTAAATAAATAATCAAGCATAAGAATATGAATATTGTTAAGAAGAAATAAAATAATATTAATGAGTCTTGTATAAGTTCTCTTACTTCTATTAGATGAGTTGTTTCTTTTTGATTGTAGAATTTTTGTGTTGTTTGTGGATTTGTGAGGTTTATTTCACCATGACCATGCCTCAGGTAATCAAGTAATTCATGATTAATCTGGTGAAGTTCTTGTTCTGTTAAATCAAATTGTTGGTAGATTGAATTCTTTTCAAACTGTTCATGATAATAATCTTCATCAAATGAATTTATGTGAAAACTTATTGATAAAATTAGAATTGGTATTATTAAGATTAGTACTAATTTAGATGGGTTGAATCTTTTCCTCATATCTCTTATACTATTAGGTGTTTAGTATATAATGATTTATGATGATTAACATGTGTATTATACTATATATTTAACTTATTTAAGAAATTGAACTTCGACTTCCATTTGATCATGTGTTGGGTATTCTCTGACAATTGCTCTGCAATGTTCTTTTCCTAATTTCTTTATCTTTTTTACACTTGTCAGTATCCTAAGCTTTTGTTCATCTATGTAGAGTAGATTGTTTCTGATTCTGTATTGTTTTTGTATTTGGTTTTTGATCTTTTTTAACTTATTAATTGCTTCTTGTCTTTGTTTTTTTGTCAAATTTGCTAATTTTTTTCTGTAACCAAAATCTGGTTTTAATGATTTTAGATAGATTGCGCCTCTGACAAGTGTTCCATCTTGTTTTATTATGTCATAAGGTTTTGAAGTGTTCTTTGCTCTTCTTTTTAGTCTATTACCTAGCTGTACTTTGTCTTTTAATGTTGTTGTGCAATAGTGAACATTTAGTTTGGTGTTTTTTTCACAGAATTTTAATAGTTTTAATGCTAGTTCTTCACTTCCTTTTACACCATAACTTATGTCATCTTTTGTCTCAAATCCTTTTTTCACTAATTTCTGTGCATTGGAATCACTGATCTCAAGTTCGTTCATGTTGAGAAAATTTACTTTATTTTTTATATAATTTATTAGTTTTTTTATTTTTGTTTCTTTTTTAGGTATAACTGGTATTTCTATGCCTACATCCCAATCATATGAGTTAGCTAATTCAATTCTTTTCCAAAGTTTGTCATTATCTAGATCTAGGTGGAAACGAATTTCGTCTAAGCCTGCATCATAAAGTTTGTTTAGGTTGTCTTTTGTTACTAATTGTAATGGTGCATATAAATGAATATGAAAATGATCTCCAAATTCTTTTTTTAATAATTTTATATATTTTACACATCTATCTACTTTAGTTAATGGATCTCCACCAGTAATTCCTGCACCTTTTGCATTGATTGCTTTTGCTTCTGAAATTATATCTTCATCTTTATCTATCTTCCATTCATCTGCATAAACATCATCTTTCTGATGCTTTGTGTCTGATACTGGGCAGAAGTCACAGCCTACACTGCATAAACCTGTTATGAAAATTACTTCCTTCTTTCCCTGAACACAAAGAGCACATCCTTTAGGCATATCTCCTACTAAATATGAGTAAAATTTTGTTTTTTTAATTTGTCTCATTTTATTTGTTCCTCAATATATTTAATTAAACTATTAATAACTAAATCAATCTTTAATTTATTATAATTCCAAATCTGTGAACTAACCATAACGCCTCTATAATCTATAGAATTTCTTGTATCTTTTAATTCTAATAAATAATCAAAATCTAAGTCTAAGTCTGAATGTTTTTCTTTAATATAAGCAAATAAACATTCATGATTCAATGCTTTCCAACCATCTAAAGCTAAAATCGCTGTAAATAATTCTTTTATTATTTCATAATATCCTTCTATAAATAAGGACGGATAATTATCAGATTCTTTTTTTACTTTTTCAAAGAATTCTCTTCTGTGTTTTGCTAAGTCTAGTAATCCATTTATTAATGTGGTGTCCTTATCATCTGTTTCAAATAAAAGTTTTTTATCAGTACATTCTTTAAAACCTTTTCTTTTTTTCATCTTATTACCTCTAATTTACCTCTTAATGTTATACCATCAATTATGTTTATTAATAAACCTTCTGATAATTGTTTTAGATCTTTTTCAAATAATAACTGTATATCATAATCAAGTTTGTCTTCATATTTACTTAAATTAATTCTTTTATAATCTGATTGTATAAATAAATCAATATCACTCATTTCGTGATATGTTCCTTTTCGCATGCTACCAAACAAAACAATTGCTTTTGGTTTTAATTTCTTCTCAAGAAATTCGATTAATCCTGATTCAATTATTTTTTTAACTAAATAACTACTTTTCGTATATCTATATTGTAAAGAAGATCTGTTTGCTTCATATTTTGGGTAAGAACCTTTTTTTTTTAATTTTTTGATTATATTTCTTTTTATAAAGTCATTAAGATATTTCATTATTGTTTTTGTGTCTAACTTAGTGGTTCTTCCTAATTCTCGAATTCCAAAACCCTTCATAGGGTTGAAGAAAAATAATTCTAATAATTGATTTTCATATATGTTTGTCATAATGTAGGAAATAATTCCTACATTTATAAAGCTTTTGGTTATTTTGGCAGGTTTTTTGTTTTGTATGGGTGGAATTTTGTTTTTTGTGTTTTCATAAGGAAACCTTCTGATACTTAACGAACGAAGTGAAGTTAAGTCCAGAAATTATAGGAATAATTTCTGATAATTCATAAACACATTCTTTTTAACTTCTTCAACATCCATTTCTTTAATCTCTGCAATCTTTTTAATAGCTTCGATTACATAAGCTGGTTCATTATGTTTATTTGGATATGGTGATTGGAATGGTGCATCTGTTTCTGTTAATAATTGTGATATGTTTGTTTCTCTTACAATGTGTTGGAAATGTTCTGATTGTTTTATAGAGGGTGGTATTGAAAATGAATAACCTTGGTCTGCAATCCTTTTTGCTAATTTTAGTTTGCCACCATAACAGTGCATGACTACTTTCTTTAGTTTTGTAGATTGAAGTGTTTCAAATACTTGTTGTTCTGCTTTTCTTGAATGTATGATAACTGGTTTTTTCCATTTTTCAGCTAATTCTAGTTGTTTGATGAATAATTGTTTTTGTGATTCAATATCTTTGCCTGTTCGCAAATCCATGCCCATCTCACCCATTGCAATCATCTCGTCTTTATGCTTTTCAATCCATTGAAGTTCTTCATCAATGTCAAATTTTTCAACATTGTGTCTTATGTCATTGTTATTCATTTCGTTTTCCAGAGCATCTATTGGATAAATTCCTAAAGAACATTTGACAATGTCATATTTTTTGCTTAATTCTAAAGCTGTCCTATTTGTTGTTTTGTCAAAGCCTGATGTAATTATAACTTTTACATTATTTTCTTTAGAATACTGAATAATCTGATCTATCTTTTTATACAATATAGGGTGCTCTAGATGAGCATGTACATCAACTAACATTGTCTTATACTTTTTTTTTTCTTGGTGCTAATTTACTTATCCATATAGTTGCTATAACAGCTATAAAAGTTACTACAACTGCATATGCTAGCATTGACCACATCTCACCCATTGGTCCAAACACTGGTTTAATGTATGCTGCAAATATTGCTTTTATTGCTTCATTCCATGCTAAAGCTGCAACCAAACCAAATGCTGCTGTGATCAAGGCTGTTAATTTTTCTACAATAGCTTTTTTCATCTGTGTAAACCTCCACTTATAATTGAAAAAAGAAATAAGTTTATATATGTTTTGATTAATATTTAATATTATGTATGAAGAACTTATCAGAGAGATTAAAAAAAAGAAAACATTGAAAAATGTAGATAATGATTTTGTCAAATTCCACTTAGACAAGTACTTCAAACTTCATCCTAAACTATTGAAAAAATTAGGTGAAGATAAAGTCAAGAAAAAGGTATGGAAAAAAGTTGTTAAAGATATCAGAGCAATCCTTCATAGAGCATATGGTATGTTTATTTTAAAAAACTATTTTAAGAAAAATAAGATAAAAGATATTGATAAATTGTTAAAGATTCATAAGTCAACCAAAGAAAGATTGCCAATCTACTATAAACTTTACAAAGAATTGTTTAAGACAACAGGTATTCCTAAATCATTGCTTGACCTGGGGTGTGGTTTTAATCCTTTGTCATTCAAATTCATGGATCTTGATAATGTGAAATATTATGCATTTGACATAAGCAAGCCTGATCTGGATTTTCTTAAATTACACATAGATTTCTTAGATACTAAGTCAGTCAACTTACTTTCTGTAAAAAAATTACCAAAAACAGATGTGTGTTTTATGTTCAAACTTCTTAACCACATAGATCTTTCTAAGCATCATAAAGAATCTGAGAAATTATTAAACAAAGTAAGAAGTAAGTGGTTGATTATCTCGTTTCCATTAAAGACAATGTCTGGAAAAAAGATGAATTACAGACAAAATAATTGGTTAAAGTTTATGGCTGAAAGAAATGGTTGGAAACTGGTAAAAAGGTTTGTGCTAGGTAATGAAGAGTTTTTTGTTGTGAAGAAATGATCACTCTTCCAAACTAAACTCACTCCATTTTATTCTGTTCGTAACTTTAAAAGATTCATTTCATTCATCTTTCAAACTCTCTAAAACAATATCATAAACTTTTGGATATAATTCAATATTAGGCAAGTCTAAGTGTAATGGTTCTGTTGAAGATCTGCATTTGCCGTCTATTACAAAGTTTTCTGCATAATCAAGTTTTGCATTTTCTTCTAAAGCAACTCCATCACCTTTGCCATATTCCATTTCACAACCAGTGCCTATTATATTGTATACTTGGATTTTTGGCTGTTTTCCTGTGCTAAGTTTGTTCATGAATAAACTATCTTTGTTCATGTCTCTGCATTCCAAGCTTTCGCCTATTACTGCACAATAATCTACTATCTCTTCTGTAATGCCTTTGTTTGGAGTGCCTATCATTATAAGTTTATTAACATCATCTTCACCAAAGATTTGGATATATCTTCTTGCTACTAAGCCGCCCATGCTGAATGCAATAATATTTACTTTTGGTTTGTTTGTCTTGTGTTTTATAAGGTCAACAAGATCTCTTAGTCTTATTGAATAAGTGTCTATGTTTTCACTTTTGGCCTGCACAACAATGTAATTTTCAGGATTTTTGAAAATGTCAAAATAGTAACTTGTCCTTAATGTGACTGGTTTTCCTGACAAACCTAATAAACCTCTTTCTTCATCATATGTTGTGTATAAAGTAATGACTCCTGCATTAATATATCCTTGTCCTTGTAATTTGTCTTGTATCTTGTTAAATACTTCCAGACTGTATTCTGCTGATAAGTCTTTGTTAAATGCATGGCCGTGAAGTAATACAGTTGGATATGTGGATGGATTATTTCTGCATTCATCTGTTGTACAGCAATCATTGCATTCACTCATTATACAACATTGTGGTTTGTGTTCATGAAATTCAAATTGAGATTCATTGAATTCTTTTGATATATGTTCAATCTTTTTAAGATTAACTTCATCTAATTCTGTGTAATTAATGTCAATTGGTTTGCATACTCCAACACCCTGATTAACTACTAATAGTTTTTCATTTAATACATCTAGATCAGTGCAGACATTAGAGATGTTTGCTGCAATATCATCAATAACAAGTTCTAAAGATATCTGTGGAGGGCATTCTTCTGTTAATTCACATAATATCTTATTTCCATTATTAAATTCTTCATACTTATCATAAATGTCTTTATTCATGCCGTGGATTATGTTTAAAGTTTTTTTATCAAAATACTCTGCTAAACCAGTTTTAAAGTGTTTTGGATTTCTTTTTTGAATATCAATTAATGCTTTATTAAACTCATTTATTGTTTCATTAATCTCTATAGCTAATGTTTGATTTAGTATTATTGAATCTTTTATTTGAACTAATCTTTGCATAGATACATTAAGTACTTTATCTAAATTATTATACACTAGTGCTTGGTCAGTCATCCCCTTATTAACTCTATCTAAGTGTGTACTTGATTTTACAATCTCTTCTTTAATAAGATCTATTTCTTTATCTAAAATTCCAAATTCATATTCTAACCACAATTCTTGCAATCTTTCTAATTCTTTTGTCATTTCTTGTTTATCATAGTCTGTTTTATATGGAATCAATTCTATTGTATTATTAATAATTGCATAATTTAAATCAAGACTAAATTTCTTTTCTTCTAATTCATATACATCCTGAACTAAACCATCTAACTTTTTCTTAACATTATTTCTTAATATCTTGTTATCATCACTAAGATCATAATTGAGTGTTATCAGGATATTTCTTGTCAATGGTTCTTCTGATGTATGGCATAATGTTGTTTCTTTGCTATTACATTCCATGTCAAACCTGTACAAGTCCTGGCCAGTACCTAGTTCGTCTTTTCTAAATGTGTATTGTTTTTTAAATGGGTTTCCTGGGCTGATAGTGAATATGTCTTTATCTAATATTTTATTATTACTAATGTCTATAAATTCATAATTACATTCTGCTGTGCAGAATGGGTTGGTTGTAACAGATGCTTTGAATTCTATCTCTTGCTGTTCACCTCTTTGTATGAACAGGTTTTCTTTGTTAGCATCAAGTTTGACCATAATATCATTGCCTAATAAGAAGTTTATGTAAAGATATATTTGAGTTCCAAAATATGAGAAAATAATTATTGCCAAGACTATTATTATAGTTATAAGTAGTCTATGCTTTTTTATTTTTCTTTTTACTTTTTTTTCTAGTTTTTTAACTTTTGTTTCTATCTTTCTCTTTTTTTTGGTTTTTTTTGATTTTTTCATTTTATTTTTTTTCTTTTATTTCTAATTCTTCCAGATATTCATCAATTAATTCATTGATTAATTCTAAATTAATACCTACATATCCTTTAGATATCCTTAGATTAAGTTCATTATAAACTTTTTGATATAATTGTTGTTTAATATCTTCAACATCTTTCTCTGGTAGTGGTCTTTCAATTGGGTTTATGAATAATCTGTATTTTTTAGCAATTTCTATGCTGTTTGTAAATTCCTTATTGTAATGGTTTCTATGGATATCATCTTCAATAGCTTTTTCTAATATCTTGTGAACTATTGCATTTGCTAGATTTCCTATCATTAATTTAATTAGTTTGTTTCTATTATGAACCAATTTTAAGGCCCCTCATTATCTTGTTAAATAATTTCTTATGTTTTTTCTTGTATTTATTTATTATTGTCCTATCTATTATATTTTCTTTTATATCTTTAATATCAACCTTAAAATGCTTTCTTATTTCTCTGTTTATGTTTTCTGTTGTAATCTTTCTACCTTTTAAAAATAAATCGATTGCGATCATGTTTCTGATCAAATTATATTTTTCATGGCCTTTGAGGAAATCAAATCCATGGATCAAAGTTTTGCTTTTTAATAAGTGTAAGTCAAGTAATTTGTAGTTAATCTGTTTTCTAATTTTATAGACTAATCTCTTTTTTGAGACAAATTTGCTTAACATTGCTTGGAACAATGGATCTGTGTTAAGGCCTTGTAATAATGTTTTATTATTTAATTGGATTATGTGAAACTCTATCCCTGCTAGTTTTTCCAAATCTTTTCTTATTTTATTTAAATTCAATTTCTTATCATCAATTATAATAAGATCAATATCATGAAAATGAAAACCTTTATCTAAGAATGAGCCTGTTATTATAAGATTATCAACATAATGTAGATGATTAAGAATCTTTTCAATTATTATGTTTTTTACTGGCTCTATTTTCTTAATATTATAATAGAATGGTGTGATTGTTCTTGTTTCTTCTATTGGTTTTATCAATACGGTTTTGCCTATTTCATATCCTGGAATCCTTGTCTTAGGTATATAAATCTGGTCCATCCTGCTTCCTTTGCTTATTTTGCTTATCATTATTACGTAATATTACGTAATGATATATAAAGGTTTGGGTTTTTGGGCTATATTTTTCAATTTTTAGAAAGCTGTACTTGGGCTTAGAGTCTGTTTATTATTTTGTTTTTTTTATCTTAGCCACAAAGAAACCTTCTGTATCATTATCATATGGCCAGATCCTTAGACAATTCTTTACCTGAGGATTGTATTTTATATTATCAAATTCTAATATAGGCTTTGATGTATTTAAACCTTTCAGTTTTATTGCTTCTATTTTTGCATCTGGATAATTATCTAATAACCATGAAACAACAGCTTCGTTTTCCATTGGTTCACAACTGCATGTTGAATAAACTAATGTTCCACCCACTTTCAAATTCTCAAATCCTGTTCTTAATAATTGTCTTTGTATGCCTGATAAATTCTTTAATAAATTAATACTCCATTGTGTTGTTGTCTTTAGACTTTTTCTGATTGTGCCTGTGCCTGAACATGGTGCATCAACTAATATCTTGTCAAATTTAAATCCTTTAAAGAAACGTCCTTCCATTAATGTTATCACATTATTTGTTATACCTAATCTTTGCATATTAATACCTAATGCACTTATTCTAACACCTTTGTAATCATTTGCAATCAATACTCCTTTGTTCTCCATGTATTGTGCTATCTGTGTTGCTTTGCTTCCAGGTGCTGCGCACATGTCAAGAACTGTTTCATCTGGTTTTGGATCAAGAACTAAAGGTGGTATCATTGAAGCAGCATCTTGTACAAATATATAACCAAGTGAATGTTCGATTGTGTTTCCTATATCTCTTCTGTTTTCTTTATGTGTTATCCAGAAACCTTGTTTACACCATGGAACCACTTCCAACGACCATCCATTTTTTGTCATACTTTTCTTTACTTCTTCCACAGAAGTTTTCAAAGTGTTTACCCTAATTGCTTGTCTTGGATATGAGAATGAGAAATCTATGAATTTGTCATAATCTGGACAAAATGATTTATAATGTTCTATAAAACTTGGTTTAAGATTTTCTATTAATTTTTCTCTTGCTTTTATTGGTGTTGGCATATTCTTTGTATTATGTCCTATTATATATAAAACTTTATAAAATACAGATTCTCTCTTGATGTTATGAGTGAGAATAATAATATTGACAAGTTTGCAAAATATCTTAGTAAATTAGAAAGAGAAGAAAAAAATAAAGATGTTATTAAAGAAGCTGCAGAGTTTCTTGTTTCTAGATTTGATGAGGAAGAGTTTGTTGAATTGGTTAGAAATATAACTGAAGAAAGTTTGGTTTGTGTATTGAATGAGGTCTGGACAAAGAAAAGACATATTTCTTTTGTTAGAAGACCTAGCAGGTCAAAAGATATTATTGCTCCTGAATATGATCTGATTATTAATTCAACTGATTTATATGATTTGTTAAGAAGAAACTGCGGTGAGATTGTTCCTGTAGATGAATTAGGCAAGGACATGCATAAATTATTGTATGATTTTCATAGAGAAAATGAACAAACTATTTGTGATGAATTTATTAAAGAGTGTATTAATAATGTGGATCTAGATTGCAGAGCAATGTTAGGGTATGAGATTGATGATATTGCATCATTTAGTTTGTATAATATTAAAAAAAGAGGATTTAGTTCTTGTATTAACAGAGGATTGTGGGTTGATTTTATTTATGTAAAGCCTGAGAAAAGAAGAAGAGGATATTTTACTAAAATGATTAAGTATTTTGAGGAACTTTTGTATGATATTAATTCATGTTTACAAAATGAGAATCCTGTTGAATGTATTGAACTTCTGGTTTATAAGACTAATAATAATGCTGTCAGACAGTATCAAAGATTAGGATTTATTGAAGAACCAAGTGTTGAGTTTGATGGCTGCTGCATGCATATGGTTAAATATTTTAGATCAAAACTGAGGCATTTCACATGAAAATAATATATTCATTAAAATGTCTTGAACACGGAGCTCAAACTAATGATGTTCACCCTGAATGTGCTGAAAGATTAAAAACAATCTATAAATTATTAGAAGATGTTGATATTGCAGAAAAATGCAATCAAAGTGGTGAACAACATATTTCTTTAGTACATGATAGAGATTATATTGAAAAGATTAAAAACATGTCTGATAGTGTTAAAGATAAACCTGTTCTTGGTGAAGGGGAGGTTGTTTTTACTAAGCAAACATATGAAGCAGCATGCATTGCAGCAGGTTGTGCAATAAAAGCAGCTGATTATGCATTTGGTGGAGAAAAGGCATTTGCATTGATAAGACCTCCTGGTCATCATGCTTGTAGTGACAAGTCCATGGGTTTTTGTGTTTTTAATAATATTGCGATTGCGGTTAAATATCTTATGAATCGAGGTAAGAAAATATTTGTTCTTGATTTTGATCTGCATCATGGAAATGGAACACAAGATATTTTATTTGGTGAAGAAAATGTTATGTATTTTTCATTGCACAAGAGTCTTTTATACCCTGGGACAGGTATAAGGTCTGAAAACAATTGCATCAATATCCCATTATCATCTAATACTGACACTGATTTATACATTGAAAAATTAGAAAAAATATTATTACCTAAATTAAAGGAGTTTAAACCAGACATTGTCGCTGTTAGTGCTGGTTTTGATTTTTACACTAATTTATCTGATGATGAAAAACAAAGGGATGGTATGGTGTCTCTTTCATTCGATATTAAAGATTCTGTTTTAGTAACATTAAAAGATATTTTAAAGCATTATAAATGTTTTTATGTTTTAGAAGGTGGGTATAATCAAAAAGATATTGCAAAAGGTATTGATATTTTCTGTGGAACAAGTTTGTATGAGAAGATGGTGTGAATTAGGTTAAATTTATAAATCCTATTGTTATTCTAGTACTAAAATGACAAACAAACAATTGATAAAGGATTTTGAAGAAAAGTTTAAAGAGATTAAAATAGAATTAAAATTTAAATCTACTCTAAAACAATTAGATGAAAATTTTTTTCTTAAAGACATGATTCTTTCAGACAGATATATTAGTGATGTTTTGTCTAGAAGAATCTGTAGAAGAATATTAGATACTTTTAATGGATGGAATAATTATCTTCATTCTTTGATGCTGCCTAATCCTGGTAATATGATGAATGTTTTTGAATCAAAAGTTTTTGATGAACAAGAAAAAGAAGAAATTCTTAAACTGATGAGGAAAGTTTTAGCTCATGTCAGTAATAATTCTTTGATTGGTCTTACAAAGGATAAGAAAAAAGAAGCAGAGTTTCTTGATTATTCTGTAGAGTTTTGGAATAAAGAGTTTTGTCCTAAAGTTGTTAAAGTAATTGGGAAAGTAAACAAAGCTTGGAATGACAAAGTTAAAGAAGATTCTATGTAAAAAAATAGTAAGGAGGCGCCGGGATTTGCACATTTAGTCTTGCACCCGGGATCAGAGGGCTCTGCAAAAGATTGCAGCCTCTTGCCTTAGCTGCTTGGCCACGCCTCCAGTGTTATTATTAGAAAAATTTAAGTGGTATTTAAAGTTTGTTATGTTTTTATGTTTATAATCCCCACCAGGCCTTTCCCCCGATCACCCTCCCTTGGTTCTGTTAGGAAGCTATACTTGGGTGGTGTTCTGTTTTTATTATTTCTTTTTATTTTTATAATCATCAATTGCTTTTTTCAAAGCTTCTGTACCTAATACAGAACAATGAAACTTAACAGGTGGAAGATTATCTAGTTCTTTTGCAATGTCTTTAGCAGTTATCTTTAATGCTTGATCCAAAGTCTTGCCTTTTGCTAATTGACACATTGTGTCTGATGCTGCAATTGCAGCTGCGCATCCATATGTTAAGAATTTGATGTCTATTATTTTGTTGTTTTTAATTTTTAAATAGATTCTCATTATGTCTCCGCAAGCCATATTACCAACTTCTCCGACAGCATCAGGATTCTTTAATTCTCCTGCAAATTTTGGGTCTGTAAAATGTTTAATTACTTTTTTTGAGTACATTTTGGATTAATTTACCAATAGGTGATATCCTCCTTAGTTTTTTAACTATTTTTGGTAAAACTATAAGAATATAATCTATCTCTTCTTCTGTTGTGAATCTGCTTAATGTTAATCTTAATGATCCATTTGCATCTTCGTCTGATAAACCAATTCCTTTTAATACATGGCTTGGCTCTAGTACTTTTGAAGTACATGCTGAGCCTGTAGATGAACAAATATCTTTTTGGTCTAAGTATCCTCCTAATGCTTCTCCTTCAACAGCTTTGAATGAAAAGTTTGCATTGTTGCACAATCTATTTTCTCTAGGTCCATTTAATTTAACACCTTCTATTTTTAAAACTCCTTCCACTAACTTATCTCTAAGTCTTGTCATGTGTTCAATATGTTTTTTATTCATTGCTAATTCAGCAGCTTTAACAAAGCCTATGATTCCTGGTATGTTCTCAGTTCCAGCTCTCATTGCAAATTCATGGTCACCACCATGTTGCCAATTACTGATTTTTACTCCAGACTTAATAAACAAAGCACCAACACCTTTTGGTCCATGTATTTTGTGAGCATTTAATGTTATCAAATCTGCATGTTCTGATGTTATTGGTGTTTTTGTAAATGATTGACATGCATCTGTGTGTAAATAAACACCTTTGCTTTTACAAACTTTATATAATTCTTCAAGATTTTGAATAGTGCCAATCTCATTATTACCATGAATTATGCTCACCAAAATTGTGTTAGGTTTTATTGCATTTTCTAAATCTTCAACTCTAACAAATCCTTTGCTGTCTACATCTATGTATGTGACTTCAAAGCCTTGTGATTCTAACCATTTACAACTTTTTAATACACACTTGTGTTCAACTTTTGTTGTGATTATATGATTCTTGTCTTTGTTTGCAAATGCAATCCCTTTGATTGCAAAATTATTTGATTCTGTGCCTCCTGATGTGAAAACTATTTCTTCTGATTTTGCTTTTAACAGTTTTGAAAGTTTCCTCCGAGCATTTTCCAGAGCTTGCTTTGCATCTTGTCCAAATGTGTGTGTTGATGATGCATTTGCATATTCTTCTGAATGATATTTATTCATTTCTTGAACTACTAATGGATCAACTTTGGTTGAAGCTCCATTATCTAGATATATTTGTTTAGATTTCATGTTTATCACACCCTCTGCAATATTTCTTTATGTGTTTTTCTATTAATTTTAGAATTGGGATTACAGTTTCTTTGTTTAATGAGTACACCCTCCACCTACCATCTTGTTTAACATTAAGTATATTACATCCTTCCATTGATTTTAGATGATGAGATACTCTGCTTTGCTCTTGGTTAGTCTCTTTACATATTTCTGTAACACTTAACTCCTTTTTCCGAAGTGCCATGATAATCTTGAATCTAGCATTATTAGCAAAGTTCATAAAGAATGCATTATATGATTTTGTTGTCATATGATGATGTTATCATATGTAATATATAAGTGTTTTGGTTGTTTTTCGTGATAATTGTAGAAATATCAAAACCACTTATTCAATTTCCTCAAACTAGGACAATCTAATCTCAATTTTCTAATTACTCTTGTTCCAGGCTCTCTGTAATAAGCCTTAATATTAATAAGAAAATCACCAGAATGAATAGTGCCTTCAATAAATTTTTCTTTTTTATCATAGTGCCACTTAACTTTTTCATCCCATTCAAATACAGAAATAAGTATTGCAAAATGTTCACCATCCTCAATCATATCTTTTTTGTCATGTTTGCTTAAAGAACAAGTATCTTCTGGATGAGAATGAAAATCACCAATTATTGAATAACCAGAAACTTCATTCAAAACATACCTTACTTTTCTTTCTTGTGCAGGCCAGATGCTTGTTTCATTCTTTTTTCTAGTTGCATTTTGGTATGTAAGAGCATTCTTGATTATGAACTTTTTCTTAAACCTGGAGCCAAATACTAAGCCAAATGTTTCTTTTGGATATACTTCCATTGCAGCTGTTAGTAGAGCAACTAATGCTGGTTCTTGGATAACAGCTTTGTTAAATGATTGTTTCATGATTGCACTGATTTGGTTGATGTAGTATATTAAGTTATCGGAAGTGGTGTTGGTACAACCCTTTCGTTCACCTGTTCAATGTCTATGTAATGTCAGAAACCAAAGGTTTCTGAGCATGATCAGAAATACTCTGTATTTCTGACATGTCTAATTGAGCATCAATGTATTCTGACGAACACTAACATTGGTTCACTGGCCTTACAGGCAAGGGTTGCACTAACACTATTGGTAGAAATCTTTATATATAATAAAATAAAAAATAATAATATTGTCTATATATATTAAAAAGTGGTGGTGTGTATGAAAAATAAGATCATTATTTGTTATGGTATTATGCTAGTTTTACTGTTTTCTATG
>CAZHVK010000010.1:0-43724 GCA_964535955.1 uncultured Methanosarcinales archaeon | reverse complement strand
CCCTTTTCCTTTCTTCTTCTTTTTCTCTCTTTTGCTTTTCTTTTTCCTCTTTCTCCCTTTTCCTTTCTTCTTCTTTTTCTCTCTTTTGCTTTTCTTTTTCCTCTTTCTCCCTTTTCCTTTCTTCTTCTTTTTCTCTCTTTTGCTTTTCTTTTTCCTCTTTCTCTCTTTTCCTCTCTTCTTCCTCCTCTCTTTTTCTTCTTCTTTTTTCTTCTTTCTCTATTTTTTTATCTTCTTCTTTATCTCTTCTTCTTCTTTGCTGCCAAATTATCCCTCTTTTCCTCTCTTCTTCTTCCATTCTCCTTCTTCTTTCTTTCTCTATTCTTTCTCTTTTTCTTTTTTCCACTTCTTCTCTTCTTTTTCTTTTTTTTTCTTCTATTTGGTTTTCTATTTCTTCTCTTTTATCTTCTAGTTTTTGTTCTTTTTTATCCTTTCCAACAACACTAAATCCATAAGCTTTTAACCTATCAACATCTTCTTTTATAGTTGTCTTTCTAAATTTATCAATACTTTTTTCTACTTGTTCAGTCTTTTTCTTTAATCCTGAGAACCAACCACTAAGAATGCCTGAAAAACCTTTTTTATATTTCATAATCTCTTTTTTAGATTTTTTAACATACTTTTCTTTTTCTTTAGTAACATCTTTTATTATGTTTTTAGTATGAGTTATAAAATTTGATCTTCTTTTGTGTTGTTCTTTATCTTTGATCACAACTTTAAACCCATAAGCTTCTAATGCTTTTATTTCTTGGCCTCTTGTTATCTCTAGAAGATCCTTTCTTAATTGTTTTGGCTGAATCTTTTTATATGGTTTTTTGAATTTACCAAAAAACATCTTTATTTTTTTTAAGGAAAACTTCTTCTTTGCTTCAATAGGTTCTTTAAATATTATTTCTCTTTGTCTAACCATTGGCTTAGTAATTATTTCTCTTTTTTGGATTATTCTTTGCTGTTCATGTCCAAAACTTACACCAAAGATTGTTCCTCTTAAATTCAAACCTTTTACTAAAACAACAGCAATAATCACAAAACACAACATATAAATCATTATCCTAATCAAAGGATCTTTAGTTGTAGAATAATCATAAGTAGATGTTGGTTTTTCAATCTCTTTTTCTTTAACAATTACATCAGATTCTAATAAATACAATTCATTAATTAAAGAAGATAATAATTCATTAGATTCTTGTATTTTTCCATCTGCAACTAATTTTTTAATCTCACCCAGTTTTGCTTTTATTTGATCTGATTTATAACTTTGTTTTTCTAAATTAAGTTCTTGAATTTTTTCCTCAATTTTTTCTATTTTTTCTTCAATATTTTCTATTAATATTTCAGCTTCTTCTTTTGTTTCAGGAATAATCTCATCAATCTTTATAACAAACCCGGTTCCTAATTCAGGCAATAGGCCAGATGGTGTTTCTGCTGTTTTATCTTCTTCATCTGTTGGAACATCAGGAATTATTTCTTTTTCTTCTGGAACTTCTTCAGGCTCAGGCACAGTAACAGGACCACTGCCACCACCTCCACCACCATATCCTCCTTCATTCTCTTCTTCATCATCATCACTAGCAACAGCAGTCACTGTAAAAGATTCAAAAGCAGTAGCAGTTCCACCAACCCATGTGACTAATGCTCTAAACCTATAAGTTCCTGATGATGAGGGTGAATTTAATGTTGCAGTAAGATCAGTTTCACCAGAAGCAGCAACATATATTGTCTGTTGTCCAGATGTATAATTAGTTGTTTCAGCATTATTACTTATCCAATAATCAACTATAAAATCCTGTCCAATGTCTGTGTTTTGGTTTGCAACAGTTATAACAGTATCAAAATCAGTTGATGCTTGCACAGATGCAGGTGCATCAACAATAGCATCTGCAGGCCCACCATAACCCGGAATCCTAACCCTTATTTGGTTTGAACTATAGGTTACAGAATTAACAGTTGCAGTTGATCTTACAAACAACTTATTAGTATTTGAAGCAGCTTTTTCAACTGTTATTGAATCAGTATAAGTATAATTTCCAGACCTATTCAGACCTATCAATGTATTCAGGTTAATATCAGAATCAAGAATAGTTATAGATACAAGATCTTGTCCACCAGAATTAACAAAATCAATTGTTAATGTATAATTAACATGTGTTGAATTTTCAGAATTATAATAAACATTTTTTACTAATGTTACTTGTTGGTCAACAGGAGCAGAAGGTACAACAATCTCAACTTCACTAGAATTAACCCTTAACTCATTTCCACTATAAGAATCAGTTGCATTAACACTAGCAACAGCCAAACTAATATTATAAGTTGTAGAATTTCTAACAAATTCTTTCAAATAACCTCTAACAACACTTGAATTACCACTAATAGTTCCAATATCAAATGAACCGTAATTAGCATCAGTAAGATTACCAGAACTTGCATCACCACCACCTATATTAATAACTTTTAATGAAACATTATAATAAATTGAAGAATTAGACATATTATACAATGTTACAATCTTATCAAGCACAAGTGAAGCAGCACTGCCGATTGAAAATGTATCAACACAGGTTTTATTTTTTCCAGAATAAGAAGCAGAAGCATTTAATGTATAACTACCAGCTACTAGATCAGAAAATGTTGTTTCATAACCACCATCATCAGCAGTTGTAAGATTAGCAAACCCATCCCTATTACCTGAAGAATCATAAACACTAACATTAACAACTTGCCCAGACAGACTAGAATTACCATCACTTAAGTTTCCTTGAACCAACACAAGGGCATCTTGTTGATAAGCACCACCTGCTTCACAATTAACAATAAGACTTGGTGTAACATTAACCAGCAGAATACTAGAATTAATATTACCAATAGTATCATTAACACTTATATTCAACCAATGCAGACCAACATTTAATATAACACTATTTTCTAAGTAACCACTACAATTAATAGCAAAATTAGTAGTATCATTAACAGTAAAACAATCAACACCATTTGAATCTGTTGCATCCACATCATAACCAAGATCATTACCATATTCTATTGTTTGATTTTCAAAATCAGTAAAACCAGGTATGCTAGAATCAATTGTTAAGATTCTTTGCTCTGTTTGGTTTGAATTACCAGAACCATCAAAACCAAACACTTGATAAGTATAATTACCATCATCTAACCCAAGACTAGCATTAAAACTCTGGTTAACATACAAGTTCCATAATGTATTATTAAACTTCTGAAGATTAGAAACATATTGAAGATAAACTTCACCTGCACTCAAACTTCTATTCCATACACGAACTTCATCTATTATTCCATTGAATTCAAATGAATTATCACTTGTTCCTATGTAGAAATTAGTTGAAGTTCCAGCAATAGCAGTTATTGGTGATGTCTGGCTATCAGTTAAAATACCATTTGTATACAACTTTACACCACCAGCATTAGTTGTACCATCCCATGTACCTATGATATGTGTCCATGTCTTAAGAGGAAGATCTGTTGTATCTGTACATTGAACACCTGTAGAAGTATCTGCAATAATAAATATAGGATCTCTTGTTTTTAAACCAATGTAATAATTTACATTAGCATAAGCTCCTAGGTCAGAAGGTGTTCTTCCTACTATATGTGAATGATCAGAAGGACCATAAGCATATGCATAAACCCAGGCTGAAACAGTAACAGGTCCTGTGATATTCAAACTTGCATCAGTACCTGCATTAATTGAATCACTTACTCCATCAAAATGCGCACCACCACCATACTTTCCTGAGTCATTAATCACCACATCATTAATTGTAGTGCCATTATTTCCTCTAGCTACATCAACAACATAAGTTGCATTTTCACCAAATGAAGAAATATTATCAAAATTCATCATAAGCATTAAAGAATCATTATACATACTATAATTAGTTCCATTCCAATTATACACAATATTATCAATACCTTCTCCAACAACAGAAACATTTATCTCAACATTTGTTTCTGATTGTGTTTTAGCATTTACAGGTGTTGGATCTGTAAAATTCAATGCAATTGGTACAGAAGTTTCAACCTCAACCCACATATACATATAATTCATATTACCAATAGTATCATTCACAGTAATATTCAAATTATAAATACCAGTACTCAATGAAACACTATTTGACAAATGACCAGTACAATTGATTGCAAAATTAGTAGTGTCATTTACATAAAAACAACTTACACCAGACAGGTCACTTGCATTTATATCATAACTTAAACTTGCTCCAACAGAAATTGTTTGATTTTCAATATTAGTAAAATTAGGAGCAGTTGTATCAGTTACATTAACAAACATTGTTGTTGAATTTAGATTATTAGTAGTATCATTTATAGTAATATTCAAATTATACACATCAATACCTAATGTTGTAACATTTTCTAGATATCCTGTACAATTAATCACAAAATTAGTAGTATCATTCACAGTAAAGCAGCTAATATTTCCTAAATCACTTGCATTTACATCATAACCAAAAGTATTTCCATATTCCACAACCTGGTCAACAACAACATCATCTGTAAAATAAGGAGCAGTAGTATCAGTCACATTAACAAACATTAAAGTTGAATTAATATTACCAATAGAATCATTCACACTTATATTCAACTCATGCAATCCAAAACTCAAAAAAGTATTATTATATAAATATCCACTACAATTAATAGCAAAGACAGTAGTATCATTCACATAAAAACAACCAATTCCATTACTATCACTAGCATCAATGTCATAACTAAAACTACTACCTAATTCATTTGTCTGATTACTCACAACACCAAATCCTGGGAAGATATTATCCTTAAAAAAACTAGAACTCCCATTACCAATATTATTAGAACTATCATTACAATAAACAGTCCAATTATTCCATCCTTCTACACTTTGAATATTAGAAAAATTAGTATTAGCAGCTTCAAGACTCGAATTAGTAACACCTAGATCAGTTGTATACCAACACAAGCTTAAATCAAAATTATCACTAGCAAAATAATTAATAGAACTAACATTGATTGTATAATTAGTATTAACAGCAGGAAGATCTAGTGTAATTGTTGGAGGACTTTCATCGTCTCCACTCACGATTGTTGTATTCCATTTGTTTGATTGATTACTTACTGATAAATCAGATGTTTGGTTTGCATATACAAAGAATTCATAAATCTCATCAAGAGATCCAGTTGCATTTACATACCAAGTGATTGTTGCTGATGAACCATTGTTCAAAGAAAGATTATATGGATTTGTAGTATTTGTATAAAAAGGAGTTGTGCCTACTGTTGTTGAAACTAATCCACTTTTTGTTCCACCTGATTCTTCAACATAGATTATAACATCGTCAGTATCTGAATATGTTGCTCCAGAAGATTCATCATAACCACATAATAAAGATGTTGATGCAGCGCTATAAATATTGACTCCCCTTATTGTATGATTACCTTCAACATCATCTAAAACAAAAGTTTTTGAATAATTTACAGTTCCAGTAGCAATATTAACTGTACGTCCTACTTGTCTAAAATTGCTTTCACCAGTAGTTTCATTTGAATAAGCCCATACAGCATCTGGACTGCAACATCCTGTATGAGCAGTTAAAGTTACTTCAACAGTATCTCCTCCTGTAAACACAGTATTATTTAAATCTTCAATATACATATAATCTACTTGGAATGGATAAGTACAACTACTACCATCTGCACAACTATCTACTGTTCCAGAACCACTTTCTTTACAATTTAGTGCTGCAGATACAGAAGAATAAGGAGATGTATCAGTATAATCTACTGCAGGATCTAGACTAACTTCAATTTCACTACAATCAGCTCTTGTACAACTTACATTTACAGTTACTGTAAATAATTCATTTTGTGACACATTCACATTTTCACTAGGAGTTGTAACTTCTAATCCAATTACAGGTTTATAAGAAACATTTACCCACATTGTTGTAAAATTATGATTACCAGATGAATCATTTACACTAATATTCAATCCATACAACCCAACATCTAGATAAGTATTATTTTCAAGATAACCAGAACAATTGATTTTAAAATTAGTAGAATCATTTAATCCAAAACAACTTACATTATAATCATCACTAGCATCAATATCATAACCAAATGCATCCTGATCAAAAATAGATTGATTAGTTATAGTTGAAAAACCAGGTTCTAATGTGTCAGAAATATTAACCCACATAATACTATGATTATAATTTCCAGCACTATCATTCACACTAATATTTAACCCATAAAGCCCAATATCCAGCCAAGTATTATTTTCTACATATCCAGTACAATTAATAGTAAACTTTGTTGTATCATTTATATCAAAACATTGAACATCAATATTATCACTTGCATTTATCTCAAAACCAGTTGTAGTATCATATTCAATTGTTTGGTTAGCAATGCTTGTAAACTCAGGATCACGAGTATCTACTGTCATTTCTCTTAATTCTGAAAAACCTTTATTAGATTTCCAATCTTCACCATAAAACTGAAAACTATAACTTCCATCAGGTAAGATTTGTGTAGCATTAAAACTTTGATTAACATATAACACCCATTTATCTATATCATATTTTCTTAGATTAGAAACATATTCTTGGTAAACTTGCTTTGCTGATAAACTTTTGTTCCAGATTCTAACTTCATCGATTAATCCGTCAAAGTATCTTCCACCATTGCTATAAGCAACATAAAAATTACCATTTGCTTGAATACCTCCTGAAATAGATCCTGAATCTGAAGTTTCTAAAACACCATCTAAGTAAAGTTGCATATCAGAACCATTATAAGTTGCAGCAACATAATACCATGTATTTGTTTGAAGTGTTGTGGTTCCATCTAATTTTACCTGTCCTCCTTCAGTATTTGCTAAGACAAATTGCATTTTTTCTTTAGCAAGACTTGCATCACCAAACCTAATTAAAGCAGTTTGAGTATTTCCAGCAGTACCTTCTTCAATTCCAGCTAAAGTTGAGATAAAAGGCGAAACTGCCTGAAAACTATCTGCTTTAATCCATGCAGCAATTGTAATTTCATCATTTGATAGATTAATCATACTATTATTTACATAATCTGAAGTACCATCAAAATCAAAACCTCCATTATATTTACTAGAATTTGTCCATGTTGCTCCATTAACAATTCCATGAAATTCATTATTGCTTACATCAACAACATAAGTTTCATTCTCACCTAAAGCACTTATATTATCAAAATTCATCATCAAAACTAAAGAATCATTATACAAAGTATAATTAGTTCCATTCCAATCATAGATTAACTTATCTAAATTTCTTTCTGTTATTGTTACATTTATTTCAAGTGTTGTCAAGGTTGTAAAAGTTCCATTTGACAAAGTAGGTGAAACAAAATCAAGCGAAGGGTTTGTTATATCATGCACTAATGTTTGATTAGTTCCCCAACCAAAATTACTACCATTATCTTGTACTAAACAATTCCATGTATAATTACCTTCTGGCAATGTTAAAGTCCAAGTACTTTCATTTGATAATCCAGAAATATTTGTTGTCTGATTCAAAATAAAATCATTATTATCTTCACCAGTTATGTATAAACTAATATTTACTAATTGCTCATTATCTGTAGCAGAGCAGTTAAAAGTTATAGATTCAGAAGATGCTGAAAATTCATATTCATCAGCAGGACTATTCAAGGTGATTTTAGGTGTATTCGGAATTCCAAGCTGATAAATAGTTGAGCTTGCTCCAAAATAAACAGCTCCGTCAATAATTATAGGATCTGCATAAGCAGTACCGCCATGATTATATCTTGCAATTTCTTGACTTACATCTGAAGCATTTAATTGATAAAAATTACCATCATTACTATTTATAAAAACATATTCATCATTAACAGCTGGTCCTGTTCCACTCATTGCACCACCTGATGTGAAATTAGAAAATTGTATAGTTATGTTTGATGCATTTAATTGATATAAAACTCCGTCTGATGCACCAACATAAAGATAACCATTTGCATAAGCAGGAGCATTATATGCAGCCCCTGCTAAAGTATAACCAGCACTAAACGATTGTGTTATATCAGTAGCATTTCTATGAAAAATAAAAGTCAAAGTATCGTCTCCAGCATCAGGATACATTGCATAAAAATGTCCATTTGCAATCACTGCATGATCTCCATCTTCATAACCAGTTCCTGGAGCAACACTTTGTATAGAATTCATACCTGAAGTATTAATAACTATTATACTATTAAGCCCAGCTGAATAAAGTCTATCACCTACAATAGCCATACCATTATCATGTCTATAAGCACTGTAAAAATCATTTTCTATAGATATATTTGTATAATTCAATTGTCCTATGATGCCGCTCTGCCAATCACCATGATACACAAAATCATCACTGACAATACAACTAGCAGAAGTACCACTAGGATGAGTGCTATATCCAACTAAAGATAGATCATCTCTATTATATTGATAAACAGTTCCACTATAACCACCTATTGCATACACATAATCATCTGCAACACAGCTTGTTCCAGCTTGATAAGCAATAGTAACATTATTTACTTCTTGACTTATATTATAAAGATTTAATTGTATCACTCCTTCTTTAGAATATTGACTAGTACTGTATGTGTGAGTATAAAGATTTTGACCATCTGAAATTAGACCATACAACACATTAAAAGGTGCAGTAAATGTAATCACTGTTTCTAAAGACATGTTTTCAGGAGCAGCACTTGGAGTGTATCTTGTATTGTTCAATGTTCTTCCTAATGCTTTCCATTCCAAGTCAGATGAAGGTTCTGAACTTACTGCTAAAGTAAAACTAACATAAAAAACAACAACTAACAAGATCATAAACATTACCAACTTCCATTTACTAATAACCTTATTCATCTACTTTTTCTTCCTCTTTTTTCTCTTATCCCATCTCCAATAATGCAGTTTACACCTACCAACAGGCCGCACTCTAATCAACTCAGCTCCTTTTAATTCTGCTAATATCACAGGAACAGTGTTCCTAGAAATCCTAAGCTCTTTAGCAATCTCTAAAATAGTAAGACCATCTGTATTTTTCTTTAGAAGCTCAACAACCAACTCTTTTTTATTCTTGTTCTTATTTTTCATAGTGCACTAATGCTATGCATTAATGCACTAAGACTATATAAATGTTTCTGTATATTCTTATTTTTCCTCACAACAACAAACACAACATACTTTCCCTAAAGAAATTCATCTCCTTAGGATACTTGTTTATTTTTTCAACAACAGATTTATACTTCTTTTTCATATTCAGAACATCAGAATGTGATAACCCATTACTAACTTCATAACTTATCTTCGGTGGAAGAATAGTTCTCTTCTCTTCAACTACTTTACTTATACCAAAATCAGAATAATTTTGATAAATCTGAGTTCCTTTTTGTAAACCAAATACTGAAGTTGAAACTAAATCAATATTTTCAGAATTTTTCTCTAAAAAAGATAAAGTCTCCATAAACTCTTTCTCACTTTCACCAGGAAAACCAAACATAATGTAAACAACGTTCTTAATGCCTGAATCATGAGAATTCTTAAGAACATTTGAAACATCATCAACATTAGTACCTTTACGCATTAACTTCAAAACCCTATCACTTCCAGACTCAACTCCCCATATAACCATAACAAGTCCACATTCTCTAAGCTTCTTCAAAACATCATAACTAAATCCAGCAACAGGCCTCAACTGACAACACCATTTTATACCCAATGGACCAAAAACTTCACCAATCTTCAACAAACGTGAAACAGGAATAGTATCATCTATTAAAAACACATATTTAGTAGGTGAGGATAAAATACTTTGCCTAACTAAACCCAAATCATATTCACAATACTTTGTACTAGAAAAATGAGAACAAAACACACACTGTTTATAGCAACAAGTATTAGAAGTTTTAACAGGCATTACAAAGTGAGGAACAAAGTATGAATCAAGATCCCATACAGAATAATCAAGCACAATTCCATTACCTAAATCACTACCAACATCACAACCAAAATCAACACCTAAATAATCAATAAACTTCTCATAATTACCAAAACATTCATCAGCAACAGAAACTAATTTCTCACAAACACAAGGTCCACCAATAACAGTGACAACATCTTTCAATTCCTTTAATATAGAATAAGCATAAAACGCCTGACTTGAATAAACAATACTAAAACAAACAATATCAGCCTCATAATCACGAATCATCTTAACAAATTCATCAAAATATTCTGGTTGTAAACCATTAACAACTTTTTTATTATTCTCAGCATACACTTTAGACGAAATTTTACTATATTCACCACCAACTTCACTATATTTATCCAAATCAGAACCATCAAAGCTTCTAATAAACTTTCCAAAATCACCAAATTTCTTCTTATGAAACAAAAGATTCAAATCAAGAACAGAAACAGAACAATTTTTCTTAAGAAATGAATACAAATAAGTAATAGAATAACTAGGACTTGCAGGTGTACAAAATGGTAGATGAATTAATAGTATTTTAGTCATAATAAATAGAAAGTATTTGACAATCCTTTATTAATTATTCTTTTTCCCTATTTTTACAAAGTTTCTTAAAACATTCAGCACAATAAACCTTTTTTGCTTCACCTTTATTAACAAGATATCTTTTTTTGCATGTTCTGCAGTATTTTACAATATTATAGTTAATAGCCATTTATAATTTTCTCCAGAAAACATTTAAGTTCTCTTTTTATTATAATAATGTTAACAACTTATATAAATGTATCGCAGATCATCAGTCTGTGATACATTTATGCTTAAAAATGTCAGAAATACGAAGTATTTCTGAGCATGATCAAATGTCAAAAACAAAGTTTTTGATCACAGTCATAAATCTTCGATTTATGATGAATCTCTGATTCTTGACATCTATGATTTTTATTGTATAAGTGTTTGGATTTTTTTATATATATTTTATGATTTATTAAGAATTATATCTTCTTCTATCATTTGGTTTTTTTTTAGAACTCCTTCCACCAGACCTGCTATTAGATCTTCTACTACCAAACCTTTTTTTAGAACTTCTGTCACCATACCTTTTATTAGAACTCTCACCATCATATCTTCTATTAGAACTCCTTCCACCAGATCTTCTATTAGAACCTCTTCCACCAAACTTTCTATGAGAATATCTGTTACCAAATCTTCCTCTACCTTCATCATCTTTTCTCACTAAAGCTCTCTCTACATGAGGTTTTTTAATTTTCTTTATATTAAATGAATACCTTTGAAGTAGTTTAGAAAAGTTTTCATAATCAGTATCACATAATATGTTAATTACTTTTCCTTTTTCACCAGCTCTTGCAGTTCTGCCAATCCTATGAACATAATCAGTTGGATCTCTAGGAATATCATAATTATAAACATGTGTAACATCATCAATATGTAGACCACGTGCAGCAACATCTGTACAAACAAGTATACATCTTTCACCTTTGTTAAACATACCCATAGTTTTTGATCTTTTATTTTGTGTAAAACCTCCATGTAAAGCTACTGCTTTTATTTTATTAACTTTTAGATTTTTTACAACAAAATCAGTATTTCTTCTTGTATTACAAAATATCATGATAAGTTTAGAAGTTTCATTTTTTATTAAATGTAACAATACAGATAATTTCAGATTTCTCGGGATATCATAATAAACTTGTTTAAGTTTTGATGGGTCCACTTGCCTTCTTGTTAATATTTTTATTGGTTTATGCATATATTTTTTTGCTAGTTCTTCAACACGCGGTAAAATAGTTGCAGAAAAGAATAATGTTTGCCTTTTTCTTGGACAGACTCTTATAATATCTTCAATATCATCAATAAAACCCATATCCAACATTCTATCTGCTTCATCAAGTACCAATATTTTAATATGTGAAAAATTAATAGTTCCTCTCTGTAGATGGTCTTTTAATCTTCCAGGTGTTGCAACAACTACTTCTGCTATTCCTAGCCCTTCAATTTGTGGACCAATTGCTACACCTCCATAAATTGATATAATTTTAAGTTGTTTATATCTTGCATATCTACGAAGTTCTTCTTTAACTTGCTCTGCTAACTCTCTTGTAGGTGTTATTATCAAAGCTTGTAATCCTTTTTTTCTATCTACTTTTTCAACAATACCACAACCAAATGCAAGTGTTTTCCCAGAACCAGTCTCAGATTCTCCCAATACATCTTTGCCTTTTAATATTGGATCTATTGCTCTTTTCTGAATCTCAGTAGGAATCTCAAATCCTAATCTCTTTATTGATTTATACAAATCTTCACTTAATTTAAAATCTTCGAATTTAACCATTTTTCTATTTATTTCTTTGTTTTTTTCTTTATTTATCTATCTGTACTTAGAAATCAATAACTGACTTATAAGCTATATATTGGAAAACATGATTTGTTTTTAAAGTTTTGTGTTTGAATGTATTTTAACAAAATATTTCCAATCTAAGTTAGGCACCATAAAAACCCTATATTCTGACACTATGTTTATCGTCGATAATCAGTATACAAATATGTATACTAAAATATTAAAAAACACACCACTAAAATCACAAAAAAACTAACCTAATTTTTCTTCCACTACGCCTGAAGGGGTCTCTTTGAATATCTGACCACTAAACCTATAAATCTTATTAGAAATATCTTTCCAAGCATCAATATTCAACCCAGCTTTTTGACAAACCATGCGCAAAGCTTGCTCAGGATTGCAATTATACTCAGTAAAGACTTGAGGCAATAATAATCCAGAAACACCCATAGCAGATCTAATAATCAGGCCATCTCTTCCAATCTTTATATGTCCAAAATAATCAGAAGACTTTTCAACCTTAATCAACTCAGGCTTTGTTAACACAGAAACCTCCACCATAACTTTTGCATAGTCTTCTTTACTCAAAGGCAAGAACCTTGGATCAGAAAATCCAGCACTAACAGCAGCATCTTTAATAGCATGAAACAATTGATAAACAGGTTCTGGAAAACCAATACACCCTCTCAATTCACCATCAATAGTAAGAGTAACAAAACAACCTAATCTATCACCAAATTCTTCAACAACAGTAGTAGAAATCTTAAATTCTTTATGAAAAAGATGACTTTCAATACTATTACGAGCTAATTTTATTAATCTTTTACCTTGTATTAAAGAAAACATTTTTACTTGGCTACTTTTTTAAACTCATTATGAAATGTAACAGACATTTTTTTAAGTCTTTTAGCAGCATCAACCAAGGTTTTTTTTGCATCTCCTGTTTTAACTTCTATAATAAATCTAGGAATATTAATCAAAGGGTGGTCTATTCTATAAGATGCAATTTTAACATTAGAATCATTATATAATTCATCTTTTAGAGCATTACAAAAACTATCATCTTCACCTTTTAATTCAAATATAATTCTATTTTTTGACCTTTCAATAACATTTATTTCCATTTTGAACCTCCGTGAAAAATGGAAATTACGAACGTCAGTGAGTTTATTTCCATATATAATCACCTAAGAAGTATGTTTTCACAGATTGTTTATAAATGTTATTCTTTTATTTCCTGATTAACATCAATATCATTAACAGGACCTTCAACAACACCAATATTATTTTCCACAGTTTTTTCCTTATTCTTTTCCTTTAAATTCTTCTTAATTCTGTTAGCAAATTTATGAGCAACATGTAAGGGTTCAGGTGTTTTATGTCCTTTTAACCATTCTTTAACAATCTTCTCAGAACTTTTCATAGAAATCATGTGCCCAGGACTTACATATATGGGTTTTGCATGTTCTTTAGTACCTATTTCAAACCCCAATACATGGTCATTATAAATTATTTTTTTATCTTCATCAATAACACCAAGTAATTTGTTTTTAGCAACACCTATTGTAGGCACTTCTAGTATTAATCCAAGATGACTAGCCATTCCAATTTTACGAGGATGAAGAATTCCATTACAATCACATAAAAGAATATCTGGTTTATTTTCTAGTTTGTTAAAGGCTTCAAGTATAGCAGGCATTTCTCTATAAGCTAAAAACCCAGGAACATAAGGTATTGTCACATCTTTAATAGCATATTTTTTTTCAATTAGTTTGCCATTATTATCAAAAACAATAACCATAGAAATAATCTTATTTTCATAAAAAGCTTGATCACAACCACCAATTAACTTAATCTCATCAAAACTATCTTTAAGAATAATCTTTTTTGCAAGTTTGAGCTGTTCTTTTTTTAACTTATTGACATTAAGTTTCATACTAATACTTCACCTGTGTTTTTTACCCATCCCTCGACTATAAAATTAGTAAATTTATTCTTCAGAAACTTCTTTTTCTTCTTCTTTGTGTGATTCCTTATTATATTCTTCTAGTCTCTTGAGAGCACCATCTAGATATTCATCAATTCTTATAAGAGTTCTATTGTGATAATTGCTATCCATAACCATATATAATGGAAACCACAAACTAATATATAAACCTTTCTATAAATTACTACTAAATAGTTACAACCAAACAAATGAAATATCAAACAAATAATTAAATAAAGAATTAAAAACAATCAACCAGAAAAAACAAACCTACAGACACAAACCTTAATCTTCTTAACAGGTTTCCTATGGAATGAATAACTTTTTTTCAAAGGAAAATCCATTTCCCAAAAATGTGTTAACTTATATCCATTATCAGCAGAAAACTTTTCCAAGAACTTACGAGATTCAACTTTATGTATAGAATAAACTGGTTTTCTCGTCGAGAAACCAACTTTTAAAAACTTTTTATCAGCATGTTTATTCTTAACACCAAAAGGAGGATTCATAATAACAAGATCAATTTTCATCTTATCCAAATCCACAACATCCAATACCTGAATATCTTTACATATAATCTTATACTTTTGTTTATTAATTTTAAAATATTTATCGTCGATAAACTTGATATTTTCCTTTAATACATCCAAAGCATCCTTATCTTTATCGACGAGGAAAACTTTATCAGCGTCGAGAAACAAAGCACCCAATCCCAGTATGCCAGTACCACAACCCAAGTCTAAAACTGTTTTATCGTCGATAAAATCTAATAAAGTGGCGTTCCACAAGAGAGAAGCACCTACCTCAGAATCAGTAGAATACTGTTCAAGACTCACTTTACTATTTTCAAATGTTTTTAATCGACTTAAAACAATTGATAATTGCTTTTTAGACCTTATAACACTCATTTTTACATATCTAATCTTCATTCCATATATTAACCTATCTTTTTTTTATATTAGACAATTTTCAAACACACCAAAATATACAAAAATATGCTTAACTCTCACTTTACTAGTAATTCCCTATATAAATATATATATCCCTACATCAGATCATGTATTATATCAAAGATCAGCTTATTTTAGCACTATATCATTAGCAGACCCTCACTTTTCCACAAAATCATATAGTAAAATCAATATAAAGCCTTAAATCAAGTAATATTCCTATATAATCCCTATACAAACCATATGTAATCCCTATGTAATCCCTATACAAACCATATGTAATCCCTATATAATCCCTATATACAATCCTCACTTTACTACTTACAATTAACCTATATAGTCCTGTATAGGCTTGTTTAAGCTTTTACCACTAAAAACAGCATAATATAGCATATTTCATATCTCACTTTCATATTATGATTTTCTAGTATTTTCACCCTATTTGCACTATTTTCATAATCCTGTTAAAAATCTGCTTATTTATACCTTATTTTACACTCACTTTGGACTTTGTTTTATCCTATATGGATCTAAAAAACACCTAAAAATACTCTAAAAATGAGACATTTTTATCATATTCTCAAGAACACACAAAATATATCATTCCACAATTTTTTTTATTTTTCAAAAAATTTATTTTTTTAATCATCAAAAATATCAAAAAAATCTCATCATCATGAACCTTATCCTAAGACACAGTATTTCCCTCACCTTCAACATAGTCAGTCCCATCATAGTCCCATTATAGTCCCACCATAGTCCCACCTGAGACTATGATTCTCTTGTATTCTCGAGAATTAGCCACTCTTCCTACATTTCTCATTCCCACAATAGTCCCACAATCATCCTGGGACTATCCTAAAATCACCCAAAGATTTATTAATAAGCACCACTTTATAACAAATAATATGCTATTTTTCAAAAAAAATAAAAAGGAAAATCAAGAAAAAAGTTTAACAAAAATTAATAGTTTTCTGACGACATCTTTCAATCATGTTAGGCAGGATGTTCAAAACGTCGTCGAGTGGTTATCTTTTTTCCACAAAAAACATGACGAACATGACAAAAGGTTTCTTGAAACAGAGCAAAGATTAAGACAGATAGAACAGCATTTATCCTATTTACCATACCTGCACAACCAGATCCAGAACATACAGAACCAACCAAATAATCAACAAAATAAACATAATCTTTTGCTTCAAAAAGTGAGAAATTTACACGATAAAATGAGTATGATGGACCATGATCATAGTCCAATTTTAATGCGTTTGCAAGAGATAGAATTAGCTTTACTAAACCAAAAACCACACACAAAACCTGTGATCAACAAATTGCATGAGGTGAGCTCTAGGCTTCAAATTCTCGAGAATCAGCCAAAATCAGCTCCTAAAAAGACAGTTAAAGACAAACTCTACACATCTATCACCAGAAACTCAAAAGAGTATGTGAAAAAGCTGATTTTAAATCTCATCACCAAGTATGAATCCATATCTGGTACTCAACTTAAGCAAATTATCGTCGATGAACAAGGTTTGTGTTCAAAAAGTACATTCTACAGAGTGCTTAGAGAAGCTGAAAAACAAGATTTTATCGACGTTATAATTCAAGGAAAAGAAAAAAAATACATTGCAAAACAACTTTCTCATGTATAAAATCATGTATAAAGTTAACTAAATCATGTATAAAATTAACTAAACCATATATGAAAATAAATAAGTTTATAAACATCCTTCTTACCTAATTTTGCAGATGTCTGAGAAACAAGAAAAACTAAATAATGAAAAATATGGTTTTAAACAAGCAATTAAAAGGCTTATTTCCAGGTTAAAACAAGAATTAAATGGTCATTTGGACTCTATTAATGAAAATACTAATGAAATCCAGGCTAACTATGAATATATCCGTGAAATGGATCAGAAAATAGAAAAACTAAAATTAAGATTAGATAATGTTGAGGTTTTTTTAGATGATAAAGAATCTTTCAAACAGATAGAGCAAGAAAAAATTGAAATTCAGCCATTGTCAGTTAATGAAAAAATGGCTTTTATGGCTCTCTACACCTCAAATTCACCTATTTCATACTTTGAGATCTCAGAGAAAATAGGTCTTTCAGAACCATTGGTTAGAAGCTACATAACAAATCTTATTGAGAAAGGAATTCCAGTAGTAAAGACTTACAAAAATGGAAATCCATTGATAGCTTTAGAAGAAAAATTCAAAGAACTTCAAACAAAACAAAACCTTGTAAAGATCCAACAAAAACAGATCTCAAACTTCTAAGTATTGATTAAAAGTTTTATCCAAAATTAGGTTAAGTATGAAAATAATTCTAGAAATTTTTAGGGAAAATCCAAATCAAAAAATACATTGAAAATTACTTGGGGTGTATGAAAATAATTACAAACACACAAAAATCACACCAGATCATGTATGAAAATAAATCCTGGTTTCTCGACGAGATATTCAAAAAAACATCAAAAAAAGCATTAAAAAACATTACCAAAAACCACATCATCTTTTATCTCAAATCAGTATGAAAATCCCATTTACATATCAAAATTACAAAATTTTCAACATCATTTCCCAAGCCAGAATAAATCAAAAAAATGCCAAAAAACAGCCTAATTTTAGCCCTTCTATTTCCTAAAAAACAAGCCAAAACACAATCAAATATGAAAATAAAAAAATTTAAATATAAGTTCGTATTTTTAACATTATGAGAACTTTCCTTTAAATACTGACTAAAGAATTTAATCAACTCATGAAAAAACGAACTTTTTCATGTATTTCACAGGATATAATGCCTAAAAATTTTAAGCAAAGCAAAGGTGCCAAAATCAATGAAAAAAGATCATCCTAAAATCAAGAAAATCAAGAAAATCAAGCAACAACATAATCAAGAATCCCATCATCCACAATCAGACCACCAACCAAATCTTGATACCAAAAACACACACAAAATCCAACCAAAATCTACTTCTAACAACCCACCCTCCCACCCTAAAACAACACTTCTAAATCAACAAAAACCTATACAAAAACAACATCAAAATCCAAATCCTCCAAAACCCACCAAACCCTCTAAAACTCAAGAATCCAGTCATCAGAAGGCCTCTGCCCACCATCCAAAATCCCCCACCACCCACCCTAGCCTACCAACTAAAGGCACTCAAAATTCTATACAAAAACAACCAAAAAAGCACTACAAAAAATACAGGCACAAACTACCCAAATACCTTACAAAGCAAGAGATGAAAAACCTTATTTCAGTCATAAAAAACTACAGAGACAAGATCTTAATCCTATTTCTCTACAATACAGGATTGAGGATCTCAGAGCTTGTATCCCTTGAAATCAAGCATTTGAACTTTGAGAACAACACTATCAAAGTAGTACAAGGCAAAGGTGGAAAAGATAGAATTGTAAATATTGTTGATGATGACTTGATTTTGGCACTCAAAGCTTACATTGGAACCAGAAAAAAAGGTCCTTTATTTTCTAGCAATTGGAACAAAAAATTCACACCTCGTGGCATCCAAAAAATGATCAAAAAATATGCAGTCCTTGCTGGACTTCAAGAAATCTCAAGAATTAGCCCTCATACTTTGCGTCATACTTTTGCTGTTCATGCACTTGATTCTGGTGTCAACATTGTGACAATCAACAAACAGCTTGGTCATAAGTCTTTGCAGACAACCCTTATTTATATGGAAATATCTAATAAAATGGCTCGCGAAGACCTTAAAAAACACCAACCATTTAACCTAGAAAATGATTAAAAAACAACCTGAAAATCAGGAAAAAAACATCCAAAAAATCAATCAGAAACTGACAAAAATGTCTCAAAAAACAATCAAAAAACACTAAAAAATTAACAAAAAATTGATTAAAACTTACAAATAATAATGGCAATATTCAATCAAAACAAGAATCAACAAGATTAAAATTAGTAGTTAATAACTACAATTTATAATCAAAATCAAGAAAATGCACGATTGGAATTATTAATCAAAAACTATAACTTTTAATCACTAAGAAAAAAAGGAATAATCAAAACTTTTTATCAAAACATAAAACAATTTAGCAAAGCTAAAAACTTATATTCTATACTTCAAAATAATCATCACAACATAATAATTCCAAAATAATCATTAGACTATATAATTTACAATATTGAAAAAAAGGATCTTAAGGATACAAAGTGAGTTTAATATATAGTAACAGCAAAAACCAATATAAAATGCATTAAAAACATATTCAAACACACACAACACCTGGATCAAAAATAAACAAAAAATAAGCAAAAAAACATGCAAAAAATAGCAAAAAAATCATCAAAAATAGCCATACATAAAGTCTCACTTTCCTATATGAAAAATCTAGGTGGAAATAAGCTAATTCTTAAGAATTCTTCGAGATTAAGCCTTGTACTTCTCATATTTGGTTTTCAAATAAACCTCAGAACAAGCATAAAAACCCTAGGTTTTAGATCTAAAAACAAGTCTAAAATTAACTCCTTTTATACATAAAATATCAAAAAAAAGCCTTATCCTGACTCTATCAAAGCCCAATATGAAAATAAATATTCACACTATACAAGTTAATCAAAAGTGAGTGATTTGTATAGTAGATGAGCTTCATTACATAGAACCATATACAGTGGATATACAAATTACATACAAATATCAAAATTCATACAAAAGTAAGCATAAACCAGTATGAACAACAAACAAAAGTGACACAAAACAACAAAAAGTGAGACTTGGAGTTAGGCACTATAAAATCAGTATACTTTTCCCTATACTAGAAGCCTCTTTTATCGTCGACAAAGTGATTTTTAAATAAACCAAATAAATAGACACAAAAAATGCAATTCTGACATGTTTTTTCTGCATTCCAAGTATAAGAAAAACAGAATCTATTTTCAAGAAAAATTATTACAAACATTAAAAGAAACTAAAACAAAACAATAAAAAAATAAATTAAAAAAACAAAGAAAAAAAATCAAACACAAAAACCTAATTCCTCGTCGATAAATCAACCAAAATAATCTAACTGTTTCTTATCAACTTGTTTCTGAGCAGCTTGTGCACCTTTTAACAAAGTCTTTAATTTTTCTTCAAACTGTTTTGCTTGCTTCATCAAAGGTTTTGTATCAATCTTAAACCCAAATATCTTATCCAAAGCTGTAATCACTTTAGCAGCAGCACGAGAATCAGGCAGATTTGAAGCAGTTTCTGCAAATATACATGACATTGGTAATTTGGTTCTTTTTAATAATAAAGCACCTGTCACACCGACGATAATCCCTTCTTTTAACAGTTTTAAACCATTTTTATTCATAGCTTTCTTAAGCTTTGGATCTGTTGAATAATAATAAAGATTACTTGTTTTCATACCAGGAGCACCAATTCCTTCTAAACTAATCACCATCTTTGCATTCAACATCTTGGCAATTTTTGAAATTGCCTCAGCAATCTTCCATTCCATTCTTTTTGCAGCTGTAATCCCATGTATCAATACAATATTATATTTCTTATTATAATGAATACCTAATGGTTCGATTATCTTGCTCTGATGTATTGTCGCAATCGGTGGCAAATCTTCTAACCATATATTACCTATGAATTCTGTTTTTAGGTGATCTATCAAGAATTCTGTTGCAATTGTTCCTACCAATCCAAATCCTGGAAATCCCTCTATAATTGTTACTCCTTTTGGTTTTTTATCAAGCTTAATCATCATATCTATTCACCTCATTTAATGATAATTAAGTAAAATAGAATAGGAATATATAAGTTTTTAGGTTTTTCATCTTCCTTTATCAACAGAATTCCACAAAATCTCAAAATAATCTTTATAAGCTTCAGCAGCACCTTTATTTTCAATGATTATTGCTTCAGGAATAGTCGCCCATATGATTATTGCAATCTTATCACCATAAATATTTGTTGTAACAGTTGTTTCTTTTGTTTTTTCAGAGAAAAATTTTACTTTTGTCGTCTTACTTGGATGAATATCTACATCCTTTCTGACGATGTGTCTTATTTTGATTTGATTTTTTTCAACTCCTCTTATAAAATGTTCTGAAAAATAAGGCATTCTTTTTACAAAAGCTCCGCTTGAATCAATAACATCATTTTGTTTTCCTTTTGCATTTTTAAGAATATCTTCAAAAACAGATTTTACACCTTTTGACCCTCTATATAATGTAACATTACAATCTTCTTTTTCTTTTTCATATTTTAAAGAAAGCTGAGGCATGATTTCCATAATTTCTTCTTGTTTATCTTTTAAAATACTAAGCAATCTTTTAGGATTCACTGATTTAAACATTTTTCTATTTGCTTCAATAACATAAACAACAAGACCTTTTTGCAATAATCTTTTTAATGCATCATAACATGATGTTCTATCTATCATTGCTTGTTTTGCTATTTTACCAGCCATTGCATTTCCTAGTTCTAATAGTGTTAAATAGACTTTTGATTCATTTGTGCTTAAGCCAAATCTCTCTAAAATCACCCTTAGTTCGTATTCACTCATTGTTGTAGAAGATTCTACAACAATAGTTTATATATTTTTCTTACCACCATAAGATACTCTATTTGTGAGGTGTCCTAAAATGGAAAAAACCACAATAAACAAAATAGAAGGATTAATACAACATAAAATAGATCAACTAGAGTCTTTACATAAAAACATAAGACTACATGGACTTTCTGTAGACAATGTGCAAAAAGAATTAGAGATATATAAAGTAGCTAAAATAGAATTTGGAAAAGTATTTTACTGCACAAATAACGCAAGAAATTTGACAAAAAAACAATTACCTGATCTAGAATCCACTTAATATCCGTAATATTTTTAGGTTTTTGTTTTGATTATTTACTTTGCTCTTTTGCTTCTTGTATGTTATAGATTGTCTCTAAAACCCCATCATCAATCTTTTTCTTATAACCTTTTACAATCCTTAACAACCATTTACCAACAGATTCTGGTCTTGTTTCTAATGCTGCCTGGAATGTTTTGTAAAAAGTATTAAGAGTACCAGGTTCTTTATCATCATAATTCTGAACAATCTTGTAAGCTCTTGTAAGATTTAATTTATCATACTCACCAAGATTTTTTATAGTCGTAAAGTATTTCTTATTGATCTCAGACATTACTAAGCACAAAGGATAAAGTATGCTACCATCTTGTTTTTTTAGAAATTCTCTTTCAGATCCAACCAAACATGCTAATTTATCTATCTTATCTTTATCATTAATGTTTTCAATGACAAAGCTTGAAAACTCTTGATAAACATTAGGCATTGAATTTTTTGGACTTATAATTCTATAAATCTCAACCAATGTTGAACAGATATCTGAAACATCATAATTCTCAAACTCTACAAAAATACTATTTAGTTCTGAACAAATTGTTTTGCATATATCTTGTGTGTTTTTCTTTTCATCTAATAAGCTAAATAATCTTTTACCCATATCTTTATCACTACTTCTTCCAACAATATTTCCAACTCTTGAAAATATATGTGCTGCATAAGAATTATCAAAATTATCTGCAAGATTAATAATATTTCTTGTAAGGGATTTATCCTCTAAAAATACATTCATTTGGTAGATTCCATCACTCATATTTTTAATTTCATCTTTTTTTTCAAACTTATTTAATAAGTTTATGATTTCTAAAGCATCTTTTTCTCTGTTTGATGCATAAAGAGTTGCATAAACACATGATGCAATATTTCCTTTTATATCTTTAGTTTGCCTTTTTCCTAATAATTTTCTAAATATGTCTAATTCAGAGACATTAAACAATTTGTTGATGAGTGATTTTCTCCTGGTGATGGCTGAATCTAAGTGATAAGCAACGCATCTCACAACTTCATAATCAAAATCCTTAATAATCTTTCTAAATCTATCAGATTTATATATCTCTAATAAACTGTTGATAGTAGATTTTATTCTTCCACTAATTTTATTTTTATAAGTGATAGTAATCATTAATTCTTTGATTTTTTCATCAAAAGTTTTTATAAAATCTCTAAAAAACTCAGAATTATAATTAATTAACAAGCTTTTTATTCTTTTTTCTGTCATAAATCCCTTCTCTATTGGTTCTTCCTGGTTTGCCAACCAATCATTCGAATTTTGATCGTCAATTAAACTCATCATAACTTTTATATCAGCAAGATCATAATTATCAACAAGGTCTAAAAATTCTTTAGAAAAGTATATTTTATACATTTTTTTAGTAATTTCTTCTATACCTTTATCCTTATTCTCTTTCCTTTTCTCATCGTCATCATCATCACTCTCTATTCTAGAAATCTGCTTTATTGAATTTGAAAAACACTCTATTGTTTTATTATTCATATCACCTTTTTCTAATGCTTTTATTATTTTTTTAATTAGTTTATCGTCTTTATAATGAAGAGTTAAATTATAAATGATATTGTTTATATTTTTTAATGTATTTAAATCTTCTTTATAATCATAAAATAATTCTATTAAGCCCTTTGTAAATTTTTCATCTTTATATTTTCTATTGAAAGACTCTATACTGTTATTGATTTTTTTTATTGTTGTGATATTTTTATGATTACTCTTAAATAAATCAAAAATCTTTTCAAAAGAATCCTCATCTGAAATTATTGAAGTCAGGTCTCCAAAACTTTGCACTAAGAGTTCTAATTCATAATTGTATTTATTAAATCCTTCTACTTCTTGATATCTATTTATTAGATTTCTTAATTGTTTTGATTTGTATATCTTGATTAATCTTTCGATTGATTTGTCTTTTTCACTGGATTTTTTTTGAAGCTGGTCAATTATCCTTTTTTTAAATTGATTAATCATTTCATTTAATATTGTTTTTTGATCTTTATAAAACTCGACCAAACCATATAATTCTTTAAGAAGAACATTATTTTCATCATTTCCTCTTTCAATAATTACATCATTGATTTCACTTAGTGTTTGCATATCAAAACATTTTTCCCAACTAAGAATTCTTTTATCATCACTATAAAGATCAATAAAATTTAATAATCTGCTTTTATATAAACTAAGACTTCCTGCTATTTGATCAGAAATCACATTCAGTATTTGTGGTTTTTCTTTATATTTATTTATTATTTTTATACATTTTTTTATGATGTTTGCAGCATCCTTATCACCATCCTTAAAAGAACCAAACACATTTTCAAGTCCAAGACTAATGCTCATACATTTAGGCTCTTCTTTAAGACATTTATATAAACTAAACATCTCTTTGATTATATTTTTGTTATTGGTTTTTTTACCTGCTAATGTAATACCTCTACATATTGGGCCTATTAATAGCTTGTTTTCTATCTTTTCTAAGAACTCCATAAAACCAATAACAAGAGATTCATCTTTTGTAATCTCATATATTTCTCCCAATGCTCCTGTTATATACCCTAAAGGATTTATTTTTTCATCTGTGTTTTGATTTTGAAAAAAGTCAATAATCCTATCAGACTTATACATATCTATGATCTTTTTTATTGTTTTTCTTGTCCTTTTTTTCTGAACAGCATCTTTAATTGTTTCTGCCATGACAACCCCAACAACAGGGTGCATATCCTTGTAGATTTTTAAAATATCAAACACATCATCAATCATCTCAGAAGACCTTGTATGATAAAATATTTCTCCTATAAATTTAGCTATATATCTATAATAATAATCCTTGTCATAATCATCATAAATCTTATTTTCATAATAATCACAAACATCATTAAGAGCTTTAGAATTATATATCTCTAGTATTTTTTTGATGGCTTTATTATCTTTTTTATCTCTTGCAATGTCTGCTATCCCTTGTGCTATTAAGTTTAACATCTTTATATCTTTTCCATGTTTCCTAACAAGATTAAAATATTCATTGAAAAGTTCTTTATTTCTTGTACCTTTTGAAAAATCATAAGCAGCATCAGCTATGATCTGTACTTTGTTTCCATCATCAAATTCTTTTAACAATTCAAGCAACTGATTGTTTAATGAATTATCTTTTGTGTTAAGAAAATAGCATAATACATCTAGGGTGATCTTGTTTGCATTATTATCTTTATACTTCTCTAATATATCCATGAATTCTTTAGTAATTTCATCATCTTTTGTTGTACGAACCACTGCATCTATTCTATCAGCAATATCATTCTTATCTTCATAATAATCAATTACTTGATTAAACCTATTAAAATCAAAACTAGGCAAATGTGTTCTAATGCTTTGTTCAATCTCTTTAATCTGTCTTTCCAATGGCATCATAAACCTCTTGCAAAACCCCATCATCAATCTTTTTCTTATAACCTTTTACAATCCTTAACAACCATTTACCAACAGATTCTGGTCTTGTTTCTAATGCTGCCTGGAATGTTTTGTAAAAAGTATTAAGAGTACCAGGTTCTTTATCATCATAATTCTGAACAATCTTGTAAGCTCTTGTAAGATTTAATTTATCATACTCATCCAAATCTTTGACAATTGAATGATACTTCTCATCAACACCTGACATGACAATTGCTAAGTAAGGTCCAACATCCATGTTTTGTTTAGCAAGATAATGTTTTTGTTTTATAAAAACATCACACACATTCTTGATTTTTACAGGATTTTTTAGATCTTTAAAAACATGGTTCAAAACAGGGACATAAAAGTTATACCTGAACTTGCTGTGTCTTGTCTGTTCAAAAACATCCATTATTTTATCAGCAACATCTGTATGAGGATTATAACAACAGATCTTTCTTATTGTTGATGATACCAAAAACATCCAATGTTTATTATGTTTTTTTGTATAATAAGATCCAATCAGATCTTCAAATCTTTTTGATTTATACCTTTTAATCAATCTTTTTAGATTATCAGTTTCTATTGGATTCTTGATCTTAGATATTTCTTTGTTAATGATAAATGTCAATCCTTGATTATCTTTATAGTGCTCTAATAGATCAATTGTTTCACTTCCACAAAACATCATATTATTTGTAATAGCAAAATCATTAAGAACTTTTGCAATGCTTAATCCTTTATTAGGATCCTTAGAATAGTGATAAAATAATCTTATAACCCTGTCATAGATGGGTTCACTAAATACAGACCTTCTATTGATACGATCAATAGCAGTTACTAAATCAGTAATAATTCTTCCCCTTTTTGAATATTCATGCAGTAAATCAAAAAAATCATCTACTTTATCTTTGCTTTGACAAAAGTTTAATATCTTTTGTGTTCTTTCAATAATCTCTGAAATAATTTCCTTTCCTCCTAAAAAATTTTGTTTAGCTATTAATTCTCTAAAATTATCAGAATCATAGATTTCTATTAATTTTTGTGTCAAAGACTTATCATTGTATTCAAGAGAAATATTTTCTACTTCTTTTACAATCATTGATCCTGTTTCAAGTGTTTCTCTGAATCCAGTGCCTTTTTTTGGCCAATAAGATCTGACTAATTTCATAAGATTTCTTGTTATTTTTGAATTGTTAATTCCTAATGCAGTATTACCAATACTTTTTGCAGTTTCTGCAAGATATTTTTCATTAAAAAGAGAACAATTTATTTTTAAAAAATCTATCAATTCAAATGTCAATGTCTTGTTTTGTGTTCCTGAGAATGTTCTGCCAACACCTTCGATTATGTTAAACCCTTCTACCTCTTGATTAAGAGAATCAAAAAACCAAATCAATTTCTTAAACTTGTTTGAATTATAGATCTTCATCAATGTTTTTATTTTATCATTGTTTTGTGTTCTGTATGTGCATTCTCCTATCTGTTTAAACATTATCTCTGCAAAATTTTCCCATTTCTTATTATGTTTGATTGCAAACTCATCAAATTCTTCTGATTCAAAAACATCTATAACCATTTGTGCAATATCTTCCTTAGCTGTAAATTTTACAGCATTTCCAACACTCTTAACAACAATATAAGGAAAATCAAATCTGTATTTCTCCTGCTTCACAATTCTTTTTAATTGTTCAGAATTATATTTATTGATCAGCATTTGGCTTGTTTTTTTATCTGTATACAATTCAGAAACACTTACTATTGCGTCAAGCACAATATTCAAGACACCACTTTTATACCTATAGTTTTTTATAAGAGTTTCAAAATTATCAAAATCAAAATCAGGACAACTAGTTAGTATCTTTTCCTTTGCATCTTCAATCTGTTTATTTTTCTCATCAATCATCTGAAGAAACTCATCCAACGACATCATAAACCTCCATCAACACTCCGTTTTTAATCATCTCAGGATATTCATCCACAATCCTTTTGCTCCACTTAGGTAGAATTTCAGGATTAGTTTCTAATGCTTTTTTCAATGTTTCATAAAATGTTCCAAGATAATTTTTCTTATAAAAATCATCGCTTTCTTCTTTATTTATATTTTCTTTACATATCTTGTAAGCTCTTACTAGGTTCAGTTTATCAAAACTACTTAATCCTTTTAAAACAGAATGATGCTCATCATCAATAACATTCATTATTATCATATAAGGAACAGCAACTTCAGAGCCAAGTCCATAGAAAAGATCTTTATTATCTTTAATAATCTTGCCTAATCTTTCTACATTCTTAGATTTTTTTGAAATAAGGTATTCACCTAATTCTTCATAAACACTGGCTTCAAATCCACCACCTACTAAATCTTCATAAATCTCTATCATTTTTTCAATACGTTCACTTCCTTCTTCACAAAAATCATTTCCATCAGTATAATAACTTGTTCTATTGAATGATATGATTATTTTCTCAGCTTGTTCTTCACCAAACTTAACTATAAATTCATTGAACTTATCAGAATTAAACACCTCAACCAATGTTGGTATAAATTCACGACTTCTATCCCTACGATATGAAATAATCTCTTCCAAACCATTACACAATCCTTTGAAAACAAATTCTTTTTCTTTATTATTATTCAATAGATCAATGACACAAGACATATATTCATGACTAAGCCAATTAGAACAAGCTATCATTACTGAATGCAGACCATATATTGTTTCTTCACCATTCTTAAAATATCTGAATAAGTCCATTATATCATCTGTTTTGTCAAAAACCTTTTTATCAGAATCACTCAAAAACTCATTTTTCTCAAGTTTATAACAGATAGGCATCAGCCCTATTGTATACATGGCTGCCATTCTTGTTTTTCCTTCAAACTCATCAATAAAATCCCTTATCTTATCAGAATCATAAAACCTTATCAGTTTTTCAGCATATTCTTTTTTATACCAACAGCTTGATATTTTTGCTGTTAATAATGTTCTTAGATCTTTGTCATAACTATTGATCAATTTCTTGAATTCATCTGAATTATAAATATCAAATAATTCTATTGCAAAATCCATATAAGTATATCCCAATGCATGCATACTAACCTTTTCAATCATCTTTAAAACAACATCTTCATCAAACTCATCAACAAGATTTGTAAACTCATAACTCTTAAACTTATCAACCAACTTCACACAATAATCACCAGTGTTTGACATTACAGAACCAAGTCCATCACATATTGCAAAAAATAAATTAAAATTATCTTTATATCTTTCTAATATACCAATAAAATCATCAGCTTGTTCATAACTAACATTATATTTATCAACAGCTAAGCCCATTGTAAAACCAAGATCTCCTATTAATTTTTTTTCATCTTCATAATTATCTAATAAATAAGTCAATAGATTCATCATTCTTTTACCGCAACCAAATGTGTGTTTTGAAACACCTTTTTTAATAAATTCTACTCTATTCAATATGTCTCTATCATCATATGCTGTTACATATTTTATAGCATGAATAAATCTCAGGTATTGTTTTATCATGTCACTATCATCCCAAAAAACACTAGCAATGTGTTCTGTTGCTTTTAATGCAACATCTTCATTACCTTTGTAATCATTAAACCATCCAAGAACACTCTTGACAATATCTTTTGTAATCTTTTTATTTTTATTATAATAATTAACAAGCCATATTCTTCTTGCTAATTCTTTAGAAACATCTTTATTATGCTTGTAAAAAACAAACAATTCAATAAGTGCTTTTACTAGATCAGCATTTTTTGTCATATAAGCTGTTTTTTCAACAGCTTTTTTAATATCTACACTAATCTCATCCTTTCTTCCAGAATAAATATCTAATAATTCAGCATAATCATCAATAATATATTTATCTTTTGTATAACAAATAATTTTAGTCATCTGTTTAACTTCATTATCATTCAAACCTCTGCAAACAGATTTAAATTTATCAAAATCAAGATCTATTTTTTTTTTCCTAATCTTTTGTTCACATTCCATAACAATATTATCCAATAACATATTCTACACCATTACCTCTGTCACCAGATCATAAGCAAACCTTGGCAATTGTTTAACAGAATTAAACCATCTTGCATAAGTAGCATGCCTTGTCAATCTATGGAAATAATCAGGACGTTCATCATCAACATTCAGATAGATCACTCTTATGTCTTGTCCTTCTGCTTCTTCAATTGCTTTTGCAGTATCTTCTCTTGCCATGTCACCATCATATTCATGTGCATTTGGCCTGCCGTCTGCAACAATTACCATCCACCTATCTTTTGCTTCTTGATTCATCAGATGCTTTGTCATTCTTCTGATCACAGCACCATCTCTATTAGCATTTGTTGGTGTTAATGAACCTAATGCTTCTAGATTAGGAATTGAATAAAGTCTTGAATCTGTTGATTCTCTATAATCACTTTCAAAAGCATACATATTTACTTTGTCTCCAATATAACTCAAACCTTGGAATAATATTCCTGCTAAATATTTTTCAATATCAAGTATAGTATCACCATTTATCTGTTCACAAGTAGAACCACTACAATCAACCAAGATCCCAACAGCATAATCTCTTTTATTTATTCTCATAGAATCAAAGATCCTTGCATCATGTCCTAAGCTAGGGTCTGCAATAACTTCTATAACAGCTTCTAGATTTATTTCATCAGGTTCTGTTGTTCTTTCAACTAACTGCACTTTATTAGGTTGTAATTCTAATAAATAACCAATTACTTCTTCTGTTATTGAATCATATTTCCTAAGTTTTTGTAAAAAATTAGGATTTGTATCCTTTATAATTTCATCATACACTTTTGACGCATTATTATAACTCTTTGTTATATGATCAAAATATGGTTCATCATTAGTTTCTTTTTGCTTTTTGTCTTTATCTTCTTGTTCTTCTTTGTCTTGTGCTTTTATTTTTCCCTTGATTCTTTTAAATTCTGCATCAATTTCTCCACGTTTTGCATCAATATCATCCATATCACCAACTTCTATCTCACCTTCACCATGTTCACCACCTACTGTATAACCAACAAGTGATGTAGGCATGTCTTTAAATTCTTCCATGATTATTTCATAAACTTGTGTAGTTGCTTGCAGACTTTCTTTACCAGCATCAAGTGTTTCTCTTTCAAAAACAGAAATATCAACTAATTTATCTAATAAATCTTTTAATGTTTTTATTCCTGTTTTTTTAATTTCTTCACTTGTTATGTCTTGTGACAAAAATTCATCTATCTCTTGTTTAAAATCCTCATCTAATTCTCCTTTGTGTTTTCCAGCAATTGTTTTTGTTGAATATATTTCAAAAAACTTGTTTGCCCTATCTTCTGGCATTTGTCTTCTTTGAACATGGTAATCAGTACAATTTTTCATTAATCTAGAATCATTTCTACTAGCATATTTTCTTTTAAAATAATCTTCATCACATCTGTCTCTTATGATATTATGTATTGTTTGTGCAATCTTAACTTGTTCAAAATTATTAACAAGATATTTTGCAAAATCAATAACAAAACATCCACCAATTATATGACTTAGTTCATGGCACAGACTGCCAATATACAAACTAACATTTCTATTAAGGTGCAGTGGTTTTTTTTCATCAACAAAATCAGCCCTGCATGAAGGTAATATTATTTCTCTTCCATTTGTCTTAGGACAACCACCTGGCTTGATTGTAAATAATCCAAAATATTGTAATAATGTTGTAACCATTCTAGGTTTTGCTTCATCAAAATCAACTACATAAAAGTTCAATGAATCCAGTCCAATCAAATCATCCAGCGACATGTTCACAAACCTCCTGCAGCACACCATCCTTGATCTTGTCAGAATAACCATCTATGATTCTTTTGCTCCATTTACCTATTATCTCTGGCTTTTCTTTTAAAGCTGTTTTTAATGAATTAAAAAAAGTTTCAAAAGATTTTTCATCTCTTCTATATTTGTCTTTGTCACAATAATTCTTCACAATATTATAAGCCCTAGCAAGATTAAGCCTGTCATAAGAATCCAATGCTTTTATCTTATCATAATATTTCTGTTTCATATCCTCTTCCTTACCTAATTTCATCATTATAGAAACCATTGGAAATATAACATCAGAACCTTGTTTATCAAAAAATTCTTTTTCTTGTCTTAACAAAGAATTTACTTTTTCATTCTTTTTAACACACCAATTAAAATTAAAATCTTTAAGATATTCAAAAAAACTTTCATAAACATGTCCTTCAATATTAGGCAATAGCTTGAATGTTTCTAAAAACAACAAACAATCATGATTTTCATAATAAGTACTTCTGCCAATATTATGAAGCAGTTTTGCACATCTTTTTTCTTCACAATCATATGCAAAATCAGTTATTTCTTTAACCAAATCCTTGTCTTCAATATTTCTATTTAAACAATACAATCCATTCGCAAGTTCTTCTAATCCTTTTTTGTCTAATTCATTAGCATGATCAAAAAACTCATCAGAATCATAAAGTTTCATTAATTCTTTAGCTTGTTGTTCAACACCACCATATTGAAACACTTCTCCTATCTGCCCCATTATTGCATCTCTTTTACTTAATTCAAATTTATTTATCAAGTCAATAAATTTAGAACCATTGCAGATATTGATTGCAGCTTGTGTTTGGTCTATATTATTTTTTTCTTCTAAATAACCACCGCTTCTTAATCTCCTAACACCAACAGAAGCAGCATACACCATGTTCAGGATTTTCATCTGCATTTCTTTTTCAGATTCATAATCTTTAAGAAGATCAATAAAATTACCCAATATCTCAACATCATTCTTTTTATCAACTAATTTATAAAAAACAGAAACCATGTTTCCAACATATATAGGATTCTCAACTTGATTATACAAGATATTGATCAAATCATCTGTCATTTTTGCATCTTTAGTATGATTAGAAAAATGGCCTATAGCCATTGTAGACATTTCTTTATGAGCACTTATTTCTCTTTGTATATCTTTTTCTTCTCCATCACCAAAATCTTGTTTATGCACACAATTAACAATCTCTTCAAATTTATATCCACTAAATTTATTGATCAATACCATGGTATGGTACATGCCATGTTCAGTAGCATCAGAAACACTGTAACCAAGTGTTCCAAGAGTAATGTTATCTGATTTAAATTTTCTTACTAATTTGAAATAATCTTTATAACATATTTGTCTAAGAGATTCAAACCTATCTCCTAATACATTCACTTTCTCTTTTAACTTAGCAATCCCACCAAAACCCCTTGCAACAACCATTCTAGTAGAAACATATGGTATATCTATTTCTTTGACAAGATCAACAACATCTAATGTTAGTTTTTCATCTTTTGTCATAGTATAAAGATCAGCTATATTTCCTAACAAAGCAGTGCCCCATGTTTGTGTAAATTCATAAGTAGATGTTGCAGATATTCTTTTTATATTTTTCAAAGCAGACTTTAGATCTTTAACAAGTCCTTCACATGCTTTTAATATTTTTCTATTATCAAAAACTTTTTCACATATGTCAACAATCTTTCCACCTTCACCATCATCCATCCCTTTTATAAGTTCATTGAACTCACCACTTTTATAATAATTCATTAATTTCAAACCTTTTTCAACACCAGAATCCTTGATCTTGTTTACAACAGCTTTACCAATTTCACAAGGAACACTTCTTCTTGACATAGAATCATCAATTATATCTATGAATTGTTTTGTAGTTTCTTCATCTTTTGTTTTTAGAAAGAAATCACTCACATAATCTATGATACTCCCACCATACTGAGAAATAAATTCATGTTTTACTATTTTCTCAAGTTTATCATTATTCAATATTTTTACAAATGTTTTTGCTAGTGAATTATCTTTATGTTTTTTGACTAGTGAATATATGTTTTTTACTGATTTTTCAATTGTTTTTTTTTTCTTATTATATTTCTTAGAAAAATCCTTAAAATCATCTTGTTTATAAACATCAATCAACATGTCAACTATTTCTTTATTCTTCCTCATTCCCCATCCAATAGAATGAGTAACATGGTTGCAAGAATTTACTTCAAGACTATCCATCATATCTTTATATTCATTAGAAACAAAGATATTAGCAAGATTTTTTGCAGACTTTGCATCATGTCTATACTTTACAACAAAACTTATCTTATCAACAATGATTTCTGCTTTTTTATCATCTTCATATAATTCAGAAAGTAATTTTACACTATCCAAGAGCTTTCTTTTTAACAAAACCCTGTAAAATGGTATTTCATTATGAATATTCTTTTCACATTCTTTGACAGCTTTTTCAAGCCCTTGAAACCATGGCATAATTAATCCCCTTTAATAAATCAAATACAAAAAAAAACAAAAAAAACCTTATCCTAAATCAGATCTTTGATCAACTCTTGGCAATAAACCTTCAACCCTTGCTAAAGTAGTGATCAATTCATACAATTGCAATTCATCAACAAGACTTGTTTTCAAACTACCTGTACAGATCTGGTCAATTGCAAGCATAGCTGCATGCTGTTTTACTAGTTCATATGGCAGTCCTTTGTCTGTTAATCTTTTAGCTTCACTAATAGCATACTGCAGTGTTCTTGGACTAGGTTTGTGTAATTTTATTTTCTTTGTTTCACCTATTGTTATGTTTTCTTGATCTTTTAGATTTCTGATTGTGTCTTCATCAAGACCTTTTGTTCCATTATCTGCAAAATTTCTAACAACTTGGTTAAACCTAGCTAATTCTAGTGCGAATTTAAGTATGTCCTCATAATCATATTCAACTTTTAATTCTAGGTTATTGCCAATAACTGTTTCATATATTGTTAAGTTTTCATGATTATCATCAACATCTTCATTGAATAAATTACCATTCAATATTTTCCATGATGCACAATCATGCTCTCTTTTTAAAAATTCAAAATCATTGCCATTATTATAGATTGCTCTTTGTTCTAAACCTTTGCCTTTTATTTCAGTATCAATTCCAGACAATCTTAGAGCAATTGCAGCTTCAACTTTTTCAGGTAAATAATCATAAAATATGTTTACAAACCTGTCTGCTACAGAATCTTCTAATTCCTGCCTATGAAATGCTTTTGGATTATATGCAATTATTCCAAAAAATCCTGGTTTTCCTAATAATGCTACTATTTTTTCATCAAAATCACCTATCTTCATTACTATCTTGGTTTTATCATCAGATAAAACACAACCTTTTCTTAGACATGTTTTAACATACCTGTCAAAGTCTCTTGCATCTCTTGATATGATCACAACTCCATCTCTTCTTGTTATTCTTTTTCTATGATCAAAAGCAGAATTCATTCTTTTTTGAAGACTTCCATCTAATAATTCAAACTCATCACCATAAAAACCTTCACCATTTAGCAAAGCTTCTGCAAGAACATTATTTCTATAACCAGTCTTTGTACCACCATTTGATTCTAATACAGGATAAGCAATTATTCCACTTTCAGTCATCCTTTCATCACATGTGATAGCATGCATTCTTTTGTCAAGCAATGTTACAAGACCTTCTACTAATTCTGTTTTACCAACACCAGCTGGCCCACACAAACCAACATTTTGTTTAAGTTCATATGATAATATTATTCTTTGAACTTCATCTAGTTTAGCAATATTCAACTGACATGCTATATAATCCATTTTCATTTTATATCACTCCTATATTTTGTATTAAAACACCTAAGAAACCTCTTTTTACTATATAACTAATATATATGGGAAGTACATAATCCTTTATAAATGTTTCCATTTTTAATCACTAATTGGTGATGAAAAGAAGCATTAAACATCATAATAAGATTTATATATAGCAATGTCAAAAACAATAACATGAACATAAAACTAAGAAAAGCAAAACTTTCTGACATAAAAACAATAGATGAATTTCAGCAAGGAATAGCAATACATGAAAGACCTTTAGATCCAACAATCAAAAGAAAAGGGAGGGTTAGATATTATCATTTGAAAGAGTTCAGATCGTTGATTAGATCAAAACATGGATTAATTCTTATTGCAGAACTAGATAGAGAACCAATTGGTTGTGGTTTTGCACAAATCAAAAAAAGTTATGCAGATTGGTCTAAATATAAGTACAAAGGTTCAGTTGGTATGATGTTTGTCAAAAAAAAATACAGAGGAAAAGGCATTGGTAAACAAATCTTAAAACAATTATTAAAATGGTTAAAGAAAAATAAAATAAAAGATATAAGATTACAAGTCTATGAAAACAATGCTATCGCAGTAAATGCTTATAAAAAATCTGGTTTTAAAGAATATCTAAAAGAAATGGTGTACAGGCCATGATCGACCATTACTCATTCGGAAACTTTGTAATCCATGGGCACACATTTAATTCAAACATCAAACTAATAGATGATGTTGCAAAACCATGCAGACACTTTGATGGTCACATTATCAAGAAATCAGATTTTGATGATTTGATTGAAGCAAAGCCAGACATCATCATCATTGGCACTGGTCAGTCAGGTGTTGTTAATGTTCCAGATGACATAATTGGTCTGATAGAGGGCAAAGGAATAGAATTAATTATAAAAAAAACAGCAGAAGCATGTCTAGAATATAACAAACTCATAAAACGAAAAAAGAATGTTTGTGCGTTGTTGCATAATACTTGTTAAGGATTTTACAAACCAGCTAGGTCTAATATTTCATTTAATACTTTTTTTCTAGATTTTCCTTTTTTTAAGTCATTTACAACATAAATAAAAGAATATTTGTCCTTATGTTTTTTCCAAAAATCATATGCTGAAAAATGTAATATGAATGAATGAACAGACTTATCAAACCCAATTTCATTATCTTTTACTCTGGCTCTTCTTTTTTCAGGCCAACTTAATTTTTTAAAGTCTTCTATTGAAATGGAGACTCCTTGATATTCTATATTTAAAAAAGCTCTTCTAAGAAATTTAGAATCTTTCAAATTAATATCTTCAAAAGTCGCAAACCATCTATTTTGTATTCCCGCTATATCAAGAATTTCATTTAAAATTTTTCCTGAACTTGGACCCTTTAGTTTTTTGTTACAATTTTTTCTCATATCATTCATATTTAAAAAATCTTCAACTTTGTTTTGTTGAAGATTATGTTTATATAAACTATAATTATACATAAGTGTATGTAAATTTATTTCTTTGCCATTTATGTTGATTTTTTTATACCTTATTGCACTAAATTCCTTTGGTTTTCTCCATTCTTCTTCAGTCATAATTTCTAAAAATGATTTTCTTAAAGAATTAGGATTTGTAAATATATTTTTCATTTCTGATTGAAAATCAGTTCTATTTTGTATTTTCCTTAAATCTTTTGCGTTGTAAGAAATACCAACATCTTGGAACATTTCATCTAATGATAATGTTTTACCTTTAGTTCTTTCATATGCTTTTCTTAATATCCTTCCTGTAACCTGTTGATGCCCTTCTAATTTAAATTTCATATTTTCAAAATTATCATAATTTTTTAGCCCTTTTGCCCATTCTTCCTCACTCATAGTATTAAGTAAAAATCTCCTTAACAATTCTTTTGAAATACTTTTCCTAGAGATTGATTTACTAATTTTTATTCCAGCAATTTCAAATAATTTTTCATAAAATTCTTTGCAATTTGCTTTAGTTAATTTCTTACTTAAAATAGGGTCTTGTTGATAATCTGCAAATGCATAATAAGTCCCATTATTTTTGTTTTCCAATTCAACAAACACATTATTTGCTAACATTTTCCCTTTTATTTTAAAACCATAATATTGAAAATCCATTTGTTTAAACTTTACATTTGAAGGTAAACCTTCATTCTTCCAATATAATTCTGTTTTTGCTGACAATAGAAATCCTTTTAAAATATCAGTATCTGAAAAAGAAAATTGAGGAACATTACATTCAGACAACATCCTATTAAGTTCAGCTCTATGTGAATAGTTTTTGTCAGAAGGAAAGATTTGAGAATATTTTTTAATAAGTTTTTTGCCTGTAATTCTTTCCCCTTCAAATATTAATTCAAATCTATAAAATCCTTTACCTTTATTAGCACAAGGTCTATAACTCTTCCATTCTTCTTCTGTTTTATAACCTAATAATGTATTTCTAAATGATACTTTATCTTCTAAAGTCATTTGTATTATCTCCATCTATCAGAATTCTTTTTATATGTTAGAGTATTTATTTATTTATAAAGATTTTGGTAATTTTTTAATTTTCCCTATTACCCTTAATCTCCTGCAACATATCCCTAACTCTTTCCAAACCAGAAGGATTAGCTTGTTCACCTAATGCATAATAAGTTTTTTCAACAACAGAGCCCCAAGAAAATTCACCTTTTTCTTTAGCAATCTTACTAACTTTGATCTCACCTAAACTAACACCTTTCTTAAGATGATAATAAACACTTCTCATTGTTACAGAAGGAAATATTTGTTTATATATCTTATAAATATCATAAGCATAACCTTCACCTAAAAAATACAATATTTCAACAATATTCTTTCTTATTTGAGAACCAATAGGTCTACCACGCTCTGCCATATTTAACTAAAAACCTAAACTTATATTTATATGTTGCTATATTGAAAGTAATTCTCTCTATTTTTTAACAGTTAGCTTTATAAATTCCTTCTTAATATCATTATTGTAATGCGCCAGTGGTCTAATGGCTAATAAGGACTTCATCCTTATCAACCTGAAGTGCGGCATTCCGCTTCGCTTCAGCCACACAATTATACCATGCGCCGGTGGTCTAATGGCTATGTGACCTTAATGGGTCTAGCAAACAGCGGCCTTCCAAGCCGCTTATCTGGGAAAGTCAGAACAATGGTCTGGCTTCAGAAATTCGAATCCCGGCCGGCGCATATTCTTTTCACAATGAAGAAACTAGAAATACTTTTGAAAGGAGAAACAATCAATGTAAGAAAGATGAGACTATCAGATGCTCAAAACCTTTATGATAATGTCAAGCACAAAGAAGTAGTCAAATACACTCAAGCAATACCTCATCCATATCCAAAAGACGGTGCACAAAAATTCATAAGATCATCATTCTCTAATATTAAAAAAAACAAAGCATATGAACTAGCTATTGTGTTAAAAGAATCAGACAAATTAATTGGAATAGTAAGTTTGTTAAGTGTTGACATGAAAAACAATAATGCAGAACTAGGTTATTGGTTAGGAAAAAAACATTGGGGCAAAGGTTATGTAACACAAGCTGTAAAACTTATACTAGACTTTGGATTCAACCAGTTAAAACTCCACAGAATATATGCAAAACTTTTTGACAAAAACATAGGCTCAAAAAAAGTTCTAGAAAAAACAGGATTCAAATTAGAAGGCACATTCAAAGAACACCAATACAGACATAAAAAATGGCAAGATGTGTTGCGTTATGGCCTTCTGAAAAAAGATTATAAATTACAATAACCCCTCTGTAAACAATTCATACTTCAACTGTTCTTTAGAGAACAAATAATTCTGATTAACAATTATATCAGAAAACTTATGCTTAATATTATTCAAGAACAAATCCAGTTCTTCAATCTCTTTGACAGCAATATAGATAAATACTTTTGGCATGACAGCACTCATAAATGCATACCTTATCTTTTTATCCATCTTAAGATAAGCTCTAAAACTTTCTTCTTTTTCTTTTGACAACTTACGAAGGTCCAACAAAACAAGATAAGAATCATAACCAATACCTCTTAATGAAATCTTAGAAGTAAATCTAATAATAACTCCTTTTTCTTTTAACTTTTTAATCCTTGAAGATATTGTTTCAGATGTTAGACCCAACTTATCACCTAACACATACAAAGGTTGGGTTGAATCTTTGTTTAATTCAAATAATAGTTCTTTATCAGTGTCATCAATTTCAATATTACCTTTATGAATATGTGATTCTTCTAATTTGGTTTCTTTAACTAATTCAATTGGCAATTGTTCATCAAAATTATAAATTTTTAGAATAGGATGAACTTCATACACATCAATAATCTCTGAAAACTTTTCTTCAAATTCATTTATGATCTTAAAAAATTGATGAATATTTTTACAACCAAATTCCATTATAAAATTCCACTCTCCAAGAACTCTATCCAAAACAAGTAAATTCTCATGATTCTTAAGCCATTCTATAATCTCTTTTTCTTGTTTATCATTAGCATGTATTTTTAACAATACTTCATAAAAACTATAACCAAACACTTCATAATCTATAACAGTAAAAAAACCAGTAATCACTCCTCTTTTCTTTAGTCTTTCAATCCTATAAACAACAGCATTCTTACTCAAACCAACAGCTTTTGCAATCTGATTATGACTTAAACGAGAATTCTCGCATAATTTGTCTAAAATCAACCAATCTTTTTTGTCTAATTCTTTTGTCATATTTTGACTGAATGTCGAATTACTATATAAATTTTTCCTAAAAAGGACTAAAATTCTCTAAAACAATTTATATATTTAATTATGTACCTATATATTAGTAGTAAAAAAATATAAAAATAAGGTGAAAACAAAATGAAAGGACTAACAAACGGAACAATCTACCTAGGACAAGGAGATTGGTTAAAATATGAAGTTAAGGAAAACAATACAACAAACACGCCAGTTTCATTGACTTTAGAAGCAGGAACTAAAAAAGATGGTGAATACATACCGCCTGAGTTTCTAAAAGATCATAGTACATTATATTTTGATAATAGTGGTATTATAGTTAGTAGAGCTCCTTACAATAGCTATACTTCAGCAAGAACTTTGAAAAAAAGGTTTGCTAAAAGATTAAAATCATATCTGCTTTCAAGCGTAACAATTGATTCAAGAGAAATGATGGACAAAATTTCTGGATTCTTTGAACAAGGTGAACAAGGAATTAGAAGAAAAACTGTATTTCCATGTGGAAATGGTAAATACAAAACATTGGAAGATTTAATATTATAAAATTGGAGGAAAAACAAAATGAATTTAGACAAAATGGTTGATGCATTATGCATTATTGAAGAAATAAAAAAATTACCAGAAATAAAGAATTTGAAAAATACAGTTGAAGACAATGACTACCATGTAAAGCAAAGTGTGTATGATCACACAGCTCAAGTATTTGGGCATGTAGCAGTGTTAGTTAAAGAACTTACAAAAAATAATCCTTGTTTTGAGTCTTATCTTGATGAAAATGTTGGTAATTTTAATAAAGCAGCATTATTATTTATTGCATCAAGTTTACATGATATTGGTAAACCAGAAACATTAGCTGTTAAAGAAGATGGTAAAACAAATTGTTTAAAACATGCAAAGGTTGGAGCTGAGAAAGTTAATGATATTCTTAGTAAATATGGTCTGAATGAAAAAGAGATGGCTTATGTTTCAGATGTTGTTACTAAACACATGAACATTCTTAACTTATACAATAGTTTAGCTAATGCTGATAAACCTGAAAAGACTTTTGAAAAAGCTAGAAAAAAATTAGGTGATAAATACATAGAAATTTTAATTCATTCAAAAGCAGACCTTTTAGCATGCAATGGACATCCAGAAGAAAAACCAGTAAAATTATATGGTCAAGAATTTAAAAATCCAATTGAAATGATAGATTACTTACTTGGTGAGGCTTTTAGAGTAAAGCATGTAAGAGGAACTGTTAAAGAACTTGAACAATATGTTAAACAAGGAACAATTTACATTAGTGAAGACTTTAAACCAGGAGTTGAACAAGGTTTAGAATTTCTTTACAAACAAGACATGCAAAAAAAAGTTAATAAAGGAAAAATAAATCCTAAAAAAGTTAACATTGATGCAGTTGTTGATAAAAGAGTACAAGGAATGATGAAACAGTTAAGATTTGGAAATGTTCCTAAAGACTATAAATCAATCTTAGAACAAAGACCAATTGAATATAATTTAACTTAGAGGAGGTGAAATAAAATGTACGAAACAATACTTGAAAAAGAATCAGAAGATGGATTCAAAATAGCTCTGTATAAAGGTGGAGGTAGAAACGGAATTCCATCTGATGTAACAATGGAATTTGAAAAAGGAGAATTTTCAGGTTGGATTTGCTTTCATCAAGGCGCAGTTGTTGATGCACTATATGAGGAAGGATCTCATTATAGTAAGAATTCTGGAACATATAACAAATTAATAGATGTTTTTGGAAAAGATATTGCATCCTTACTGTCAGAAGATGAGCAAAAACAACATTTAGGTACTATTGTTAGTAAAGATGTTGAAAGAAAAAAAGTAAAACTGGATCTAGGACCTTTTACCCTGATACCTAATGATTATATCTAGATTTTTTATTTTTTTTTATTTTTATTATATGTGAGGTAAAAACAAAATGAAAAACGGAGAAAAACCATTCCAAAGTATCTTAGACAAACTAAGAGCAGTCAAAGAACAACAACAAGAAATCTCAAAGATAGATGACGTTGTCAAAGGAAAAAACTATGACATTGTTAGGATCCCAAAAGACAAAGATGTTGATCTAGAAGTAAGGAATGGGAAAGTTTACATGAAATAGGTGAAAAAATATGGCAAAACCACAAATAAATAAACAAAAATACTCAGGATTCAAGAATCTTAATTTATCAATGGTTCTTGTATATGATTTATTTGATTTACTAGCTGAACAATTTGTTAATTATGAACTTGAATTTGAAGGAGCAGTAGAATATGCAAGAATGATAAATGAAAATCAAAAACAAAAAGGACAAGAACATCATCTTAAGAAAACATTAGATGATTTTGTAACATGTATAACAGATAATATCAGTGCAGTAAAAAATAATTTTGATTATGTTGGAATAGATGATTATGAACAAAGATTATCAGCACTTAATCAAAATAAAATATTGATGGAATACATTGCAAAAATAGAAAACAATGAACAGATAACAGAACAAGAGTTTAGACAAGTAAAAAGAGAATTATCTGATTACAGACGTTTATTATCTAGATTTGATAATGGTTTAGAAGATCTGTCAATACAGTGTATAGATTACTAGAGGAAATGAGAAACAATGAAACCAAACTTAGAAAAAATAACAAACTCAGAATTTTATAAAAAAACAAAAAAAGTAATACAAGCTATAGATCGTTCTGAACAAAGATATGGACCTTTAGTTGGTATACCAGTAGCTTTTGCAGGAATAATGACTATTTATCTAATGACTAATCTTGCAAGATGTTCGTATAACAGGGTCCAAGATTGGAGCAATAAAAGCGGCAAACAATATGTTATGGGGACTTATGAATATTCATTAAGCAGAAAATACACAAAAGTAATGGAAAAACATAGCATTCCATTTGGTTATGGATACATATTAGCAGAAGCAGGAGCTTCACCAAACATAGTTGTAAAAGCTTTTCAACAAGGAATTGATCCTGTAAAATTAGTTGATTACAAAAATGAACATTATAGTAATGCGTTTAGTGAAAATATTGCTTGGGACATAGCTTTCCAAAGATATTCAAATCAATTAGATTCAACAAACAAATAAAGGTGATAAAAAATGAAAAAAATAACAAGAGCATTAGCTTTAACATTTGGATTAATTGCAGCACCATTTTTAACAGGCTGTGCAAGAAATTCACCAAGAGCAGCAGTTGTCAGAACACACAAAGATGCTTGGCAACAAGCAGCAGAAAAACTAGGAACAAATAATTATGAAAACATAAGATTCCTAAGAAATGGATACAAGACAACAGAAAGCACACAAATGGATCTAAGACTATTTGCAGGTGTTAAAGCAGGTACAGCAAAACTTGAAAAAACACCCAATGGTTATAACATCCAAGGAACTTATAGTGAAGCTTGGCATCCAGAAGCAATGGACCAAGTTTGTAAAGAAGTTGACACAGATGGCGACAAATACATAACAAGAAAAGAAATGAGTGCTTACAAAGACAAGTTTTTAGACTCATTAGAATAATAATTTTCTTTTTTTATTTTTTTTCTTCTTTTTCTATATCCAAATAACTCATACATTCCTTGACCAAATCA
>CAZHVK010000009.1:54986-70810 GCA_964535955.1 uncultured Methanosarcinales archaeon | reverse complement strand
ATAATATGGCAAAAAAGAAAAAAACAACAAAAAAAACAAAATGTAAACATTTTGCACATTCATGCAATGGTGGAGGAATGTATTTCTTAGGTTTTGTAGGATCATTGATATATTACATATCAACTGCAACTGGTTTTTGGAATGAAGTATGGGGTGTGATAAAAGCATTGGTGTGGCCTGCTTTCTTGGTGTTTGAAGCTTTGAAGTTTTTAGGTGCATGATATGAATAAACAAGTTAGTGATTATATCAAAAAACAAAAATCACCACAAAAACAAATATGTAATAAACTAAGAAAACTAATCTTAAAGACATTTCCAAAAATAAATGAACAAAAGAAACTAGGTGTTGCTTGGTATGAAGGTTGGTTCTACATAGTTGGTTTAAAAGATAGTGTTAACTTGGGTTTTTCTGTGAAAGGTCTTAACAAAAAAGATGCTGATAATTTTAAAGGTAAAGGCAAGTATATGAGGCATCTTAAGTTTAAGTCTTTGAAAGAAGTAGATGAGAAGAAGATTGTTAAGTTGTTGAAATTGGTGAGGACAAAAGCTAAGTGTGGAAGTTGTTATAAGTAAAATCCTAGGAATTCTGACATTATAAGTAATCATCTCTTACAAACTTCAATTAGTAGAACTCAATTCCCACATAACCTTATATACTAAGTTGAATTCTTATTGATTTATGGCAAGATTTGAAAGATCAAAAGGCGGAAAAAGAGATTCTAAAAGAAGCTCTTCAGGTAAAGGTAGAAGCGGTTTTGGAGGCAGAAGAGACTCTAGAGGCGGTTCTTCAAGAGGAAGGAGAGATTCAAGAGGTGGTTTTGGTGACAGAGGCAGAGATAAACGCGGCAGAAGAAATAGGCGCGATGTTCAGATGACTAAAGTTACTTGTTCTTCATGTGGTACTGAATGTGAAGTTCCCTTTAAACCAACTACAAGCAAACCTTTATTTTGTGATGATTGTTTTGCTAAAGAAGGGAAATCTGGTCCTAGTAAAGGTTCTGGCAATAGAAACTCTGGCAAAGATCTTAAAATAATCAATGAAAAGCTTGATAAGATAATGGAAGCTTTGAAGATTGAATGAATTAATTCTTCTATACATACTTTAAACAACAAACTTTATATATTCATAAACCTAAATCAATATCATGACTTACAATCACACACAAATAGGATATCTAATGATTGTCATAGATATTATCCTTGCTATTTATTTCTTTATTCTTTTTGTGGCACAAGAACTAGAAATTATTGCTCTTATTGTGGTGTTTGCTGTAATTATTATTCTTACATCTTTTTCAACACTTAGTGTTTCAGTTGATCATGATTATCTAAGACTTAAGTTTGGTTATGGAATATTTAGAAAGAAATTTCCTATTAAAGAAATTGTTTCTGTTGAATCTGTAAAAAATCATTGGTATTATGGTTGGGGCATAAGATATGTATTCTGGAAACCTTTCTGGCTCTATAATATATCAGGGTTTGATGCTGTTGAGATCAAGATGGTAAATGGAAAAGTTTATAGGATTGGTAGTGATGAAGCTGAGAAGTTGGAGAGAGCTGTTAAAGAAGTTATTAGGTAAGAATCAATGCATATGAACAGGTCCATACACTGTAACTAACAAAATAATCACAATACCAATAATGATTGCTAGTAGGTGGAAAAGAGTATCTTTAAGTTTACAATGTCTGTGTAATTGTGGCAATAGGTTAGATGCTGCAATGTATAAGAAATTGCCGCATGCAAAGGGAATTATGAAATTATTAAACCAATGTATCTTATCTACTAAAACAATGCCAATAACAGTACCAAGGATTGCTGTTGCTGCTGATAAGAAGTTGAATAATAATGCTTTTTTCTTTTTCAATCCTGAATATAATAATACACCAAAGTCTGCAATCTCTTGCGGAATCTCGTGAAATATGATTGAAATGGTTGCTGTTATACCAATCGTGATGTTTGTAGCATATGCACCTGCTATCACTAGACCATCTATAAAATTATGTATGCCATCGCCGATTAAATTGATTGGTGCAAGGTTATATGCATGAGCATGGCCATGGTCATGATCACATTTATGTGAATGATGAAAATGTACAAACTTTTCTAATATAAACATTAATATGAATCCTGTTAAGATATATAATGCTGTGTTTATAGAATATTTATGTTCAATAATCTCTGGCAAAAAGTTTATGAATACAGTGCTTAGTAAAACACCAACAGATATGCTTAATAAGAATAATAATAATTTTTCAGATGGTTTTTTCTTTATCAATAAAGGAAGTGCTACTATTATTGAGATTAATGATACTATTATTACACTGATTATTGCGTAGATTGAGTTCATGTATTGGTTTTGTGTGGAATTGGTTTAAATAGTTTTTGGTTGTTTGTGTAGAACAAGTGAGTTCATATAAAAGGACATTCGCATGTCTTTTCAAAGGGATATTGTTTTTTTACAATATTTATCAAGTCTTGTGGTTTTTTTAATTTAACAAAGGGTTTGTCAAATGAACATTTGTAAACATTACCACTAAAATCTATTGAAACAATCTGCCTTCCTCTGTGGCATGATTTTGAAAAACCAAGACACATTCTTAGACTATCATCAACATACACTTTTTTGAATAATTTTCTTGCACCTAATAATCTTATTCTTAGGTTTTTATCTAGCTTAAGATTGCTTGGCTTTGACTGAAGCAGATAAACATAATCAGCATGTTTAAACATCTCACCTAACATAGGATATAAGTGTTTGATTAAGTATGGATCTAATTGAAGATTAATGCCTGTTTTGATCTTGTTTTTTTTGACTAAATCTATTTTTTTGAATAAAGTCTTTATATCATCTAATGATAATATCTTAAACCTGTCAAATGAAAAAGAGATTAATGTTATGTTTTTGAATTTTTTTATATTATCTTTAGTTATATTATCACCATTTGTTGTCATATTAACAATGACTTTGTGTTTTTTGCATTCTTTGGAAAATTCTTCAATAAAATCAGGAAACATAGAAGGTTCACCACCACCCAAAGCTATTTGTTTTATGCCTAATTGTTTTGCTATCTTTGGAAACTGCATAAAGAACTTGAATGGTTTTGGTCTTGTCTTCTTGTTTTTCATGTAGCAGTTTTTACATGATCTTGTGCATTTGTTTGTGAAGTGGAGTGATAAGACTTTTATCATTTTGTTTCAAAAATTTCCTTTGAATTATTTTCTAGATATTGGATAAGTGCTGTAAATGCTTTATCTTCAACTACTGTTTCATCATTCATGAATATATAAAATATTTTTTTATTTTCTTTTGGATTCATACTTATTTGAGCATAATATGCTAAATTATACATTAAGTCCTGATCTTGTTCAACTTTTGAAACATTTAAGTCAATAGGAACCAATGATAAATCTTTTAAAGGAACTTCTTTGCCATTAATAATTGCTTTTGCATCATCACTCAAAAGAATATCTTGGATATCATTAGGATTGATATACTTTAATTTAGAATTTTTATCTTTTTTCAAATAGTCAACAAGCACAACTCCTGCCTTCTTTAGTTTTTTTAAAAATGATTTAAATTCTTCTAAGTTTTCACAGTCACAGATATATACTTTGCCATCTACATAAGATCCACATTGTGAAAACCTTTTCCTGTCTATAAGAAAATTAATGAAATTGAACTTAGACCATTGATCAAATGACTTTGTTGATCCACCATCATAACCATTAATACTAACCTTATATTTCTTTACAAGACTTTGCAATATTTTTTTAAATGCAGGAAAATTACTAGCATCATATTCATCTTCTTGAATATACAATGAACCATCTTTAAAGGCACCAATATCCTCAGCACCACCATACCTTAAACCAAGTTCACCTATTGAAATATAACCAAAATATAATCTTGAAACATCTATCTTAAAATTTTCAATAAATGTTTTTTCTTTAGTCTTTGTGTCTGTTAACATAACTTGTTTAAACACAAGTTCATAGATCTTTTCATCTATTTTGATTTTATAATCTTTCCAGTAAATATATTCCAATGGAACCTCTAATTTAAAAGAATATGTTTTTAGTTTCTCTTCTTGTATTAATTTAGAATTCTTTTCATCCATGTTTCCTTCATCATTATATTTAGAAAATAACCTTAGTACTGTAACCCCCTCTTGTTTTTCTTTTTTAACAGCAATATCCCCATATTCAGGAGCAGTAATATACAACTTAGCATTCAATGCTTTCATCATATCTTTAAGTACTTCAATCAGTTCTTTATTATTCCTTGCATTGATGCTAGCAACTATTTCGCTGCAGTTAGGGTTTAGTATCATTTTTATTACACCTTTATTGTTTTCTTTGCATGTTTTTCTAAATATTTGATAAGTTTTAGAGATTTTGTATTATCATTTTTTGGCTTTCCTTCTTGTAAAATATAATAGATTCGTGTCTTTATGTTTGTGTATGGAATTCCTATTGTATAGACACCTATATGGAAAGATGTCTCAAGTAAGTTTGCATCAAAAGGTTCTAATGTAAAATATTGTAATGCCACTCTTTTATCAGGTAGGATGAGTTCTATTTTTTCACCAATGGTAATGTTTTTTATCTCTAATGGATTAATCTTATGCCGAGAATCTTTAACAAGCGAAATGCCAATCTTTTCTAAATCTTTTAAAAATACTTTAAAGTCTTGAAGATCTTTGCAGTCAAGAAGATAGACAATGCATTTAAAATATGTGAAATCAGTATATTTATCACTATTTATAATATAATCAAGAAAGTTAAGTTTACACCACTCTTCAAATTGTCTAGTTGATCCTCCATCGCCTCCTAAAACTTTGACTTTAAACTTATCTGAAACCATGTCTAAAACCTTTTTATAAGATGGAAAGTATTCTGAATCATATGCATCATTTTCTATGTCTATTGAATTTCCTTTAAATGGAGAATACATGCTTCCTAATGTGTTTGAAAGTTTTAGATTACCTATTCTTAGACGCAGATAGCCTATTTTTGAAATATCTACTTTAGTATTTTTAATTGTTTCTTGTTTTCCCTGAATCTTTAATTTGATGCTCTTAAAGACCATATCTTGTATTTTGTCATCTATTTTGATTGTTGTAATCTTATAAGTTTTGTCATTAGCTTTTTTTGTCTCTGTTTTTAAATAAATTAGGTCCATTGGAATTTCTAGATCAAACTCAACTTTTGGTAATTTATTTTTTTCAATGAAGTCATTAAGTTTTTTATCAGCACCAAATGGTTTAGTTAAAAAGATCAGTTTATCTTTTTCTTTCAACAAATGTGTATTACTATATTCTGCAATACTAATATATAATTTACTATCCAAAGCTTTCATCATATCTTTGATTACTTCAAACACTTCTTTCTCATTCCTTGTATTGATGCTAACGACAATCTCGCTGCAGTTTGGGTTTAGTATCATTTTCTATATAGGGGGTGTATTTATAATTTATAAAAGTATTTGAATATATTCGTGATATTTACGTCAAATACTAGAAAAGGTTTTATACTATAAATTATTCCTATATAATATGCAAGAAAAATATCAGAAAATAACAGTAGGTGGGCTGCTTATCAAGGACAACAAAGCCTTAATAGTCAGGAGATCTGCTGAAGAAGGATATTTAACAGGATTTTATGAATTACCAGGTGGAAAAATAGATTTTGGTGAAACACCTGAGCAAAGCCTTGAAAGAGAGTTTTTTGAAGAAACAAATATCAAGGTAAAAACAGTAAAACCATTCAGAATCTTTACTTATATATCGCATGATAATAATAGACATACTGTTGAGATAGTCTACTTAGTAAAAGCAATAAGTGATACTAATGTCAAACTAAGTCAAGAACATGATGATTATAAATGGATTGCATTGGAAGAAATAAATAGGGTTAATGTTAGTGATGAGATAAAGACTAATATTGTTGAGGGGTTTAAGTTAATATGAAACATTTAATGACTAGGATAGGAGAATATGGAATAATTATACATGATAACAGATTTCTTATGCTTAGATTTTCTTTGGAAGCTGATCCAAAACAAAGATGGATATTTCCAGGTGGTCGTTTGGATAAAGATGATAAACCTGAACAAGGATTATTAAGAGAAATGAAAGAAGAAACAGACTTAAAGATTGAAATTGTTAATGTTTGTGATGTTAAGATATGTGGTGTTGGTGAAGCTCATAGATATGCTGTGTTTTTTATCTGTAAATTAGTTGGTGGTGATATAAAACTAAGTCATGAACATAGTGAATATAAATGGTTTGGTTTTGATGAGATTGATAATATTGATTATAGTGAACCTTGTTTTAGAGATGTTTTAAACAAAATCAAGCCACCAATATAGATTATTTTAAAACAATCTTTCTTAATTCTTTATTCAAGTCATCAATATTTCTTTGTTTTTCTGCTTCAGGAGTGTCAGAAACTTGTTTCTGAGCATCATCAGAGCTTCGCTCTGAGACTTCTGAATCATCTTTTAGAAACTTTTCTAGATAAGCATCCATCTTGACAATGTTCTGGATAATGTCTTTTTCTTTGCCTTGTGATTTAAGGTTAATTATCTTGTTTAATTTATCTGTTATGAATTTCGGCAGGATGTTTTCCATGTCTTGTATTGCTTTTGTGAATATAATAGGTGGAATCTTATTCTTATGTACAACATATTTTGCATTTATCAAACCTCTGTAAGCATACAAATATCTTTTATATGTAATGTTTTGTCCTGATTTAATATACTTAAGATAATTATTCTTACACATTGATTTATAATGATAATATAATGCAATTGGGTTGTGGTTTTTCAATGCAAATTGTTTCAACACCTTGTTTTGTTTACCATAATACACAATGTCTGACATTAACCATTCGATTGTTGTTGGATTTGAAGATGATAATAATTTAATATATTTGAATATGTCAAACCCAGACAAATCAATCACTGCATTTTTGCTTACTGTGTTGCCGTCTTTGTCAAACATTATGTTGATAACATCTTGCAGCTGTTTGATCTGAATATAATCTTTTAATTGTCTTACAAATACAAACCTAACATCATAGTCACTGTCTTTGCTAGACATTCTCCAGGCTCTTGAACCGTTTTCTACTGCAAACAATATCTTGATGTTATGCTGTTTTTCTATGTCCTTACATAATTGTATGATTTTTTGTTTCATTTTTTATTTTCAGGATATAATCTTAAGATATCTTCTTCATTTGCTTTACATATCCCTCTTTCTGTTATCAGACCAGTAATCAATCTTCGCGGTGTAACATCAAATGCAAAATTAGTTGCAGGACTTTGTTCAGGTGTTAATAATACTTTTTTTAATTCACCATTACACATGCCTTGTATATATTTGACTTCATCAGAACCTCTTTCTTCAATTGGAATCTCTTTAACACCGTCCTTTATAGTCCAGTCAAATGTTGATGAAGGTAAAGCTACATAAAATGGAACATTATTATCATGTGCAGCCAAAGCTTTTAGATAAGTTCCAATCTTATTAGCAACATCACCTGTATATGTTGTTCTATCTGTGCCAACTATACACATGTCAACCATACCATGCTGCATAATATGACCACCAACATTGTCAGGAATAATAGTGTGAGGCACACCATGTTGACCAAGTTCCCATGCAGTTAGTCTAGCACCTTGATTCCTTGGCCTTGTTTCATCAACCCAAACATGGATCTTTATTCCTCTGTTAAATGCTTCATATATTGGTGCAGTTGCAGATCCATAATCAACAAATGCTAACCAACCTGCATTACAATGTGTTAATATATTCACAACTTCACCATTTTTATTTTTACTTAATTCTTCAATTATCTTTACACCATGTTCTCCTAATCTTTTACAGAATTCAGCATCTTCATCTGCTATTGTGTTAGCTGTTTTAAATGCAATGTCTATTTTTTCATGAACTGAATTGCCTTTCTTAATTTCATCTAATTGCCTCTGTACAGCCCATTTTAGATTAACAGCAGTAGGTCTTGTTGCTTTTAACTTCTCAGCTGATGTAAATAAAAGTTCATCAAACTTATCAGGGTTATTTGCAGCTTCTAATACTGCTAAATACATACCATAACCAGCTGCTGCTCCTATCAAACCTGCACCTCTTAGATGCATATCTTTAATTGCAACAGCCATTTCATCTGAATTAGAAATATCTTCTATAACAAACTTATGAGGCAAAGGTCTTTGATCAATTATCTGAATTACCTTATTATTATCTTCTTTTACCCAAATTGTTCTATAATGTTTTCCTTGAACATTCATATTATCTCACCCACTATTATTATTATAATAAGAAATAGAAGAGGTTAATAAAGATTTCTATATAAACTCAGACATTTCTCTTAAATCATCCAAAATAAATCCATTGTTTCTTGCTGTCCATGTCTTATCTTCATACATAATAGTCAGAACATCTGCAAGCATTAATAATTTATCACCTAGGTTTTGTTTTGTTAATTCTGTGTTTTTATAAGTTTTCATGCATTTGTCATAATCACTGCTATGCTGCTTATGGCGTGCTAATATCTTATTAAACATATCAATTAATTCTTTTCTACCTTCTGACTTATGCTGGTTTGACATATCATCAATATCATCTGCTGATAATTCATCAGGAATATCTGGAACTTTAGGTGCTTTTTCAATTTCTCTTTTAAGATGATCTTTGCTATCTTCTTCTTGCATGATTTGTCTGTCTTCTAAAAGTGCTAATTTATAATCAGGATTATAATCTTTAGCAATCTTGATAATTTCTCTTCTTATGATAAAGTAAAGTAATTTTACAAACTCAGAATTCCTTTCATACTCTGCAGTAAAACTAAAAAGGACTTTTTTTAAACAAGCTGCAAGAAACCTTAATTTGTTTTGTGATTTATTATACTTATTATAATCAAAATATTTCTTAATCATATCTAATTCAAAAAAATGTTTAAACAATAGTGTATTGTATTTAATCAAAAAAAGATGCAGAATCAGTTTTGAATATATTTGTATATCACCTTTATCAGAAAGAAGATTTTCTTGGTTAATAAAATCAGAGAGTTTATCTGGCGCATTGTATTTAAGAAAATCTATAAATGTGATAAAATTATTAGGTCTGTCTATTTTACTGCTGTTTACAGATGAATAAAACATGTTTTTTAATTCTTTATTATATTTTTCAATAAATTCCATGTGTTTGTTGATTTTTAATATGTTTTCTAGTAATACTGCCATGATACCAATGGCATGCTTATGTTTACTGATGATCTTATCAATTGGTATTAGAGATAAAAATTCTAAAACAAACTGATCTTTATTTTCTAAAAAAATATAAAACCCTGTTGGATATTCTTTTTCATACAATTCATTGATCAGTTCAAGGTTTAGTTCTATTTTAAATGTTTTATCAATTCTTTTTACTTGTTTTAAGATCCTATAAAACAAATGATATTGACTCAACTCCTTCATCTTTGTCTCAAGTCTTTTGTAACTAAAGAATTTTCTAAAAAATTTATATGCATGCAAAGCATATACTATGTTTTCATAAAATTTATGATAAGGAGAAAAAGAAGCATCATCAAGCATCTTGTTCCACATATCATCAGAAAGTGTATATAATATCTCTTTTGTCTTTTTTCTGTCAATGCAGCTCATGTGTTGGATAAATTTCCCAACATCTTCTAAATCAGATTGAGTAATCATTTTTGCAAAAAAAGTATCATCTAATTCTGACACAGCTGCTTCTAACTCTTTTTGGTGTTTTTCTAGGTTTCTGTCTATTATTCTGGTGATTTGAAATAAAGAGGTGGTTTTTCTTATTCTTATTAAAAATACATTTTGTGTTTTCATTGTATAGTGGTGTGTTTTATCATTTTTAAAGTTATTCTTAGAAAACACCTAATTATTATGGTATATATTTAATCTACATATTAGAGTTTAATAATATATATAAATGATAAATAAGTCAGGAGTGTGTAATGAGGGGATATTATGATAAATGAAAAAACTTATGATTTAATTGAAAAACAAGGACTTACTAGAACAGCTATTGAGTTTAACAGAGACATGAGACATAATCTTATGATATTGGTTGGTGTTCTTGGTAAAATGGAGAATGATAAGAGGGTTCAAGAACAAAAACAAAGACAGATAAATGAGATTAAAGGATTTCTTGACAAATCTAGGAACTTAGACATATTGCTTGTTGAACATTCTAATATAGCTGAAGATAATGATGAATATTTATCACATATACTAAAAAATATAAAAGAGATAAAACAAGTATCAAACAACATACCATTTCAACATGAACCAACATCTGGAGTAATGATGAGACAATCACTTCTAGAACTTGAGATGCATGAAGCTGGTAAAGTTAGTTATGATTATGATTATACAGAAACACAGTTTGAAAATATGGTCAGGTATTATATATCATTAAAAGAAAAAAAGCCAGTATATGTTGTGTTTGACTGGGGTTTTAAAGATATTGTTACTGAACAAAATCTAAATCTAAAGATAACTGGCTCAGAAGATGATGTTAATGATATTATTAGGTATTGTAAAGGATTAGATAATAAAGAATATCCTTTATTAGAAATCTTAGATTATGTTACACCTAGTGAAAGAGTGATGAATGGTGTAAAAGAAATACATTATCAATTGATTGGAGATAAGTTACAAGAAGTGTATGATCTTTTATCAGAACAATCTGGTCATGACACTCATAAAGATTTAGACAAACTAATTCCTGATTTGATCTTTCCAATATTCAAACAACACGACAATATTGTCTATTGCAACAGGTTGAAGAAATGATAGAAAATACATAATTATAATAAATTCATAGCAGAATTAAATTTATTAGTAAAATCTGCCTGAGAATAAACACCTGATATCTGATGTACTGGTTTTGCAGCAACATTAAAGAATACAATTGTTGGCACTGCTCTGACATTTAATTTGTCACCTAGAGCTTTGTTTGAACCTAGGTTTACTTTTGCAAACTTTAATCTTCGAGCAAATTGTCGTTTCAGGTTTTCAAATATTGGCTCTATTTCTCTGCATGCTTGGCTCCATGAGCCCCAGAATAGCACTGCTACTGGAAACTGTGAGTTTAGAATGAATTCTTCTAATGATTTTTCATCTAGGTTTTGCATTATATTGATGTATAAGTAGAGGTTAGATATAAATTTTATTGTTTTAATTAAGAATCTATTACCACCCAGAAGTAGTGCAAAAACGAAACATTTATAAAGGATGAATATCTCCACATACACAATATGATCAAAAAATACTTTTCAAAAATAGCTACAACACTAGTACTTATAGGAGGAATTCTTACATTAGGTGGATGTGGTAGTTTTAATCATAATGGTAATATTGATTTATCAGATGATCCAGGATCACCGCGTGTTGTTGATGTTCATTATAATGAAGGAATACCTTGTTTTTATCAAGATGCTGATGACCTTAATATGAACAGGATGATTATTAAAGAAGGAGATACACTGTATAAGCTATTGGATATGCTTAATGAAAGAAGCATTACTGCACATAATTATGAATGTCAAGAATTAGAAAGAATAGTGATAAAAGAAAAAGGACAAGAAGAAAAAACTTATACTATTAATGACAAAAAAGGCGATAGTCTAAAAGTTCATCATGCAAGAAGAGTGTTTGATAGATGCAATGCTTTATACAATAAAGCAAGATCAAAGCTTAGGGATAAGGTAAAAGAACAACATTCAGATTTAGAATCAAGTATTCCTCAATAATTCTTTTATTTTTAGAAATGTTTTTAAATAAATCATACAACCTTTAGTCTATGCCCCTGTAGCTTAGTGGCTATAGCGGTCGCCTAGTATAATTTATACAGAAAGCGACAGGTCGCCAGTTCAAATCTAAGAAATTAGTGAAAGTCTGGCCAGGGGCTCTCTTTATTTTTCTCAAATCCTTTCAGGAAAATCAGAAATAATTCCGTCAATACCTATCTTTCTTAGACCATCAATAAAACCTGACCAATTAATAGTCCAGGCAATGACCTTAAGATTGTGTTTATGGGCTCTGTAAACAAATCTTTTTGTGATTCTAGAAGAGAAATGTGGGTGAACACTATAACAACCAAGTCTTTTTGCAATCTTTATTCTGCCTATTCTTCTTTTTGATAATAATCCTGTCTTAATAATAGGATTTAATTCTTTTATTTTTTTTAAAACTTCCCATCTAAAAGATGAAATTATAACATCTTCTGAAACATCAAATTTTTCAATAAGATTAAGTATCTCAATATAAGAATGTCTGTCTTTTATCTCAATATTGATCTGGCATTTACCTTTCATAAGTTTTAAAGCTTGTTCTAATGTGGGAACTTTGTAGCCAGATTTTGTTCTTAATTTTCTGATATCCTCATAAGGAATCTTTCTCACTTTTCCTCTGCCATTAGTTGTCCTGTTTACTTTTTTATCATGCATAAGGATTATTTCACCTGACTTACACTTTCTTACATCAATCTCTACCATGCTGCATCTTAGTTCAATAGCTTTTTTTATACTTTCTAAAGTATCTTCATCAACATACCCTGCAGCTCCCCTATGTCCGATTCTAAATACCATTTTATTTATTTATTATTTATAACTATATAAAGATAGTGGCCTCATAAGTTACTTCCGCTCATCATCCTTTCGTCAGCCGGGAATAACATAATCACAGGCCATAATATGATTGTGATTAGTAGTTTATAAGTTATTCGTAAATTATAAAGGATTGGTGCAACCCTCGTTCACCGACTCTAATTTATTATGAGGACAAATAGAGCCTCAACTCATTCTTACGATGAATAACATTGGCTCACTGGCCAAACTGGCGGGTTGCACCAGTGTTATTTTGAGATACATTTATATATAAGTAAGGACTGTATTTTATGATATAAGGGGGTGTTTATACATGACAAAATATAAAGCAAAATCAATGTTAGTATCAAGAATTAAGAATTATAATAAAGAAGAACATGAAATGTATCCTTATAATACACAAGTAAAGTTTTTTAAGATAAATAACCCTCATAAGACAATAAAGATGCCTTTCAAGATATTAGAGTTTAGAGCATTAAGTTGTTATTTAAAAAATTTTAAGGTTGCTAAGTTTCTGCCTTGGGGAAATGATCTTTTGTTTAATGATTTAAAAGAAGTTAAAGTTGAGTTTGTTGATGAAAGATTGCATATAACTGACCTTAGTAAATGATTGGGTCTGTGGTCTAGTGGCTATGTTGTTACACCATAAATGACATCTCGTTGACTGTTTCAACTGTGTTGAAACTTCAAAACAACGCAGTTGTTTTTAAAATCGAGATGGTCGCCGGTTCAAGATCTGTAAAGATGAAAGTCCGGCCAGACCCATTCTTTTCGGGATTATCTTGGTTTGAATATAAGAGGTTTTTAATAATGGCAATGGTTTCTTGGATATAACTTAAGATATAATAGGAGGATATTAAAAATGTTTGAAAGACAAAAATCACGAGAAAAATGGCAAGATTCCTGGTTCAAAGTTTATGCTGATCGTCATCATGATCATCGTACTGAAGGAATTGATGGCAAAGATTATTTTTGTTCTAATTGGATATTGGGCAAAGAGATAAGAATTATGAGGGTACCAGGTGTTGATGGAAAAGTAGTTCCTTATGTTAAAGCTGGAATTGAAGAATTATTGAATCAGCTTGGTTTAAAATTACAAGTAAAAGATTATGGAGTTGATGAAACTGTGATTCAACAAGTTAATAGATCTATTAATCAGGAAAATGGTTTTGTTGATGGATACCATCTCTCAAAGGAACTTATTACAGAACATTGGAGAGACCCTACTAAACGAGGAACACCTCATGCTGATGTTGTGTTAGTTGATAAATATTTAACAAGAGGAACACAAGATTGGGGACAAGCAGAATTTTTTAAAGGTTATATGGTTTTAGCTTTACCAAATGGAAGACAAAATTCCTTAGATTTTATTAAACATATGGCAAAACATGAAGCAGGTCATTTACTAGGGTTTGATGAACACCATGATTCAAAATATGCAATTGTTAATGGTTACGAAGATGAACAAAAACTAAACTGTAACATGTTATGGGAAGCTTCAACATTATATACTTGCCGAAAATGCTTAGAAGCAATTGCTTCATTCTGGGTAGGTGTTGAGAAAACAACAGGTCAGAAATTCCTAAAATATTGAAATAATTCTTTTTTTTTCCCTTTCTTTTTCATAATATGTTCTACACAAGATAAAACCTTATAAACAAAATCAATCCCTTTTTTTTGAAAAGGTGGTTATGGTGAAAAATGAACAAACATATTATGTGATGAGTGAAGCTATTTCTATTGGTTCATCAAGAGTTTTAGAAACATGTGTTGAAGAAGAAGCAAAACAAGAGATTAAACCTGGTGCAAAACAAGAATTCAGAGAAGGAATGAGTACTCTTTATTCTTTAGGATATGTTACTCTTCATCTGCCACTTGCAATGATAAAAGGTGCATATAATAAGTTCAAAAAAAGAATGGATACACTTAAAGAATTAGGTGTATATGATAATATTGAATTTTATGAGTAAATTACTTTTTCTCAATTCTTGGATAAATACCTGGAAGCATAAAGACCTTATTGATAATAACACAAAGACCTTTATTATTTTTCATGATATCCTTAGAAGTTGTAATTGATTCGCCAATACATACTAACTCATCTTTAAGTGTCATAACAGCTATAATATCACCTTTTTTTATATCTGAATGTAATTTAGATATACCAGGTATTTTTAGATTAGCACCATGACATAAAGAATTAACAGTTGTGTCAAGCACCCAAATCTTTGGAATATGCCTAACACCAAACTCTATCGGTTGGATAACATGTCTGATATATTTTTCATTACCTTCATTCTGGTAATACCATAATGAATCTTTGATATCATTTAATGTTACTAATGATTCTTCTGTAAAACATGCAACTTTTGTTCTTCGAAGTTCTGACATGTGTGCTCCTATACCAAGTTGTTTTCCAATATCATGGCAAAGTTTTCTAATATAAGTTCCTGCTTCACAACCAACTCTGAACAATACTGATTGGTCTTTAATATCTAATATGTCTAAATAATAAATAGAACGTTTTCTGAGCTGTCTTTTAATAGCACTTTTGACAGGCGGCATTTGTTCAATCCTGCCAACAAAACTCTTCATTGTTGCTCTTATATGGTTTTCATCTGCTTTTTTATGTAAATACATTAGACAAACATATTCTTTGCCTGCTATTAATAAGGTTTGGACTACTCTTGTACCTCTCCCTATTGCTGTTGGCAAAACACCTGTGACTTTTGGATCAAGTGTGCCACTGTGTCCAGCTTTGTTTATTTTAAGAATGTCTTTTGCATAAGCTGTTACTTGGTGAGATGTTGGCCCTTTTTGTTTGTCTATGTTAATAATGCCATAGTTAATTAGTTCATCAACTGACCTATTATTAGGATCACAACCAAACTTATCAGAAGTCTCAGCTTGTTTTTTAGTAAGAACTTTTCTTTCTATTTTTTCAAATGGCAGTCTTTCTTTCATTTTTTATACTCTTTATGGGTTAATATGTCAGAAATCGTTGTTGTTTATTAAGTTTATTGTTTTTTTACTTCTGGTTTCTTAGGTTCTGTTGTTTCTTTTTTTGGTGTTTCTTGTTTTTTCTTCTCTTCCTTATTCTCTATTTCCTTTTTCTCTTGTTCTTTTTTCTCTTGTTCTTTTTTCTCTTGTTCTTTTTTCTCTT
>CAZHVK010000009.1:19858-54886 GCA_964535955.1 uncultured Methanosarcinales archaeon | reverse complement strand
TTTTTCTCTTGTTCTTTTTTCTCTTGTTCTTTTTTCTCTTGTTCTTTTTTCTCTTCTTTTGCTTTTTCTTCTGCTTTTTTTGCTTTTAATTTGTCTTTTGTTCTTATTTTTTTCTCTGGCTCTTCTTGTTTTTGTTCTTGTTTTCCACCTTTTAATTTGTCAACAACTTTGCCAAGTGCGCCTTTTTCTTCTTTTTTTTCTTTTTTGTAAGTTTTATATTCAAAACCTTCTAACTCAGCTTTTACAATACCTTCTTTATCTTTAATTGCCTCTACTTTAACATGATGAGGAGGGTTTTTTATACCATTTTTCCAAACATGTTCATTTAAGTTTTTACCAATCAAAACATTATTAATGTCAGCTTTCATGTGCTTTGCTAAGAATTCTTTTAATGCTTTTACTGCTTTTTTTGTTCTTTTCCATTTAGGTGTTTTAAGAAACTCTCTTCTAAGTGGAACATTATACACTCTTTTTAATTCCTTTTCTTCTGCCATCTTTTTTATGCTTTAGTTTTTGTCCGTCTCCAAGATCTTTTAATAACAGTATGACGTCCAGGGTGAACCCTTCTGCCTTTGCCATATATCTTTGGAACTGTCCAAAAAGGTGCCCATCTTGTTCTTTTGTGTAATTTTGATAATCTTATTTTTCTTCCTTTTGATTTGTATCTTGCCATACTCACTCACCTTTAATTCGTTCGTAGCATGCAAAATAAATTTTGCATACATCTTTATTCCTCTTTTTTAACCCCTTCTACTTGTTGCTCAGGTTTTTCCTTTGGAAGATTATCTGGTTTCTTAACAACTTCTTTTGTTTCTTGTTTTGCTGGTTCTTGTGGTTGTTTCTTAACAACTTCTTTTGCTTCTTGTTTTGCTGGTTCTTTTTTTTGTTCTTTTATAACTTGTTTTTTAGGTTTTTTTTCTTGTTTTTTAGGTGCTGCTTCAATCTTTACTTTTGGTCTTGGTTTATATATCTGTGAAGCAATCTTATCTAGGAATGATGTTCCTTTTGGAGTGATAATTCTTCCTTTGTGAACATCTTTTTCAATTTTTTTTACAAAACCATTTTCTTCAAGTTGTTGCAATGCTTTTCTTATTATTGAACCAGACCCTCTAAACACTTTATCTGGTTTATGGCCTCTATTTTTTCTTCCACCATACTTTGTTCTTAATTTTGAAACACCTATAGGACCAAGCTTATAAACACTTCTAAGAATAGCTGCAAGTCTAAAATACCACCAATCTGTATTTGCAGGCGGTCTTTCTTTATGACGTCCTGTTTTAACAAAATCACTCCAAGAAGGTTTTTTTATGCCTAATTTTTTAAATTCTAATCCTGCTTTTTCAATCAATTCATTTGGATCTATATCATATATTGTTGCCATGTGTATCAAAACTCCATATCTATTTATAAATATTACTATTATTATTGCATTTACTCTGCTTACAAAGAAGTTAAACCCAAGTATGAATAAAATATATGTTATATAAAAAGTTTGTGGTTTATGTACTCTGTAGAAAACCTTACTCGGCTTTACCTCGCCGTTGTGTCAGAAATTTGTTGGTTCACAAATTTCTGAGCATGATCAAGAATCTCTGATTCTTGACACCCTGCCTGCTCGGGCTTAATAGTGATGAGCCCTCGCAACGGCAGAAAATGGTTGGAAACGACAGGTTTTCTACAAAGCTGGTTTATGTTGAATATTCAATCATATAAATGTTTATATATGAATATGAATATAAATAAAAGATATGACAAAAGAGGATAGAGTTGTTTCACTTTGTACAAATCGTGAAAGACTAGTTGATAAAGTAAAAAGAAAAAAAGAGACAAAAATAATTCTAGAAAATGTGATTGAGAAAGAAGAACAAACAGGTGTTGTTTATAATATAGCAAATGGAAGCAGAGAACCTGATCTAGATGGTGTAATAATCACAAGTCCTGGTAAAAGAATTACAAACTCTTATAAAGGGAAAGTGTTTAAAACAAATAATAACAAAATAAATTATTATTTTCATAAGATATTAAGTTATTTTATATAAGAAGTATGTATTTAGTTGGCTAGTCTTTTCGCCTGAAAACATAATTATATATGTTAAAGTTTTCAATCCTTGATCATCTTACGATGGTAGAAAGCCTCAAAGACAAACAAAGGCCAACTAACTAAATACATACTCTAAACAAGAGGTGCAAACAAAATGAGTAAATTAAAACATAAAGAACAAAGATTATTAGTATTGTTTGATGTTCAAAACATGTATTATTCTGCAAAAAATATGTATAATGCAAAAGTTAATTTTGGTGAAATATTGAAAAAAGCTGTTTCTGGAAGAAAACTTGTCAAGGCAATCGCTTATGTGATAAAAGCTGATATGAAAGATGAATCAAAGTTTCATGATGCTCTTGAAGGACTTGGTATTGAAGTAAAGATGAAAGGTTTGCAGACATTTATTACTGGTACTAAAAAAGGTGATTGGGATATTGGTATTGCAATGGATGCTGTTCGAATGGCACAAAAAGTTGATACTGTTGTTCTTGTATCTGGTGATGGTGATTTTGGTGAATTATTATTATATCTTAAGTCTCATGGTTGTAGAACAGAAGTTATTGCTTTTTCTAAGACTGCTTCTAGGATTCTAAAGAATGAAGCTGATGATTTTTGTGATCTTGGAAAAGATTTGAATAAATATCTTTTAAAAACTGACAAAAAACCAGCAACAAAATACAAGAAACCTTATAAAAAACCATATAAAAAAACTGAAAAACAAAAAAAGCTGACAAAAACAACTAAACCAAAAAGACCAGCAAGATCAAAACATCCAAGAACTTCACACAGACCAAGAAGACCAGCAAGGCCAAGAACAGATCATAAACCAAAGCCGAAAGTGGTTCAGAGTCTTCCTGATTTGAATAAGAGGAAGTGATTATTTAAAAAAACTCTTTATAATCATCAAAGATTTTTTTTGCTGTTGATCTTTGATTTGGGTATAAGAAATAGTTTTCTACTTCTTCTTTGTTTACCCATTTATAGCCACCGATCTCTTCTTCTTGCAGAATTATGTTTTGGTTTGGTTTGATTCTTGTTATGAATATATGTTTTTGCTGGCCTTTGTACTTATTATTGTGTTTTTTTATGACTATCTTTGGCCAGATAAACTTGTTTGTAACATCTGTTATTCTTTTTATTATGTCAACTTCTATGTTTAGTTCTTCTTTTAGTTCTCTGTGCACTGTTTGTTCATGTGTTTCACCTGGGTCAACACCACCTGATGGAAAACGCCAATAATCTGGTTCATCTGGTGCAGAGATAATTAATATTTGTTTTTTTGAATTAAGAATAACTGCTAAAATACCTTGTCTATATGATAGTTTTTCTATTTCTTTGTCTGGATAATTTTTTGTCAGGTATTTATTTACATGAGATCTTAGTATTAAGTATGCTTTTGATGTTTTTAATGTTTTTCTGTCTATAATTTGTGGTTTTGGAAATGATTCATCTTTATCAAATTGTTCTCTTGATAAGTCGACTTCTTTTCCATCTATTAGATTTGAGAAATGACCTATTTCTGTTTCTGGGAATTTATATTTTAATATCTTGCCGCCGAAAAAGTCATTTACTATTAATGTTGTAGGATAGCATTGACCATATGATGGATGGTTTTTTGCATAGTCTTTTTTCATAGGCTTGTGACAAGTATCAATATTCCAAGATGCTTCAAGTGCTTTTTTAAGTATTTTTATGTCCATAATATTAGTTGGAGTAGGGTTTATTTATATTGTTTTTGTTATTATTTGGTGATGGCTTAGTTATCACTTGGAGGTGGTTAATCATGGAAAGATTTATAAAGTGGAGTTTTATCCTATATATAATATGACTTTTAGTGATACTGTAAAAACAATATTAAGAGAAAGCGCAGCAATAGAAGTAATAACAGGAGCTTTGGTTCTTTCTACTGTATTGGGTGGTTGGCAATGGAAATATCAATGTAACCAATCAAAGATAATTCCATTAGGATTTTCTGAAATTGCTCAAATCGAAACACAAGCTAAAGAACAAGGTAAAGAAGTTGAATCACAAACAAGATATCTGACAGCTGTAAATGATCTTCCTATGAAGGTTTTTGAATCTTCAAATGATTCTTATAGAACAGTGCCAAGGATATCATGGTATGATGAAACATTGGTTACAGGAGACAATATACATAAATTTGCATATGAACTTAGAGAAAGACAAGACAAGGAAAAAAGGGAAAAAACTTATGAAAAACAATATCTTAAATTAATTGATTATTTTGAGGTTTTTCCACAGATTGTTGAAAATGTTGAAAAAGATCTTAATGAATTTCTTATGTTTAGAATAGCTGTTGCAGGTGTTGATAGTAAGTTTGACAATACATGGAAATATTGGAGAGAGGATTTTGAATCACTTCAACCAAGTATAGGTCTGAATATGGAAGGAGAATTAGAAACTACAATGGAAATGCAATATGATTATTCTCATCATAATTATAAATATAATAATTCTTTTGGTCAAGCAGCACATAATGCACTTGAAGATACAATAGATAGGTTTGGTAATCTGCGTATGGAAAAAATAATGCTTGCAAATGAGTTTAATACAGAAGGGTCAGAAGCTGCAATCGTCAGCAGATCTGATAGAGATAATAAAGGTGAATTAACAGAACAAGAATTATTAAAAATTGCAAACATGTGGTTTTATGGTGCTACTATGACTGATAATATTCCTGTTGCATTAGCAAGATTGTCTAGTCTGAAACAATTAGCACCTAAATGGGCTAATGCAAAAGATCTTATTGAACAAAGATGGCATAAAGGTGATTATGAAAGAGTAAGTTCTAGATCTCATTCTGGTCCTATAGAATACAGACTTGTACAAGAAATAAGACAAGATACTCAAAAAATACATCCTTTGTTAATGGAAGTTTTTGATGGTATTAATTATGCTAAGCAATATGTGCCAATACTTGAACAAAGAATCAATCAATTAATTAATATTGAGTTTTTTAATGCTAAAGGTAATAGGAAAGAAGTTTACAAAGACATTATGGAAATTTCAAGAAAAATCTATAGAAAGAATTTTAAAAAAGGTTTTGATGTTGAGCCATTTGATGTTTGGCCAATATTCTTATTCTCTTTGATTGGTGCTGCAGGTGGTGCACTGGTTGGAAAAGGCATTGACTTGTTTTTTGATAAGATACAATTATTTGGTGCTAAAACACAAGGATATGGTTCTAGGTATAATCCTGCTAGATATTTTAGAAGACATAGGTTTGCATAATTCTAGGTTATTAAGAACAAGCCCCAGACCGGACTTTCACTCACCTACTTTTTCTGTAGAATGGTCTTGAACCGGTGACCTTCTGCTTTCTGTAATTATATACAAGGCAGATGCTCTAGCCACTGAGCTACTGGGGCATAAATATGTGATGGTGATCGTGTGGCTAAGCGAATGCAGTGAGCGCATGCCGCACTTGTTTTCCCCAGGCTTTTTTTAAAAGGCTGTGCGTTATCAACTGAGCTACTGGGGCGATATACTATTGGATTATATTATTGTTTTTAAATCTATCTATTATAAATTAAAAAAAAGAAAAAGATTAAAAAAAATAAAAATATTTTTATTTGCTCTTTGCAACAAATATAAATTCTTTGACTGCTACAACAATTGCTGCTGATGCAACCATAACGCCTAGTTGTTTTAACAATACGTCAAGATAAACACCAAGATCAAACCATGACCAAACTAATGCATCAAAGTTACCAAATCTAACCATCATTAAAACCAATGATGAGACCAGTAATGGCATTGTTTCTTTCTTTGTTATATTCATCCATCCTATTGCTACACCAAGTACTACTAATAATAGTACAACATATTTTTCAAATTCTAATGGTGTATAGTTTTGGCCTTCTGTATAAAATTGATACATTTTAAAAAATGCAAACACAAATACAACCAAGATACCAAATAGAAATAGATTCTTATGAAAGTTTTGATCTACTTTTTTCTTTGCCATGTAACCACCTCTTTTAGATTAATATACTTATTATATAATAGTTTTTGGACTTATTATATATAAAGTTTGTTTACTACTTTAGAATGAACTGATTAAATTCATATATATTATCCTATATTATCAAGAACATCATGTGCATTCAAAGTATTTATATGTTTTTTAATGATATTCCAATTGTTACCTGCTTTTGTCTTAAGTGATGTCAAATTATATTGCTTTTCTTGGTTACTGATTCTAGCAAACTTGTCAGCCATTATCAAGCCATAGGGATAACCTGGAAATACAAAGTCAGTACTATTATAGGCTAATCCAGATATTATTGAATCTAGGTGAGAGGATTTTAAAAAGTCTAATCTAAATACATAATCACTGTTTTTATTAAGCTTGACAAAAGCAATATCAAAGTTTTGTTCTGAGGTATTTGTTGGGTAATAGTAGAATGTTTCAGAATCAGGGTTTAGGTCTAAGATAGCAGGAATGATTGATCTTGCTTTGTTTGTTATAATATTACATGTCTTGGAAATTGCGCAGACATTAATTTTTTTAGATTCAGCTGATTCATATAATTTTTTAAAATATTCATACTTATATGTTTTGTCAATCTCAAGATTACCATCCATAACAATGATATCTTGTTTTTCTAATTCATTTGTGAGTTTTGTTGCAAGTTCTATCTCTGATAATGATCTTATTAAATCACCAATACATGAGATGTTGACCTTTTTTCCTCCAAACATCATTGTCTTGTCAAAGATGTCAATCTTGAATTCACCCTTTACCAACTTACCATTAGAATCATATTTTTCAAATTGATAATGTGTTTTTCCATTGTTTTCTGATAAAAAGATTAATGCATAGAACTCGTTTTTTATTGTTTTTATTTTTTTATTATCTTTAAAAATTAATCCAACAATTCTTATGAAAAACAAGCCCAAGTCTGAAGATTTTATTAATTCACAACTTCCCCCATCTATAAAACATAACCTTCCACCTAGATTGTTTTTGTCTTGGTCTTCTTCATCCAGATTGTGTTTTGTTATTTGGTGAAAATTTGCTTTGTCTAAAAACACTTTTTCAGATGTAAAATCAAATTTGCCATATTCAAAAAAATTCTTATCTTGTTTAAGAAAATCCTTGTTCATGATTTTGTTTATTATCTTGTTATACATATATTGGTGAAAGAAAAATTAATTAATAAGGATTGTTATTGTAGAGGATATAGGTTAACAAAGTAAAAGCAAAAGCAAAAGCAAACTTAGTCACAAGAGTCTATATTAGGATTGCAATCTGTAAGATAAACATCTTTAATATAAACCTGGTTATTGTGTTTTGGATAAGCATGACGAGCCCTGGAAACTATCTTTAGCTTTTTACCAGAATAAGCAGAAAGATCATACCATTTTTCTTGCCAATCCCTTGCAACATTGTTAGGATAGCCTGTCTTTGTAAATATTTCTAAAACATTTCTTCTAAGATAATAATCAGTAGTGCCTGTCCCCAAATATATTCCTGCTGAACATTCACCTCCAACACACCTGTCACAAGATGTTCCACAGCATGCACTGACAATGAGTTTCCTGTTGACATGTAAATATACTGGCGGAGGAGGGATGGTTATCTCTTTGGAAGCTGCTATAGAAAGTGACCCTGAAATCCTGCCGCATGGAGATTCATACACCCTGTAACTATAGTCTGGTTCTCCATCTTCACCAACTGACTCTGTTATAGTGCATTTGCCAGCTCTTTCAGTGATGCATGTCCATTTATCATCAAGAATGTTGTTTAATGCTATCAAAGGTGATATACATTCTCCATCTTGACAAGTATATCCTGATGGGCAGTCTTCAAATTGTTTATCATAACAAAGATCTGTTGTCATGTCACAAGTATATTTTTGTAAACTGTCATCACTACAGCCTATTTGGTCTGGAGTGCATCTGTCTTCACAAATTATATCACAATCAGAACAAGCACCATCTTGATTTTCAATAGAAGTGATGAGTTCACCTGCCATTGTATGTTCTGAATCTGAAGACACTGTTTTATATTCTATCTTTATGCCTGTTTTTATCTTCTTATTAGTGCTTTTACCTAATAATGCATTACACCCATGTTCTAATTTCTTGTCTGCAGCCAGGTCTTGACCAACATATAAGAGAATGTCTTTATGAGCAGGAAATAAAAGTGGTTCTGGGAGAGTACCACCACATTTCTCTTTGTCAATGTCTGCAGTGACTTTTGTAATTATCAAGTCTCCTTTATTACCATTGTTCTCGAGATTAAAGAGTAAAATCCCATCCTGGTGCATGACATAATCAATACACTCTATTGTTCCATAAGAACCTATCCTGCATCGCTCTGGCATGATATAATCTGTATTAAATATGCCAAATGCTGTCAATGTTCCGACCACAACCAAGACTATCAAGATAGCCCAACCATAAGTAATAAAGAATTCCATTGTTGCTTGTGATTTTTTGTTTAACATTGTTTTCCTCTTTTTTCTAATCAAATGTTATTTAACAGGTTTAGATATATAAATGTTTTGTAAAAAACATTTATGCCTAAAAATCTAGGATTTTTATTGTATAAATCTATCGTGCAAAGAGAGATTTATGCTTGGAATCAGAAAAATCAAAAATAATTTTCTAAAAATTTTATTGCAAAACACAAAATCCAAACATTTTTAAAGAAATTTCCACCAACTTAAGAATTATGACTCAAAAGTACGAATTAATCATTGCAGAAAAACCTAAAGCAGCAGAAAAAATAGCAAAAGCACTTGCCGACGGTAAACCAATAAAAAAATCAGTAAATAAAGTGCCTTATTATCTGGTTACACATGGTAAAAGAGACATTGTTGTTGCATGCGCTGTTGGACATCTTTATGGTTTAAAACAAAAAGAGACTGAAAAAAAGTGGGGCTTTCCTGTTTACAACATTGAATGGAAACCAGCGACGGAAGTTAATAAAAAATCCACTTTTCAAAAAAAATATCTAACACTTTTAAAAAAGTTAGCTAAAGACGCTGATGAATTCACAGTTGCGACTGATTATGATGTTGAAGGTGAAGTTATTGGTTTAAATGTTATAAGGTTTGCATGCAAGAAAAAAGATGCAAATAGAATGAAGTTCTCAACTTTAATGAAAGAAGACATTATTGAAGCTTATGAAAACAAATCAAAACATCTGGATTGGGGTCAAGCAAAAGCAGGTGAAACAAGACATATGCTTGACTGGTTCTATGGTATTAATACTTCAAGAGCTTTAACAGCATCAATAAAAGCAGCTGGTGCGTTTAGAGTAATGTCAACTGGTCGTGTTCAAGGACCTGCACTAAAATTAATAGTTGATAAAGAAAAAGAGATTAAAGTATTTGTACCTGTTCCATTTTGGCAGATAGAAATGCTGGCTAACAAAGATAAAGATTTTATGGCAATGCATGAAGCAGGGGACATGTTTGATAAGAAAAAAGCTGACAACATTATAAAAAATACAAAATCACAAAAAAAAGCAGTTGTTTTATCTGCTGTGAAAAAGAAATATAAACAATCACCTCCAAAACCTTTTGATTTAACATCATTACAAATAGAAGCACATGGGAAGGTTGGTTTAACACCAAAAATCACATTGCAAGTTGCACAAGAACTTTATACTTCTGGTTATATTTCATATCCAAGAACATCATCACAGATATTGCCACTTAATATAGGTTATAAAAAGATCCTTAATAAATTAGGTAAGCAGACAGCTTATATAAAAGAAGTTAAGATATTGTTAAATAAGTCTGAGTTAAAGCCAAATAATGGTAAAAAAACAGATCCAGCTCATCCTGCAATCTATCCTACAGGGGTTCAACCAAAAGGTTTGAATGCATATGAAGCTAAATTATATGATTTAATTGTTAGAAGATTTTTAGCAACATTTGGTGATCCAGCTGTAAGGCAGACAATGACTGTTAAAATTGATTGTAACAAGGAAATATTTGTTGCAAAAGGAACTTTAACAGTTGAAAAAGGTTGGCATGTATTATATGGTAAGCATGCGAAGTATAAAGAAGAGGAATTACCTCGCCTGGAAGAGGGTGATGAAGTTAAAGTTAAAAAGATTAATTTACTTAACAAAGAAACACAGCCACCAAAACGTTTCACAGAATCTTCTATTATAAAAGAGTTAGAAAAAAGAAATCTTGGAACAAAAGCAACCCGTGCTAATATTGTGGACACATTGTATCTAAGAGGTTATATAGATGGTAAACAGATATTAGCGACAGAGTTAGGAATAAGAATGATTGATGTTCTTGAAAAGCATTCCCCAAAAATTGTTGATGAAGAATTAACAAAATTCTTTGAATTTGAAATGGAAAAAATAAGAGAACAAAAATCCTTACCAAGTAAAGTATTAGACCATGCTAAACATGCTCTTAATAAAATTCTTGATGATTTTAAGAAAAAAGATAAAAAAATAGGTGAAGAATTGTTAAAAGCGCAGAGAGATACATATGAACAGTTAAATAAATTAGGACCTTGTCCTGTATGTAAAAAAGGAAATTTAGGAATTAGGAAGGGAAGATTTGGTAATTTTGTTGCTTGCTCTGCTTATCCAAAGTGTAAGACTACTTTTTCATTGCCAGCTGGTCTGATGAAACCTGCGAATGCAAATTGTAAAGCATGTGGATTTCCTATGATAAAAGTTATTAGAAAAGGTAAACGTCCTAATAATATTTGTTTTAATAAAGCCTGCCCTAGTAAAAAGATTACAAAAGAAGAAAAAGCAGAGATCAAGAAAGAAGAAGGTAAACTTTGTCCAAAATGTAAACAAGGAACTCTTGTTGTTCGAAAATCTGTGTATGGTACATTCATGGCTTGCAATAAGTTTCCTAAGTGCAGGTATACTGAAAGTTTAGTTGATAATGGTAATCATAAGAAAAAGTTTAGTAAGAAAGAAAACAACAAAGATAAAAAAGTTAAGAAAAGTACGAGTAAAAAATCAAGTAGTAAAAAGAAAACAATTAAAAAATAAAATTATTATTTCTTCTTCTTTTTGTATAATTTAAGAACACTCTTGCCAAGAATATGTAGTTTTCTATGCAACTCTTTAACTTCTTTTTTAAGATCTTTGTTTTCTTTTGTAAGCTGTTTTTCTCTGTGAGCTAAGAAATTGATCCAGTGAACTATTCTTTTTTGTTTGTTCATTTTTATACCTCTCAAGTTTTCAATTTTAGAGGTTCCATAAATTTCAAAGAAATTTCTGTTACCTCTTTTTTTATTTATTTAGCCAGCACTAGTATATAAATGTTTAGCCTTGTTCTTCTGGGGTACGACTTGGACCAGAGGGGACATTAAGAACAATATCACCTTTTTTATCTGGGGTAGCAGGTCTTGCTTGTGCACCAGCATATCTATTGATTTCATTCCAGTTAGGTTCTCCACTGCAAAGTTCTTTTTCTTCAAAATCCTTAAGACTAGAAACATCATTAAAATAATCTTCAGTGAAAATGCTCAAAGTACTTACATCTTTAAACCTGCAAAGATATAATTTGAGTAAACCTTTATTCCATCCAACAACATTCTCACTATCAATGTGTAAAAACACATTAGTTAATGCTGTATTACTATAAAAACTAATATCACTAAAACCAACACAATCAACAACCTCACCTTCACAATTATTGTCATCACAAACACATAAACAATCTTTATTTCTTTGCATGCATTTTGATGGTTTTTTAAAATATTTACCCATATACCCAATCATGTAATAATCTTCATCAAGGAATAAAGTAAATTCTTTATAATCACCTGGTTTCATCTCATTTATCATAATACCAAATCTTCTTAAACTTGCTTTGCTCTTTTGGCCAGGGTCTGGCATGAATAATGAACCCATTTTTAAGAAAAAGTACAATGTTGAAATAATAATAATGATTGCTATTATAATACCAACTATGTTTGTTAATGTCATCTCAACTCCTTTTTTGTGTCTATAGATCTTCATTGTATTTATTTTAGAGAATGGTATATATAAATGTATCTTAAATCAGGCTTTGTAGAAATCCTGCCGTTGCCTACTGTTTATGCCGTTGTGAGACCTCATAATATTAAGAAAGGTCGAACAGGCATGGCAACGACGAACATTAGTGAGTAAGGATTTCTACAGAGCCTTAAATCATATAGATTTAAGGTTATTTTTTAATTATATATTCTAGTAGACAAATATATATAAACATGATAACCAAACCAATGCTATGAAAAGGTTTACTGTTGGACTGGTTGCGAGTGTTCTGATTTTTGGTAGTGCTTTAGGTTATAGTGCAGCTGATGAAGACAAACCATTTTCAGGCATATTTGATAAAAAGCCTGGTGTTGAACAAGTTGAGAAAAAGCAGGAAAAAGAAGGATTTTTCTCAAGATTCATGTCCAGATTGTTTGGTGATGATACTGAAAAGACAAAACAAAAACTTCCTGCAAACTGGGAATTTTCTCGAAGAGCTTGTGCAGAGCGTTTGATTGAACTACAAAAACATCTTGCTTTGGCTTTTGATTATAGATATGATAATAGTGATAGTTATGCTGTGAGATACAATATTATATTAGATGCAAGCTCGCCAGCAGGATACACAGGATTTGGTATTGACTTACAAGATTTTAGATATGATTTAATGCGTCATAGGATTCAAATAGAAATAATTTGTCCTGAAACAGGAAAACCTTATGTTGTTGGATCTGATGAAGAAGCTAAAAATTATTATGTTGGTTGTCCTAATCCTGAATTACATAATCTTAAAACAATGTATATTATTTATGACAAAGAGACAATTCAAATGTATGAAGATGAAATTCCTGAAAAGCTAAATAAATTTACAATGCTTATTAAAGAACAAAAAGAAGACAATGAATGATTAATTTCTTCACTTCACCAACTTAAACCCTTCCTCATCAGTTATGATGAACAAAGTATTCTCAACATCATACACATTAACATTATAATCACTTTCACCTAGATATGTTAAGTCTATGTCTTTTATTGGTTGTGCAAAGTCAATCAATTTGTTTATTCCTTTGTTTGGATTTAGTTTGTAAGTTGACATTTCTTGTTCTGAGAAATCATTTCTTACACTCATGTCACTGTTTACCTCGATTATCACATTACCAATATAGTTTATGTTTGAATCAAAATAACTTACTTTTACATTGGTTTTTAATTCATGAGGCATTTGTTCATAACACTGCATTAAAACTTTATCCAGGTATAGTTTTGTTTGCTGCTGGAATGTGTTTTTGTCAAGGTTTGTGTCTGTGCCAATAATATAACCATGATTAAGACCTTGATGTGCTAAAGAACATTCTGCTACTGTTGTTAAACAGTCTGTTGTGTAAGAGTTTATTGAGGATGTATCATATTCGTTTATCACTGAAGCTTTTATATTGGATTTACTGAGTGAGTTTACAGCTCCAATCAAAACTCCAATTGCAATCAAGATAAGGATTCCAACTGCAATGTAGATAGTAATCTGTGATTTTTTGTTCTTTTTGTGATAGAGAGCTATTGTTGAAAAAAATAAAAGTCCAAGTAATATGAAAAGATAAGTTGATTGTTCATAATCGAAATTTGAAAAACCGATTGCAGCTGCAGTAATATCATTACCATTGTAAATCAAAGAATCAATATAATTTGGTAAATATTCATTGTCATTATAATATAAATTGTATTTATCACAATGTTTTGGTTTGTAATCTTTTATCTCTTGTATTAAGTTTGGTCTTGATATGTCTTTAGAAAATAATATTACTTGGTTTGTTGAGGTTGTCTGAACTAATTTATTATCAACTAATTCTATCTTAGAACTTAGATAATCAAGATTGAATTCGTGTTCATAAGACTTGATGTAATTTGTAGATGATTTGTGTGAAAAATAAGCTATTGTATGAATTTTATCATTAATCAGATTTTCAGTTAATTCATAATCACCAAAAGAAACATTAGCAAGAATACTACCATCAACAAGATTACTAACATCTTTGTTAATTAATTTTAGATCAAATTCCTTGAACTCCTTATCAAATGTTAATAAGAATTCATTGTTCTGGTCAATGCTTTTGATTATTTCTTTGTTCTTTTTTTGGTAATTAGCTAAACCATTAAGATTTATTGTTTTTTTAACAAGATCGACCAATGCAAAGTTTTTATTAGTCATACTTGATGTGTCAATAATGTCTGAACCAGACTTTCTGATAAAAATTATATAATCATCTGTTTCAGGCACTAGTTTCAGATCATTGCCATTGTCAAACTTAACTTCATATTCTGAATCTTTACTTAATGTCAATGAATAAAAGCCTGATTGCTGTGAAAAGTCTAAGCTGATGCTTGTTCCAGAAACTGATTCAGTAAATTGTTCATTTGAAAAACTGAGTTTTGCATTTGTTGCTTTTATGTTGTTTTCTTGATAGTCTAATGATGAGTCTGTGTCTAGCTCTATGTTGATGTTTTTTAGTTTGATTATATTGTCGTCTTTGTCAGATGTTAGTTTTAACTCACTAATCTTATCATTTTCGTCAAATATTATCTCTAGATTTTTTACTTTTGACAATGTTAGTTCATCTGTTGATATGATATCTGCATATTGTGCTGTTATTTTGGAATTTCCTAATAAAACCTCATCTCCGTTCTGCACCTCTGCAATCTCAGCTATAGAAGAATCTGCATATGAATATGTTGTCTGCTGTGAATTATAAATATATTGAAGATTGTTTACATTTGCATATTTATTATTGCCAAGTTCTAAGTATGAAGCTCCTGCTATCTGGAATGCTTTATTGTCTATGACTGCGTCTCTTACATTATCTCCATGTGTTTTGGGTATATTGTCATTTTCTTCTGTATCTAAACTTTCTGCAGAGTCAAATGTTAATCTGTTGCCTGCTGTATACATGTTTCTGATGTTTTCCATTGTAGTTGGAGCAGGTGTTGATTGTAAGGTTGCTTTTTGTGCAATTGCTGCGAATAATGAATTGTCTCTGTTGGATTGGACTGATTCTCCTTGTTCTATTATATCACCTGTTTCTGTTTCTAGGTTGTCTACTTCTGAGAATTCATAGCCTTGTTCTGTGCCTGAGACTGTTGTGCCTGCTTTGACGTCTGCTGTGCCTTGTTCGAATGTTAGGGTTTCATCTTTGTTTTCACGAATGTCGTCATTTCCAAGTATTGGGAGTTCAGCTTCTAATGATTCTGCTATAACTAGAAAAGTAAGGAATAGAATTACAAAAAAAATTATTAATAATCTAAAAAGTTTATTCAAGTTTGTTACACCTCTTTTGTTATTTATTTTTTATTTAAATAATTTAATAAAATTGATGAATTTTTATGTTCTGGATCTAATTTTAATACTTTTCTTAATAATTCTTTTGATTCTGAATATCTTTTTTCATCAAATCTGAGTAAAGCAAAATTATAATAAGGAGATTCATTAAAAGGATCAAGTTTAATTGCAGTAATAAATTCTTGTTCAGATTTTTTATACATTTCTTTAAAGCGATAAAAAACAGCTAAGTCATTATGTAAAGAACAATTATCCGGTTTTTCTTTCAATTTTTTCAAATATATTTCAATTGCTAAATCATAATTCTTAGTTAGTTCTAATGTCTTACCAAAATTCCCATCCAAAAACTCCACATCATCATACCCATAACCATTATAAACTTCTAAATATAATTCCAAAGCCTTATCAAAATACTCAGTACTACGATCATCTTTATCAGCTTTGTACTTCATTGCCCAATCAAAATACATATCACCTTGCTCAATCAATAACTCAATTGGACTTTTCTCTTGCTCTGATTTGGTTGCTTGTTCTGTAGTTGTTTTTTCTTTTGTTTCCTTTGCTTTCACAGGCAAACAATAAGCACTTAATGTGAATAATAAAGAAATACAACTAGTTAGAATGATTGGTTTTGATCTTTGTGTTAATGAATCTAACATATTACTACCAGAAAAGACCTATATATATATAAAACTTTTCTCTTATTTTGAGATTCATCCAAAAATCCTAAATTAAAGCAAGATTTAAATACTACATCTATATATGTATAATCAGGTGATAAGATATATGAAAAAAGTCATGCTTTGGGTTCTTGTATTAATATTATTAACAAGCATAGTTATTGCTGAAGAATGTTCTACAGAGATTAATCCATTTGTAGGCAGAGACATGTTACTTTGTAAACAAGAGTTTAATATTGATTATACAATAGAACTTAAAACAGGGATTAAGTTTGATTGTAATGGAGCAACATTAATTGGCAATAAAGAAAACATAGGATTTTTATTAAACAATACACAAGGTATTATTATAAAAAATTGTAATATACTTAATTTTGAATCAGCATTCTACTTAATAAACGCAGACAAAAATTATATAACTGATAACAAAATACTTGATTCTAAAAAATATTCATTCTACATAGTAAATTCAAATGATAATCAAATATATAATAATGATATTAATTCTCCTGTAAACTATGATGAAACATCTGAAAATAAGTTTTGTGTTAATCAACAACAAAATGATTATATGGGAGCAGTTCTTGGACCTAGCTGTCCAAAAGCACAAAAAGTGAACAATTTTGTGACAGGAAATGCATTAGGAAAGATACTAGATAAAATAGCAAATGCAACAAAGATTAGCAAAGGTATATTAATTGATAGTTATAAAAAAACTATGACAAAAGTTGATATAGAAAAAACAATTCTTGAAAATACTGTTACAATTAAGATTAATTCTGATGAAGAACTAAACTTAGAGGTTTATGAATCTATTCCTAAAGAAACACTTCAATCAACTGATCTTATTACAACAGATGCAATTATATTAGAAAAAGACCCTCTTATGATGTGGGAGTTTACAAATGTGAAAACAATAGAACTTTCATATGATCTGCCGTCAGGGATTGTTAAAGATCCTAAAACAATTGTGATAGAAACAATAAGATTGAAACAAGAAGACTTAGAAGATGAAGAAGATTTTGATGATAATAATGGAAAGATTGATGATGATTTAGTTGTTAGTGATGGTAGTCTTGATGATGATATGATTGGTGATGGGGATGACAAAAAAGATGAACCAATTGTTGATGATGGAATCATAGATGATACTCAAGAATCAAGCAATACAACATCTACGATCATTGTCTTAGCAATCATTGTAGTTGTTATAATTTATATTATTCGAAAAAAGTGGTGAAAAATAAATGTTAGAAGAGATATTGACTCTTAAAACTAGAAACAATCCTGTGAATATAGTATTGTTATGCTTTTTTCTTACTTTGGTGGGGTTTGTTTCTTCTGTGCTCATATTTTCAAAACATTCATCAATCACACACGTACTCATCACCACAATTTTACTTTTACCTATCTTAAGAAGGGAAATAAAAAGAGAAGAAAAAAAAGAATCAAAACTCGGCATGAAAAAATTCTATAAAAATCATAAGTCTATATTCAAGGTATTCTTTTTTGTGTTTATTGGTGTGTTTCTTGCATATGCAATTATTTCATTAGCAATGGTGTTTTTTCCAAGACAAATAATGATAACTCATGAATATCAGATATCTTTTATAGAAGATTCTGAAATATTAACAGCATCTATGTTAAGCAAAGATATAAATTTTGCATCTGTAACAATCAAACTAATAATTCAAAATCTGTTATTGATCCTGATCTGTTTTATGCTGTCATTGTTCTATGGCTCTGGAGGAATGTTCTTGATAACATTAAATGCAAGCATATTTGCCACTTTTCTTATAGAATCAATGAAATTGTTCCAGGATTTTGGTTCGTATTCTGCTGTGTTTATTGTTTATCTCTTATTCTGGTTTATACCTGTAACATTATCATTCTTATTAGCTGCAATATCTGGAGGAGTAATGTCAAAAGCACTTATACATGAAAAGTTTCATTCTAAGAAATTTAATAATGTTGTAAAAGATGCATTTGTATTGTTATTGTGTTCTTTGGTTGTTATAATTATTGCTGGATTGTTGCAGATATGGTTTACTAGATTGGTTGTTGGGGTTATTTAGACCGAGCTTCACAAAAACTCTCACACTCATCACAACCATTATCAGAGATTGCTCTGCAGATCTTAAGATTGCTATCAGTGCCGATAAAACTACAACATTCCTGCATATTGTCTAGGACTAGATTATTATCTTTATCATTTTGTATTAAATCCATCTTTGTTTTGTTCATATTAATGCCAATCATAATGCCAATGATAAATAGAAATAGTAAAAAGAAAAGTTTCCATAATCTTAGTTTTGTTGTTTTCATTTTGTCCAATACCTAATAAACTATCGCCACTGTTACACTTTTTATCTGGTAAAACCTTATCCTGCCAGGATCTTTCAAAAGATTGTTATCGCCTTTCATCTCAACATACCATCCTTGATCATCATTACCAATGTCAACTACTCTGTGAATTATTGTACTATCTGCAAAATGTGAAGTATAGGATATGATATCACCAACATGAACATCTTCAACTGTTGTTGGTATTATCTGGATTGTGTTGGCACCTATGTCAAATATTGGGTCCATTGAATTTGTATCTGTGAATGAAGCCCATCTAGGATTATTGACTTTTATAATGACTTGGTCTTTTGAAACAATGATATCACCTTCAGGGATATGATTGTAAGGCGAAGGTTTTTCAAGAATGTCAATTGTGTCTGACAATAGGATTTCTTTATTAGAAAAAACAAAGCCGACCAAGAATCCTAGAGAGATAACTATAATAAACAACAAAACGCCTGGGATTTTGATTTTTATCATTTTTTCTTTATTATATACATAATTAATTTACTTTTTCTTTTTTTTATGTTTAAACATATGATCAACTAATGCAAACTTGAAAAAGATTGTGTAACCTGCAACATAAAACAAGATGCTTATGATGAAAAATAAAAACATGACAGTTCTTATGAACAGGTCTTCAAAGTTTTGTATTGAGAGGATGTAATAAGATGCAATACTGATAAAATAATTAAATAAATAAATAAAAGCAAAAACCATGACAAAAAGTATAAAACCAAAGTTTGCAACCACATGCATATGTTTCCACCTAGTACACAAATAGACTATTGCTAAGATAGATAAGCTGATGATCATGATTATGTTTAGTAAATGAGGCTTTGTGATTCCTCTTGTTAAGAGATCAACACCTGAGTAAGAACTGACTATCTGATTTATGCTGAACAAAGGCATAGTTATGTAAGCAAATAATGATGAGAATGATAATGCAAGACACCACCTGGGAAATAGGAATTTTTTATTCTCAATCAACCTAAGCCAAAGGTAAAAAGGTGTTAATAAGATAACACTTATTGCTATTAAATTAAACAAATAAACAAATACAACTCTGCCGAAATTGTACATGGCAATATCATTTAAAAATAAAGTAATTATTGATGACCGAGGTGTTGAATAGACAAGTGCAAAATAATTAGGTGAGAAATATCCTGTTAAATAAGGAATTACAAATACAAAAAAATCAGTCAACAGATGAAGGACAAGGAAAAATGTAACAGCTAGCAAAACTTTTTTTGTGTGAAACATTCTTATTAATCTTTCATAAATCATTTCTGCTGAATGAATAACTTTGTGTAGAAATTTCTTAGGTTTGAGATGGTGTTTGTTTAATGCTATTATTAAATATAATAGAAACAAAATAACTAATAATGGTCCATGGATTATTAACACCAGCCATTCAAGTGCAAGATTGAAAACAATGATATAGAATGAAAGCAGAACAATCAAAGATACAAAAAATCTAATAAAAATATCTTTGCCTCTTAATCTTTTTGATTCATGAATAAGATACATCAGACTGTTCTTGCCAATCTTAACAAAACAAAAATATGCAGAAGATAAGGTAATGATTATTGCACCAAGAACAAAGCCATAGTATTCTATAACAAACTGGTTTCTAAAGATAAATAAAAAGATTTCATAAAAAAAATCACCAGCACTGATCTTTAATAAGTAAGAGGTTATGATTCCTAATATGCTTTTTATTGAGAAAAATAAATAACCTATGAGAATAAAAAAATCTATTGCTTTGAATTTATTGCCAAAAAGAATGTAAGATAAGCTTATCCTATAAAAGAGAAAACAAAATAAAATAATTGATATTAATTTTGAGATAAAGATCATGTCAAGTGATAAAAAGTGAAATAATTCAAATATATTTAAGATGATGATCAAGAATAAGAAAAGACTTCCGATTATAGGTATTGTTGTCCTCTTTTTTTTAGGCATATGATGTTTTTATATCTATATATATTTAAATCTTTTGTAAGCCTATCCAAAATATCCGTCTGTGATGTCAGAAACCATAGGTTTCTGAGCATGCTCAGAAATGATATACATTTCTGACACATCAATGTCATTAATTTCGAAGAAATTGATGGCATGGCCAGACGAAGTTTCACTGAGCGGAGTGAGGTGAAACGTAGTAGGATTTTTGGATGGACATTTTTTTGAAATATTCTTATATAATTCATGTAAATATCCTTTGAATGTAGCTACTTTTGAGTAGTTTATTACCAAAACATTTATAAAGAGAAAGTACTTACCATACAGTAACATGATTGTTCAGAAAGAATTACTTGATAAAATTCAAGATTTGGGGTTAAATTCATACGAAGCTAAAATTTGGACAGCTTTGTTATCTAGGGGGATTTCAAGTGCTGGAGAGCTTAGTGATATAGCTAATGTTCCCAGGTCAAGAGCTTATGATGTTCTTGAATCATTAGAAAAAAAAGGATTTGTTGTGATGAAATTAGGCAAACCAATAAAATATATTGCTGTTGCGCCTAATGAAGTTATTTCTCGTGTTAAGAAAAAGGTTAAAATTGATTCAGATGAAAGAGTTAGAATGTTGGAATCAATAAAAGATACAGAAGTTTTTAGTGAACTGAATATGCTTCACCAAGGAATAGAAATGGTGGATCATACATTGATAAGCAAAAGTTTTAGAACTCGTGATGCATCTTACCTAAAAATGAAACAATTAGTAGATGGTGCTAAGAAATCTGTTGTATTGGTTTCAACTGAAAAAGGTGTGAAAAGAAAATTAGATTCTTTGAGAAATAATCTTAAAAGAGCTAATAAAAGAGGAGTTAAAGTTAAAGTAGCAGCTCCTGTTACAAAAAGCAATAAATCATATCTAGACAAGACAGGGTTTAAGATTATTAATACAAAACTTAATTCTCGTTTTATGCTTGTTGATAATAGGCACATAATGTTTATGATGGTTGATGATTCTTTGATAGCGCCTTCATATGATGCAGGTGTTTGGTTTGAATCATCTATGATGGGCAATGCTTTGAGTAAGATGTTTGATGTTAATCATAGGTGATGTTAATATGAAAACAATGAATAATCTTGAAAAAGAATTGATTTCTCAAATTAAAAATAATGATCAGAAATACTCATTATCAAAAGGTTTACTTATTGCTTCTGGATTAAGTTCTGAATCAGAAATAGACAAATATATGGAAAAATTAGACCAACTTACAGCAAACTTTAAACAATATTTGAAAGAAAAACATATTGGAAGAAGTTTTGATGATAAAACAAAAGCATTATCACAATTCTTATGGTCTGGCAAAAAATTAGAAGATGATAATCCTAGATTATTATTACCAAGTTTAATAGATATCTGTCTAAATAAGGGTCCACTAGAATATGGAAATTGCATATCTCAAACATCTTTGTATTCAATAATTGGGTATAAACAAAAGATTAATCTTAAGATATTGAAAAATTGGGGACATTTTATTAATGGTGTAATGAAAAAAGGAAAATTAGTCCATATTGATCATGTTGAAAAGCATTCAGATGCAGATTGTATATCTATAGCACCACTTTCTGAATTAATTGCAGCAACTTATATTTCAAGAGGATGTGAACAACAAAGAGTATGTAACTATGAGTATGCTGAACAATTATTTACAACATCTTTACAAATTTATCCAGATAATCCACTTGTTTATCTAAATCTTGGAATTATTAGTCAATTACAAGAAAAATGGGACACAGCTGCTGAACATTATGAAAATGCTGCAAAACTTGATCCAGATAATATAACTGGAGCTCAGAATTATTTTATGCAATTAATGAATGGACCTGTGTGTCATTGAGATTAATAGATTTCTTTTAAATTGTTTTTTATTTATTCTGTAAGTTTTATATGTCACTGCCACATAGTAAAAAAGGAAAAATTTATAAAGGATTAATAATTCTTAATAAGAATAAGAGGTGTTAGGGAGCCTAATATATGAAACATGTTGTAAGTGTATCCCTGGATCAAGAAACTATTGAAAAGATACGTGAAATTCTGAGAAAAAGTTCATTTAGAAACAAGAGTCATGTTGTAGAAGAAGCTATTATCAAGATGTGGAAGGGTGGTAGGGGTGAGTGATGATGTGAGTTTGGAGGAAAGGGTAACTGAAATTAAAAGAATAATAAGAGAAAAGGATCCAGACTACAATTTTACCAAACTTGATCGATTAAGAGAAAAATATAAAGAGAAAAAGGAGATAACAGAAATAATCCTAAGCACAATTATCAATGAACAGTTTTTTCATAAACACCTTCACATATTTGATAGTCAGATGGATTTTTTATTATCTGAAGAATATGATCAAGTAATCAAAAGATTTGAAAAAGAAGATACTAAAATACTAAAGACAATATTGTTTAGATTAAGTGATTTTAGATCAGGAATTAGTTATATTATGAAACAAGAGTTGTTGGAAATGTATTTAAGTGAAAAGTTTAAAGAAACAACAACTACATTTAAAAGACTCCTTAAGAACCCTAATGAAGCAATAGAAGCATTTACAAATTCATTATCTAAAACTAATTATGAAGCAATGGATGTGATATGCTCAAAAGAATTTGAAGAATGCGCATTGTATTTCAGGGGATATCCTGAACACATAATGTTTACAATAATAGGTTTTGTGAGCCTTTTCAGGTATAAGAGAGAATTTATGAATTTTTCTTTATCAAAAGATTTTAAGGAGATGATCAACAGAACAAATCCTGGCTCTAAAAGATTGTTTGATATGTTGTCACGTTTGGATTTTAGACAAGATTTACCTCTTGATTTTTTATCTTCAGAAGAATATTATTCATCAATGAATTATTTCAAAGAAGATGAAGTAGGAGACGCAATAACTTACTTATTGTGTGCTGCAGAGGAATACAGAGACGATAGAGAGAACAGAGAGTTATTCTTAAAGTTTATAAACACAAAAGAATTTAAAGATTTTACAAGGAAGTTAAAGTCAAGAAAAAAATTATATAAACATCTAAGTGAAATTGTGTTATTTTATCTATCAAAAAAAGAGGAAAACATGGAATTTTTTCTGTCAGATAGGTTTGAAAAAATGTATGGGTCGTTTGATGAATATTCTCTGGTTATAAATAACATTCCTGAAAGAATGGTCTCTGAGATTAGTGTCGAAAAAGGAAGTCTTATTGAAGTATTTGCATCAAACAATTTTAAAGAATTAATGACAAAATTAAAAGAACACCCTGCTTATTTTGATGAAGTTGCACCAGATGGATCGCACGATGAAGGTATAAGAAAAATTAAATACAGCATTGATGGACTTATCAAATTCGTAGATAGTAAATTTAGATATATGAGAAAAGCAATAGAATTTATTACAAAAAACGACCAAACACAGACACCGTTTAAAGAAAATGACAAAGAGTTTATTAAAGAAAATGTAAAACCAAAAGGTATTCATTTTGATGATTATTATGACAAATGTATTGAAGAGGGGAGTGAGGAACCATCATTAATACAAGTTATTGAGAATAAGATGAATAGGTTAAAAGGAGAAATTGCCAAAGAAATAGACAAAAATAAAAGAAAATGTAGATTAAAAATTGAAAATCAAGAGGAAATAAAAATTGACAAGAAATTGTTAATGGATTTATATAGTTCATTATTTGGATTGGAATACGGATTTTTAAATAACAAATTTTATGATCCACAAAAACATGCAGGTACTGATAAGTACATATCAGAAAAACAAAATGTTATAATAAACGGCCTTATAAAATTTTGTGAATCTAAAAAACGGGCAAGATCTATCGAAAAAATATATGATTATTTAATCAGTATCAAAGCAGAAAAAGAATGTGAAAACTTTTATAAAATAAAAGTGGTTTCTCAGAGCTCAAATCCTTTAGAAAATCTTCTTATTAATCATGTTTCAACTATGTCTTGCACTGAGGGACCAGGAGGATTATATAAAGAAGCTGCAGTACTTAGTGAGATTTGTCCTAATGTTGGAAAAATATATCTACAATCTTACTCCAAATACAATATGCATAATGAAGATTACCCTGAAAATATAGGTGTTGCTTATATACTTAAGTGCTGGGAGAATGGTGTAAAAAAGACAAAAGATGAAAAAGTGTGGATGATTGATGGTGTTGAAACAGGTGTTGCTGTTGGGTTGATAAAAGAAGATCTATGGAAAGAATATTTTTACAAAGGAATATATCAAGCTGCTGAAGATGTAGGTATTAAAAGAATAATATTTAATCTTAATGTTAAGAGTAGAAGAGCAAAAGAATTTGTGTGGTGGTTATGTACAAACAAAGAGATAACTAAATATAAAAAAGGTCAACCCACAGATTACATAAGTCCTAACAGATTAGAGGAAAAAGAATATCTTCCAGGATATTCATTAACACTTTGTAATGAAGATGGTTCTTTGGATTCTGAAAACGGAGAAATAAAATCATTAGCTAAATTTGGTGGAAAACAATATGCAGAGGCTTGGTTTAAAAGAGGTGTGGATGATGATGCTTTCAACTGCTGCGACTCTGAATACTTAGGCAGAAAGGTTAAAGGTATAGAGGTGAGGGTTGAGTGAGTGATGAGATGAGTCTGGAGGAAGAAGTAAACACATTAAAGACTGAAATACAGAAGGCACTAGATCATAATGGACTGGATTTTGATCTTGACTCTGCAATTGATTATGATTCACTAAAAATCAAAAAAGCAATCCTTACAAACATACACCATGATGATCTTTTTAGAAGATATTCATTAGAACTTGCCAAAAAAAAACTCGAATCATTATTAGATGAACAATTCATAAAACTCATCAAAAAATTTGAAAAAAAAGAAGAAGTAGCTTGTGGCATGGCATACATATTATCATATTGGGAAGCAGATGCCAAAGAGGAATTGATAAATTTCTATAATGGTGAAGAATTTGGCAAAATAGCAACTCGTTTTAGCCATAATCAAGAGATCCTTACAAAAATTATGGGGAAACTTTCTGAGAATTTTCATAACAAAGCACAAACAACTTTGCTTTCACATACATTTAATTCAGAACACTTTTATAATCTTATAGAGGATAATCAATATGTTTCTAGTGTAGTAAATATTGATGGCAGAAAGATAAAACTTCTATCTCTTGAGTGGGATCTTGAAGGAAGGATATTAAAAAATATACACATACTAATAAAACAAATGAATGTACAGAACAAAGATAATTTAATACAAATAATCATTGATCAAAAAGAAAGTTTCATGAACCCTTTTTCTTCTACAGAACCCATAATTTATGAAGAAGGAATACAATTAAAAGAATTATTTTATGAATTTAAAGATAGAAAATCCAGGGATCAATATGTTAAACATGAAATTAAAAATTTTCTCAAAGCGATTTCAAATGCCTCTACAAACAGTCATACAAAAGAAAAAATACCTGAGATAAATATGGATGGAACAAAAATAAAGATTAATCAATCAATATTGAATCAAATACGAGAAATTCAAAATAAACTCAAGGATCAAGAAGAACTCTCCCCTGATTTTTTCTTCAGAGAAGTTTTTGGTTTTTGTGATCGTAAAAGAGAAAAGCAAAACATAGATGAATTTTATCATTTTTTTCTAGAATTAAAAGGTATTTATGATGAGACAAGAGAATTTAATAAGGTAAGGGTTGTATATCAAAGTTCTAATCCTCTGGAAAATTTTTTGATTAATGAGGTTACAACAGGATCATGTACTGAAGGTCCAAATGGTCTATACAAAGAAGCAGCTTTATTAGGTGAAATTTGTCCTAATATTGGAAAACTTTATCTTCAATCCTACTTAGATGATGCGTTTCAAGAAAACATAGGTGTTGCTTATATCTTGAAATGTAAAGATAATGATGCAAAGAACGAAGAAGATAAAACTGTTTGGATGATTGAGGGTGTAGAGACAGGTGTCGCGGTTAGTCTTATCAAAAATCAGGACCAATGGAAACATGCGTTTTATAAAGGAATTTATGAAGCAGCTAGAAAAGCAGGCATCAAAAGAATAATCTTTAATTTAAATGTAAATAATAGAAGAGCAAAAGAATTTGTAAGGTGGTTAGCTTTTAATGAAAGTATTAATAAGTATGTTGATGGTGAGTGTGTTAAAAGTATAAGTAAAAAAAAGTTTGAAAAAAAGCCACCAAGATATTCATTAACTCTCCTGGATTCTAGAGATGGTGTAATCACATCTCTTAAAGATTTTGATAGCAAGTATTATGCAGAAGCTTGGTGTGGTCCAAATCAATTACATGAAGAAATATTTCAATGTTTTATGGAATATGAAAAAACAGGACACTGCCATCAAGAACAACACAGACCAATTATTGAACAAATTAGTGATTACATGAAAGGGGAAAAAGTAGGCGAACAGAGGATGCATTATCTTGAATTAGCATACTATTATCTTCATAAGGATCATAGAGAGACATTAGTACATTTATCTCTTGAAAGATTATGTGGTATACAAAAAATTAACAAATTCAATTGCTGCGACAGTGTCTACTTAGATAAATTAGTCAAAGGAATAGAAATCAGAGTCACCTAACTAAATCTCACTAAAGAATACATACTTATACTGTGTAAAGATTGTTACTGTCTCATAATTCCGTACAATATCTTTGAAATGATTACGAATATCAACTACAATCTTGTGATAATGTGATGCATCTTTTGCAAATACACTTACTTCATAGTTCCATTTACCAATTGATTTGACAAACCAGACTATGTGCGGGTGTTTTATTAGATAATTTTCCAACTGTCTTAATCTTTTTTCATCATAGTTTCTTAGGTTAAGAAATAACATGTTCCATTGAAGACCAATCAATGAATATGATATCATAGGGTAAAACCTTAAGATAACCCGTTCCTTGATCAAACGCCTTATCCTTTGCATTACAGAACTCGATGAGAGGTTAATCTTTTTAGATATTTCAGAGACTTTCATGTCTGCATTGGTCTCTAACAGTTTTAGGATCTCTGTATCTTTTTTATCTAATTTTATTGGTTCATATCTTTGTGGTGTTTTGTGTGCTGCTATTATCTCTTTTTGAAATGAAGAATCTGGTTTTCCAGGATACTTGTCTGTAAGGTCGATCTTGTCCTTATGTTTGAAATCTTCTATCAAGAAATAAGGATAACAATAATGTTCACCAAATGGTACACAGATAATATAATCTTTAAGATAATCACCACATTTTTCAATAATCTTCATAAAGATCTTGTTAAATTGTTCAATATTTCTTGTATTGACAACCAAACCCATATCATATTTACCACCACATGTAGAGACCCATCTTATATGCTTGTGTGCAACAAAAAAATCAATTAATTCTTGTTCTTTTTCTTTTTCTATGTTCTGCATCTGAAGATATATTGTATAATTTATTGCTACTCCTAATGCCCATGGATTCAATAAAGTTATTGCTCCTGTAAGGATCTTTAGTTCTTTTAGCTTATTAATTCTATATGCAACAACATCTCTAGACAATCTTGTAATTTTGCTTATTTTTTCTATTGAAAATCTAGGATTTGTACCTAATAAAAACAGTATTTTCCTATATGTGAGATCTAGTTTTACTATATCTTTGTCTACTCTTTCAAGCATATGACCCTTAAATTTATCTGACATAATGCCTAATAATCACGTATAATATATAAATATTGTGCTTTTTAAGGAAAATTAGGCCGAACTTTTTATATATCTTCTTTACTATCTACTATAATAATCACGTTTAAAACATGATTTCATGAAATTGAGTCGTGATTTAATATGTAAAAGAGGGATGAAAATGATAAAAATATGTGGTATAGAGAAAAGTTTAGGGTATGTCAGAAACCAAAGGTTTCTGAGCATGATCAGAATCATTGTATGATTCTGACATTTGAAGAAGTACAGGTTTGACAAACAGAATCAACAGATCCCTAAAAAATATAGACAATTGCCTTATGGAGGTTGAAAATGTGTCTGGCTCGTTCGCACTTTCCATGTTCAGCAATGGTGCTTAGAAAGCCCTGATCGTGTAACCATGTAATGGGTGTTCACTTGCCAATACTGGCGCCAGACACATTTGGAGGAATAAAATGAAAGAAAAAGATCTAAAAATGATTGCACATTTAAGAAATAATGGAAGAATGAGGTTAACAATGTTAAGCAAAAAGATCCATGTACCTGTATCAACATTATATGATAAGTTAAGAGCTTTTCAAAAAGGATTGATACAAAAACATACTACATTGATTGATTTTAAACAGTTAGGGTTTCATACAAAAGCAAATATCATGGTAAAAGTGAATAAGACTGACAGGGACTCGGCGAAGATGTTTCTTGAAAAACATCAATTAGTGAATTCTGTGTATAAAGTGAATAATGGCTTTGACTTTTTAATAGAAGGTGTGTTTAAACATGTCAAAGATGCTGAGGATTTTATTGAAAAGCTTGAAGAAAAGTTTACAATTGAAGACAAGAAAACCTATTATATCATAGACGAGATAAAGAGAGAAGGGTTTATGGCAAATCCTGAGCTAATTTTAATGAATTGTGGTTGAATGTTTTTTTTATTTGTTTTTTCTTTGTTTTGTTGTTTTTGGTTTTATATTTTGTGTTTTATTTATTTGGTTTTTGTACTTTCTTTTTTTATTCTTTATTATTTGTAATTTTTCATCACAAAGTATCAACATCATAACCTGAGAATTCTTCAACCTTAATATCCTCAATTATGTGGATTGCTTGGTTGACTTTTATATCATTATCTTCCATAAGATTGATAAAGTCGTCCATTTCTTTAAAATCCTGAAAAAGACAGTCAACATAATACTCACCTTTTTCAACAAGAAATATAGAATTTACATTAAAATGATTAAATATGAGATTTTTGAATTCAATTGTTTTCTCTGGTTTTACAATAAAATGATTTCTAATAGGATAACCAATCTTTTTATAATCCAGGATTATTGTATGTTTTTGTATATGATTTTTTTCTAGTTTTTTTAACTTATTAAACAATGTAGAAACAGACAATCCAATTTGTTTGCTGAGTTTGCTGAGGTTGGATCTGCAGTTCTGTCTTAGACTGTTCAAGAGTAATAGCTCTTTATCTGTTAATGTCATATATTTATTAATAGAGGGGATGTTTAAATATTTTAGTCTTTGTTAAATGTGATTATCACGGAAAAGCAGGGATAGTTAATAATCGTGAACTAACATAGCATGTGCATAGCTCGTTCGCATACTCAATGTGAATGCCATGTCAAATTGAGCAACAGTTGTATTCTTACGATGATTAACTCCTGCTCACTGGCCAATACTGGCGCTATGCACATACTCAACACAGCAAACTTTATAAACCATCAGTATAATAATTATTTAATATGTCATGGATATTATTTTCAATATTAGCAGCAATTGTTTGGGCAATTGTCAATATTATTGATAAATATGTTTTAACAAAATTAGTAAAAACACCAATTATTCCTGTTATGTTATTTGGCATAATTGGATTAGTGATAAGTATTTTTATGTATTTTTTCAAAGGTTTTTCTGAATTATCATATTTTCATATATTTGTAGCATTTATTGCAGGATTTTGTTATTTACTTATGGTTTTATTTTATTTTAAAGCAATCCAAATAGAAGAAGTTTCTAGAATAATTCCATTGTTTTATTTAACTCAAGTGTTTGTTGTTATACTTGCTGCGATTTTCTTAGGAGAGATATTCACTTTTTCAAAATATATTGGTATTTTTTTAATGATTGTTGGTTCTGTTTTAATTTCATCAAGAAAGATTACAAATATTAGCTTAGGAAAAGCATTCTGGTTTATGGTATTGAGTTGCTTAGCATTAGCTGTGAATGATGTCTTAACAAAATATCTTTTGGATTTTGCAGATTATTGGACAATATTTTCATATTCAAGAATTGGTACATTCTTAGCATTAATACCATTCTTTTTTATTAGTTATAAACAATTAAAATCATCATTCAAAAAGCCAAAAGTTGTTGGATTGATTTCTTTAAGTGAAGTTCTTAACTTAGGGGGAGTTTTATTTGTAACAATTGCTGCATCTGTAGGGTTTATAACCCTTGTAAGGACATTATCATCTCTTAATGCATTCTTTGTGTTATTGTTTACAATAATAATAAGTTTATTTCTGCCTAAAATATTAAAAGAAGAGATAAACAAGTCAACAATTGCTTTGAAATTGCTTTCTATTGTCTTGATATTTGTTGGGTTTGTGCTTGTGATTTAGTGAGTTTATCTAAGAATTATGAATCTCATATTCAATATAAACTCCATCCAAAAATCCTATTCCGTTTTGCTCACTTTGCTCACAAAACTCCATCTGGCCATGCCATCAATGACAAGCCATTGATGACATCGATGGCACAGACAGATATTTTGGATGGAGCCCACAACATAGCAAACTTTATAAACCATTTATCTACTTCTATATCACATGAAATACAATCCATTAGATTTTGAGCCAGAAATACTGAAATTTTGGCAAAAAGGTCAGATCTATAAAAAAGTTAAAGATAAGAATAAAGGTAAAAAGAAATTCTATTTCTTAGATGGACCACCATACACATCTGGCAAAGTACATATTGGAACAGCAATGAACAAATCATTAAAAGATTGTTTTCTTAGATTTAAACGAATGAACAACATCGATGTATGGGATAGAGCTGGTTATGATATGCATGGATTACCTACAGCAAATGCTACTATGAAAAAATTAGGTTTACAACATAAAGAAGAGATTATTAGATTTGGTATGGAAAAGTTTGTAAATGAATGTAAACAGCTCTGTATAGATAATATGAAACTTATGAACAAAGATTTCTCAAGATTAGGTGTGTGGATGGATTTTGAAAATGCATATCAATCTATTAAAAATGAATTCATAGAAGCAGAATGGTGGTTAGTTAAAAAAGCTCATGAAAATAATCGTTTGTATGAAGCTTTGAAAACAATGACATGGTGTGGTCATTGTGCAACTGCATTGGCAAAGCATGAACTAGAATATGAAAATGTAAAAGATAATTCTATATTCTTGAAATTTCCAATAATAGGAAAAGAAAAAGAATTCTTAATAATATGGACAACAACGCCATGGACAATTCCATACAACTTAGGTGTTATGGTTAATCCTGATCTTGAATATATAAAAGCACAAGTTGGAGATGAAGTTTGGATCTTGTCAAAAGCATTGGGTGGAATGGTTATACAAAATTTTACTGATCATACTTGCAAAATTTTAGAAGAATTTAAAGGAGAAAAATTAGAAGGGCTTGAATACAAACATCCATTCCAAGGAGAGATTGATTATCAGGAGATGAAGAAAAAACATCCTAAAGTGCATACTGTTGTTTTGTCTGCTGAGTATGTTGACACTTCAGCAGGTAGTGGGTTGGTTCATCTAGCTCCTGGGTGCGGTCCAGAAGATTATGAAGTTGGGCACAAAAATAATATTCCTCCTTTTAATAATTTATCAGAAACAGGTGTGTTTCCTAATTCAATGGGCAAATTTTCTGGTTTAGTTGCTAAAAAAGATGATGCTGAGTTTGTAAAAGCACTTGATGAAGCAGGTGCATTGATTGCTCAGTCAGAAGTTGAGCACGAGTATGCACATTGTTGGCGTTGTCATAAACCTGTTATATTTAAAACTACTAAACAATGGTTTTTCAAGGTTGAAGACCTGATACCCAATCTCAGAGAAATCAATAAAGGAGTTACATGGGTTCCTAAATGGGCTGGTGATCGTCAGTTTGATTCATGGTTAGCAAATCTTCGTGATAATTCAATCACAAGACAAAGGTATTGGGGTACTCCATTACCAGTATGGAAATGTGACAAATGCAAAGAATATGAAGTAATTGGTTCAATTGTAGAGCTAAAAGAAAAAGCAATTAATGATATACCTCCTGATTTACACAAACCATGGATAGATGAAGTCAAATTAAAATGTAAGTGTGGCAGTAATATGACAAGAATCTTAGATGTGCTTGATGTATGGGTAGATGCAGGAACAACATCCTGGACATGTCTTAATTATCCTCAGGAAACAGAATTATTTAAGAAATTATTTCCTGCTGAGTTTATTATAGAAGCAAAAGACCAGATAAGAGGGTGGTTTAATATTTTACTTGTATGTTCAATGGTTGCCATGGAAAAACCTTCTTATAAAGCTGTTTATATGCATGGATGGGCAATTGATCTTAAAGGAAGAAAAATGAGTAAAAGTTTAGGTAATTATATTGTTCCAGCAGAAGTGATTGATAAATATGGTGCAGATACGTTTCGTTATTATATGATTGGTGGTTCTGTTCCAGGTGTTGATCTTAATTATAATTTTGAAGACATGAAAATAAAGCACAGGAATTTGTTTATATTATGGAATCTGCATAAGTTGATAATAAATCTGTCAAAAGAATTAAAAATTAATCCTAGTAAATGCAGCAAAGGTCTCGAAGATCTTTATTCTACTGAAGAAAAGTATATTGTGTCTAAACTTAATTCAATTATTAAGAAAGTTACTCTTGCTTATGAAGAGTTTAGATTAAATGAAGTGCCATGGTTGATTGAAGAATTGTTTTTGGAATTATCAAGAACTTATATACAATTGGTAAGAGATAAATCATCTGTTGGAACTCCTAAAGAAAGAGAGATTGTTCTTTATACTATCTACAGAGTGTTTATGGATTGTATAAAAATGTTTTCAACAATTGCTCCATTCATATGTGAAAGAATATTTTTGAATTTTAAGTCTGAGTTTGGTTTTGAAGAAGAGTCAGTACATTTACTTAGCTGGCCTAAGTATAATGAATCTTTGATAAATACTAAACTAGAACAACAGGTAGGGATTGCTAAATCAATAATACAAGCTGGGTTAGGTGCAAGAGAAAAATGTAGACTAGGTTTGCGTTGGCCTTTATCATGGCTATATGTTGAAACTAATAATGAAGATGTTAAGGCTGCAATAAGAACATTGGTTGAAATAATAAAGATCCAGGTTAATGTTAAAGAAGTGGGCATTACTAAAAAAATGCCAAATGTTAAATTAAGTATAAAAGCTAATTATTCAAAACTTGCACCTGAGTTTAAAGCTGATACTACTAAGATTATTAGTAAATTAACTGCTTTGAGTGCTGAAACTGTACTTGGGAAGCTGGAGTCAGAAGGTAAGCTGATTCTAACTATTGATAATAAAACTTATGATGTTAAGAAAAATCAGATATTAGTTGAAAGGGATGTTCCTGATACTCTGAAACAAGCTGAGTTTAGGTATGGAATGGTGTTTATTGATAGACAACTTAATGATGAGCTTGAAGCAGAAGGTTTTGCTCGTGAAATAATGCGTAGGATTCAGCAGTTGCGTAAGAAGGAAGGTCTGGAAAAGACTGATAAGATTGGTTTAGTAATTAAGGTTGATTCTGAGCTTGCAAAAGGACTAGAAATTCATGAGAAATTAATCAAGATGAAGACTGGTGCTGAATTGATAAAGATTTCTCAGCTAGAACCTACTAAAAAGCTGGCTATACATTCTGTAGAAAAGATTCGTGAAAAGGATGTAGAGATCTGGTTTAAAAAGATGGAATGATTATGAGATTAAACAAAACACAGATTATTTCTATAATATTAATTATCATCTTAGTTCTGAATATCACAATGTTTGCAATGAAAAGAATAAAGCCTTTATTGTTTTGGTTAGTTCTTGGTGTGATTGCTTTGCTGGCGTATAAGTGGGTTCCTAAGATTAAGTGAATTCTAAACCATAATAATCATTGTTTTCTTGTGTTTTGTTGTTACTCTCCAATAGTATAATATGCAAAGATTTATAAAGCCTTTTATCCTACCAAGATATATGGACATATCAGATAAAATAGTAAACCCTGGAAAAAAAGATTATCACATGCACTCATTTACTTATTCAGATGGTGCAGAATTGATCAATAGGATTGTAGAATATGCTGGACAAATAGGTTTGGAAGAGATTGCTATTACAGATCATTCTCAACATTATCTGGAAAAGTTTGGTTATCAAAAAAAAACATCAAGAGGAATAGTTGCTCCATTTAGAGATAGAGTAACTGGTGAATTAATCTGTGAAACAGGAAGATGGAGAAATGTTTTTGATAATAATGTAAATGTTATATTTGGTGTTGAAGCTGATATTTTGAATGAAAAAGGAGATATTTGTACTAAGATCCAAGGCAAGGATAATGATTTTATTGTTTTGTCAGCGCATAGATATAATAAAGTTTATGAAGGTGATTGTGCAAGGATAACTGAAGCATATCTAAATGCAATCAAAAGATTTCATAATAAAATAAAATTCTTAGGACACTTAGCATCTGTTTATTTTGAAAAAACAATTGATGTAATGCCTATAATTGATCTTGCTAATCATTATAATGTTCCAATCGAGTTTAATGGTTCTAACTTATACACAAAAAGAACTAATATGAAGAATTTGATGAAAGTTCTTAATCATGCTGATCAGATTTATATCAACAGTGATGCTCATACATTGTATGAACTTAAAGAAGCAAGGAATTTCTGTTTTGAATTTTTAGAAGAAAAAGGTTTGTGGG
>CAZHVK010000009.1:0-19758 GCA_964535955.1 uncultured Methanosarcinales archaeon | reverse complement strand
CTTAAAGAAGCAAGGAATTTCTGTTTTGAATTTTTAGAAGAAAAAGGTTTGTGGGTTAGGGAGTGAGTTCTAGTGGATGCAAATCTAAAAAAGTGGATAAAACATCAAGTAGGTATTGAAAAATTAGATTCTATTAATAGATCAGATATTAGATTAAAACTAGAAATAACAGGACATAACCTTAAGTATATATTAAAAACAAGTGAAGGTAATTCTTGTTGGCTTAATAAAAATGTTAAAGGACAATTAATAAGGTTTTTTGTTGATTCTAGTATTCCTGAACACCAAAGAAAAGATTATATGGATTCTGCATGTGCTGGTATAAAAGAACTAATAGATGAGCTGGGTTTAGATTTTAAATATGAATTCTGGGGTGTTGAGAGCAATACTCAAGAGTATATTAAAAATTCATTGAAAGATGAAAAGACAGTGGACCCTAGAAAAATTGCAGAACAGACAGAAAAAGAAAGATATAAGGATCCTGAGAGAGGAGGAATTCCTCATGCTGATGTTGTCATTACAAATAAATATTTACCACAAAAACGAAATGGAACAAGAGATGATGGCTGGTGTGATTTTTCCCTTAGCACTATTGTTCTTAGTTATCCTTATAATCCTGAATATATAAAAAAATTAGCAAAACATGAAGCAGTGCATATGTTAGGATGTAATGACCATCATAAAGATATAAGAAATCCAAGTTTATATCCTAAAGAAGTGTCAAAGTGTGCAGGAAACCCATCTATAAAAACAAGTTATCTTTGTCTACAATGTTATGATGTTCTTGTAGCCATTTGGCTGCACCATGAAAAAAAGGATAGAAAACCAGGAGATCCATTTAAATATTTTAGAAATGATTAATTTGATTAAATAACACTACTCACATGTTCATTCTTCTCAACCCTCACAACATCTTCAACAAATGATTCTATTTTAGACTCGTGACTAACAATTATAACCTGAGCTAAATCTAATTCATCTAATACTGTTCTTACTTTGTCTAATTGTTCTGTGGAAAAACCATCAGTTGGTTCGTCAAGAATTAAAAGGTCCTTTGTCTTAACTTGTGACTGGACTTCGTTTACAACTTTGTTAAGTGCTAATCTATAAGATAATGCTACTGATGTTCTTTCTCCTCCACTTAAATTACCATAATCAATATCATAACCATTTTGCTCGATTATTGGTGTGAATTCTTCATCTAATCTTACAGATATAGCTTCATCTTCCATAAGCAAATCAAACCAATCTTTAAACAAGTCATTAAACTGCTGATAGATAGAAAACATTACATTTTTCTCAATAACAGAAGTAAGTTTTATGAAATATTCTTCTAACCAGTTCTGCAATTGGTTGTAATATTGTATTTTTTTCTTGTCTTGTTCTTTTTCTTGTATTTCTTTTCTTAATTCATCAATATTCATGGAAACCATCTCATGCTCTTTTTCAATGCTGGCTTTTCTTGTAAATAAATCATTTTGTTTATCTACAATTTCATTATATGTTTTCTTTTCTTTGACAAAGATTTCTTGTATATTTTCAAATGATTTTAAATTTTCATTTGAATCATTAATCTGTGCCACTATATCAAGCAGTTCTTGTGTAAATCTTTTTTCTCTTTCATTGAGATCTGTGTGCTGGTTATTCTTATCTTTCAACTGTTCTTTAAGATAGTTTTGTTCTTTTAACTTGCTGTTATATTCATTTAATTTTTCTAATAATTGTTTATTATCATTGATTTGTTTTTGCATATCATCAAGATTAATCTCATTTGTTTTTTCTAGTTCGAGATTTATTTTTGTTAATTCTTTATTAAAATTTTCAAGGATTTTTTTCTTTTTATCAATCTCTTGCGAAACTTCTTCTAAATTCTTGACCTCAATCATGATCTGAGAAGAAACTTTTTCCTTGTTCTTAAGCTCTTCAAATCTTTTGTTTAATCCTTGCAATTCTTTTACCCTTGCCTGTTTTTCTGTATTATATCTCTGCATAAGAATGTTTAATTTTGAAAGTTTTGCAGCTTCTTTCTGGTTGATTGTGAATTTATGGTCAATTGAAACTGTCTGAAGGCATGCAGGACATTTGTCAAGCTCTGCAATATGTTTTTTAAGTTTTTCAGAATTAGTCATATTTACTTTTAATTCATTCAGCCTAAGATTTATATTATGTAGTTTTTCATTTAACTGGTCAATCTCTTGCTCAATTTTTTGTTTTTCTTCTAAATCCTGTTCAAGGCTGGCTAAACTTTGTTTTTTGAATTTTAAATCTTTTATTTTATCAGTTTTTGTTTCCAATTCATTTCTAAGATCTATGATTCTTGTCTTTACATGTGACAATTTTTCCTCAAGAATATTCTTTTGTTTGGTTGTTTGATGAAACAATTCTTGGGTTTCTGAGATGATTGTGTTTAATTGTTCAATTGTCTTATCTGTTGGTTTTTCTAATTGAAAATCAGCAATCTTTTGTTTGAATTCATTGATTTCCTTATTAATCTTTGATAAATCATTGTCTAATTTGTTCTTATTAATTTCTTTTTCTTGTTTCTTAGTATTAAATATATCTAACTGGTTTTTTAGGCTGTTGAATTTATTTAATTTTTGCTCTATTTCTAAAAATTTTTGTTTTTTATTATCAAAATCAAGTTCTTGTATATCTTTATCTACTTGTTCCAAACTTTGGTTTAGTTTTTCAAGTATCTGATTCTTGTTGTCTAATGATATGGTTTTTTGGTCTAAGTCATCTATTCTTCCTTTCAACCTGTTTCTTATGTTTTTCATGTGTTTGATATAGATAAGTGTGTTTTGTCTGATGTTTTTGTATTTGTCAATGCCAAATATCTTTCTTAATGTATCAACCCTATTATCTTTGTCATCCATTAATATTTGTTTCATATCTTCCTGCTGTGTATACACAGTGTATCTGTACATGATGTTTTTTGATTTTGTTAATAATGAAATAGGATAACCAAGTAGTGCTAAAACTTTTGCTTTGATCTCTTGCGCTGTAAGATCACTTCTTGTATTGTTTGTTATTATATAGCCTGATGTTTGCTTGACACCATCTTTGTATCTTTTTAATGTTCTTTTGATTATCACACTCCTTCCATCAATACTAAATTCTAATTCAACAAATCCTTCATTTTCACCATTTCTTAGCAAAGCTGAACCACTAAGGTCTCTTCTCATACCAAATAAACAGAATTCAATTGCTAATAATATTGTTGTTTTGCCTGAACCAATGTCTCCACTTAACAAAGTAGAACCTTGATGAAAGATAATCTCTTGATTAATATAACTTCTTATATTGTTAAGTATCACTCTTTTTATAAACATGTGAATGTAGGTGAATTTAGGTTTTATATAGATTTATGTAGTGGAATATATATAGTTGGGGAAAGGTTTTTATATTTGTTACCTATAATGATAAAATATGATTTGGCACGGTATAAAAAATTGGTTTAGAGGCAGACAATTTAAAAAATTTAATTCTGGTTTAGCAGACATAAATAGGACTGCTGGTGATCTGCTTAAAAGACTTAATGACAAAGACTCAGATCCAACAATGGTCAAATATGAGATAAGGAAAAAATTAGACATTCTCAAAGCATGCATAGACCTTTTAGAAGAAAAATACACTAAATTGAAATTAGATCAAGAAACAATGACATTCATCACAACAAGAAAACCTGATGAAACAAATAAACTTAAGCAAAAGATAGAATTCTTGATAACATCAATAAAAGGTATATATTTGAAATTAAAAGATCAAACAATAAAAGAAAGAGATAAAAAAGACATAATAACAAAACTTGAATCATGTAAAGGATTTTCTAAAGAATTAAAAAAATTAGTAAATATTATAGATAAAAGTTTTAAACCAAGAAAATTTAATAAGGCTCTAGCAGTAAATCCACATCGTAATGTGCAAGAAGCTCAAACAAATGACCAATATTCAATTTCAAAGATAATTAAAGTTGCAAGGGGTCTTGGTTTTAATTCAAGACCAGGAGGAAGGCACAGAGTTACGATTGATCTTCAAGATGGACAACCATGTGCCCTTGAAACAAGCACTTCTTACATAGAACAAGTAAGAAGTAGGATAGCAAAAGCTTCTGGTTTAAGTAATAATGAAGTAGATAAATATATGCTAGCTGTTTAAACTTTATTCCTTCTTAAATACAATTTTTGTAAAGAATCTAAAACAAGATTATATTCCTTTAGAATGTTTTTATTAACATAAGGAGCAAAGTGCTCAAGATTAACAGTTTCTGAAAAAGGGTTAGATGTCAAATGAACATGATCAGAATCATTGTCTTGAGGAAAAGGTGAAATAGTAATGTGTTTTATTCCACTAGATTTCATATTTTTCAAGGCACTTTCAAGAAGTTGTGTTTTTAGTTGGTCTTTTGCTCTTTCTAAAAGATCAATACTTTCATTAACATTCTTAGTTTCTAGGTATTTTAATAAAGTATCATGGTCATATTCTAAAGGATTATCAATTTTAGAATTGTCACATTGATCACCACCAACCAAATCTTCTAAACCCTGCTCAATCTCATCAGAAGCATCTTGTTCAGATTTCTTTCTATTATAACTAGTATCTCCATGAATCTGTGTATAATATTTACCTTTTCCAGCAGGACCTTTTCTTAGTCTAGAAAATGGCACATTTTTCTTACTCATATTATAAATCCCCCTAATTATGATATAGAAAGTGTTTTTGCTTTATAAATGTTTCGGAAAGGTTACTACTTGTTGGTACTGACCAACCTCTCTGCTTAGAATTTGGCCATATTAGTGGTTTTTTCGTAAAATATGACCACATTTTTTGCGAAATGGATTTTTGAGCATCTCGGCTCAAAATAGGTTTCTAAAACTGTTGATCTTATGTTCACGTTTACCTGTCTAAGATGTGCTTGGAGGATATATAAATCTTGTCCTGGAATGGTTAAATTTTGAGCCATATTTTATTTATTATTGATTAGTGGTTAAAAAATCAAAAGATTTATATATTCTTAAGAATAACTTATTAAAAATGACGAAACCAATAATATTAGAACACATGACTGATGATTTTATATTAAAAGAACTGTTTGGTGAAATTATAACACACAATCTTGATGGTGAAGATCAAAAATTCAAAGAATTAACACCAGAGATCTGTAAAATTACTCCACAATTATTAGAAGGGATTGTTGGAAATCTACTTTTACAAAACAAAAACGATGGAGTAGTTTACAAAGGAGTTAATTATGGCAGACTTAATGAAGGATATGCAGGACCATTATTACATTTAATGTTTCAAGAACCAATAACTGATTTTTCAATAACATATGTTTCAGAATTTGAAAAAGGAAAGAGAATAAATATAAAAGGAAATTCAGAAGACGCTCTTTATTTTTTTGAAGATGCTGTCATTGACATTGGTGGTGAAGAATATATTGTTAAACCTAATACATTTGTTTTTTTAAAGAATAATAGTGTTTATAGTATAACAAGTTTATCCAAAGATCAACCAAACATAACTAGAATTCCAGATTATCCTAAAATAGGTCAGACTCCAAAAGGAGTTATTATATCTAGATTTGGTGATCAAGAGAGGATTTTAAAACAAGAAGTATCAGAATTCAAATTAGAAAAACCAGAAATAACTTGTCAATGGGGTTTGATGTATTTTATTAAAGACAAAACATTAAAAGCACATTTACATGAACAAAAAGATGAATTTTTCTATTTTTTTGATAAAGTAGGTATGGACACAAATATTGAAAATCTTGATAAAATATTGTATATTCCTATAAAAGGAATAGTTCCTGTTGATAAGGGTAACATACATTCTATGCAAACCAATTATGGCGACGCATGGTTCCATTCAATAAACATTCCTGCAAAGATGGGAGATAGCAAGAGGGTGTAAAAATGGATCAAATAGGATTATTAAAAAAAGCAGTTCTAAACGCAGGAAATGAATTAATGGAAAAATATTTTCAAAAAGAATTTGAAATAGGAACTAAATCAGACGGAAGCATCATATCTGCTGCAGACTTTGCTGCAGAAAAAGCAATAAGAAAAGTAATGATAGTATTAGAAGACACAGGTGTTCCTATAAGAAGCGAAGAAGTTAAAGAAAATGAAACATTTAGACTTTTTGTTAAAAATAGTAAAGAAGTTTATATTGCTGACCCGCTTGATGGATCAAGAGAATTTACAAAAGGTTTAGACCAATTCTGTATATCATTAGGCTTAATCTCAGATGGAACTCCTATAAAAGGCGCAGTATACGCACCTGCAAGAAACAAGCTTTATTTTGCTGAAAAAGGCAAAGGAGCCTATGTTTTAGACACAGTTACAGGAATAGAAAAAAGAATATTCACTAGTGATGTAACTGATTTTGATAAAATGACTGTTCTGCTTAGTTCAAATGAATTAATAAAAGACAGGTATCCTGAATTTTGTGATAATTTGGAAAGATTGGGTTATGAAAAAGATGATCCAAGAATAATAACTTTAGGAAGCACAACTTTAAAAACAGCAATGATTGCACACGGCGTAGGTGATTATTATTTTACATTTACAGCATGGGACCATAAAAAACAAAAACTAAGAATAACAAAAGAATGGGACATTGCAGCAACTTATCTTTTTGTTACTGAAGCAGGTGGAATGATGACAGACTGTCTAGGTAATGAATTTGTATTTGGTAAACAAGATCCTAAGAATTATTATGGCATATTTGCATCTAATTCAAAAGAAAATCATTACAAACTATTAGAACATGTAACAAAAGGCATTGATTTTGATAAGATAAAAGAGAAAAAATAATAAAACGAAAACTTTCACATTTCATGAAAGAATATTTTTAGATAAAATAAAAACATAAAATTCTGCCTTCTTACGGGCTAAGCTCAAAATTTCGCAATTTATAAATGTTTCTGTGTTTAATTACTCGAAAGTGGTAGAAATCTGGGAATTTATTGTGTATAGAATCAGATCTTTCTAATCTCTTTTCTTAGAATAACGAGTTTATAGTGCTGTGGAGCAGGATTTTCACTTATATCTTCAAGTATGTTGCCCATTATGTTTATTTTTGATTTTTCACCTATCTTGTATCTTTTGTGTAATTCTATTATCTGTTTTAATGCTTTTTTTATACCATATATCCTTGCTTCATATTCAGTGCTGCCAAAATTAACCTGGCTTATAGAATTTGTTGTTTTTTGATATTTGCCGTCTATTAATCTCTGACCTTCTATATAATACATAAGTCTGTTGTATAATTGATTATATTGTGCTTGTGCTTTCATAATCTCTAGATCTCTTGTACAACTATCTTTTTCATTTTGTATAAGTTTATCAATAAGATTACTAACAGGACCTTTAGATTTCATAGAAGAAACACTATTTGTACTTGATCTTACAGTATTAATTTGTTCATATCTTGTTCCGGGATCTGTTGCATATAATAATAGGCAATATCCAAGCAAAGCAACGCAGCATGCTGTTCCTGCTATTTTGTCAAAATTCTTTGGTTGAGTAACATAATCTTTGATTATTTTAGGAATATCTTTGAATATGTTATGTGCAACTTGATATTTATATCTTAATTTATCTATACAAAGAGAACTAGATTCAATTATCCTTTGTTTTAGACTCTGTTTTTGCACTATTTCTTCTAAAGAAGCAGTGTTATTTTCCTTATTATTTCTCTTTTTTTTTGCTTTTTTTCGCTTATTTCTACTCATAGTTAGCTAGGAAAATGCATATACTTTATATACTTTTTGGAAAGCTTTATAAATATATGAAGATTTTCCAAACAATACGTGAAATTTATGGAGGGATTTAGATGGATAATAATATGTATAAAATAAAACAACACAAAAATAGAAGATTCAATGTTTCTGAATATCTTAAAAATGTTGATGTAGAAAGGATAAGGTTAAGAAAATCAATTGATGATTATTTAAAGCATTTGAAAGAAGAAGAATTAATTGATAGTCATAAAGAATATGTATTTGCATTGCAAGAAATGTATGGATATGAATTAAATCAAAGTTTTAAAGATATGAAAAAAGAAGAAACTGTTTTTGATCTGCATGATCTGTACATGGTTAATAAAGAATTAGAAACAAGAGCACAAAATACAAGTTTTCTTCAAAGAGCTGAAAATTTGGTTGATAAAATAATGACAATGTTTAAACTCAATAAAATGTATTATCAAAAACATTCATTTTATGAAACATTCTGTTGTTTTACTGGGATTAAACCGCAATTTGAGTATGTGTAAGATGTCTGAAGATAATGTTGTAGATTTAGAAAAGTATAGAAAAAAGTCTGTGAAATTTGGTTTTTGTGGATTTAATAAGCATCTAGAACAAGAGATTAAAGATAAAAAAGAACAAGTAAAACATTATCTTAATACACTGCCACTTGATAGAAAAATGGAAATGGCATTCAGGGGATTGTGTGAACTTTATGATTCTATATTTTTACAATTTCTTGATAGAATGGATGAAGATTATGTAAGACATAATTATTTTATTGAGATGAGAAGTCTTGAACTAATCAAAGAAGGGTTTGAAAAAAACAAAAATGATATTAGATATCTTGAAAGAAGTTTTGACCTGGTTTATGTAGTGTTTGAAACTTATGAAGAAGCTATCAAAGATTATAAAGAAAGATATGAAAATCATCCTGATGAAGATATCATGAGACCAACAATATGCGAAGTTTATGCTCTTTTTTTTGAGACCACAGATGTATTAAAAACACAGAGAAAATGACTGAACTAGAATATAAAATAGAACCTATAATGATTTCTACTAATAAAGAATCTAAACTCATAGGTGTTGTTGATCGTGAAAAAAAAATAAGTGTGTTTGTATCTTCTAAATATATAAATCACAAACCAGAAGAGGAATTTAATAGATTTCTTAGAGAAATGCATGATATGTTTGACAGTGGTTATAAGATTATGATATTTGACAATGGGGCTGAGTATACTGAGCAAGATATTGTTGATTATCTAAATGCAAACAGAGAATATAAAAGAAGTATAAAAAGATATATTGATTTGAATAAAGAAGTTGTTGGTTTGATTGGCAAGCCAGGATATGGGCAAGAAGATGATGAATTAGAAGAAATAGTTTCTGTTTAGCTTTTTTTTATCTTTTCCTTAATCTTTTTTCTGTCTTCAAAATTGCCAAAGTTGTCTTTATCACAGTATCTGGGTTAAGAGAAATAGAATCAATACCACATTCTACTAAAAACTGTGCAAATTCAGGATAATCTGATGGTGCTTGGCCGCAGATGCCAATCTTTCTTTTTTTCTTTTTTGCTGTTTTGATAACTGATTTTATCAAAGACTTTACAGCTTCATTTCTTTCATCATAAATATGGCTTACAAGTTCTGAATCTCTATCTAAACCCAGAGCCAACTGTGTCAAATCATTACTACCAATTGAAAAACCATCAAAGATCTTTGCAAACTCTTCTGCTAACATTACATTACTAGGTATTTCACACATGACATAGACTTGTAATCCTGCTTTTCCTCTTTTCAAACCATGCCTCTTCATTATCTTTATTACTTTTTTGCCTTCTTCAATTGTCCTGCAGAATGGTATCATAACTTTGACATTTGTCAAGCCCATCTTTTCCCTTACTATTCGAATAGCTTTGCATTCCAGTACAAAAGCTGGTTTAAACATCTCACTATAATACCTAGATGCTCCTCTGAATCCAATCATAGGATTATCTTCAACAGGTTCGTAATCTTTTCCACCTACTAGATTTGCATATTCATTAGACTTGAAATCAGAAAACCTGACAATAACATCTTTTGGATAAAATGCAGCACCTAACATACTAATGCCTTCTGCTAATTTGTCAATATAGAATTGTACTTTGTCTTTGTAACCATGTGTTAGTTTGTCTATTTTTTCTTTTATTTCATGGTCTTTTATCTTATGATAATTTAGTAATGCCAAAGGATGTATCTTGATGTATGAATTGATTATGAATTCTTCTCTTGCCAAGCCAATGCCTTCATTAGGTATAAATGAATAATTAAATGCTTGTTCTGGGTTAGCCAGGTTCATCATTATCTTTGTTTTTGGTTTTTTAAGTTTCTTAATATTTGTTCTTCTGATCTTTATTGGTAAAAGTCCTTCATAAACATAACCAATCTCACCCTCTGCACAACTCACAGTGACTTTTTTACCTTTTTTTAGTTTTTGTGTTGCATCTACAGTTCCTACTATGCAAGGCAAACCTAATTCTCTACTTACAATTGCGGAGTGACAAGTCCTTCCACCACGATTAGTAACAATTGCCCCTGCAATCTTCATAATTGGTTCCCAATCAGGATCAGTCATGTCTGTTACCAATACTTGGCCTTTTTTAAATCTGTAAATATCTTTTACATCTTTTATAACATTTACTTTGCCTTTACCTATTTTTTCACCAACACTTCTACCTGTTACAAGTACTTGTGATTTTTTAGGTAAATTGTAATTTTCTAACACATTCCAATCTTTTTGACTCTGTACTGTCTCTGGCCTTGCCTGGACAATGTATAGTTTATTGTTTTTACCATCTTTTGCCCATTCCATGTCCATTGGTTTAAAATGGCCTGCTTTTGTTGAATAATGATCTTCGATAATGCATGCCCATTTTGCTAAAATAAGAACCTCTTTATCTGTTAATGCAAATTTTCTTCTGTCTTCTAAAGGAACATTTATGTTTTTTGTTGGTTTGTTTCCTTGAAGATCATAGATCATTTTTATTTTTTTTTCACCTAATCTTTTTGAAATGATTGGTTTATAGTTTTTTTTTAGTGTTGGTTTGAAAACATAGAATTCATCTGGATTAACATTTCCTTGTACAACATTTTCACCTAATCCATATGCACTTGTGATAAAAACAGCATCTTTAAAACCTGTTTCAGTGTCAATTGAAAACATGACACCTGCTGATGCTCTATCAGACCTTACCATCTTCTGCACACCGATTGATAATCCTATCTGAAAATGGTCAAAACCTTTATCTTCTCTATAAGAAATCGCTCTATTTGTGAATAAAGATGCAAAACATCTTTTACATGCATCAATCAATGCTGCTTCTCCTACAATATTCAGATATGTTTCTTGCTGGCCTGCAAAGCTTGCATCTGGTAAGTCTTCTGCTGTTGCACTTGATCTAACTGCAACATCTTTTGTTCCTTCTTTTTTGCATAATTTTTTATAAGCTTTTATTATCTCATGTTTAAGTTCTTCTGGAAAATGTGCATTTAGAATTATGTTTCTTACTTTTTGTCCTCTTTTTGCCAAGTCTCTGATATTGTGTGTGTTAAGGCCTTTTAATGCTTTTTTAATATGGTCTTTTACTTTTGCTTTTTCTAGTAAATAATGATAAGCATAAGCTGTGACTGCAAAACCATTAGGTATTCTTACTTTTTTCTTAGTCAGTAATCTGTACATTTCACCTAAAGAAGCATTTTTTCCTCCTACTAATGGGACATCTTCTATACCTAATTCATCAAACCATAGAATAAATTCTTTTGACCTCTTTTTTTTTGACATTAATAGTTCCCCTATTTCAATCAGTGCATATCATCATAGCTATAATAATAGAATCTTTATATATAAATGTTTTGGAAAAAGGTGCTCCATCCAAAAAATCCTATTCCGCTTTTTCGCTATGCTCAAAAGCTTCATCTGGCCATGCCATCAATGCCTATGGCATCTCAGGCATCGATGTGTCAGAAATGCAAAGCATTTCTGAGCATGCTCAGAAACCTATGGTTTCTGACATCACAGACGGATATTTTGGATGAAGCCGGGAAAAGGTAATAGGATTATCACGAAAATATTTTGAAAATAGTTATAAACAAGTGTTTGTTACATAGGTGTATGGTATTTAATAAAATAAATGATTATCTTGCACAAATTGGAGCAGAACTAGATAATCTTGATAATAAATCTAAAGAAATGTTGGATGTTACAGATAGAATTAAACCAGTTGTTAGTGAATTGACACAAGCATATGCCATGTTAGAAAAAATGATACAAGATGATCCATCACAAAGAGAAAAAGCTAAGGAAATAATAATTGAAATGAATGAAAAATGTAATTCTATGCTTGATTCTTACAGAAAAGAAAATTCACAATTGTTAAATACTATCCAAAATGCAAGCAAAAATAATTTGGTATTGCCAGAATCATTATATCAAGCTGCACAAGATATAGGTATGTATATCAAAAAACTAGAAGACATTGCTGAGAAGTATAATAAGTATGTAAACTAGTTCTTAGGTTTTATGCAAACACTGTTTTAAATCAGTACATTGTTGACATTGTTGACATCAGTGTTGCAATAAATGCAAATGCCAGCATAATAAACAAGACCATCAATACAATACTAATAATACCTAATACTAATCCAGCTGTTGCTTGACCTGTTGGTTTTCCCTTTTTTTGTACTACTGCAAAAACAATAGTAATTATTGGTAATGCAATAATTGCTATAAGATATCCTAAGTAAGGAATAAGTATAAGCAAACTTAGAATACCAATAATCAAACTTGCAGTTCCAAATCCATTTTCATGATCTACCATAATAATATTATTTATAAAGAAAGTGTATATAAAGGTTGTTGTTTTTTTCGTAATTTTTGCGAAACATATATAAGAGATTTTATTAACCTGGTTTGTATACAGGGATATTATGAATAAAGATCTTGAGAAATTAATCAATAAAATAGTAGAAAACAATAAAATTTTAACTAAAGAAGAACAAGAAAAAAGTATAATTCTAAATCAAGGATTGTATAGGTTTGATGTTTATATGGGTTCTACACATACTAGTTTGGGTATTTTGGAAAAATATTTTGATAGGATTTTTGATGAATATACAGATGTTATTGATGAATATGTAAAGTATGAAGAAGAAAAGAAAAGAGAAAACAAAGAAGAAAAAGGAAATCAGGAAAAAGAAGTAGAACAAAAAAGAAAAGAATACAAGACAAAAGATGACAAAGGAGAAGGAGAACAGATAAGAAAACCTACAGAAGAAGAAATAACAAAGATGAGAGATGTGTTTGATTCATTCATATCAATATATAAATCAATAAAAGGTAGTATAGAAGAAATGGTTAATTTTGAAAAAATGCTTGGTCAAGAACCTTCTAAAAGCGTGAATAGGTCTATTGTAAGAATCAATAGAAGAATAAAGAGAATTGAACAAGCAATCACATATTGCGATTGTGTTGAGGAAATGTATATTAAATGATTTCCTAAAATTAAATAATTCTTAATTAAAATGTTCCAAAAGAATATTTACACCTATGGCAATAATAAATACCCTTTATTCTGTCTGGCATGCCAATGATTGACTTTTCACAATAATTGCATTTGTAACCAACAAAATAATCAAGAATTTTGTCTAGTTTGCTTTTTACAGCATAGATATCACAAGAAAGATCACCAATACTGCCTATTGATGATGCTTGCTCAAAAATAGTTTTTGAAGGAAAATTATCTAGTAATTCTTGTTCTGTGTCAAATATGTTACCAATTAGATCAAATGGTATGTTTTTCCATTTAAATAAAAAGTCTGTTATTTCTGACTCTATCATATATAGAAGGGTGTTTTGAGGATTAATAAATATTTATGTTGTCTGGTCGTGATTATTAGGGAATTTTTAATATTTTGTTGATGATTTCGTAATATTTCCGAGTTATTTGTCATTAATTTAATAAGTGATTATAGATTACCTTATAATTATGACATCAATAGTAGGTGCAAAATGTATATTTCGTGATGGTAGAAGAACCTTAGAAGGAATTATTCTAGCTACTGATGTTGCTACTACAAATCTAGACACTAAGATACTTTTTAAATCTGAAAAACTCTTTATAAATAAAGGAAATTATGCATTTGCACATTCTGGGATGATCAATAATGATGTCTGGGCTTTTATAAAAGCTCTTCAAGAACCAAGTACTGCAAAAGAAGTAAAACACAGATTGCAACAAGGATACTTTGGAGAATTACATGCTTTAATAAAGAAGTATAAAAATCAGAAGCATAATAGTCAAATACATTTCACATTTGCAGCTGTCATAAATAATAAATTAAGAATGTATCAAACACGTGATAATGGCAAAGTTACTGAACAAGGAGAGTTTCATTGGTGGGGAAGCGGAGGATATGCATATGGACAACATTATGCAAAAGGAATTATGACAGGGTTAGCTGCTGCAAAGTTTCCTAAGATACCTAGAAATAATCTATTTTTGGTTACAGATACTTTGCTTTACTGTGATGAAAATGATTATCATTCAAAAGGAATTGACTTAGCATTTTTTTTTGAGACAGGTGAATGGCATAGAAACCTATCGTATAGGATGAACAGTAATAATGTTAATAATAAAAATACCCTTGATCATATGAGATATCATGTGCAGAATATCAATGAAATTGTTTTAAACGAACTTCAATATATTGTTCCTATGCACTTTAAAAAAAAATATAATAGATCTTAGAAATATTCTTGGCCTAGGTTTGTGTTGCAGTTTATACAATACCATTGTAATCTAGTTTCTTGTTTTTCTAGTCTAGGTGATGTGTCTATGATTGGTTTTAGAAATGGTATGTTTACTATTATTTTATTACAATCATGGCATTTGTATGCTAGATTTTGTTTTTTATGTTTTGTGATTATGTAATAAACATCTAGATTATGGTCTCTGTAGTTTTCTTCAATATGTATTTCATTTTCAACCCTGTCATAGAATTCATTGAATCTGTCTAAGACTATTCTTTTAAGATTGATCCTCCATTTTTTGTTTTCTTTTTGTATGAATTTTTCTAAGTTTGATTTTTTTGACATTTTAGTTTTGGTGTAGATTTTAGTATATAAACTTTGGGGGTATGACTTTTATATAGTGATGACTAGAAATGCTTATAAATGTGGTTTGGTTTCTGTATGTATATATTAAGTGAGTGATACAAAATGATTGAATTAGAAACAAATAAACTTAATCCAAAAGTTACACTTGTTGTAAATCATTATTTGGAAGGATTAGAAAACATGTATAAGACATCTGATCATGAATCTGATGTAAAGTATGAAGAACTTAGAGATGATATTGTTGATTGTATAAATTCTGTTACTGGTTTTTATGGAGCAAATGGTAGAAGAAGAGTGCCTATTGCTTTTATGGCTAAAAAGTTGAGAGAGATAGGTAATGGTAAACAATTGAATAAAGAAAATACTTTGGCAAAAGAGTTGAAGTCTTTGGCTGGTAATCTTGAACAGATTGTTGGGTGAAGTTTTCTTAGAATTATAGAAAGATTTAAATATATGTCCTAACATATAGTACAATTGTACTAGAAAATGGGACAAATACTAAACTTATTTTTTGAATATCCTACAAAAGACTTTCATATTAGAGGTATTGCTAAACAAATAAAGATCCCTAAGACAACTGTCAGTTATCGCATAAATAAACTTTTGAAAGAAAAGATAATAATCAAAGAAAAAAAAGAGGTTTTTCCAAGTTTTAGAGCAAATGAAACATCTGAGATATATAGGTTTTATAAAAGGCAGGAGTTTCTTGAAAAACTTATAAAAATTAAATTAACAGATTATTTAGAACAAGAATTACACCCCAAATGCATTATTCTATTCGGTTCATTTGCAAAAGCAGAATATGATAAAAAAAGTGATATTGATATATTTGTACAGGCAAGAGAGAGAGAGATTGATCTAATGAAGTATGAGAAAAAACTTAAACATAAGATAAACCTTTTTTTTGAACCAAATATAATGAGATTATCATCTGAATTGTTTAATAATATTGTAAATGGAATAAAATTAAGAGGTTTTTTAAAGATAGAATGAAAGAAGTTATGGATTGGAATGTCATTGATTTGCTTAAGGGATTATTATAAAATATAAATATTTATATATTCTATTTACTTCTTTTTTTCTTATATGAATCAGATAATGAGAGATCCATTAGTACTTTATGATTTTGTTAATAAACATGTTTGGAAAAATGATCCTGACAAACCAGAACAATTTCTTCTTGATGAACTTAGGAATAAGATAGAAGATATGGAGCAAATGCCTGAGAAATACGAAACATTGGTATGTTATTTACAGGATATACATCCAACTGTTAGACATGATAAAAAAGAGCTTGTGTTGATGATGATTAATTATGTAAATACTTTGAGGTGATTGTGTTCTTTTTTGGTTTGATTAATCTTGGTCTTTGTTTAACAACAACAATGCTTTGTCAAAATGTTGTTGAACAATTACAAACCATGAAGGTCTTGCTGACAATGTTGCATCTGTTAGATATGTAATTGAATTCTTATCATAATGTATCTTTTCATATAAGTTGAAAGCAAAACTCTTTTCTTTTGTAATGTTTTTTAAATTGTTCAGGTCTTTTTCAAGTTGAGAATATTCATTTCCGCGTGTAATGACTTTATCTAATGCTATTATCACTTGTCTTATTTCATCTGTTGTGCCTGTGATTTTTATCCAATAGTTTTCTATGTCTGTATTGTATTGCATATTATTTAGATGTATGGTCTTATATATAAATATTATATATATTAGAGTATAATAATGCTTTTAAAGTGTTTTGGGTTTTTTGTTTATAATTATGGGGGATGATACAAAATGCAAGAAAAAGAAAAACAAGTTTCTGTTGAAAAAATATTTATGAAAAATCTAGAAAGTATAATGAAAGGCATGGGCTGTATTGAGGCGTCAACATCTGATAAGCTGTCTGAGCTATCAAATACATTATTTGTAAGGTCTAAAACACAAAAAGAAGAAATTCCTAATCTGGATGTTTATCTTGAAGATGTGTTTAATTATGCTGCTGAACATATGCCTAAGTCTGCTGAAGTTATGTTTTATAAAGGTGTGTTTAATCTTCGTATGGCTGAGAAAAATTTTAGAAATAAAGATCTTAAAAAAGCTAAGCCATACTTTGACCAAGGTATAAAAGATCTTATTGATTGTGCTGTAAACACAACTGAATATGTTAAAGGGGGAAGTCTTTGGTCGCTTCCTGACTTGATGTATTTTACATTGGATCAGATGAGTAGCAGGAAGGAATATGGTGATTTTGATAATTGGTGTGAACAATTTGGTGTGAATTTTGTGTCTGGGCCTTTTAATTGGGATCCAACAGGAAGCAAAAAAGAACAAGAGATTGCAAAAGGGGATTATGCTGAAGGTTTATTGCATTTAGCATCAGGTGTCATGGATATAAGTGAAGACTATCTAAAAAATTTTCTTAAATGGAAATATCTTAGTATAAGGAATCTTTATGACAAAGCCAAAGTGCATAAACAAGGAAGATCTAAAAGTACATTATTACCACATGAGTTATTAGGGAGGCAAATAAGAGAAAATGTGTGCAGGTTATATCGCGGTATGGACAAAAATACTGTTTATCATATTGATAATCATAATGATGAAGCATATGCTGAATTATTTGCAGATAAAATCTTTAAGTATGTGAAGAAGTGTTTAAGTTAGGAGGGAATGAAAAATGAAAATAAAAGAATTTTGTAAATATTGTGATGATGGTCCAAATGGACTTGATGATTGTGACAGACATAAACAAGGAAGATATGCTTTTAGAGAATGGTGTGGTTGGTCTCATATAGATGGTGTAAAAGTTGAGACTACTGCTGATTATATTGGATTTAATAATCAAGAAATTCCTCGTGATGATTTAGATGCAATAAAAGCAGCTGTTCAAATAGAAGTAGAAAAAGGAAATAATTATTGTAAAAAACCAGAAATAAGTGTTTTAGAAAGAGTTGTTGAGCAAAGAGGTTGATGAAAATGGGATATTTGACAACTGTGACGTTTTGGATGGATAGTATTGATAAATTGTTTGAGAATAAAGAGGAATTTGCTGATAAACTAAAGGTTGCTCTAAGTCTTGGTAGAAGAAATTTAGTGGATTTTGATGGAGATATAAAAATACATAAGATGCTGCATTCTAGTGAAAAGATGATGTATCTTCATTATGGGAATACTGTTGATGAGATGAGTGTTTATTCTAGTGAAACAACAGAGATTATGCAGAAGAATCCTGATGTTTTTGAAGAAGAACTTGAGTATATGGAAGACCAGGTTAAGAAGTTAAGACAAATGTATGAAGAGTATAAGTCAGGTAGTGAACATGACACATAACTGGGACAAAGAGTATGAAAATGGAGCACACTGGGAATATGATAGACCGTCTAGTAATTGTGTGAAGTTTGCTGAAATGGTAAGTGGCAAGGTTTTAGATGCTGGTTGTGGTAGTGGAAGAGATTGTTTTTATTTAGCTGAACAAGGGTTTAAAGTATATGGAGTTGATATTTCAAAGGTTGCGATTGGTAAAGCTAGGGCTGAAGCTGAGAAAAGAGGGCTTGATATAACTTTTACAATTGATGATTTAGAAAAATTGGTTTATAGTGATGAAAAATTTGATGCTATTTATTCTGGGTATGTTATGCAAAGTACTGATCTGGTAAAGAGTGCTAAAGAATTGGCAAGGGTTTTGAAGCCTGGGAAGATGGCTTACATTGTGATGTTTGAAGAAACTAATTATGAAAAGTCTTGTAATATTAAAGAACATATGAATCATGATTCTATCCTTGATGAATTTTGTAAGTATTTTAGGATAAAGAAGCAGACGATTGATAATTATTCTGAAAAAGATCAACGCGGGAAACATACTCATAAAAGATTGGTATTGATTATGGAGAAGAAATGAAATCATTACAAGAATTAGTCTTTAACAACATGCTTTGTTCAAGAAGAGAAAAGTATGAAAAATTTGTTAATCAACTAAGAACAAGTTTTTGGCCAGGATTATTAAGGTTTGGGTCTGAAGCAGAGCAAAGGTCTAGGTTTTTGATATCATATTATATTCTTATGAGGTATCTGGATGATGTTGCTGATAGAGATATTAATCCACCTAATGGTTTTACACCATCAGAATATATTCATAGAAAGATAAATTATACTAAGATAAAATCATATCTTCGTCCTACTGCAAGAGACACAATAGAACAATTAATTAACTGGTGTGATCATCTTGGTTCAAAGTTTAATTGTAATTTTGAACAAGAATCAGTAGAAATCATGAAATCATTATTATTTGATTCTGAAAGATATGGTAGTAAAGAAATATTTTCTCATGAACAATTACAATATCATTTTCATATGCTTGATATTCATGGAACAGTGAGATCTTGTCTTAAATTATGGGGTGAAGATATTGGAAAATATGAACTTCTTATTCCATTAGCACAAGCTACAAGGATTTATTATGATCTTAGAGATTATGAAGAAGATTATGATAATGGTTATATTAATATTTCTAAAGAAGAGTTTGAGAAGTATGATTTGTGTAAGGATAAGTTAAGAGATGTTGATCATGTTAGTCAATGGTTTCATGATAAAGCTGTTCATGGTATGAAATTGTTGGAAGAACATAAAAAAGTTGAGAATGAATTTGGTTGGTTATCTAGGTATACATTTCCAATGGTATATGAAGAACCTGCTGAGAAGTTCTTTGTTGGGGTTTTGAGGAAGAAGTTGTTCTTGAGCACATAAATATTTATAAATCTGGTTCTGAATTTATATATAATTATAATTATGAGGTGAATGAAAAATGTCAGAAAATGAAATTTCTATACTAGAACAAGCAAAACAACTGAGTCCTGAGA
>CAZHVK010000008.1:16844-72434 GCA_964535955.1 uncultured Methanosarcinales archaeon | reverse complement strand
GCTGACGTGGCACAACCTGGTACTGCGCTGATTACCTAATAAGTAAGTGTAAGCCTTGAGTGTTCAATCACTAAGAATCAGGCAAGCCAGTTTCCTTCGGGATATCTTCGAGCAGAGCGAAGAAGAGCTCGTGGCGAAGACTCGAGATCCCGGTTCAAAATTTTATCAGAACTGGTAAAAGGAAAGTCCGGGCGTCAGCGTTTTTTTAATTAAAACAAAAGAATTCTCACAACAACAAAGGAATTCCATCCTTTATCACATATTTAGCTTTACAACCCTTACATTGAAGAGATTTCTTATTATTTACATATTTTAACCCTTTTTTACACTTAGGACAAGCTAAAACATCAAACACATCTTTAGGAATAGAATCTTTTATCATAATAAACAAAAGAGATATAAAACTTCTATTTAAGTCTTTCTCCCATATATAAATGTTTCTAAAAAACCGAAACCTTTATAAAGGATTATTACTTTACCTATATAAAGTTATTGAACTTATTAATCACTCATAAAAAACTAGGGGTTGAATAGATTAATTGTAATATTTGTTTTAATAAATATAGGTAGGTGAAAATACTATGACACACTTTGTTAAAAAATGCCCAGAATGCGGCGGAATAAATCTATTTCATAATAAAGAAAAAGGAGAAGTTATTTGTAAAGATTGTGGTCTTGTTATTGAAGACAAGATGATTGATTTTGGTCAAGAATGGCGTGAATTTGGTGAAAATGCTGGCGCAGATGCATCTAAAAGAAGAACAGGCGCACCAATTTCTGATACAGAGTTTGATATGGGGCTAGGAACAGAGATTGGTCAAAAATCAGATTTATTTAAATTAGCTGGAAAAAACAGAAACAAATTCTTTAGACTTAGGAAATGGCAGTCAAGAATATCAACTGCAATAGAAAGAAACTTAAAATTAGCATTATCAGAATTAAAAAGAGTATCTTCTTATCTAAAATTACCAGGAAGTGTTGAAGAAGAAGCAGCTCGTATTTATAGAATGGCTGTACAAAGAGGTCTTGTAAGAGGAAGATCAATGGAATCTGTTGTATCAGGAGCATTATACGCAGCATGTAGGCGTCATGAAGTACCAAGAACATTAGATGAATTATCAGAAGCATCTGGTATTGAGAAAAAAGAAATAGGCAGAACATACAGATTTGTTACAAGAGAACTAGGAATCTCAATTTTACCAAGTAATCCTGCTGATTATATTGCAAGATTTGCAAGTGCATTAAAATTAAGTGCAGAATCACAATCTCGTGCAATGGAAATTCTAGAAAAAGCACAAGAAGTAGAACTAACATCAGGAAGAGGACCTACTGGCATAGCTGCAGCAGCATTATATGTTAGTGCGCTAATTCATGGTGAAAAAAGAACACAAAGAGAAGTTGCAGATGTAGCAGGTGTTACAGAAGTTACAATAAGGAACCGTTATAAGGAATTATTAGAAAGACTCAAGCTAGAAAAAGAAATTAAAAACACTAAGAAAAAGAAAAGACGAAGATAAAATTAGTTTTCTTATTTTTTAATAAAAAATTATGAGGGAATATTTGAAATGTCAGGTTTCATAGAAAAATGTCCAGAATGCGGAAGAAAGAAAATTTATTATGATAAAGATAAAGGACAGATTCTTTGTAAAGAATGTGGTTTAGTTATTGATGATAAGGTTATAGATCATGGTCAAGAATGGCGTGAGTTTGGTGAAAATAGTGGTGCAGATGCAGCAAAAAGAAGAACAGGATCACCTATTTCTGATTTAGACTTTGATCCTTTACGTACTGAAATTGGAAGTAAAGCAGATATTAGTAAATTAAAAGGTAAAGATAAATATAAAATGATAAGATTGAGAAAACAGCAATATATTGGTAATTCTGGTCTTGAGAAGAATCTTAGATTTTCATTATCAGAAATAAAAAGATTTTCATCTATTTTAAAATTACCAAAAGCTATCGAAGAAGAAGCAGCTCGTATATATAAGACAGCTGCACAAAAAGGATTGGTTCGTGGAAGATCAATGGAATCTGTTGTTTCTGCTGTTCTATATGCTGCTTGCAAGATCCATGAAATGCCAAGAAAATTAGAGGAATTATCTTCTGCATCAGGTATTGAAAAAAAAGAAATTGGAAAAATCTATAGGTTTGTAGTAAGAGAACTAAAAATTTTTGTTTTACCTACTAATCCTGTTGATTATATCAGTAGGTTTTCAAGCAAATTAAAATTAAGTCCAGAATGTCAAACCAAAGCAATTGAGTTCTTAGAAAAAGCTCAGAAATTAGAATTAACATCTGGTAAAGGCCCTAGTGGTATAGCAGCTGCAGCTTTATATATTTCATCTTTGATTCATGGTGAAAAAAGAACACAAAGAGAAGTTGCAGATGTTGCAGGCGTTACAGAAGTTACAATAAGAAACAGATATAAAGAACTTATTATAAAACTTAAATTAGAAAAAGAAGTTAAAAAGGCAAAAAACAAGAAAAAATCACAAAAAAATAAATAGATTTATTTATCCCTGCGACTAAAGATCTTTCTAAATCCACTATAACAAACATTATATAATTTTCTTGGTATTGTAGGGTTTTCCATTCTATCTATTGCTTTACAAAAATCTGAAAATATTGAATAATAATTTGTTGGATTTTTTTTGTATTTTTCATAGAATTTAGAATATATTTTAAATCTTTCCTTAAATTTATCATCTTCTTCTATATTAAAATCTACACCAAGCATATCACTTAATGGTTCTGCTCTTCTTAACGGAGCAAATAAATTGATTGGAGCAACAAATGGACACCTTGTCCTGATTAAAGGAACAGGATTTTCATTATATGCTTCAAATATACTTTCCCAAGCAATATATATCTTATTTTGGCTTAAATCAGATAACCATATTCCATTTCTTCTTTCATAATGTGCTACTACATATTCAATAAGTTCTTTTTTAGAATCAGTATCTAATGGACTGATATCAACACTAGTTACAATATCTGGACCTTGTTTTTCTGAAACACTTATATCAAATTTAGTAAATATATCTGCAGGAACAGAATATGAATAATTAGTTATATTAGCTTTTTCTAGTGTATGAGATTTTTCAAATACAAAATGATAAAATTCAAACAAGTCCAATGCTTCAATAATGTTTTCAATAATAGGGCTTGTTTTTAATCCATTACACATTTTATTTATATATTCTTCATCATCAGCAATATCTTTTATTCTTTTTTCATCATTGCCTTTATATTTAACAAAGTCTTCAAAAAGCCTAATTGCTTCTGGTTCATATTCTTCATTTTTTCTTGCTCTTTCAAAAAAGTCATCATTAAGATATTCTTTTGTTAAGAATTCTATATATTGATCTAATGTATCTTGCTCTAATAGTAATAATTTTTTTAAACTTTCAGTTTGGTCTAATCTTTTTTCTAATGCTCTTTCTTGTTCCATAAATATAACCCCCAAATGTATATATAATATATGTTTTCTAATGATTTTATAAATATTTCTATATTGAAATATATGAGAAGAAGTATAAGCCCCTGGCAGGATTTTCAATGCTCCTAGCGTTGAAAGTATCAAACGCCAGTGAGTCTGTTTGAACCTGCAACCTGCACTTTACGAGAGTGCTGCTCTAGCCATTAAGCTACAGGGGCGATGTGATTGTTTGTTGTGGGGCATTAATCCAATTCTTTAATAATCTTCAACATTTCCACAGCTTGCCTTGGATTACCTCTTCCAATTGGATAAAGACAAGGTATTACTTTATAGTTTTTATTGTTTATTGTTATTGAATAGAGTTTTACTTTGCCTGTTTTAACAACTTCTTTATGATATTCTTTTAATTTAATCTTTTCATTAACCAAAGCTCCAAATGGTATAAGACCAAATGTTATTATATATTTGGGATCAACTAGTTCTATTTCTTTAAGAAAACTAGGAAGATATAATTTAATTTTGTCTGCTTTTGGCAGGTCTGCATTTTGACCAGTATTTTTCACAATATTTGTTACAAATAAATCTTTACTTGCTAAATAATCACACATCTTATCAGTAAATTCATAACTCCAATTATTTTCATTATTCAATATATAATTCATAACCCTTTCATCATCAACCAATCCAGCTTTCTCAAACTCAATCCATGGTCTTTTTCTTCCAATAAATGGATACCTCTTACCTAACCATTCATGATTAGAACTAATATTTCTTTTAGTAGGATTTATAAACACAATCATGAATTTTGGTCCACTTGATTCATCATAACTAACTTTTCCTCCGCCTAATATCGGTTGTAATTCATTATCAGGATAATTTTCTTTTGTAATCTTTTCTATATATTTCCATAATTGTTCTAAAGAACTAATTTTGTCTAATTCAATCATAATGTATCAAGAATATCTTGTTTATTTTTAAACTTTTTCTGACATTCAAAGCAAATACTATGTTTTTTACCTTTAGAATCCTTAACAACAGTACCAATTATTTTATTTAAGAAAGTTTCTTGTATCTTGTTTTTACAGATATTACATTTCATTTATATCTTTCTCTTAACTTTTACATATCAACAAAAACTCTGTGTTTTTCTTTACCTTTTATTTCAGAAATAATTCTTTTTATTATTATTTTTTCAGGGTCAGGCATTAATTTTATTCTTTTTTTAATCTCTTTAAATGATTCAAACGGTTTTTCTTTTCTTTCCTCAAGTATTTGCCACATATGCTTCTTACCTAATCCAGGTAGTAATTCAAGCTGGTGCATTCTTGTTGTTAAAGGTCGCGATTTGTTAAAATAATCAACAAACTTGTTTTCATTTTTCTTAACAAGATCTTTTATAACAAACTCTAATTCTGATGTTCCTGTTTTTGTTAGTTTTTCAATAGACAATTTTCCAATAATATGATGAATTTTGTCTCTTTTTCCTTCACCAATATAAACTTCTTCATAAGGCTGTAGAAAAACATCTTTTTTAGGAACTAATTCTAATAAAACAAAATGTTCTTTACCCAGAGCTTGCGCTATTGCGGTTTTTCTATGACTTGGTCTTTTATCAAATGGGTATCCATTTGGCAAAAAATCCAAAACAATTGCAACTTCCTCTTTAGATCTTCCTTCCATATTTACCTCACTTCTTTTTTTTTGTATTGTTAGGAACAACAGACTTTACTATTTCAATTATTTTTTTCAAGTTATCATTACTTATTGTAATAATAAATTGTTGTAATATTGGTTTTAATTCTTCTATTTTTTTTGGTAATATGTCTAATATTTTTATAATATGCTTTTCTTTAAGTCTTGGAATTTTTAATTCTTTTATCTTTTTTATTAGTTCTTTTTCTTGTTTTTCATCTAAAACCATAAAATTATTCAAATAATCTTTAGTTTTGTTTGCTCTAAAGTTTAATTCTTTGTCTTTTTCTTCGATTTTATTAAGCTCTTTTCTTAATTCAATCATAGATATTGTATCTTCTGATAATATTTTTACATTCATACTCACTTCCCTCCTGTTTGTTCGTAGCATACAAATTAAAATTTGTATACATATTCATTCAACTCCACTTTTCTCATACAACTTTAAGGTGTATTGGGTGTACTATCAATTTTTTTAATTTTCCTTTATCATTAATCTTCACATAATAACATTTACCTTTTTTGCCAACAATTTCTCCAACATTTCCATGAAATCTACCATGATAAAGTGATTTCTGATATGCTGGCTCTGCTTTTAATATTACTTTTTGACCTATTTTCAATTCTTTAAAAAACTCTGTTAAACTGATTTTACCTTTTCTTCTAGTAGGTTTCTTAAGTTTATGTCTTGTTTTTCTTCTAGGTCCCCCTATTCTTTGAACCATAATAATACAACCCCCTTATCTAATTAAATTCATAACTATCTAAATCTAACTTAACAGATTATTACTAGTATAAAAAGCTTTTGTTTTTAATTAGTTAATTATTTATAATTCCTATAAATGTATTAAAATATGCATATATATGACCTAAAGCCAATATTCAGCACAAGAACAAAGTCTCAAGAGATCTTATTGTTATTGTCTGGAGCTAAGAAAGTGGTTAGACAAGGGTTTTATGAGTCTGAGTTAGGTAAAGTTATAGAATTTTGTGAAAAGAACAATATATTTCTAGTTAAATCAAAGTTCAAGGTATTATTGTCTGATAAGGGTGAACCTTTTTCCAACAAGGGCATGAGAGTTGGTGAAGATAATGTTGATGGCATGTACTTTGTATACTTATCATTAGATAAAAAATCAGCATACTTAGCATCTTATTATGAGATTACACAAGATCATAAGAACTTGGGCTTAATCTTAGGCTACCCAGAATGCTGTGTTGATTACTTTTGCAATCATTTTTCAGAACAAAACCCAAATCCAGAACAAAAACCAACTAATCCTTATACTAATTTATCAAAAAGAGAACAAGACTATGTTTTATTAAGCCATTTTCCTTGTAATTCTGATTGTGAAAAGAGTATTGAATTAGGCAAGAAGTATTTACAGATAATAAAGGAGAATGATGAAGAATATGCAGAAATATTGGTTAGAAAATTATCTCTTTAATGAATCAAAATCAATTCAATAAGAATTACTTATCCAATTCTTTCAATATCTTCTTCAACTTCTTAAAATTCATAATATGATAATCAGCTTTTAACCTATTATTCTTATATATAACGCACTTGACTTTAGCTCTGTGAGCAGCTATAGAATCAGTAAATGAATCACCTATATAGAGAACTTCATCCTTTCTTATTTTTACTTTTATTTCCTTCTTTTTATTTTTTCCTACTCTTTTTTTCTTACCCCTGCCCTTTCTCATTATCTTATTCATCTTCCTAATAACATAATTAATCTGATGCGGCCATGGTTTATGTTTTCTTATCATACCAGCAGTTGCTATGAAATCAAAGTATTTACCTAATTTAAACTGCTCTACTAAATCATAAGTTGTTTTTGCTCTGTTTGTTGCAATTGCCATCTTATATTTTTTTTTCTTCAAATACTTAAGAATATACATAACATTCTTATTCAATCTCATTAGGTGAAAGAAATCCTTTCTATGATTTTGTATAAATTTAAATGCTCTTTTTCTCTTGAATATTGGAAAAAAAGATTTGATACTTTCTTTTGTTGCTAACTTATGCCACAGACTCATATCTTTTCCTTTATACATCTGATTAAAATGTTTTAATGTAAACCTAGCAACAGCTAAGTTTGCTTTTTTAGAATCTATTAAGGTTCCGTCAAAGTCGAATATTATCAACTTAATCATATTATTACCTCTTTTTTTATAATTCAACCATACTTAAGCTCTTAAATAATCCTCAACACTACATTCCATCATATACTGACCAATGTCATCTTCAAACTCTTCTTTATCCCTTATTCTTAAAAATGGTTCACACCTTCTATTATCATACTCACTGTTTTCCTCTGAAGTCCTTTTTCTAAGTTCTTCTTCTGAAATCCTAAAACGACATTTACTAATAGCTTCACATAATGCTGTACATAAGCTTTTTTCTTTCATAATCTTTACCTCAACACCAATCCCAAGACCTTCGCAAGTGATAGCAAGGTAATGCTGACAACAGCGTTATGAAAACAATCAGTTAATATGCTAAATTATACAAGTATAACCGCAACAAAACTTGAGCTTTCTTCCACACTAACACTTATTCGAACTTGGTTGGCATTCACCTAAACAGTCTTAACCACAACAAACCAATCTTCATCACATTTTAATTAAACTTATCAATCAATCCATTCTTGATTTAATTCGCCATAAAGTTCCTATGTGTGTCATGTTTTTTTCAAACTTATTACTTATTCTATAGGTTTTTTTATAAATATCATAATCTACTATACCCATACCTTTCATTGGCGTTAGAATTCTATCATAAAACTGACGTTTATTATAACTTAACTTAACCTTTTTGCCTTTATACCCAGGCTTATCAAGCTCAGTAACCCATCCACCTTCATGTAATTGTGTTGCAAACACACTCATCTCTGTTTTATTAATTTCACCTTCATTCTCTTTCATATATTTGATTAGTTCTTTTGCAACTATAACTTGTTGTTCTGTAGAAAAGATTATCTCAAAAACATCTTCAGGCATATTAAATTGATCAAAAAGTATAACCATAAGAACATTAAATACTAGCAAGTATATAAATGTTGCTAATTGTATATTAGTTTACTATAATTGTTCCCTAACCTTATCCAAGAACTTATCCCAATCATACTTCTTAATCACACCACCACATGCTTCTATATGTCCACCACCAAAACCTTCAACACCAATCAAAGCTTTTGCCATAATCTCTCTTACATTATACTTGTGTGATCTTAAAGAACATTTCATTTCACCACCTTTCTCACGCGCAATTATTGTAAGCTTTTTAGGATATTTGTATAATACATAATTAGAAAGTTCACCAGATAGACTCATTCTATTAACATGATATTGAAACACAACTAATGGTGATGATTTATCAACCTTAATCTCTTTTTTCAATGAATCAAATTCTTTTTTAATCTTCTTATAATGCCTCATAATCAATTTAGTTCTTGGTGTCTTGCCTTGCAAAATTTCATAAGGATCATTAATTCTTGTCAATATCTTTATGAATTTCTTTACTTCAGATGTTTTTCCTTTCATACAAAACTCATAAATTTGTATAAGTGTGCCAAGTTTAGTTTCAAACATTGCTACACCCGGGTCAGTCACATTAGGTGGAAGCAGATCAGGATATTTTTCAGAGAACTTTTCACCTAAATCTTTTGGCAATGTCCAATCTCCTACAATACCAACCATTGCAATCCACAGATCTTGTTGAACAACTTTATAACATAAATAAGAAGTAGGCATGTTTTTCTTAGGTTCTTTTAACAAAGGATTATAATATTTTACACCTCTTCTTTCAATAGGACCATGATGATCAATCCATATAATCGGTGTTTTTACTTTATCAATAAATTCTTGTTCAGTTCTTACAATATCTAGTATAAATATTTTATCAGGAAAATAATATTTGACTTTATCAATGAATTTCATATCCACATTTGGATGTGTTTTAAGAATAATACCTTTGCCTTCTCTTACATATCTATAGAATAATAAGAAACTAGATAAACCATCTGCATCATCATCATAAAAATATACAGGGTGATGACAATTGTCTAATTCTTTTCTTATATCATCATAATCTTGTTTTGTTAACATGTTATTTTGTTTTTGTGTAATGTTTATAAATCTTTGCTAATTTATTAAATCTCAGAATTAGACAGAATACTTAAAATTTTATGTATTCATGTATTATTTTTGTTTATTGTATTGAAGAACTTGTAAGAAAATTAGATTAACCTATATAAAACAGATTAAAGAAATCAACCTTTTGTGTCCTTAAAACAATTAGTTCGATCAAAAATTCATTCTTTAGATTGTAATCACCTCTTTTATTTCTTTTAGTAATTTGTAATTCTTAGTATAATGCATTGTTATGAATAAACTCAGAACTATTAAGATAAGATTTGTGCTAAATATTATTGATCCAAATACAGTGTCTTCCATTTTTCTTGTTTTTGTTTTTAAAAAAAATATTTGGTGAGTTTTTGTGAAGTTTACAAGGTAACAGCCCAGCACCAAGTCAAACTTATACTCACCCAGGTTAAAAAAAAATATAGGGCAATTAAAATGTTAATTAACTACTTTTCATAAATGCCTTGCCCAAAAAAAGCATTTAGTCATCAAAGTTACTATTGCATCACCTCATACTAATTTATTTTACACCTCTTTTTTCTCCAAGGTCCTATCAAGTAAAGAGCTGGTCTAAGTAGCTTTTTGGTTTCAGGTCAGATTCAACTCGTTTCATTGTTCATATTCCTGATCTGCATTAATGAACAACTTATTACTTTTTTCTTCGCCTATATGAATTAATGATTATGTGAAAATAATAAGGGGCTCGAGTTATATGAGTGTGAGGGGTGGTATTATTAGAATTATAAACAGAGCCCCTTTTTTATGAATGTTAACAATCATTAGCTTTGTTAATGATCATTTGTTATACATTCTTTTATGTTATACTAGTATATAAATGTTACGAAAGTGTATATTTGTAATTTAGTATACAAAACAGTATATTGTCACATACAGAACATATAAGTTAAGAATTTAATAGTCACCACTTTTCAAAAGTATGAAACTTTATTGCTTTAATCTAGAAGTTATGTCAAGAATCGCAGATTCTTGATCATGCTCAGAATACTTTATAAGTATTCTGACAAATCTATTACATTGTCTTGCAAAGCTTGTTTTTCTTTAGTTTTACAAGGTTTTTTTTTAAAAGAATTCATTATTTCCACATTACTTGGATCTTCTACACCATGTTCGTGTTTTAAAATTTGTAAAAATAACATAAAAGTAGTATAATTCTTAGGTTTATCATTATCAGTATTTCTATAATAATCTATGCATTCTTGTATATTGTATCTAAGATCATCAACAACATTATCAAAATTATATTCATCAAATCCCATAATATATAGAAAAACAACCTAATATTTAAATATGACCTTTGTTTTCAATATGGTAAAGAATTCATTCACCAAAAAACTCCTTAATCAACCTAACATAATCTTCACTTGTCTGAACTTGTTCTTGAAAACATCTATAATAATTCTGCCATTTATACCTAGCATCTAGATAAACAACTACTCCCCGATCAGTCTCAGAACGAATACACCTGCCAGTTGACTGAAAACATTTATTCATAGCAGGAAACAAATAACCATAATCCCATCCTTTTTGAAACTTGTCATCAAAATACTTAATCAATTCCCTAGTTTCTAGATCAGGTCTTCGTAATGGCAGACCAACAACAACAACACATTTTAATAGATCACCTGGCAAGTCAATACCTTCTGCAAAATTAGCACCCATCACACCTAACAGAACAGCACCCACATCTTTATATTCTTTAAACTTCTCAAGCAATTCTTGTTTTTCTGTTTTTGTTAAATCTGATTCTTCCATAAATGTGGTCTTTTTACAAACATTAGTAAAAAACTTATTGACTTCATTTCGTAGGTAGTACGAGGGGAAAAACACAACACAATTACCTGGCACAATATTAACAACTTCTGCACAGACTTTACCAATCTCTTCATACATTTTTTCATTTCTCATTGTAAATTTTGTTGTGGTCTTAGGAATAATTAAACTTAATTTATTCTCTGTAGGAAAAGGACTTTTGTAAACACGTTCAAAAGTGTTTTCAGGAAAACCCAAAAGATCACGATACATAGAAGTTGGTGTCAATGTTCCTGACATTAAAATTGTTGAATATGTTTTGTCAATCACATCAGAAGTTACTAGACTAGGATCAAGACAACGATAAGAAATACTTGTAATCTCACCAAACTTCCTAGACTTTATTTTACTAACAATCCTTGCAAAACCTTCATCACCACCACTCCATTTTTGCAAAAAATCAGCAACCCCACCAATATAACTTCGTTTTTGTTTTTCTCTTATATCAGATGCAATAAATTCCAGATCAGCTATCAATTGATCAAATTCAATTGTCAATTCAACTTTTTTTATAAATTCATCTCGTTCAACTAAAAGCTCATCATCCTTTTTCAACCTATCACTATAATTATCAAGAATATCTTTCAACATATCAAGCATCTGAACAGTTTCATCATAACCAAACTTCCTTGCTTCGAAAATTGATCTTCTTAACATGATTGTTGTTAATCTTTTTGTCAACAGATCTCTGATCCTAAAAGGAAGATTGTGCGCTTCATCAACAATTACAATTGATTTTTCAAAACTTTTATTTGTTTTCATAAAAAATGTTTTTGCAATACTTGGACTAAATATATAATAATAATCACAGATTATTATATTTGCTTTTTTTCCAAGTTCAATAGTAATTTCATAAGGACATGCATTACATTTATCACATTCTTTCATCATATCTTCAACATGCAATGGTAATTGTGGTGTTAATTGATCTAATAAAATCTTACATTGTTTTGTGACTTGATTTTTTACTTTTATATTTTTATAAAAATCACATGTGTTATCTTCACGCAATTTTTTACAATATTCTGAAAACTCAAATGAACTAAACATCTGCATACCAGGCTGCAGACACATATGCTTTTTTCCGATAATATCAACAGACACAATCTTTTCATCAAACTTTTCTTTTATCAATTTCAGTGTTTCTAAAGCAATCAAATGCTGTGTATGTCTAGAAGTCAAAAAAAAGATTGTAAGATCATTATCAATTGCATATTTTAATGTTGGTGCAAGTGAAGCAATTGTCTTACCCAATCCAGTAGGTGCATGTAGAATAGCATGAGACTTATTTTCAATACAATGTCTGATATCTTTTATCAAATCAGTTTGTATTGGTCTTATTTTTTTGTATGGGAATAGAAGATTGTTCATAAGTGGTGGGATTAATAGTTCTTATATAAGCATTTGTAATAATTAGGTAGAAGTGAACATAGAATTTACAAATAATAGTTAAACTCTTGCCTGTAAGGCCAGTGAGCAATTATTAGGATTGTAAAACTTAACTGATGGTCAATTGATCATGATAAAAACATTGAGCATGCGAACGAAAGAGTTTAACTATTATTCTCAAAGTTTCACTACTATTTTACAATATAAAATTTTATAAACTCAGACAAAATTTCTTACTAAGGTTTGAGGTGATAAGATGTCTTATAAAGATAGAATTTTTGAAAGACATGATGTTTATGATGTATTATTATACAAGTCAGAAGATCTTTATTTTGGTGATAGAGAATTCTATGCAGAACATGTAATAGGTGATGCAGAAACAGCTGAAAGTGATAGTGATCTAGGTGTCAGCTGGAATTATGACAAGATGAACACTGTTGTTTATGGAATCTTTGATAAAGGAATGATTATCCAGGTTGTAAGAAAAGTAAAACCAGGAGATCCACGCACAGATGCAATATATGCTGACAGGGCTGTGCATGAACTCTGTTTAACACAAACAAATAGAGAAACACAAGAAGAATGTTTACAAGACATTTTAGCTTATTATAAAAAATTTGATGAAAACATGACAAAGAATCTTCTTAAACAAGCTTCTGACAGACAAAAAGCAGAATATCTTATGAAAAATCTAAGATTTCGAGATATTAAGCTTGGACATATGTCAAAAAACGAAGCAATGCGTAAATTCAAGATTAAATCACCAATTCCTTTTTCAGATGGAGGTCTTTGTCCTGTGTTTTTTAATCTTTATCTCGAGACAGGTAATGAAAGTTATCTGGAACTGATCTGTAACAGAAACTTATCATGCTTGATCATTGAGAATGAGATAACAAAAAAGCTCATAGAGATTGGATATCTTAAATTTTAAAGTAACTTTTAAATAGAACATGGGCTTATGTAGTAAATAAGAATGTCAGAACAACTTGATTACCAAAAATTAGGATTCCTATGTGGAATTGAAGCACATCAACAGTTTGATGGAAAAAAACTATTCTGTAAATGTTCTGCTGTTATTAGAGATGATAAACCAGATTATACATTTCAAAGAGAACTCAGAGCAGTTGTTGGAGAGACAGGTAAAATTGACACAGCTGCTGCATATGAACAAAAAAGAAAAAAATATCATGTTTATGAAGCATATAATGACACAAATTGTTTGATTGAAATGGATGAAGAACCACCTCATCAAGTAAATCCAAAATGTCTAGAAACAGCACTAAAGATTGCTTTGTTATTAAATGCAAAGATTGTTGATGAAATACAAGTCATGAGAAAAACAGTAATAGATGGTTCTAATGTGTCAGGTTTTCAAAGAACAGCACTTATCGCAACAAATGGTTATATTGATACATCAAAAGGTCGTGTTACAATACCAATTGTTTTATTAGAAGAAGAAGCAGCTAAAAAGATTCAAGACCATGAAGACTATACTTTGTGGAACATTTCAAGACTAGGAATTGGTTTGATTGAGATTGCAACAGGCCCTGATATCAAAGATAATATGCATGCACAAGAAGTTGCACAAAAGATTGGTATGATATGCAGGTCAGTTGAAGGTGTTAGGCGAGGTCTTGGCACAATTCGGCAAGATCTAAATGTTTCAATCAAAGGTCATCCAAGGGTAGAAGTAAAAGGTTTCCAAGACATAAGATCAATACCAAAAGCAATTGAAAATGAAGTTTTGCGACAATTAGAAGAAATAAAACAAAACACAAAAACACATGCACACGTGCGGAATGTTAAAAAAGATTACACTTCTACCTACTTAAGACCAATGCCTGGCGGTGCTAGGATGTATCCAGAGACAGACCTGCCAACATACAAACCAGACACATCTAAACTAGAATTACCAGAATTAATTGATGATATTTCTGAAAAACTTGAAAAAAAACACAAACTCGGTAAGGATTTAGCAAAAGCATTGACAAAAGCTAAGAAACACAAATTATTTGAACAATTAGCAGAACAACACACAAACATAAAACCAAGTTTTATCGGTGAAGTCCTTATCTCATTACCAAAAATGTTATCAAAAAAACATAAAAAAGACATTCATCCTACCAATGATGATTTCAAGACATTGTTTAAAGAGCTTAATGATGGAAAGATTTCAAAAGATTCAGTGGAAAAGATCTTGGTGGAAAATAAGCCTGTCAAAGATATTATTGCAAACTATTATTTGATGTCTGATTCTGATTTAGAGTCTGAAGTCAAGACAATCATAGACAAGAATAAAGGATTACCATTCAATGCAATGATTGGCAAAGTCATGGCAAAGTTAAAAGGTAAGGCTGATGGTAGAAAGATTGTTGATGTTGTTAGGAAGTTGGTTGGTTAGTTATTTCTTGATAAATATTTTTGCATTTCTTTTATTGTAAGGTCTTTTGGATCAAGATCATTAAAATAAATTCCTAACTTTTTATAGACTTCAGCCCATTCATCTACGCTGGTTCTATTATCATTATTGGTGTCTGCTACTATTTCTATTTGATTATATAGTTTATTTTCTAAATAAAACTGTCTTCCAGAATCAATTGATAGTGGAATTATGGTCAATATTCCAATTAGCCAACAAAGCCAAGGTGGTATATTTGCTTTCATCATAGTCAAATGATAAACTTAATAATATAAATGTTTATGTCCTATTTTTCCACCAAAATAGAAAAGTTTATATATTATTTCATCCATTTTGGATATTATGCATAAAAATACATTGATTGAGTTTGGAGAAAAGGTTAAGTTAGATAAAAAAGATAAAAAGATCTTAAAAGAATTGCAGCTTAATGCAAGACAATCTATTAGCCAGATAGCTAGAAAAACAAAATTACAAAGAGATGTTGTAAAATATAGAATCAAAAGATTAGAAGATCTGAAGGTTGTTCGTATGTATCATGCTTTTTTGAATCCATCTAAATTAGGTTATCCAATGTATACTTATGTTTTGTTTAGCTTGTCTAATTTTACTCCAGAAATTGAAGATAAATTTATTGGGTTTTTAACCCAGCATAAGAATATTATCTATGTAAATAAGATGACTGGTAAATGGGATCTAGCAATTGCAATTTGTTCAAAAGATTTCAAAGAATTCGATGATGTCTTAAGAGTTATTAGATCTAAATTTTCTAATGTGATAAAATTCTATGATGTAGGAACAATTATTCAAGAATATAAATGTGATTATATAGTTGATTTGATTGAGTGAAATTCTGCAGTTAGTTATAGACCCATATAAATTCATCAGGTGTTTCTATATATTTTTTCCTATTTTGATCTTCTTTAATATGTTTATTTAATTCATCTTTCATTTCATTTAATACTTTTTTTTGTATTCTTTTATCATGATTCTCTAATTTTGTCTGTAATAAAAATGATAATTGTGTTATATCATCATCTTTCAATAGATCATCAACATAAAGCATTCTCTTAGATTCATTTTTTTGAATTTCATGATAAATTCCTTTTTGACTTAATACATCAGAGATCTCTTTTGAAAATGAAACTGTTTCTCTTAAATTGATATAAGAACTAACTCTTTGTTTAATTTTATACAATGCAGATTCAGGATCTTCTAATATAATGCATGCAATTCCACCTTCATGCAATATATTTGGCACTTTTCCTAATGATTCAGGATCAATCCCATATGTTGAATGAAAAAAAGTAATTAAATTATACTTTTTATCTTGATCAAAATCTTCCCATGTTGAACTAAAAATATTTGTTATTAACCAATATAATCCTAATTCATTAAGATTGTGTGTAAAAATATCGTGCCAAGATTCTTCAGGCTCAATAACATCAATATATATTTCATTGAAATCATTTATCAAACCACTATTTCTATTACTTCCTTCTAAAATCATGATTGGTTTAACACAAGGTCCTGTGCCAACATCTAACCAATCTAACTTAGTTTTTGGTTGTTTGTATCTTTTCCTGAATTCTTTTAAAAAATCAGTTGTAATTTGTACATCCTCATTTGAATTTCTAAAAAAATAATCCATATTCTTAATAAATTCAGGACTTTTTTCATCTGCAAATTTTATCTTGTCTCTATAATCCATTTTGTCTCTATCTCAAGCAGTTTGTAATAAAAAAATAGTAACAAATAGTAATATTTATATACTAACTCTCCTTTCTTAGGAGAGTATGAATCGAAATGATATAGAATTATTGCAGAATATTGGTTTGACACATGCTCAGGCTGTGATTTACTTAATTTTATTAGAATTAGGACAATCTAAAGTCGGTGAAATAATCAAAAAAACAAATCTACAATCATCTGTTGTTCATAATAATGTCAATAAGTTGATTGAAAAAGGTCTTGTGACATTTGTATTAATAGGTAAGATAAAGCATTATAATGCAGCAGAGCCTGACGTATTTACTGGATTTGTGCAGGAACAGAAAAATGTGTTAGATAAAAAGCTAAAAACAATTAAAAAAAGTTTACCTAAACTAAAATCAATTAAATCTCAAGCAAAAAAGTCAAGTGCAGAGATATATGAAGGAAGAAAAGGGTTTAAAACTGCTTTTATGGAAAGTTATTTTAATACTAGAAAAGGTAGTGAAGCACCTTTCATATCTCAACCAAAAGAATTTCAAAAAGATGAAAAACTTCATAATCTTTTTTTACAATTAGATACAATTGCTAAAGATAAAAAACTTATTTTAAAAGGTTTAGCACCAAAAGAATCTAAAAAAGAATGGGAAAAGCTGTATACAACTAAAAAAACATACAAAGTTAAGTACACTGATGAAGTTTTTCCATGGGGTTTGATGATATTTAAGGATCATGTTTTGATAAGTATGTGGGGGGATGAACCTATAACTATAAAAATAAATGATTCTAAATTTAGAAATAAAGCTTTGAAGTTTTTTAGGAAGAAATGGAAAATGAATCACACTTAAGCAGCTTTTTCAAAAACAGGCACCCATTTATTCTCTTTTTCTAACTTTTTTCTAATAATTTTATCACCTAAAGCTGTAACTTTATTAAATTGATCAACAATCTTGTCTTTTACAGCTCCTAAGTACATTACCAATTGTTCTCTTTCACTGTCTGTCAGATCCTTGTCCTCTTCTACTTCTTTTTCATAAGTCCTTATCTTTTCATAATATTCATTTAATCTAAGAATTTCTTCATCATAATCTTTTTTTGTTTTCATTACAGGATTTAATCTAACATGTTTTTCAACATTATGTATTTTTAATTTATAATCCTTAAATTTCATTATATTACCTTTTAATCTTTTGGTATATATAAATCTTTAGTCCTATAACCAAAAACTTTAAAAACAAATAATTAGATTTCTCAAAATTACTATGTATAAAACACAAACATTGACAAAAGAGGTGAATATTGATCTTAAGTGTAATGTCAATCTAGAGACATCAATAGACAATATAGAATTAGAACTTCTTGAATATAATATAAATAAACAACAAGAAAAAAAGACAAAATCTAATGAAAAGCATGATAATGAAATACATAATGATATATTTGAACAGATAACACAAGATAACAAGAAAGAAAAACAAAACCCAGACATTGACTATACAAATTCTTTTTCACAATACAGAACAGAGATAATGAAAAAATCATGTATAAGGGAGTTTGAAGAACAAAAAAAAATAGCAAAACGAATTGAACAAGGAAGTAAACAAGCAGAGAATGATTTTACAGAGGCAAACCTTTGTTTAGTAGTGCATGTTGCTAAAATGTTTAAAAATAGAGGTTTAGAATGGAATGATCTTATTCAAGAAGGTAATAAAGGTCTGATGAAAGCTGTTAAAAAATGGGATTATAAATTTGGTTACAAATTTTCAACATATGCACCATATAGGATTAGACAATCAATTGTAAGGGCTATTGAAGAACAATCAAGAACTATTAGAATACCTGCTCAATCTGTACAAGTAATTTCACAATTACTGCAACATGAAAGAAAATTAGAAAAAAAACTAAAAAGAAAACCCACTTATCTAGAGATTGCACAAGCTTCTGGATATAAACCACAAAGAGTAGAAACACTGATGAAAGCTAATCATAAATGTCTTTCTTTAAATTATATTTATGAGGGAGGTGAAACATTGTCAGATTTTATAGAAAACAAAAATTTTAATGTTGATAATGCTGTCAATCATGCAGTTCTAAGAAAAAGTATGTATGATTATTTTTTTAATGAAAAACATTATTTATCTGAGAAAGAAGTTGATGTGATGGTGCAAAGATTTGGCTTGAAAGATGGAATCCCTAGGACTTTACAATGTATTGGTGAGCAGTATGGAGTAGTAAGGGAAAGAATAAGACAGATTGAGGCAAAGGCAATTAGAAAATTAAGAGCTTGTCCAATGTTCAGAAAAAAGTTCTTTGATTTCTGGAAATATAATTAATCAGTAAAATATATAAATCCTTTAATATAAACTAATATATAAATGGAATACGTACAAACAGCATATGAACCAGAAATTGCATTACTTATTCTAGATTCTGATATTGATGGGAAAATAGAAAGATTTTGTACAAGCTTGCGCAAAGATATTAATTATGTTGAATATTGGGATGAATTTGATTCTAAAAAAGAAGATGATGTTAAAGATAAAGAATTTTTGGAAAGTAACCTTAAGTTATATATAACTAGTTTTCCAGAAGTAAGAGTTCTTAGTCTTGAGGAAGAGTTAAGATTAGGAAAGGAGAAGCAGTTTAGCAAGGAAGCAGAAGAGGATTTAGTTGCTAATAATTTGCCTTTGGTTGTGAAAATAGCAAAAGAGTATGATACTAGAAAACTGGATTTTCTTGATTTGATTCAAGAGGGAAACATTGCTTTGCTAAGATGTGCAAGAAAATATAAGATTGAATTCAATAAAAAGCTATCTCATCTTGCAGGAAAGTCAATAAGAAATGCGATTGTTAATGAGATTATATATTCTGACAGAACTATAAGGATTCCTACTTGGATTTACGAGTTGATTGGCAAACTGATTAGGACTGAAAATAAGTTCATTAGAAAACATTTTAGAAAGCCTAATTATCATGAGCTGGCGCATGAAATAAACATTTCTAAAGAAAGGTTTAATGAATTAATAAGATATGATAAGACTTGTGATTCATTGGACAAGAAAGTAAAAGATGGTAAAGGTGTTGTATCAAAATATTATTTTGTTAAAGACAATAGGTTGGGTACTGAGGATGCAGCAATCAAATTGGCACTAAAGTCTGAGGTGGAAGGCTTCTTATCAAAGTATTTATCTGAGAGGGATGCTGAAATAATGAGGTTGAGATTTGGTTTAAGAGATGGAATTCAAAGAACTTTAAAAGAAATCAAGGCAAATTATGACTTGACAAGGGAAGGAATAAGACTTGTCATATCAAGATCATTAAAAAAATTAAGGAATTCTCCATATGTGGATAGTTTTAGGGTTTATTTGCATAATTAATCACCACCTAAATATAAATTTTCTTAACCTGTCTATTTTTCTTATTTCTCTGATAACCTTGTTTAATGTACGATACTTCTTTTTTTCTTTTTTCTTTTTTGGTGGTTTTCCTCTGTTTTTCTTAGCTTTCTCAATCTCTTTTAAACCAGTCATAACTCTTCCAAAGCCCTTCATCTTATCAGCAACTTTTTCAACATAATTAATTGCATAAGATGGAATACCATCATAATCATCAACAGCACCAGATCCAGCAAAATAAGCAGCAGCAGCCAAAGCTTCATTACCATGCCTTTCTTGTTTTGCTTTGATATAACTTCCAGCACTCTGCACACAATAATTTCTATCTAATCTCTGATCAATTGTTTTTGCTTTTTCAAAACCAACCAAACGAATAAAATTTTCAAAACTACTAGCATATAATTTTAGATTTTTATGTTTATCTTTTTTTGTTTGTGCACTCATTGCTTTTGTATAGAATTCATTTTTATAGATCTTTAACCCTATTGATTCAGCAGTATATGGCATGAACTGAAACAAACCAGCAGCACCTAGATATGATACACAATCAGGCTTAAAATTAGATTCTACTTTGCAGATTGCTTTCATAAACTCAGGCCTAACACCATACTTCACAGCATAAAACTCAATCATATTCTCAATACTCATCTGCCTAGGCAGAGCAACATGAGGCTGAAGTTTAAATTTATCTTCATCTTTTAATTTGTATGTTTCTGCATATGCTTTATCAGAACAGTATGAACTACAACCACACAATACCAAACACACTGCTGTTACAGTTAGTAGTTTCTTCATATAGAGAAAAGTTAGGTGAGAACATATTTAAATTTTGGGATATGAAATAATCTTGTTTATCAAGTATGAACATTTATATATAATTAGATATACTACTTCTATATGCCAAAATCAATAATATTAGACAAAAAGAAATCAGCAACATTAACACCACAATCACCATATAATTTTAATTATACTTTTCATAAACCATCACATTTTCCTACTCAGAATATTAAATGGGAAAAAAATATATTTTATCAAAGCTTTATTTTTAAAAACAAATATTGTGGCTTGAAATATGAAAACAAAGGAACAATAGCAAAACCAAAGATTAAATTAAGTATTTATTATAAAGACAAACTAAACAAAAAACAGATCACAGAGATTATTAATGAGGTTAAATGGAGATATGACTTTGAAACAGATTTTTCAGAATTCTTTAATAAATTCAAAAAAGATAGGATTCTTAAAGATATTATAAAAAAATTCAAAGGAATGAGAATCAGTTGTGATTATTCATTATACGAATTCTTGATTGTGTGCATTGTTTTGCAAAATGCAACAGTCAGAAGAAGTGTTCAGATGATGCAGAACTTATTTGATAAGTATGGGAAAAAAGTAAGATTTGATTCTGTGGAATTAAACACATTTTGGCTTCCAAAAAGATTAAACAAAGTAAGTGAAGATGAATTAAGAACATTGAAAATAGGTTACAGAGCAAAGTTCTTAAAAAGGATCTCAAAAATGTTTGCAAACAAAGAAATCAATGAATATGAGATAAGAAAATTAGGTAAAGACAAAGCAAAAGAAGAACTTATTAAATTATATGGCATAGGTCCTGCTTCTGTTTGGTACATTTTATTTGAAGTTTATCATCATTATGATGCTTTTGATTATATCTCACCATGGGAACAAAAGATATATTCAAAATTAATATTCAATAAAGCCTTAGTATCAACAGATAGAATCCTAAACTATTTCAAAAAAACATATGGGAAATACAGAATGCTTGCAGCTCATTATATATTTGAAGACATATTCTGGAAAAGAAAACATGAACATATTGAATGGTTGGAAAAGGAGATTAGGTTGTGAACCTAGAATCAATCCCTCAACAATATCTCAATCAGAGCTCCATAAGCTGGCCTTGACACAAATATTCCTAAAGCCAGACCAAATATAGTTATGATTGCAAAACCACGCAACAAACCAGCACCAGCAAATATCAAAGGAAACATAGCTACTGATGTTGTAAAGAATGCAATCAAGATGATCATGAATCCTGCTTTAAACCTTTTTTTCCAGTCAGTGATAGAAGAAGCTTGTTCACCTCTAAGAACTTCATCAGTTATAACAATCAGATGATCTACACCAGTTCCAACTACAATTATGATACCAGCTATTGCTGCAAAATCCAGTTCTTGCATCAGTGCAGCTAATCCAAGCAGCAAAACAACTTCTGATAATGAAGTTAATAATAATGGAATTGATATTTTTAATCTTCTATAGATAACAAAGATTACAATAGAAACAGCTAATATAGCCATAATACCAACTAATAATGAATTCTGAACAAATTGTTCACCAGCAATCGCAGATATAACAACACTATTTTCTATATTAAGTTTTACAGGCAATGATCCTGTTTTAAGTATTGTTCTAAGTTTTTTTCTATTTTCATCAGCATTTAATGCAGCTTCTTGTTTATTTTTTCCATAGCCTGGACCTGATATTGCTATGTCTGTTGTTTCAGAACCTCTAAGTTCAGCAGCAATCTGTAATGAATCAACTTCATTACCATCTAAAAAGAATTTAATAGGTTCACTTAGATATGATCTTTCTCCAGACTGTCCCACAATATCTAAATCTTTTGTAGATTCTCCAAACTTCTTAGCAGCACTTGCACTTAATTTGATTGAGAATTCAAACTTGCATGTCCATTGTTCTTCAGACAAAGCACCGCACTGGTATATCCTGCTGCATGTTGAATCAGTACATACATATGTTATATCTTCGCCGCCAATAAATACTGTATTGTTTCCAACCTTTGCTTCAAACTTACCTTGTTTAGCTAAAAGGTCAACTACTTCTTGCTTAGTTGCTCCTGCAATTTCAACAATAATATATTTTTCTTCACCAAATCCAAAAGGTCTAACAGATATATCACTTAATCCATAAACATTCAACCTATTTTTAATAATATCAACAAGGAAATCAAGTTGTTCATCATCAATCTTTTCAACTGGCGCCAATATTACTCTTGTTCCACCTGCTAAATCAAGTCCTTTTTTAATATTTGAAGTTGGTGCTTGGTATACTGACAATCCTAGATCTTCTTTACCAATTATTGTTTTTAAAATTTTGTTTCTTGTTTTGATTTCAGTTATTATTTTTGTTTCATTGACTTCTTCTTCTATTGTATATGTTTCTCCTGTTTCAGAATCTACTACAGTTCTTTCAACCATTGTAGTTTTTATTTCTGTTTTTGGTTCTAAAACAGTTATTTCTTCACCATCAATTTCTTTTGTAACATTAACCATGACAGGTGCTTCATATTCTTCTAATTCATCTAGCAGAGTAATATTATACTCTGGTCTGACATAAACTCTATATATTTCTTTATTTGTTCTAATATCAATAGTATCATTTGCTTCAATATTTTCAGTTATCTCAAAAAAATCTTTTGTAGATTTAATATCTTGATTATTGATTGCCAAAATTACTTCACGGCTCATAGGCATTATATTTGGTAAAGGTTTTTCAATACCAGCTGCATTAGCAGAACTATTATATACAACGCTTCTGATTGCAACACCTTGTTTATAAGGATTAAAATGAATAGTCCATATAGCTATTATTAGAAATACGATTAACAAAATCATTCTCCAGTTTGTTAATACTTTTTTAAGTTTTCTGTTCATTTTATCAAAATTTTTAATTTTATTATTTTAAAAATATTTTATAACGTGCTCTTTTTTACTTGTTTTTTTAGATTTTTTCTCAAGATACCATCTTAACAATCCAACATTTTGTATCCATGTATTGATCAGATCAATTAATAATCCTATCAAAACAATAGTCATAATTTGTTTTATTTCAACTGATAATGAAAACATTAAGGCAGCAATCACAGCAAATATTGTTGTTATAGACATTTTTAATCCTGTTTTCATAGCAACCATTACTTTATCCATTATATTTCCAGTTTTAGTCTTTAACACTTTTGTTGTTAATAATATGTCAGTATCAACAGAATAACCTATTAATAATAAAAATCCAGCAATTCCTGCAGTGCTTAATTTCATGCCTAATAAATTTACAATTGCTAGTGTGATAACTATATCAGATGCAGCTGATAAGATTACAGCCAAGCTTGGTATAATTGTTCTAAAATAAATCAAAACAACCAAACCCATTAACAAAAACGCAATTACTAATGCAATTGAAGTTTGTTTAAAGAAATTTTCACCAAGTGATGAACCCATAGTACCTAATTTATATAATTTTTCTTCTACACCTTCTTCATTTGTTACAGTATCAGGATAAAGTTCATCTAGTAAGTATATTAGTTTTTCTTTATTTTCTTGATTATTAGCAGTATCAATGTCAACATCAACAATATAACCAGAAATCCTGCCCAAAGATGCCTGTGTTCTTATATTTGTGTCAGCATCTGAAAATTCTTTGATTATAGCATCATGTATTTCTGTTCCTGAATATGAAACATGATTTATTGTTATTGTTGTACCACCTTTAAGTCCAACACCCCTATTAAGAAAGTCCCCTGTTGTATTGTATTGATAACCTATTTGTACTACAGCTAGTAATATTAAAAGTAATGGTATAATCAATAATTTTTTGTATTCTTTTTCATAAAATTTTAGTAATTTACTCATATTTTCTATTGATAACATAGTTGGTTTTTAAAGATTTTGGTTTATTTTATAGCTTTATCCAAAATATCCGTCTGTGCCAGCAATGACAGCAATGACTTGTCATTGATGGCATGGCCAGACGAAGTTTCGTCGAACGATTAGTGAGACGAAACGTAGTAGGATTTTTGGATAGAGCCTTATTTAACTCAAAAAAAACAAAAAGATATATAAACCAGCATAACAAAAAATATATTATGATTAATATATTTAGAAACACAATATTATTATTAGAAAAAATAGGCTTTATGAATGTTATCTTACCTTTTATGTTTATATTTGTTGTTATCTTTGGAATTCTAGAAAAAGCAATGATATTTGGAAAAAACAGAGACCACAATGATGTTACAAAAGTTCATGCAATAATTGCATTTGTATGCGGGTTTACATTTGTTGCTGTTCAATCTCTTGTATCTAAACTAAACCTTTTACTATATTATGTTGCTTTATTACTTGTATTCATATTTTTGTTTCAATTAATATCAAGCATATTCTTAAAAGATCATGAATTTAATAAATGGATTATCCTTAGTTTATTGGTGATTATAATCTTGATCGTGCTTAAGATCATGAATATTAATATTATTGTAGTTGGTGAAAAGATTTCTTCATTTATTCCGTTTGAGATAATTCTTGTTCTTGCTATTTTTGCTGCTATTATTTATTACATAACTCGTGACAAAAAAGACAAAAAAAAGAAAAAGGACAAAAAGGCACAAAAAGCAAACAAAGCAGAAACAAAATCAAGAACACCTGGATCAAAAGAAGTTGGTCGTTACAAACCTGGTGATCCTAAGTGGGAGCATGATAAGGGGAAATGAATTGATTTTAGTATAAAATAATAAATTCTACATCTTAAATCAATTTAGAACAAAACATTAATTATACATATTCCAATATTGCACTACCTAGATAAACTCCTTCATCACTAAACTCATGCTCATAGAATACATAAGGAGATGATCTTGCATATACAACTCCATCTATTGTATCAATCGCAGCTTTATGAAAGTGTCCGCACTCTACTAGTCCTGGTTTGTGTTCTTTTATTAGTTGAGGAATACCAACTCCCATTCCTTTATCATGACTGCCTCTCATTTCAATATCAGCAGGTGGTCCATGAAGCATCATAATATTAGCTTTTTTACCTGTTTTTGCTAAATTATATTTTTGATAAGCAACACTTTTGTTTAAGTCAGAATCATCATCATATTCAATTCCATAATCAGTTCCTTGATAAGGATTTTCAGCTGGGATATTTGTATTATTAGCACCTAGTATTGTAAAAGCACCTTCTTCAGTTAATTTATCTTCCATATCAATAAATCTAACAGATTCAAGTACATCACTTATACAGTTAGTATCACAATTACCTCTTACACTGTATATTTTAATATTATCATCTAATTTAGTTAAAATCTTTTTTTGTTCATTATATATGATTTTAGACGCTTGAAGATAATCCGGCATAAGACATTGAATTGCATCTGGGTTTTCTTGCATTGCTTTTGATATTTCTTGAATTTTTTCCAGATCTTCTTTACTTAATTTTTGATAATCTTCTTGTCTTTGAAATGTTGTTTTGTACTTTTCCTGAAGTGTTTGTTGAAATCCAAAATAATTTTGAATAAGTTTAGATGCTTCAGGATTCTTTTGTTCAAGTTCTTGCATTTTTTGTTGTTGTATTTTCTGAACTAATTCAGAATTATGCTGATCATACCAATCACCAACAATATCAACACCTGCTAAGGTTTCACCACTTGCAACCACAGCATTTGCATGTTTAACAATAGTTTCTAATTTAGATAAATTACCTTGCATTCCTTGCTTAGAGTCTTGAAAATCTCCTGCTTGTATTCTAAGTATTGTCAATTTGATTTTCCTCCAACAACTTCAACACAGCCATTTCAATAAAATGACTCTTATTTCTAAACACACCTAAGCCTACTTTTTCAGAAACTCTCTTCATTGTGTCTTGTTCCATTGATACTGAGACTTTTATCTTCATAGTATAAAGTAGTAAGAAATACTACTATTTAAATCTTTCGATAATTTACTACCAAAGAGTTAAAACTCCTTTAAAATGCCTCTTAAGGGCCTTAGAAGCCTTCCCAGCAACCATTTTAAACACATCAATAAGGCATTTAGAAGCTCTAAAAACATAGAATTTATGCTATTTTTAATAATAATATTCAGCAAAATCCACTAAATCATCATTAACTTAATAGTCTCCCATAACCCACTATACACATGCCATCCATCAAACATTGGTATTGGCAATAAGTTGAATATAAACAAAAACCCATTTATCCTTTTTGTCAAACCAATTATAGGCAAATACTTAGGCTTGACCATAGAATATTTTATCACAAAATAACATATTAACCATATCAAACCATTAACAAAAGGTCCTGCAAATGCAACTAATGAATATATCCATGGATTTTGTTGTAACAAAACAACACAACCCATATCAGGACATCCCCAAGATACATATGCAGGTACAAAAAATATAAATCCAAAATTAAGTATTTTTAATAATAAACCTAAGCCTAAAAATGTATAAGCAGCATGAAGCTGAGCAACCATTCCAAATGCTATTGCCATAAACTTATGCCCTAGTTCATGAAATATAATGGCTGGTGCAGTAACTAAGGCAGCTATTTTAAAATTAGAAGTCATAATCTTTTGTTTATAGAATTTAACAGGATCATCTTCATACTTAGAATGATGTCTTATCTTGATATAATCTTTAAATATATAACCTAATACAGCTGTTATTACAACCATATCAAATAATTCCATTAATGTAAATACCATGTTTAGATGTTTATCTTGATGAATATTTAAATTTTTGCATACATTGTATGTATTTAGTTGGCCAGTTTTTGAGCCTGAAAACGTAATATAAGAAGCATAAGGTTTTCAGTTCCTCGAACATCTCACGATACAGAATGTTTCAAAAACAAATTTTAGGCCAACTAACTAAATACATACCATACATTTATATATTGTCTATTAATTTAATAAATAATAAGGGGTGATACAATGCCATTAATAAAGAAAAAAGAAATACCACCAATGGTCATAATATTCTCAGTATTGTTTTTTTTAATAACAATCTGTTTATTTTCTTATTGGGGATATGAATGGGTTAATTACTTACTAAGCAAGATGTTTAATGTGTCTACAAGCAAGAACATGTTTGACTTATTTATTGGTTTGATTGCTATGGCATCTAGTGTATTGATATTTACTGGCGGGTTTTTAGTGCTGCAGATGAGATCTAAATCATCAAAATTTATCTTTTTTGGTTCAATTGGATTCTTGATCAAAAATATACTAGAAATAGCAAATGCAGTATTTGGGTTATTTTCAGTAGCAGAAGTAACAAAAGGTGCTATAGAAAGAGCTTCATGGACAATTGGTTTAGAACTGTTCCAGATAGGATTTTGGGTATTTGTATTGATTTATTTCATGAGAAGGTCGTTCAAAGCTCAGCTTTCAGAAGCTTAATTTTTTTTCTTTTTATTTTATTATTATGTATTCAATTAGTTGGTTTTATTAGTTAACTTTTTAAACCCCTTCTTTTTCTATATACATTATGGCATCACTAACATCAAAACAACAATTTGAACTTAAGAAGTTTGTTAAAGAACTAGCTTCATATAGAGGACGCCATACAGAACTAGTATCAGTATACATTCCTCAGGGCTATGATATTATAAAAATCATACAACACCTAGACCAGGAAAAAGGCACAGCATCAAACATCAAATCATCTTCTACAAGAAAGAATGTTCAGGATGCATTAGAAAGAATGATCCAGCACTTAAAATTGTTCAAAAGAACACCACCAAATGGTTTGGCAGCTTTCTCAGGCAATGTTTCAGGACAACAAGGAAGATCAGATGTAGAAGTTTGGTCAATAGAACCACCAATTCCAATGAAACAACGATTATATCGATGTGATAAGACTTTTGTTCTAGAACCATTAGAAGACATGATGGAGATAAAAGAATGTTATGGATTGATAGTTATGGACAGAAGAGATGCAAATATTGCAATATTAAAAGGAAAATCAATAATTCCACTTAAAAAGACTCATTCACAAGTTCCTGGAAAAATGAAAGCTGGGGGACAATCCGCTGCCCGTTTTGAACGTAACACAGAATTAGCTGCAAAAGATCATTATAAAAAAGTAGCAGATTATGTTAAATCCGAATTCTTGCATATGAAAGATTTAAAAGGAATCTTGGTTGGTGGTCCTGGTCCAACAAAGCATGATTTTATTGAATTTATTACTACAGAACTGAAAAATAAAATAATTGCAACTAAAGATCTAAGCTATACAGGTGAATTTGGTTTACAAGAACTAGTTGATAAATGTAAAGATGTTTTAGCAAAAGAAGAAATAATAGAAGAAAAAAAGATAATGAATAGATTTTTATTATTTCTTGCAAAAGAACCAGGAAAAGCAGGATATGGTGAAAAAGAAGTTTACAAAAAACTAGAAATGGGTGTTGTTGACACATTATTATTATCAGAATCATTAAAAGACGAAACAATTGAAAAGTTTGAAGAAAAAGCAAGAGAATTCAAGTCAGAAGTTAAGATAATATCAACAGAAACAAGAGAAGGTGTGCAACTAAAAGAATTAGGTATGGTAGCTGCTATTTATAGGTATGATGTTGGTGAGTAAGTAATGACACTGCCGCCAGTTAGGCCAGTGAGCAATAATCTTATTCGCAAGACTTTACAGGTACTCAATTTACCACAATACAAACTTTGAGTATGCGAACGAGGCAGTTTCATATTAATAATTTACAAAAACCTTTATATACACATATCATATAAACTAATATACTTAACATAAAAACAAAAAAGGTGATAAACAATGTGGCAATTATGGTCAATAATCGCAATTATTATTATTGCATTAGTTCTTTTATTTTCATTTAAGATAATCAAATCTATATTTAAACTAGCATCAATATTTGTTATTTTGTTATTAGTTGTATTTGGTGTTTTTAGTTATTTGGTTTACTTAGATATTATGGATTTACAAGAAAATTTTCCAGAAAAAGATAATTTATTTATCCTATACAAAGATAATAGTTTATTAACAGGAATTAAAATCAAATTAAATGAAGTTCAAGAATTAGAAGAAAAGGAATCATTAAACATACTTTCTCAAGATAAAATCAACACACTTAATCAATACTATGGCAACCAGGAATTTGATAAAATATTAGAAAATAATTATAAAATAATTTTAATCAATTATGATGTGTTTAATGACATTGAACAAGTAGATCTTCAGAAAGAAAAATTTTCAAATGAATTTGTATTAGGTATTATGGAATCAAGTCAGCCAGATGATATCTTAAAACAAGAATTAATAAAAAGAGATTATAATGAATTATTAGTAGATAAGGCAATTCCAGAAGATGTGAAATCTAGTTTTTTTATATTATTATTAAATAAAAAAATAGAAAAAGAACCATTATTTTTTATAACAGAGATCAAAAGCAAAAATGTCATTATTTATCCTGAAACACTGACTTTTCAGGTTATTGACTATCTTTCAATAGATTTTATTAAAGAAAAATTATCAAGTTTAATTCCAGAATCACCTAATCAAGTTGAAGGTTTTAAATAAATGGTATTTGACAAATTAAAGTTTTGGAAAAAGCACGATGATGATTTATTTATAGATGATAGTCTTAAAAAACCAATACCAGGTGTTGATGATAAACATGGTGCAGATCTTGGTTCAGGCTTTGGCATGCCTCCTGGTTCTGATAATCCAGCTCAGCCAAGCATGCATCCACAATCAATGCCTCAGTCACCGCCTACTGATTTTTCTGTAAAAGATATAACAAGACCACAGTTACAACAAGCACCTGCATCATCATCATCATCAAAAGATCAAGAATTAATTCTTGCAAAGCTAGATACAATCAAAGCTATGGTTGAGAATGTAAGTCGGAGGCTGGAACGGATTGAAGAGATCGCACTTGAAGAACAGAGGAAAGGGTATTAAATACTACAAACTAATCTTCTCAATCACAATATTCATTATTCTACTTGACCAATTAACAAAATTCTTAATCAGAACATCTTTTGCATTGCATGAATCAGAAACATTGATACCAAAAGTATTAGAACTAACACACATACAAAACACAGGCATTGCATTTGGTTTATTTAAAAACATGCAGCCAATTATGATAATCATTAATGTTCTGATTATCTGTGTAATAATTTATTATTTAAAAGACATCAAAAACAGGAAACTAGCAATAAGCATTAGCCTTATCTTAGGCGGTGCATTTGGTAATCTGATTGATAGAATCTTTTTAGGCACAATAACAGATTTTATAAAAATCAGTATTTGGCCTGTGTTCAATATAGCTGATAGTGCAATAACAATTGGTGCAATATTATTAGCTATTTATTTTATTAAAAAGAAACACTAAAACTCATCAGCATCTTCTAACTGTTTTAACATTCCTTTTTGTTTTAAGAATTCTACTTGTGTAGGTCTATACTTATAAATTATATCTCCTTTTGCATCTCCACCAAGTTCCCATGGTTCAACAATCACAAAATTACCTTCTCTAACCCATAATCTTCTTTTTAATCTTCCAGGTATTCTACATATACGATTTTTACCATCAAGACACCTAACATGCATTCTAGAACCACCCAATCTTTGTTCAACTATCCCAAGAACCTGCTTATCTCTAGGCATCCTAGTTCTTCTTATTTCTAGTTCTTTTTGTTTTTTTTCTTCTTCTAATCTTTTCTTTATTCCAGCCATAGTATATAAGAAATCTGGTTGGTTTATATAGTTTTTGGTATATGTGACTTCATCCAAAATGTCCGTCTGTGATGTCAGAAACCATAGGTTTCTGAGCATGCTCAGAAATGATATACATTTCTGACACATCAATGCCATTGATTCCAAAGGAATTGATGGCATGGCCAGATGGAGTTTTGTGAGCAAAGCGAGCAAAACGGAATAGGATTTTTGGATGGAGTCAGTTTTTGGTAACATTTATATATAAGAACTTACAAATAATATTAATATGAAGGGGGCTAAAAAAAAGAGGTCTAAACAGCAGACTAACTTAAAACCTAAAAAAGACAATAAAAAGTTAGTTCTAGTGATTTCTTTAATCATAGGTGGTATATTCTTGTTTGTAATTGTATTTGGTTTGTTATTTGCTTTTATTTCTTCATTTGGCAATTCAGATTTCTCAGAAGTAAATATTGCTGTTATTCCAATTGAAGGTGTTATTTTAACAAGCCATGAACAAGGTATATTAACTTCTAAAATAACTTCATCACAAGATATTGTTAGTTATATTGATGCAATTAATGAGGATGACAGTATTGATGCAATTCTTTTTGAGATTAATTCTCCTGGTGGATCAGCAGTTGCTTCAAAAGAAATTGTAAATGCTATGAAAAGATGCAAAAAACCAAAATATGCATTAGTAAGAGAAATGGCAACATCAGCAGCATATTGGATTGCAAGTGCTGTTGATAAAAAAATTGTAGCAAATGAATTTTCTATTGTAGGAAATATTGGTGTGATAAGTTCCTATCTTGAGTTTTCAGGTTTATTAGATGATTATAATATAACTTACAACAGATTAGTAGCAGGTGAACATAAAGATATTGGTGATCCATTCAGACCTTTAACAAAAAAAGAAAAAAAAATGTTAGAAGAACAATTATCACAAGTTCATGCTATTTTCTTTAGTGATGTAATGGACAATAGAAACATTGAAGATGCAGAAATTCAAAAGGAATTAAAAACAGCTATGTTTTATGTAGCAGTTCAAGGCAAAGAGTTTGGACTAGTTGACGAGTTAGGCGACAAAAAAACTTTAGAAGGGATCATTAAAAAAGATTTTAAGACCGAGACTATTTATTACACAGTATATAGAAAAAAGGTTACATTTGCTGATATGTTTTCACAAGCAATTAATAAGATTTCATATTACTTGGGCCAGGGTATTGGTCAAAAAATGTTTGCAAAGAATAGAATTAATAGTCCATTTCAGATGATAAACTAGATTTCTGGTATTTATTATTAAAATTTTTAATAAAAAATAAATAAAAAAAAATAAAGAAATGGGTTACTTATCTTCTTCTTTTCTTCTTTTTCTTAGCTTTTCTTTTAGCTTTTTTCTTTTTCTTCTTTTTTTTCTTTTTACCACCACGAGCCATTTTTGCTCTGGAGATGTCACCTTTCTTGTCAACGAAATAAAGCCAACCAGATTCTTTTTTAATTCCAACTTTTGCTACTTTTTGTGCTGCCATTTTATCTACCCCCATATTTTTAAAATAAATGTAAGGATCATTAAGTCAGTTTGTAGACTTTCCCCCTCATATGTTTATTTATAGAGAACTCATATATAAAGGTTTCGTTATTTTATCGACGAGAATTTTAACTTTTTTATCACTACTGCAACAATAGTACCAACCACAGCTCCTATTAAATTACAAATAATATCCCATGAAGTATTAAAATATTCTCCATAATCAGCTTCTCCATATAATAATAAACCATGCCCTTCACCTTGTCCTAATACAGAATAACCAATGAATTCAACAACCTCAACCAAACATGCCAAACCAAACACAACCACCATTGTTAATATTATTGTTGTTAGTTTGTTTTTACTTGATGTTAAATTATCAATAATTCTATAAACCAAAAAACACAATGCAAACGGAACAATCAAATGCATCCATTTATCAAAACCAATTCCAAAATAGAAATTCCCATAAAGTTTTACATGATGAAGTGTCACACCAATTGCATTAATAATAAGTGCAAACCATGAGAATTTATGTTTCTTATTAAGGTAATAGACAAATATAATTATTCCTGCTGACAATACTTTATCAAATATGAGTTCATAATCTTTTGTTATTAATGTTATGATTGTCCAGATTATGTAGATTAGTAGAACACCTAGAATAAATTTATTTTTGTTGTTTAATGTTTTCATTTGTTATATTATATGTTTGTTTTATTTAAATGTTTTCATCACAAAAACTTTATCATTAACTCTGACTAATTCAGAAACTTTAACACCAACCCTTTCACCTTTTTTACCAATCTCAACTTTTTTACCATTGATTTCCATAGATATATTATCAAACTCTAAAACACCTGTACTTTTTCCAGTTACCATGATTTTGTCTCCAATCTTAACTTCACCTGTTTCAATCTTGACCTCAGCAACTTTTACATTTTTATAATAATTCTTAACAAAGCCAATGTAAGTCTTCTGTACCTTTGATGCTGTTCCATAAAGATCTGTAAAATCATCATTTGTAGGAGTGCCTAAGTAAAAGCCTGTGTGGAATTTTCTATTATAGACTGTCTCCAACTGTTTCAACAACTTATTCTGCATCTGCTTTGTAAATTTGCCATCAGCATAAGCATCAATAGCTTGTCTATAAACAGAAACAACAACTTTAACATATTCAGGAGCTCTATTTCTTCCTTCTATTTTAAAACAATCAATTCCAGAATTAATCAATTTATCAATTATTGGCAATGCACATAAATCTTTAGGAGACATTACATAATTATTTGTGAGCTTAAGTTCATCACCTGTTTCAACATCTTTTATAATATACTTTCTTCTGCAAGGCTGCAGACAATCACCTCTATTTGCAGATTTATTAAACAAGAATTGTGATGTTAAACACCTGCCAGACACAGCAACACACATTGCACCATGAATAAATACTTCGATTTCCATATTTTGATTATCTGTTTTAATTTTATTATTTATTTCCTTTATCTGAGCCAAAGAACATTCTCTTGCAAGGATCACTCTACTAACACCAATGTCTTTGTAGAACTGGACACTTTCAGAATTACTAACACTTGCTTGTGTACTAAGGTGAATTGGTAGACTGAGTTCTTTACACATCTTTATTACAGAATGATCCCAGCAAATAACAGCATCGATTTCTGCTAGTTTTGCTTTTTCAAGAACCCTTTTCAACTTGACTAATTCATTTTCATAAACAATTGTGTTTAATGTTAAGTAAGCTTTTATATTATTCTTATGACACTCTGCAACAACTTTAATTAGCTCAGTTTCTTCGAAATTCTTTGCATTAGCTCTCATATTTAATGCTTTTATTCCAAAATATACTGCATCTGCTCCTGATTGAATAGCAGCTTGCAAAGATTCCCATGATCCAGCAGGTGCTAGTAATTGTGGTTTTTTCATATTAATCTTTGTATGTGAATAAGAATTTATAAACTTAAGCACTATTAGTGCAGAAAATAACCTCTAAATAGTAGTAAAAAAACAAAACATTTATAAATGAAAATATCCTCCCTTATATAATCAAAGGGGATTAAATCATGAGCAAAGATGTATACAATTTTAAAGAATATTCATTGGATATTATTATTAGAGATGGGATCAAGACTCTAAATCCTAGTAAAGAATATGAAGAAAAGCGTTTAAAGAGTAGTTCACAAGTAATAAGAGAAACAAACAACGCACCTTATATAGATAGTTTAATAGGGGATAATCTTTTTTCTATGTGTGAACCAATGATACATAATGAAACAAAGCAGTTATTAGAAGATTATTTTTCTTTTTTAGATTTCACAAAACAACTAAATAATTATGAACTTTATCTTACATCAATCGAGTTCATGACATCATGTATGACACATCTTGATTGTTTTTCACAAAACCTCTTAAAAGATAATTCCTGGGTTAATTATTTAACCAAAGATAGTTCAATAGATTTAACAAAACAATATTCACAAAAGCTGCAGTTCATTGATTGGTTTACAAATTATTTAAAAGCAGATACAAGAATAAACATAAAAACAAACACTGCTTTGGTCATAAAAGTAATGGACAAGGTATGGTCATATCTAGAAAATGAAAAAAAAACACAAGAAATATCTCTGCAAGAATTAAAAACAATAATAAAAAGATCAAGCAGCTTTTTGAGCAGAGATCCTTCTCGCAGATCTAATAGATTTATTAATGTCAGATAATGCAGTAGTCATTTCATCTAACAGGGTTCTCTTTGCAATTTGAATTCTCTTGAATTTATCAAGACTTCTTCTTTGTTCAGAAACATGTATTTTCATATAATTAAATGCTTTGATCAATGATTCTTTGTTTTTTATACTACCTAAACTGCTAATGACTTGTTGTTGTTTTATTAATTCATCTTTCATATAATTGATTAATGTTAGTGCAGCTTCATCATACTTAACAACATTTTTTTCATCTGCAAATAAAAGATTAATTCCTTTTATTTCTGCTTGTGCAATATTATTATTGATCCTTGTTATTCTTTTTCCAATAACTTTTACAATAGCTGCTTGTTCTTTAAATTCTTTCATTCTTTCTTCTAATTTTTCATAAACAATCTGCAGCTTATTAGCACTTTTCATAAAATCATCATTGAGTTTTACATCAAACTGTATTAATCCTAATAATAAACTGTTTTTACTTGCTTCTCTGCTTAATATAATTGACAATTCTTTTAATTTCATTGAAATATCTTTTTTTGCTAAAACACCTTCACCTTGTTTTAGATGTTTAACAAGAACATCTAATATGTTTATTTTTTTATTTAACAACCCTTCATACAATCTTACGATCTTATAATTATCCCTCTCAGCTCTAATTAATTTTTTAATATCTTTTACACCATACTTAATAATTGTTTTTTCTTGAGAAGTAAATTCTTTTACATCATTATTTAGTTTATTGATGGGTTTATTACTCTTACCTAAGACTCTTTTTATTGTTTCAATAATCATAATAATTACAAATATGTTGTAATATATATAAACTTTGCTCTTTGAACATGTCAGAAATACAAGTATTTCTGAGCATGCTCATAAACCTGTGGTTTATGACACACAAATACTTATAAGAGACAAAAATTTACACAATACCATGACAATAATCACATTAAAGGATCGTTTGAGTCCTGACAATACTAATGAAAAGAATAAAGAAGTATTAAATAAATTATTTAATCCTGAAAATAAACTTTTTTTATATCTTCTTGATGTTAATCAATTTTCTCTTATGAAAAGTAAGAAAATGTTAAAAAAGTCATTAAGACCCACACAAATGGATTTCATTAATCCTTTTTTATATGAAATACAGATTTGGGAAACACTTTATGATGAAGGTCATTTGTATGAAGAATCTTCAATAAAAAACCCTTTTCAAAGATTATATAATAATCATGAAATAGCTGAAACTCCTAAAAAACTTCTTGATGCAATTTTATTTTCAATTATAGGGGTTAGAGAAAAACCAGAATTCATACCATTTTCAAGGATAATCAAACTTAGAGATATTGTTTCTTTTTATGGTCAGGATGTTATTGAACAAAATCTATCAGAATACTATGATTGGCGTGATGATGTTACTAGTAGGAAATTATATTTTTCAAAAGATGATTTCTTAAATTATTGCAAAGATGTTATTAATGTGCTTAATATTCTTGAAAATATAGCAATAAAAGATTATCCTTATTTACTTAAAGATCTTTCTAAACTAGAACAAGATAAGCATTATAAAGTAAAGGTTGAGTAATATTATTCTACATCATCAATATTAATAATCGATTTAGAGAGTCTGATTGAGTCGTCATAACCTATTCTTGGACACATTGTGTTTACCCAGCATTCTATGAATGGAAAGTTTTCTAGTTCGTTGAAGTCTAATGTGTCTGTTAAGAATACAAAAATGTTTTTCTTTTCGGTAGGGTGAATTTCCCACTTAGTCTTAAACTTTAGTGCATCATTCATTCTATTCTGTCCAGGTTTCTTTGTAACAATAACACCAATATTTGTTGAAGTTTTGAACTTCATCAATCCACCAAGCACTTTTTTCTTGATCTTTTCAATTTCCTTTCCACCAATTTCACTTAACTTTTTTGTAAATGGGTTATAAGAAAAAACCTTAGATGCACCCTTTAATAACAAAGCTTTTGAATGAAACAAACCATCACCAACATACAAATAATCACCAGAACAATCATCAACATCACAACCAAGTATCTGTCCATCATATTTCGAATGTTTTCCTTTCACCAACTTAACTTTAACACCAACATCTTCCAATTGTGCTTTAATCCCATCAACAGAATCAATAAACTGAACACTTGTTGCAATTGTCAGTTCTTTTGGAAGTTTATCAATTACATCATTCGGTAGAACAAAAGTTTCACATTTTGCTTCTATGAATAATTGTTTCATTTTTTTATTTGCAGTTTACTATTTTAAATAAGGAACTATTTTTTGAACAAGTTCTGTATCTTTTAATATAACAAAATGAATTCCTGGTGCTCCTCCTTGTTTAAGATTTTTACAAAGATCTCTCATATAATTAAATAAAAAGGTTTCTTCATAATTTTTAGCTACTTTTGAAAATCCTTCTAATACACCCATAAAGGGAATATTAACACCAAATTGATTTATAAGATATTCACACTGTGCTTTTGACCTAACAAGACGAACACTTGGTATGATTGGCATTGTAACTCCTTCTGCTCTTGCTTTTTCAAGAAAATTAAAATAAATATTCTGATCAAACACCATCTGAGTTATTGCAAAGTCAGCACCATAATTTTCTTTTACTTTTAATATTCCTGCTGACCTGTCTACATTCTTATCTTTTTCATAACCTTCTGGATAAGCAGCAACACCTAGGCAGAAATGATTTGGTTTTTTAGAAACTTTTTCACCATCTCTTATATATCTAACAAGGTCGCATGCAAAGAAAAAAGATTGTCCATCTGGATTAATCTTAATCTTGGGTTCATTATCTGGTTTATCACCGACTAAAGCCAAGATATTTTCTATTCCTAGATTATAAATATCAGCAAGTTTTTCTTTGATCTCTGCTTCATTTGCATCTAAGCATGTTAGATGAGACATGCATTCTGTTCCATGATCTTTTTTAATAAGATGAGATAATGAAATTGTTCCGCATCTCTTCCTCTTACCACCTGCACCAGATGTAACACTTGCAAAATCAACAACATCTTTCAATGATTCAACTCTTTCCAATACTTTATGAGAATTAAACACACCTTTTGGTGGAAGTATTTCTACTGAACATGTGAACCCTTTTTCTAGTATGTCTATAATCTTCATTCTGAATTCCTCATTTTGACTGCTTGCAGAATGAAGGCTACGAACGTCAGTGAGTAAGTTTTCATTTTGAATTCCCCCTAATCTCTATTTTTTAAACTCTTCTAAAATCAGTTTTTCTTTATCCAGCCTTTGCCTAAAAGCTTTTTCATAAGCAATAACTGCTTTTGCAAGTTCTGATAAATGATAATGATCAAAGTCTTTCACTTGGTTAATAAGCCTTGTAAATGCTTCAAACATTGTGTGTAATTTTGATAATTCTTTAGTTTTAAGTTTAATATCTTTTTGTATTATTTTTGGAGTATGTAATAATGTTTTTTTTAATAATTTAGTCTTTTTATCAGTTTTTAATTTTTCTAGTTCCTCTTCCTCTTTTTCTTTAATTATTAATTCAGCTAAGATTCCTTCATTTATTAATGTAATAATTTTTTCTAGTTTATATGATGATTCATTTAATATTTGGTTTGTCTTTTTGTGATTTATACTTTGACCAGAATGTAATAGAATTATTTCCCAATTTGAGAGAACATCCATAAATTGCCTATCTCCAATAACTGAATTAGTTTCTATATCAATAAATTCTTGCAGTTCCATTACTGCCATATCTGCTAATTCTTCCATATCTGGATCATAATCTTCTTCTTCTTCATTTGTTTCATTAGTCATATTTATCTCCGTAAGAGGGATTTTTTTATAAATCTATTTATAGATACTAGGATAGTGAACAGGATTAATATGTATGAATTCTCTTTTTGGTAATATTAATAACATATTCTTATCAACACTTCTCCAAAATTTATTCTGTAAAAATAATCTTTCACCTTGTTTATAATGTTTTTCTTCAGGAATATTTGATTGGTTTGTCTCACTATACCTTACACCCAAAACAGACACAATACTTGCATCAGGAAATTCATAAATTCCAAATTGTTGTCTAAGATTCACATAATTTTCATTTTCTCTTTCTTTTTCTTCTATTTGTTTTATTTCATCTTTATCTAAGACCAATAAACAATATTTCCATAACTTATTTCTTGTGATCTTTATCAATGTTCTTAATTCACAACTTCCAGCATAAACAGTATAAGTTGATTTAATTGCTTTAAGATCTTGAAAATATTCAGCTGCTAATGCAGCTGCTGTCCTTCTACCACCAGCATTTTCTCTGATTCCATAATATTCGCAAAACTTTGCTTCTAATTGCTCTGAAATAGGGATCTCATCTTCTTCAACATCTTTTTCATTTATATGTTTAGAAATATATCCTAATCTTAATGCTAATTTTTCAGCCATGTCAGGTATAAGTAAACCGATCCTAACCTTATAATGAGTTAATGAATATCTTTCTTTTTTCTTTACTCTTGGATCATGTTGTATTAATAAACTATAATCTTTTTTTATAAATGTTGTAATATATTCTTCAAATATAGGATTCTCAAAATATGTGTACTGTAGATCAAACTTATTTTCTTCTGTAAAAAATTTATTAATTGACCTATCATGCTCAATATTGTCTTTTAATAATCTGTTTTTTTTCTTAAACCTTATATGTTTTTTACATGATTTTGGTAATTTGCCATCTATGAACAACACCAATCCATTATTATGCAGTGGCATTTCTTCGTCTAGATATTCAGGATCAGCAGCACCTGGTTTTAATTCTTTTTTTTCAACAAATGGATACTTTTCTCCTGCCTGTACATAATTCTTAAAAGAATCAATTAATAAATACTGAATAAGAATATAGTCTAGCTCATCCCTAAGACGATGATAATAATCTCTTCTCATCCTGTCTAATAGACTTTGTTCACAAACTTCAAGTACCATTTTACTGATACAACCACTCCTTTACAAAATCAATTTCTCTTTTCATAAGATCAACATCAACTCTTCTTATATGAGTTTCAATTATGACATGAGCATCTAGACTTTTCACAGGTGAAATCTTTTTCAAAACATCTGCATCCCTTGTGCACAATGGTTGATGTGTTTGATTACCTGCATCAGTTCTCTCACCTAATGTGCTTAGATGAATATATTTAGTTTTATCACCTAATACTTTAATATATTCCTCTACTTCATTCCTTGCATGACACACATCCAACAGAAAATTAAATTTTTTGTGTTTTTCCAATTGTCTAACATATGGTTTAGATTTAATTTCTGGTCTCTTTAAAAGATTCTCAATCGTATGATTATACTTATACTTGAAAAGCCCACCCTTTGTACGACTTAGATCATGAAAATTAATATTTTGTGCATTTATTTCATCAGCAAGTTTATATACTATATTCAATGCAAGTTTTGTCATTGTACATTTTGCATAATAAAAAGGTACAAAAACACCATACCCTCTGGCTTCTCTGATAGGAGCATGTATTGTATTATGCTCAAACTTTTTCAAAATATTTAGACTTCTTTTGCTTATATCTGCAAGCTCACTCAGATTAAGTATACAAACCTCAATCCCATCCACATCAAGATCCTTACAAAGACTAATACATTTATTGATAGTCGTACCTTTCACATGAAAATTTCCAGTTGAAAATATTATCTTTTTATCCATTTTAAACCTCTCAGAACCTCTTTTTATAAAACAATAATAAGAACAAATATAAAAACCTTCACACTTTATCAACCAATCTTATATCCTCTATTATATACTTTCCAGTATATTTATTTTCCATTTCTTTCCTTACTTTAACAATCTCTAACCTTTTCTTAAAAATAGGACAATCAATAACAAGTGTTTCTGCTTCACCACCTTCAAATGCAATGTTTATTTTATTCTTCTTGTTCAATTCAACCATTTTTTTTATAAATTTTTCATCAATAACTTCACCAAGATCTTCTTCACCCAAACCATCAGCAGCAACAGCTACAATCATTACTCTAAACTTATTCTCTATTAATTGGTGGAGCAAAGTTTCTTGATCAGTGTGCCACAATGGAGAAAAACAAACTAAACCTAACTCATCACAAATCTTTTCAACACGCTCACGTTGGTAGGTAGAAAAAAGAGCACCTGTTATAATTCCATCTAGTTTTTCTTTATCCTTTGCTTCTTTTATAATCTTTTTCAAATCCACTAATTCCTTCTCCTTCTCACCTTTTGTTTCAATATAAACCATTGGTAAGTCAAGAGCAATACTTTGATGTTTAACAAGATCAATATTAGGTGTATGAAACATGTAAGAATCAAGATTTTTAGATTTAACAGTTATCAAACACTTTACATCATAACCTTGCTTAATCATTTTATACATTGCAAATATTGAATCTTTTCCACCTGAAACAAGTGCACCTAACTTTATTTGATGATTTAGATAATGTGATTTAAATTTAAAACCATTCTTTTTAGCCAACTTCATGATTGCTTTATCCATATTAGATCCATATTGTGCAGCTTTTTTCTTTCTAAAAGCAATTGTTTTAGGCAGACCTAGATCCACACCAACCAATCTCAAAATATATTTTTTAACATCATCTTTAATTTTTAATTCACCAGGAACTGTCAAAGAATACTTAACCAACTTATCATCAAGAAATGGAACAAAGAACTTAACACCTTCAGAATCAGCAATTAATTTATCACGAACAAGATCACCTTTCTTCATTAACTCCAAACCATGAGCACATTCTTTATTAATATCATCAGACTGTTCATGTCTTTGATAACCAGCAAACAATTCTTCACTTCCTAACCCAGAGAATAGGTGGACAGTTTTATCTTTCTTAGCAGCATCACAAACACCAATCATCACACTACCAACACCCACATGCACAACCTTATTATCCATGCCAGCTAAAACTTTTGTAGTTCGATGAACCAATTTCTCTGCACCACTTAAATCAACATTAATAATTTTCAAATTAAAACCCAACTCAAGTGCAACTTTCTTTGCCCACACAATATCTTCAGCTTCTTTAAGTCCAGGCTCATCAAGACCAAAACAATAACAAGTAAACTTCACACCCAATGACTTCAGAATAAACGCAATAATTGTGCTATCAATTCCTCCAGAAAACAAAATACCTACATTTCCATCTAGATTCTTAACTTGATTCTTTACACTATCAACTATTAATTTCTTTAATTCTTTCTTAATTACATTAATATCTTGCATTATGTAGAGGTAGAATGAGTTGTTTTTAAAACTTGAGGTTATTTTTTACCATTCAATAACCCTTCATATCCTTTTAGATTCTTAATATTATAAATCTTTATTAGTTTTTCTTTACCATTCTTTGTTTTCAACAATCTTTCCCAGAATTTATGTGCATTATCAAATTGAGCATTAATAAACTGGGCATGAATTCTTCTCCACCTAACAGGATTTTCTTTCATAAATTTTACCCAACGTTCAATAAAGTCATCATGTGTTTTATCTCTCATAATCTTAACCTCTTTATAAGTTGTTTTATTTTATTAATCTCATCATTACTTACTAAATCACTATAAACCTCTCTTAAATGTTTTGCATCTTCTAAATCTTTGTCAGATTTTAAATATTCTTCTTTAAATGCAATATTCATGTTGATAGAACTAAACCAAACATCTAGACCAGTTAATTCTAATTTCTGTTTTGTTTTTAATTGATACTCATCTAATTCATCTTTTGCTAATTTTAGTTCCATCTCTGGCAATGGTTGATCTTTTAAAGTATATCTAACACTTGATTTTTGATTCAAATATTCATTATATATCTCATCACCATTATCACTCTGCATACATACAAAATCATTTCCCACCAAATCATTATGTAATTGAAGAAATAGTTCCTTATCAATCTTTGAAATGATTATATCAATATCTTCTGTAGCTCTTACTCTACCAGAAGCGATTGCAACAAAACCAGATACAATGATATAATCAGCATGTTTTTCTAATATTTTACAGAACCTAACACAAAACTCATTCAATATATTGATATCTTTGACTCCTCTTTCCATTTTACATTGGTAAGGTTTCAGTATTTAATAATGTTTCTGAAGAAATTAAAAGTTAGTGTGATTTAGTCACACATAAACAACTCCAGACCTATATCTTCTTGCCTTTCTATATTTCAAATTATCATATATCTTCTGCATAGCTGCTTCATTTCTTCTTTTGTCTTGCATTAATTGTTCATTAACTATTCTAAGCAGATCACCTTCAGGATTGTCCTCTACTTTCTTTTCTTCACAAGCAACCAACCCATCAACTGTTATATATTCTTTTACCATTTTCAGCACTCAAACTTTCCTCCAAATTTCCTACACCTATAATTATCAATACAATTAACTAATTTCCTATAATATCTATAATACACAGGATGAGTACTATGAGAAGCACCATTCCATTTAGGATCCTGTTTACGATATCTTCCTGGCTTATTATAGTATCTTATAACTTTATCTCCAATACACATAATAATCACGATTAATGCGAAAATATATATAAATTTATATGTCATAAATTATATACTTCAACCTAGTTATATTTATAAAAAAATACAATCTTCCTCATAAACATGGACAATGAAGACAATATAGAACAAGAATTTGAAAAACTCAAACAAAAATATTTCAAAGGACTCAGCATAATCAAATGCAAAGATCAGGACAGGGACATTAAAAAGACAAGAGACTTTGTCAGAGAAAGATTCAGGTCAATGTCTATAGAAGAATGTAACAATGATATCAAATTTTTATATTCTATTATTAATCATCCTGAAAACAGGTCTGAAAAAACTGTTAAAGAGGCAGAGGTTCTGGAAAAATCCTTAAGCTATGAACTCATGACAATTGTTAATTCTGGTGTAGAATATGTTCCAAAAATAACAAAACCAAAAAAAGTTTCAGACAGAAGAAAAAAATATATGCATAAATATCTAGACATAGAATTATTATGTAATTTATCAAAACCTTATTTTAACACAGAGCATAAAAAGACAATTGACAAATTATCTAAAGAACTTTATTCTTATGCTAAAAAAGCAAATTTTTCAAAGATAGACACACTAACACAAAAAATCATTAATTTTGTTAATCACAATCTTCCAAATATTCCTTCTTCACAACAAGATACAGAAGACCAGATTGTAGAGATTATTTTAAGATATGAAAAATGATTTCTAGATCTTTTTCTAGATCCTTGTTTTAATCAGATACTTTTATATACACCCATATTTACTTTGATTCTATGAGAACTTTCATACTAAAAGCAACACAAGCACCAACTTCAGATAAATTAATCAATCTAAACAATCTAAAAGACTCTGGCAGAATTGATTTAGTCACAAGATGTATTTCTAATTCATTATTTATTGCAAATCATTTCAGACCAGACACAATTATTTATGTTGTAATGGAAGGAAAACCAAATGCAACAAGAATAATAAGTTTTGACGGATCTAAATTACATCAGTTTGAGTATGACGAAAGATCAATTGCAACAAAGATCAAGAAAGCACTTGAAAAAGGCAACAGCCTAGACAAAGAACAATCAGTAGAAGTAGAACCTGGTATAGAAATCAAAAGACAAACATTCACAGACTTTGTCAACTTTGTACAAGGCCAGATTTATTACTTAGACAAAAAAGGCACAGACATAAGAAAAGTAAAGTTTGATGATTCTGTTGATAGTGTATTTATTTTTGGCGACCACAAAGGCATGGACAAACAAACAAACAGACTTTTGAAAAGAAAAGGTGCTGAAAAGATTTCTTTATCACCATTAATGATATATTCATCACATTGTATTGTTATTGTTCATAATGAATTAGATAGACAAAGCTAAATTCTCAACCATATAAATACTTTTAAACTCAATAACCACCCCACAATGTATGAAACCTGAACTTGATCAAAAATTACAATTAGGTGAAAACATAATTCCCAAGAGTTTAAAATATTATACTTTTGATGATTTATTTCATGAACTTTGTTCTTTGTATGCTAAAAATGAAACTCTTCATGATGATGAGTATCATGATTCAAAGCATTGTTTTAATTTATATAAACAAATGATTGAGGATAATGATACAATCTGGTTAGGCATTGCTGGAATTGGAATTGTTGAAGGCCAGGGTAGTTATGTCATAGATTTGGTGGAAAGGGGTTTTATTGATGTGATCTGTTCAACAGGTGCACAAGTTTATCATGACCTGCATTTTGCATACGGTCTTCCTGTAAAAAGAATAAATACAGATTTAATAAGTAGAGAGTATGATATCTTGTTAAGAAATAAAGGTTATGCTAGAATATATGACGCTGTTATAGAATCAAAAGCAACATTAATGGAGCAGGATAAAATAATCTGTGCTTTTGTTCAAGACAAAAAATATCAAAAATTATTAACTAGCAGAGAAATATCTAGTGCAGAATTTAATTATTTATTAGGAAAATATGTTTTAGAAACAGCACCTTATCCAGAAAGAAGTTTTGTTGCAGCTTGTGCAAAACATTATGTACCTTTGTTTTGGGATTCTATGCAAAACCATTCAATTGCAATGAACCTTGCAAAACTAAAACTTGATGGAATCAATGTAAGGTTAAGTGCTCAGGATGATATTAATTTATCAGCTGCAATTGTTTATTGTTCTAAATCAAGTGGATTTTTTCTTTTAGGCGGGGGCGGCCCTAAAAACTTTATACAACAGACATCACCAACAATAACACAAATTTTGAACATAGATTGGGAAGGTGCTGACCGTGGTTTACAAATAACAACAGCAGATGTTAAAGATGGTGGTTTATCAGGCTGTAAATTAGAAGAAGGCATAAGCTGGGAAAAGTATGGTATAGCATCAAAAACATTACAAATCAAAGGTGATTACAGGACAAGATTTGGCTTAGCAGCACTTTTAGCTTATGAAGAATGTGAACAAAGGAAATTAAAAGAATTCTTAAAACCTAAAAACCCTAATAATCTAAGACATTGTTCTCAAGAATTAACAAAAGCTTACAAAGAACAGAAAAGACTTTATGGGTAAAGTGCGAACGAACCATGCACATTACCAGCTATTATCCTTTTCTTTACAGTAAACTTTATATATAAGATTCATATAAATACTAAATATTATTGATATTTTCAATAATGATTAATATAAAACACAAAGAAGGTGATAAACAATGTTGAAAAAATTATTTCTGTTTTTAGTTTTGTTAAGCTTAGTATTCAGCTTAGCAGCATGTAAAACAGCAGAAGAAGGAAACCTGCCGCCTGAACCAATGAAACCTGGTGAAGAAGCAGCAGCAAACGCACCAGTTGGACAAGTGTATAAAGCAGCAGAATTTTTAGATGCTGAACAAAACACATGGGCAGCAAACCCTGGTGAACATTTTAAGATTGAACCAGAGGAAATGGTTGTTTTTATGCTTGGTGAAGATGAGAAAAATATTATGTTAACAGCACAAAATGATCAGTATATCTATAATACATTTTTATATGCAGAAGATCCTGCACCTGGTGAAGAAGTTGATATAGATAATCTTTGGAAAGAAAAACTTTTCACAGAATATTCAAATGCTGAAAGGATTGGTAGTAGTAACTGGCTACCTGGTCTTACACCGATTGTAGCTAAATTTCCTTTATCAAAAGATCCTGCAAGAAAAAGATTTTTCTTAACATATGGATGTTCAGAGACAGCACCAAAAGACTATGATCTAAATGAAAGATATGTATGGGATGATGCAAAAGACTGCCATGGTGAAGGCGGTTCAGAAGGTAAATGGATGGCACATCTTTTATATGTTAAAGTAATAACTGACCTAGACTCTGCTAAAGATATATGTGTTAACTGCGGTCTAGACTGGATTGGTGGTGAAGATGGTTATTGTTGTGGTGATGATGTACAAGAAGCTTTTATACAAGAAAGTGGAAAATCCAATTGTTGTCAATACAGCTTTTTTAAGATTGACCCAGCAGATGGACAATGTTTACCACAAGAACCTTGCACAGATCCTCAAGACGCTGTAGCATGTAAAGCAGAAGTTGAAGAAAAGATGGACTTTGAAGACATGAAAATCAAAGAAACAGACTGGGAAGCAGTATGTGAACTTGGTGCAGAAGGTGAAGGCGAAGGTGAACCAGAACAAATGTGCGGAAACAATGTTGTAGAAGGAGATGAAGTATGTGATGGTTCAGACTTAGGTCAATGTGAAGCATGTGACTTTGAAACTTGTAAATGTAGTGGTTATATCGATGGAGGAGATCAGGTTTATGAATTAAATAAAGGTGACAGATTTACTATACCTGGAGCAGATGGACCAATTGAAATAGAATACAAAGGAGCTGATAAATACCAATCAGACAACACAAATCCTACAATAAGTTTTGTAGTAGTAGATACAAACGAACCATTAGATGTTGCATATTCAAGAACTGAAAAAGTATACCTAAAATATATGGGTGGAACTTATTTGGTAGAAGCAGCAAGTGAAGACACAATAAATGATTTCACTATTTTTGTTTATGTATTCCTAGGTGCAGAAGGTGAAGCAGAAGGTGAAGGTGAAATAGAAATGCCAGATGTAAAAGCAACAGACAAATCATCTCCATACTATGGAACAGTTAGTGGAGTTGTTGGTGATGTTGTAACTGCAGAAGATCCAGATGGTATTATCTGCGGTGCATTTAGATTAACAGCTGATGGCGAATATGGACTAATGTCTGTTTATGGAGACGACGCATTAACAACAGATATAGACGAAGGAGCAAAAGAAGGAGATGAAATTAGTTTTTTCCTAAATGGAATGCTTAAGACAACAGGAACATGGACTTCAGCAGGCTCAGCAATAGAAGTAAACCTTGGCTAAGTTTTTTTTTATTTTTTTATTCTTTTTTTTATTTGATTTCTTAATGTGTTTTCTTGGTTTTTTACAAAAGATTTATATATATATAGTTTCTAAATCAATATTAGCAAAAAAGGTGGTATGATTGAAGAAAACATTAATATTAAAATCATTTCTCTTAGTTATAATTTTACTTCTATCCACTCAATTAACATTAGCAGATGAACTTACATTAGAACTTCATCAAGGCTGGAATGTATTACCAATAACAATAGACCCAGATATAAAAGAAATAGAAACAGCATTTGATTCTATCATGGATAATATCATCATTGTCAGAGAATACCAAGTTGATGGTGTTAAGGTTTATGATCCAGGCATACCACCAAGATATAATACACTACAAACAATTGCACCTGGCAAAGCATATCAAATAAAGATGACAGATGCTGGTGAACTAACTCTGACAGGAACACCATTCACTGAAACAAGTGTGAGTCTTCACAAAGGTTGGAACAAGATTCCTTACTTGGGTGATAAATCAAAACCAATTGAACAAATAATAGAACCAATCAAAGATAATTTTATTATTATTAGAGAATATGCAGAAAAAGGTGTTGGTGTTTATGATCCTAACATTCCACCAAGATACAACACTTTGCAAGAATTTAATCTAGATACTGGTTATCAAATAAAAATAAAAAATGGTATTAAATTGAATTTTTTAGGTTGTGAATCTGAAATGGAAATCATTGACCCAGACACAGGTGAATGTGTTATAAATCCAGAATTTATAGAAGATGAAATACATGATGAATTAATCGACGAAAAAGAATATCTTTCATTTGGTTACATAATTGAATTTGAACAAGATCCTTTGATAAAAAGATTTACATCTTTAAATCAATTGTCAGAACAGATCTCTGCTAAAGTATATTCTGCTGGAACAATCGGAGAAATTAAATACAATCATGAACTTTCTGCTACATCTGAACATGGTATTCAATTAAGTTTGGAACAACAAAAACAAACAATGGAAAAAAATCATGAAAAACTAATCTTTGGGTTGTCTGGTTCCCAAGATCTGATCACAGGAAATGTTGTTTCAGGACATGAAAGTCTTGAACAAAACTTTGAAGTAATGGCTGAATATTATAATGTTTTTAATGGCATTGCATTAGAAATTTCTGAGCAAAGAGCAAAAGAAATAGAAAAACTAAATTATGTTAAAAAAGTTTATCCAAATCTTTTGAATAATTTGAGTTTAAAAGAATCTGTTCAACTTATTAATGCAGACCAAGTTTGGAAACTAGATCTTAATCAAGAAGAATGTATCAATACAGGCAAAGAATGTTTGACAGGACATGGCGTGACTGTTGGCGTGATTGACACGGGTATTGATTATACACACCCTGACTTTGGAAGCTGCACAAGAGAACAATTTCTTAACAAAGAATGTGATAAAGTGATTGGTGGTTATGATTTTTCAGGTAATGATATAGCTATTGGTTGGTCGCTTGAAGAAATACTTGAACAAATAGTCCCTGATGAAGATCCAATGGATTACTATGGTCATGGAACACATTGTGCAGGAATCATTGCAAGCAATGGTTTGTTAAAAGGCATTGCACCAGATGCAAAATTATATGCTTATAAAGTTTTTCCAAATGCATACTCCAGCATAATAATTCAAGCAATGGAAGCATCTGTTGATCCTAACAAAGACGGAGATTTTTCTGATAAAGTTGATATCTTGAGCATGAGCTTGGGTGCAGATTGTTCTTGGTGGGGTTATGGTGAAAGTTGTGGTCCTGACGATCCTCAATCAAAAGCAGTTGATAATCTAGTTGAATCAGGCACAATAGTAGTTATTGCAGCAGGAAACTCAGGTAATAACAAAGAAGGAACTGTTGGTAGTCCTGGTACAGCAAGAAAAGCAATAACAGTAGGTGCATCTTTTAAACAAAATTATGAAAACTTTTATTGGGATTGTGAACCAGGAACACTAAGTCGTTGCGGTACTTGTCCTCGAAATGGCAAAATCTATTGCAATTATTGGGGTGACTCAAATCCTAAAGTAGATGACATTACTGCTTTTAGTTCAGCAGGCCCTGTTGAATGGGATAAAGGTGTAATCATGAAACCAGATGTAGTTGCACCTGGTGCTTTGATTTGTGCTACAAGATTTGGAGAAGATTTTGAAAAAGGCGAACATCCTTATTATGAACCTTGTGAACAAGGCAAACACATTTTATTTGCAGGCACATCAATGGCAACTCCAGTTGTAGCAGGAGCAGCTGCTTTGATGAAACAAGCACACCCTGACTGGACACCTGATGAGATTAAATACGCACTAAGAAACACTGCTGTTGATGTTAATAGACCAATCAATGTACAAGGTTATGGAAGGATAGATATTCTTAAAGCCGTTCAATCAGAAAAACCACCTGTTGTTATTTTAGATAATTTACAGCCTCCTATTTCTACAAAAACAGACATAATAGGAACAGCCACTGATAATTATATTATAGAAGTAGGAACTGGAAAACATCCTACATCTTGGACAATTATTGGTTCTGGTGAACCTAAAGAAAAAGCTGTTTTAGCAACACTTGATCCTAGTATGTTTGAAACTGGTTATCATAGTATTAGAATACGAACAACATCTGATATTGCAAGTCAAGATAGGATTATTGTCTTTTTGTGGAACATTGATGATCTTAATTTATTGGATGGTTGGCCTGTAAAAGCTGAATATGGATTAGGATCATTAACAGTGGCAAACATAGATAATGACAAAGAAGAAGAGATACTTTCACGTTCACTTCAATATCTTTATGCTTGGAACCATGATGGTTCTTATGTTGATGGTTGGCCTGTATTTATGGGAAAACCAAGGTTAAGATCTTATAGTTCACCTGCACCAGCTGTAGCTGATTTAGATAATGATGGTATAAAAGAGATTATCATTGGTGGTTATGATAACAATGTTTATGTTTATCAACCTGATGGGAAATTAAAACAAGGCTGGCCTGTTGAAGTCACTAATTTCAGAACAAATAGTTTTTCAACACCGGTTATAGGTGATGTTGACAATGATGGTTATCAAGAAATTGTTATCTTGAGTACACATCAGGTACATGTATTAGATTATCAAGGAAATGAACTTGAACTTGGTTGGCCAGGGTTTCCAAGGAGTGTTAGTGGTGTTGTTGCACATATAAGTCCTTTGTTAGGTGATCTTGATAATGATGATTTTTTAGATATTATTTTTTATACTTTATATTATAATGCAGATAGTGATCCTGTATTAAGAATGAATGCTATCAATAATAATGGTATAAATATTGATGGATGGCCATTTGAAAAAGTTGAATCAAAGTATCCTAATAATATTTATAACAAAATTAACTCAGACCCAGTCATAACTGACATTGATAATGATAATCATTTAGAAGTTATTTTTAATGATATGAAATCAATCCATGTCTTAGATTCAGAAGGAAAACGCAAAAGGCCTTGGCCAAAATCCTTTGATTCTGTTCCATCAACAGGCATTATTGTTTCAGATTTTGATGATGACAATTATAATGACATTATTTTTGCTAGTCTTTCCCTTCGTGTAGGTCGTGAGTCTATTTTTGCGTATGATTATTTAAGAATTTACAATAAAGACAGAATTAAATTAGATAAATGGCCTGTAGAAATTTATCGTGGATCTTCCCCAGCGGTTATGACGATAAGACGTTTTACAACTCCTGTTATTGGAGATATGAACAATGATCAAAACCCTGACATTCTTAGTATTGTAGGACCTGAATTAGGTCTTAATCCAAGATTACCTACCTCAAAGATCTATGCTTGGAATAAAGATGCAGAAATTCTTCCTGGCTTTCCAAAATCAATATCAAAAGTTTATTTCTCACCAACATTGTCAGATATTGACAAAGATGGTGATATTGATTTGGCTCTTATTTCAGAAGGAAAAGTTTATATTTTGGATCTTGAATCTGATTACAATAGAGAGACAATGCAGTGGCCAATGTACAGACAAAACACAAGAAACACAGGCAGGGTCTCATTAGCAGAAGGATGCACAGACACAGACTTTGGCAAGAATTATTTTATAAGAGGAGAGATTTATGTTGATGGAAAGTATCATAATGAAGACAAATGTAATCCAGCTGATGGAAGTTTGAATGAATGGTATTGTGAAGATGGTATCCAGAATGTTGAATCTTATTCTTGTCCACATGATTGTAAAGATGGTGCTTGTATAGATTGGTCAGAGCCACAAACCATTACTTTAGGGTATGGTGAAACATATGACTGGAATGGTTTAGATTTCATTCTGGAAGATGTGTATGCTCCTCAAAGAATAAATTTAGATATTTATGATGATTGGAAAAAGATTTATAGTATTGGAGCTTTTGCCATAGGTAATAAACATATTCAATACATCCCTTCTTTACAAAAATATCTTTTGATAAATCCTGTTAAACAGACAACAGAACATGTAACTTTTAAATTAACACAATGCGAAGATTCATCATGCTTTGATCAATCTTGTGATGATTATTGTTTTGAAAGCATAAGACATTATGGTGCAGATTTATCAATAAGAGAGCCTGATAAAAACATGTTTTGTTCAAGGTCTAAGTCTAGATTTTGTTATAATGGTTGTAGTGATGGTGTTTGTGTTGGTGATGCTACTGGCTGTATTGAATTTGATATTACAAAAGAATTTCCAGATGGAAAGAACTATGATAAGAAAGGAACAATTGTACTAGAGGATGAGATGAAATATGATTATTGTGTTGATGACGATCCTTCAGCCAATCTAAAAGAAATGTTTTGTGCAGAAGATGAGAACCAAGAATCTTACATAGATGAAGAATATTATCAATGTCCACATGGTTGTGAAGATGGTGCTTGTGCAGAACCATTTGAAGGAGAGACATACACATTTTCATTAGAGTATGGAAAATCTTTTGAAGATGATAAATTAAGGTTCTTATTGACTGATCAATATGTTCCAGAAAAATTAGGTTTTAAATTGTATTATGATAGGGAATTGCTATCTTTAGGAGCTTCCTTTGAATTAGGAACTAATTATATCATTGAAGTCCAGGACACAGATAGATACATAAAACTTAATTTTGTTGATCAGAGCCCAGCAGGTGCAACTATTAGACTAACAAAATGTGGAGACATGTCATGTCTTGATGAATCTTGCAATGACTATTGTTTTGGGAATCTTAGGTATTATGATGGAGAATATAATGTTTATCAACCAGCAAAAAGAGCATTATGTTCTAAATATAAGTCAGAGATTTGTTCAATTGGCTGTCAAGATGGTGTTTGTTTGACTGGATAATAAACCCTTGCCTTTTCCTTTTTTTTCTTTTAATTTTTTAATATATTTGCGATACTTTTATATATATAACTCCTATAAATCATATATAAATATAATTATAATAAAAAAAACAGGTGGTATTAAATGAAAAAAAACTTAATCTATATAATTTTATTAATTCTGTGTGTACAATTTGTTATGGCAGATGCTGTAACATTAGACTTTCATGAAGGCTGGAATATTATACCAGTAGCAATAGATCCAGATGTAAAAGAAATAGACAAAGCATTTGATCCTATCATGGATAAGATTATAGTTATTAGAGAATATACAGATAGTGGTACAAAAGTTTATGATCCTGGTATTCCTTTAAGATTCAATACTTTAAAACAAATAGAATATGGTAAAGCATATCAAATAAAGATGAAGGATAAAGCAGAATTATTATTAACTGGTTCATTTTCTTTTGACCAAGACAAAACAATATCATTACACAAAGGCTGGAACTGTTTTCCTTATTTAGGCAGTAAACCAAAATCAATTGACCAATCAATAGAACTAATCAAAGACAATGTTATTGTTATAAGAGATTTTGCATCAACAGGCACAAAAGTTTACGATCCTGGTGTTCCTCTTCGTTTTAACACATTAAAAGATTTTTATTCTGACAAAGCTTATATGATCAAGATGTCAGATAGTGGTAAACTTGATTTTACAGAAGAACCAGGATGTATTGATACTGACAATGGCAAGAATTATTATGTAAAAGGAGAATGTGCAGACACTTTTGGTGGAAGCATGGGTGATGGATGTATAACTGGTGGTGAACATGATGGCTGGTTAAGAGAAATTGTTTGTGATGACAGAGGAAATGGATTAAGATGTCAGATGAATGATTATAAATGTCCATACAATTGTTTAGATGGTATTTGTACAGGAGAATTACCAGAACTAGAACAAGAAAACATCAGCATACTAAGCAGTGGTGGTTCAAGATATATCTTAACTTTCTTAGATGCAAATAATAATCAAGTAAATCTACCAATTGGTGTTGTTAACAGTAATAATTATTATCTTGGTGATTCATATAGTTCAACACCAGCTTCTGCTCGTTACACAATAATGGATGAAAATTCTATAATAAAGAAAAATGATTATTTTGTTTTAACAGATGTGTGGGAAAATAAATCCTATGTAATGCAGTACAAAGGTGCTGACAAATATAGAACAGATGACACAACACCTCCTATAAGTTTCACAGATGTTGGAAGTGGTGATAACATTGATGTAACTTATTCAAGAGAAAAAGATATTTATCTTAAATTTGGTAAAAGTCAATTCTTAATAAAAACAGCAAGCCCAGATACTTCAAATGATTTTGATCTTAATATTGATTTAGATGGATCTGGAAAAATAGGAAATATTATTGAAAAAAATGATATGTTCTATTTAAGAAGTAAATCTGGTCAAAAACATCATATGCAGTACAAAGGTGCTGACAAATATACTTCAGACACAACTACACCTCCAATCA
>CAZHVK010000008.1:9457-16744 GCA_964535955.1 uncultured Methanosarcinales archaeon | reverse complement strand
ATGCAGTACAAAGGTGCTGACAAATATACTTCAGACACAACTACACCTCCAATCATGTTTAAAGATGTGGGTAATGGTTATACTTTTGAAGCAACTTACAAAAGAGGCCAAGATGTTTATCTAAAATATTATAATGAAGAATATAAAATAGAATTAGCAGGCAAAGACACAATGAATGATTTTCCAATAACAATAGACTATGATGCATCAGGTGAAATTGGTGATGATTTAATTGTACCTATTCATACATATTCAGGAGCAATGATTGAATTCTCAGCATCAGATCCAGGAAGAGGCAATGTTTTAGAAAATGGTTTTGGTGTAAAAATTTCATCATTAGTTTATGGTGATTTTTACTCAAAAAGAATTAAACCTCATGACATAATTTACCAATTATCAGCTTCTGGTAGTGGTGATAAAATCACAATGACAAGAAATAAAGGATTATATGTTAATCATGAGAATAGTTATGGCATGACTTCATATGGAACAAAAGTAAGATTTTATCAACCAACAAAAGGAATACCTGAACTACATGTAAAACATCCTTTTGAACAAAGATTACCACAAGTGTTTATTTCATCTGGAAAAGATTCTTGGTTAATCCAAACACGTTATGAAAACCTTTATCTAAGTAATTCACAAAGTACTGCAACACCAGAAGATACAATAAGAGATGTTGTTCCTAGAATTGATGAATCTCGTGGTATTAGTTCAAGTGAATTATATTCATTATCATATAAAACATTTGTAGCACAACCATATTCTCAGAAATTGTTTTTTGATAATTCTGATACAGGTTTTGTTCAGTTCATAGAATATAGTGACACAGATGTACAGACAGATCATTTCATAATACCTAATGGAAAACAAATTGCTAGATACAAATTAGAATTTGAAACACATGTTGAATCTATTGTTACAGATAAAGAAGGTAATAAAGACAAAGATGGAACATATTTGCCTGAATTTACAAATAGAGATATAAATCTTTTAGGTAAAGAATATACTGTTGTATCTGCAAGAAGAAATGGTGGTTATATACAAGGTGCTGTTAAATTATTATTAATTGGTGGAGCAGTAAAAGAAACACTTAACCAAGGTGAAACAGGATTATTAAAAGTTGATGATATACCATATGAAGTAGAACTAACATATGTTGATTCAAGTGATCGTGCTGCTTTTAAGATAAATGGTGAACAAACAGGAAAGATTAATGTTGGTGACACATATAAGTTAGGTAAAGAAAGTGGCTATTTAAAGATTGGTCTCTTAGATACAAAATATGAAGCAAAAGAAGATGGTATAAAAAGAGCAACATTCATCTTAGGTGCAGATGACTTAACACTCTGGGACACAAACATAGAAGATGAAGAATCAAGTAAAAATCTTTACATAGATGGAACAGCTAATAATATTGATGGAGCAAAAGTGATTATCAAAGGTTCTGACAACAATGAAATTGTCAAACTAAAATCAATAGAAGTTGACATGTATGCAGGTGATGATTATTATGTTGCACCTGGTGAATCATTGAGCAAAGTAATAGAAGCAAGACTAGATGAACCAGAAGTATTGTTCACAGAAAACTGGGATATTGATTATACTGGTTTAAGTGGTGGTGTAGAAGAACCAGCAGTAGAAGAATGTGTTGATTCAGATGGTGGAGATGATATTTACACTAAAGGTTTTAGAATAAACAATAATCCACAATATGAAAGTTATGAAAGACAGGAATGGGATTATTGTATCTTTGATCCTGATATGTATGATTCAGATAATATAATTAATGATGAAGATAAAAAAGTTACTTTTTGTCAAGGTGAAAAATGTTATATTATTGAATATCATTGTCAAGAAGATTTATCAGATGCTCATAGTGGTTTTCAATGCCCACACGGTTGCCAAGACGGTGCTTGCCTTAGACAAGAATGTGATGAATTCCAAATATTAAATCCAGACACAGGCAAATGCATTGAAGTGATTGTAGATGTAGTAGGAATATTAAATCAAGAAGACGATGAATTAGTAATTGTTGGTGAAACATTACCACTTGAAGTTAGAATAGAACTTGAAGAATTATTAGAAACATATGAACAAAAAGCAGCAGAATTCGGTGTTTTTGGTGAAGTTAAGTATGGCAAAGAATTAACAACAATAGAAAAAACTTTAGAAGCACCACATGAAGACAAATATTATTTAACAAAATATTATGGTCATAGAGAGGAAGAACAAAAACTAACAAAAGATGTGTTAGAAGAACATGTTGGTATGGAAATGAAGATTAGAGGTTATAATGTAAACACTTCTGACACAAAACTATTAAGACCATTTGATTATGTATTATATGGTGTTGTAGGTGAATGCAGAGATAGTGATGGTGGTTATAATATCTATGAAAAGGGAACAGTGATAAATTATGGACCAGAAGATCAAACATTCACAGATGCTTGTCTTTATGGAGAACATGGTTATACAGGTATTTATGAATCTGTACTTGAGAAATATCCAATACTTTTAGAATATGATTGTAAAGGTTCATATTCTGTAAATGTTGAAGAATTCACAGGACAAGAACCAGGATGCACTTATGGATGTTTTAATGGTAGGTGTCTTCAAAAAGAATACACAATGTCTTGTGAAGATCCTGATTCATCAAAAAGGTATGATGGTCGTGCAACAACAGTTGTTTCAACTATCAAAGAAACAGGTGAACAAGATATGCAAACAGATAGATGTAATGATAAACATTCTGTAATTGAATTCAGTTGTCGTGATAATGGATACATTGGTTCAGATACACATACTTGTGATTATATGTGTAAAAATGGTGTTTGCATAGATAAACCAGTAAAACTTGAAGCAATCTCTGTTGATAATTGGGGTTACTCAAATTACATCTTAACTTTCCAAGATGCAAACAATAACAAAGTAAAATTACCAGTCGGTGTTGTTGATAGTAATACATATTATCTAGGTGAGAAATACAGTTCAACAGTAGCTTCTGCTCGTTACACAATTTTAAATGAAGATATACCTTTGTATAAAAATGATTATTTTGTTTTAACAGACATAGACAATAAACAATCCTATGCAATGCAATATAAAGGTGCTGATAAATATACTAGTGATGATACAACACCTCCAATAAGATTTATTTATGTTCCAACAGGTGAAGGTATTGAAGTTACTTACAACAGAGATGAAGATATTTATCTTAAAACTAGTGGCAAAAGATTCAAAATAGAGGCAGCAAGTCCAGACACTTCAAATGATTTTAAAATAAAAGTAGACTTTGATGCATCAGGCACTATTGGTCATGTTATTAATAAAAATGATATCTTTTATTTGAGATTTATTTTTATGGATGATTATTCTATGTATTACAAGATTCACCGTATGCAGTACAAAGGTTCTGACAAATATATGAGTGATAATACAAATCCTATAATGACATTTAGAGATTTGGATACTGATGAAGATATAGAAGTAACTTACAAAAGAGATGAAGATATTTATTTAGAGTATGGTTCAGATAGATTTAGGATAGAACTTGCAGGGGAGGATACAATGGATGATTTTCCAATAAGAATAAATTATCATAGATTTGGTAAAGTAGGTTATGATTTATTTGTACCTATCATCACATATTCAGGAGCAGTAATTGAATTACAAACATTGCAAACCAAAAGAGATCATATATTCAAAGATGGTCTTAATATAAAACTCTTTTCCCCAGGTAAAGATATAACTCATATTAAATATGATCTTCATGCACATGGTTCAAAAGACAAGATTAATTTAGAATTTGTAGATGGATTAATACCATATCCAACAGAGGAAGATCCATTAATAAAAATTGCCAAAGATTATCAAACAGGAGTAACAGTCACAGAAAACAGACATAGTATACCAACTTTTAATATTACTTATCCTTTTGAAGGATTTAGTTGGGCAACAGCTGATATTGGGATAATAAGTCATGGAGTTGATCAAGAAGAAACACTTAAAATAGAAGTAAAGAATAACATGGAACTTGGTATTATTTTAGATAAAGTTGATTTGGATTATATTTTTAGATGTAAATCAATTGACTTGATGCCAGGAGAATCTACAACATGTGAAGGATATGTACCATGTGATGAAACTGGAAGATATAGTCTTGATGTTAGTGTAGTATATGAGCATCCAATGGAAAGAGGAACATATCATTATTACTCTGGGGAAATAGATCCTTCTACAAATTGGTTTTATCAATTAGAAGGAGAATGTATTTAATAACTAAAAACCTTTTTCTTTTTTTTTCTTTTAATTTATCTCTTTCTTTATTTTAAATCTTTTTTTCATAATCATTTACACAACAATTTTACCACCAAATTAACGATACCTTTATATATAGAATTCCCATAAATCAATACTAGTTATATGTCAGAAACTGTAAGTTTCTGATCATGATCAAGAACCAATTGATCATGAGGCTAATATATATATAATTAAAAAGAACATTACTTAATGGTTCTTGACATATATAGCAAAAAGAAGGTGGTATGATTGAAGAAAAAAATAGCATTCGCAATATTCTTAATCCTATTTCTAAATATATTTCTCATACAACAAGCACTAGCACAAGAACAAAAAACTTTAGGTTATATTGTAGAACTTCAACAAGAACCATTGATAAAACAATACACAGCACAAAAACAATTACAACAACAAGTACAGCCAAAGATTGCAATGGCAGGATCACTTGCACAATATAAATACAAATATGAACTAGCATCCACTTTAGACCCAGCAATAACACAATCAATGTCATCATTCAAACAACTTATGCAGACTGAACACAATGTGTTTAAAAACAAAGCAAAACAAACACTCAACCCTTCAACAAACACAATCACAGCAAATGCAGTTGCAGAACAAGACAATGGTCTCATTGTGTTAGGTGAAACTTTTAATGTTATCAATAGCATTGGATTATTGATTACAGAACAACAAGCACAAGCATTAGAACAATTACCAAATGTAAAAAGAGTCTATCCAAACAAGTTAAACGAGTTGATCACAACAGACACAACATCCTTGATAAAAGCAGACCAAGTACATCTGTTAGATGAAGATGGAAACAATTGCGCAGACACAGATAAACAATGTTTAACAGGAAAAGGCATTGACATCGGCATTTTTGACACAGGTATTGATTATACACACCCTGACTTTGGATCATGCACAACAGAACAATTCTTAGCACAAGAATATTGTGATAAAGGGGGTAGCACAGTAAGAGGTTTTGATTTTTCAGGAGATGTTTTTATTGATTATACAGATTATTATGATGAAGATGGTAATTTTAAAGAAGACGAATTTTATTCAAAAATAGTTACTGACTTTGATCCAATGGACTATGACGGCCACGGCACACATGTAGCATCAATTGCAGCTGGTAATGGTGAATTGATGAAAGGTATTGCACCTGACGCAAACATTGCAATGTTTAAGGTCAGGCCAAACAGTTATGACCTGGTCTTGTTAACAGCACTAGACTATGCTTTAGACCCTGATCAGGACGAAGATTTTTCAGATCATATTGATATTATCAGCATGAGTTTGAGTGATTACTGTAAAAAATATTATTTAGAAGGTAAAACAAAATCAATTTATAATGAAATCTGTGGCCCTGATGATATTAAATCACGAGCAATTAACATGGTTGTTGATGCAGGAATTATTGCTATTATTGGAGCAGGTAACTTTGGTCCTACTGAACAAACAATAGGCTCACCAGCCACTGCTCAAAAAGCAATATCAGTTGGTGCAGGTTTTAAAAAGACATACCCTGTTGATCCATGGATTCCTGGGTCTGTATTTAGTACTAGAACAACTTGTCTTGACCATTATCCTACTGAAAATGATATTGCATGTTTCAGTTCTCGCGGTCCTATCATTGAAAAAGATGAAAATGATAATGAACAAACATTAACAAAACCAGACATTATTGCACCAGGTGTTGAGATCTGTGCAGCTAAATGGAAAGGTAGCAGTTCACCTGAAACCCAGGATTACCATTCTTGTTTAGATACTGGTAAACATCTCACAAAATCAGGAACTTCTATGTCAACACCTGTAGTAGCAGGAGCAGTTGCATTACTCAAACAAGCACACCCAGACTTGACACCAGAACAGATCAAACAAAGATTAATGGACACAGCAATTACATTAGATAGTTATGACATTAACACACAAGGCGCAGGACTGCTTGATATCAAAGCAGCTATTGGCTTAGAATGTAGAAATGGTTATCAAAGAGATTGTTATACTGATCCTGAAAATACAATCAAAGGTACACAAACATGCACTGATGATTTATGGGGTGATTGTCTTCCTGATGAGGACATTGATCAACAATCATGTACAGAAACATGGACAACTGTAACATGTGAACAAGAAATAGAAAACTGTGATACTTATAATCAAAACAAAGATGATGGTTATTGTTGTGGTGATGATAATGAATTTTATAAAACAAGGTTAATAAATAATGATGTTCAGTATAATGTTGCATGGGGTAACGATCCTTCAGATGCAGCATGTTGTGATAATATAAATAATTGTGTGTCAAACGGAGTTTGTTATCATGGAATTGCAGACATATCTGGTGTTGATAATGATAAAAAAGTTATCTGTGCAAATGGAAAATGGATAGATGTTGATTCAACCACTACTATTTGTGAAACTGCAGGATTAAAATTGGTAAAAAGTGGTGAACCAGGAGTTGGTGAATACGATAGCAAAGAAGATGGTGGCCCTGAAACAGAGTTTGAATGCTGCGGTGATGATGCTAATGAATATCTTATAACAAATAATTGTGACGATTCTCTGTCATTAGAAGTATGCTGTGATAATCCTGACGATAAAGTGAACAAAGATGGTAAATGTGTTGAACAATGTTGTGAATGTAATATTGAACAGAAGGATGAATGTCATGCAACAGAACTTAGCAAAAAATGTGATGGTTGTAATTATATAGATGCAACAGATGTTGAAGTTTGTGATGACAAGGACCATGATTGTGACACTCATAAACATCTAGATGATCAAGATAATCCATTTACAACAACAAGCGGTTGTGTTCAAGAAGGTGCATGCCAAGGTTCAATAAAAACATGTACAGCAGAAGGTGCTTGGAGTGAATGTTCAATACTACTTCAACCAGAACAATGCGATGCAATTGATCATAATTGTGATGGTGATAAAAATAAAGATGATTTAGGAGAAGTTTTAACAACA
>CAZHVK010000008.1:0-9357 GCA_964535955.1 uncultured Methanosarcinales archaeon | reverse complement strand
CAACACAAGGAGATTGTGACCAAGAAGGTGCTTGTGCAGGTTCTGAAAAAACATGTACAGCAGAAGGTACTTGGAGTGCTTGTTCAATACTGCGTCAACCAGAACAATGTGATGGAATTGATCATAATTGTGATGGTGATAAACATAAAGATGATTTAGGAGAAGTTTTAACAACAACAAGTAATTGTGATCAAGATGGTTCTTGTGCAGGTTCTGAAAAAACATGCACAGCAGAAGGTGCTTGGAGCACTTGCTCAATACTTCCTGGTGACAGTGAAATATGTGGAGATAATATTGACAACAATTGTGATGGTAACACAGATGAAGATTGTGTATGCACTACTGATGAAACAAAAGAATGCGGCACAGACATAGGAGAATGTGAAAAAGGAACACAAACATGTGTAAAAGGACAATGGGATGATTGTAAAGACAGTATTGAATCAACAACAGAAACCTGTGACAACAAAGACAATGATTGTGATGGAACAATAGATAATGATGTTCAAAAAACAACATATTACCAAGACTCTGACAAAGATAATTATGGAAACAATGCTGTATCACAGCAAGCATGTACAAAACCAAAAGATTATGTGACAGACAATACAGATTGTGATGACACTGATAAAAAGAAAAACCCTGGTAAAACAGAAGTATGTGACAACAAAGACAATGATTGTGATGGAACAATAGATAATAATGTTCAAAAAACAACATATTACCAAGACTCTGACAAAGATAATTATGGAAACAATGCTGTATCACAGCAAGCATGTACAAAACCAAAAGATTATGTGACAGACAATACAGATTGTGATGACACAAATAAGAAAATAAATCCAGGTGAAAAAGAGAAATGTGATAATATTGATAATAATTGTAACCAACAAATAGATGAAGGTAAAACAACAATATTTTACAAAGATTCAGATGAAGATGGATTTGGCAACTTAAGCGAACCTATCCAAGCATGTTCAAGACCTTCAGGTTATGTCACAGACAGTACTGACTGTAATGATACTGTAAAAAAGATAAACCCTGGTGAAACAGAAGTTTGCGACTATATGGACAATAACTGCAACCAGAAGACTGATGAAGGAGTTTCTATAACATTTTACAAGGATTCTGATAAAGATAGTTTTGGAGACAATTCTGTACAAATAAAATCATGCACAAAACCAAGTACTTATGTAACAACTAACACAGACTGTAATGACAAGGATAAAAAAATAAAACCTGGTGCAAAAGAAATATGTGACAAGGCTGATAATGATTGTAATTCTAAGGTAGATGATCTCTTGGATTGTAAGATTGGTTTTGACATTGAAGATAAGAAAGGCCTAATCAAAAAAGATTTTATTAAAGAATTAAATAAAACAAAACAATTTATCTTAAGAAAAAATAACATTACACATATTAAGATTAACTTGACAAACTATAGTAATCTTGACAAGATTGATTTTAATAAAATAAAAATCACAAAACAAAATTCTTCAGATAAAAAAGGATTTGTATTGTTGAAAGGTCTTAGCTTAACTAATATGACAAAAATCCTTTACTTGGATCGTGTGATAAAATCATCAAATGCAGTATGTATAAAAGATCAAGAAGTTGAGAATATAACACAAGTTAGTGCAAAATGTAAAGGCAAAAATGAAACATTGATCAAATGTCCTGGCAAGAAATTACACTATACTTGTGAAAAACAAGATGATAAATTTGTTATAACAGGATTAAAACATTCAGCAGCTGTTGAATTTGTTAGTGCATCACCAACAACTACTACAATCATTAGAGGTGGTCCTGCTGCAAGTTCTACTGCTGGAAGAGCTGTTAATAGAAAATGTGCTGATAAAGTAGACAATGATGGTGACGGACTGATCGACATGAAAGATCCTGGTTGTAAAAGTTTGAATGATGATGATGAAACAGATGTAAAGGTTTCAACAGCACTTAAACCAAGTTGTTTTGATAAGAAAAAGAATCAAGATGAAACAGGTATAGATTGTGGTGGGCCTTGTCAAGCTTGCAAAAAACCAGAACCAAAAACACCAACACCTTCTCCAAAAAAACAAATAGCAAAACCAATTCAGCCAAAAACAGAAACACAAAAAAGCATGAGTTTGATGCTGATTGGAGCTTTATCATTTATATTTATTTTACCAATCTTTATTTATTTCATTGTAAAGATCACAAAAAGGTGAAAAAATCACAATAAAAAATCAAAAAAACAGGTGGTATAATTGAAAAACAAGATAATATTAAACATATTTCTAATCTTTATTCTAATCTTATCTGCGCAATTAACATTAGCAGATGAACTTACATTAGACCTTCACAAAGGCTGGAACATTCTTCCAATAACAATAGACCCAGACATAAAAGAAATAGAAACAGCATTTGCACCTATAATGGATAATATTATCATTATCAGAGAATACACAGAAACAGATGTTCAGGTTTATGATCCAGGCATACCACCAAGATATAATACACTAAAAACAATTGCACCTGGCAAAGCATATCAAATAAAGATGGCAAATGCTGGTGAACTAACTCTGACAGGAACACAATTCACTGAAACAAGTGTGAGTCTTCACAAAGGTTGGAACAAGATTCCTTATCTAGGTACTGAAACAGTTGATATTGAGCAGACAATTGAATCAATAAAAAACAATGTAATCATCATCAGAGAATATACAACAACAGATGTAGCTGTTTATGACCCCAGCATTCCTTCAAGATACAACACTTTAACAGAATTCAAACCAGAAACAGGTTACCAAATAAAGATGAAAGAAAAAGGTGAATTGGATTTTGGTGGACCAACAACAGATTGCACAGAATTCCAAAGACAAGACCCAGACACTGGTGAATGTATTGAAGAAATAATCAGTATAGAAGGTAAATTAACACAAGAACAAGATGAACTCATAATCCAAGGTGATATAATAGCAGTAGAAGTAGAAGAAGCAGTAGAAGAAGAACTTCCTGCAAGACAAAAACTAGAAAAAAATTACAACAGACCTTCACAAGATTTTGAACAAAACAATTGGAAACCAGAATCAAACTTAATATATGACAACAAAGGAAATTATCAACAATACCAGCCACCAAAACAAAGAGGATACATTATAGAATTCAAAACAAAACCATTACTAAAAATAGAACAATCACTAGAACAAGCATCAGGCCAAGCAGTACAAAAAGCACTTGGAGCAGGCTCTTTTGGAAAACTAAAATATGAAAAAGAAATAACACCATACCAGGAAATAAAACAAAAACTACAACAACATGAACAAAGAATAAAATCAGAACACGAACAATTCTTATCAACATTAGGAGTACAAAACATGATGACAGGCTATGCAGTTAAACAAGCACAGCCAAAAGTAAGAAAACAATTTACAAAGTCATTCAATGGATTATCATTAGACATTTCAGAACAACAAGCAAAAGAATTCAAAGATTCACCATATATTAAAAATGTTTACCCAAACTTAGTTGTACAGGCAAATTTACAAGACTCTGTTCCATTGATAAATACACCAAACTTATGGGAACAAGGTTTTACAGGAAAAGGCATGACAATCGCAGTAATTGACACTGGCATTGACTATACACATTCAGACTTAGGCGGATGCACAAAAGAAGAATTCCTTAACAATGAATGTGCAAAAGTGATTGGTGGTTATGATTTTGTAAACACTTATGACCTTAACAATGATTTTGATCTATTTGATTGCTTTGTCTTGGATAAACAAGGAGAATACTGTGAAAAAGATATAAGCACAGATGAAAAATGGGTTGACATTAACAGTGATATGGACACAGGTGATTGTTATACAGAATCAAAAACAGGTGAATTTTGTGAACTTGACTTAGATCCAATGGATGATGGAGATCATGGCACACACTGTGCAGGAATTGCAGCTGCAAATGGTGAAGTAAAAGGAGTTGCACCAGATGCACAATTATATGCTTACAAAGTATTAGATGCAAGAGGTTCTGGAAGTTTTGATGATGTGATTGCAGCTATTGAAAGATCTGTTGACCCTAACCAAGATGGTGATTTTTCAGACATGGTTGATGTTATAAGTTTAAGCTTAGGCTTAGGTTGTAAAAAAAGATTAGGAGGGTTTAGTGAATTCTGCGGCCCTGACGATCCTCAATCAACTGCAATTGATAATGTTGTTGATGCAGGTGTTATTGCAGTGATTGCAGCTGGCAATGATGGTTCTCATGGCATACAAACAATAGGTTCTCCAGGCACAGCTAGAAAAGCAATCACAGTAGGTGCAACAACAAAAGGTGATTGGGTAACATCATTTAGTTCACGTGGTCCTGTTATTTCTGAAAACACTGTATTACTTAAACCAGATATTGCAGCACCTGGACATAACATAAGATCAACTATTACAGACTCAGGTTATGATTCTTATGATGGCACATCAATGGCAGCACCACATGTTGCTGGTTTAGCAGCACTAATAAAACAACAACATCCAGAATATACACCAATACAAGTTAAGAATGCAATTATAAAAGGTGAAGATATTTGGGAACAATATAAAAGAGTTGATTCTGTCAAAGTAAGTGAACATGATGCATCTGTTTATGTTGACACTATAAGCATAGGTTTTGGTGTAGTTGACCTGAGCAAAAGTCTGTGGCAAAAAACAGAAACAATCCAGATAACAAACACTAATGATAAACCAGTTACTTATACTTTAACTCTTGAAGATCCATACATGGATGGAGTGGCAACATTATCATACCCAGAAACAATCACAATAGAACCAAACTCAGAATATAAATTTGATCTAACACTTAACTTTGACAATGATAAAGCAGATGAACAATATGTTGATGATTGGGATTATGAAAACATGCTTACATTATTCTCTTCAACAAATACAATAGAAGTGCCTATATGGTTCAAAAGAACACATTTAGAATTATCATCAGATAAGGAAGTGACAAATGGAAAAATAAAAATAAGCATAGAATCATTTCCAAAGATGCAAGACCTAGATATAACAATAACATTACCTGATGAAGAAATAATCTCAGTGTATGCTTATCCTAATTATCATAATGCAGATTTTGAATTTGAAGTAAAACAAAGTGGTAAACATGTTGTGTCTGCAACAGCAATTGATGTCACAGGCAGCACAATATATGGTGAACTAGAATTCACAGGTGACTTGGATCTACCAATAATAGAATTAACAGCTTCTGAAGAACAAGACATTGTTTATCTCAAACTAATAGCAAATGAAGATGTTTCACCTAGTTGGCAGTTTAGAAAACAATTAACACACCATAATTTTGATATAGAAGAAACAGACAAACCTGCTAGTATTATTATTTCAGAAGATGAAGTATTTGTTAATTATATTCTAAGAGGACCTGGATTTTTCATGACTCCTCACGCTGTTCTTAATTTTAGATTTAATCCAGAATTAGACCAAGTAGAAGATACAACAACTGTTTATGATCCAGATCAATTAATAGTGTGGTTAAATGAAAAATTCCAAAGACCTAATCTTGGTGATAGTGTCTATTTTGATGTTATGGAATCTTTATTATTGAAAGATTCGTATGATAATATTTACACTTTGTCACCTTATACAACAAACGGCGCTTTATGCAGTATTGGTGGTATGGGTCTAAGAAAACTAGATAAAGAAACAAACAAATGGAATATAATAAATGATCTGATCTATTATGTTGATGCTTGTGAAAATGATCTTGCTATTTGTGAAGAATACGAACTTAGTAATTATGAAGAACATAAAGATAAAATATGCGATGATCCTTTTAAAACAGGCAGGTTTAGTAAAGATATTTATGGTGTAAGAGCAAGAATAGACAAGAATAATGATATTCATATTTTGTGGGGAGAAGTATATGGTGGAGAAGTGAATAAAGAAGAAGGATATGCTCGAACTTATTTAAATCTTTTTTATAAAAAGATTGATACAAAAGGCAATGCACTCATAGAAAAAACCAAAATTTTTGCTTTCAATGATCCTAATAAACTTAAAAGATATTTTGCTAGGTTTAATTTTGCAATTGACAATAACAATGATGTTTATTTTGTTTGGTCAGAAGCAATAAAAGATTCTGTGCAAGGATACGACCCATATATGCAGTCTTATTATAAAAAACTCTCTGATGGTGAATTAGATGAAAGAGTAACAATTAACACAGAATTGGTTTCTATACATAATATCCAGATTGACAAAGATAATAAGATCCATGTAATTTATGATAAAGATCATGATACTGTGGACACTAAATTATATTATGGCTACCTAGACCTTGACAATAATAACATAAATTATGTCAAAACAATAAAAACAGTTTCATCTGGTAACAAAGAAAACAATTTTGTCTTAGACCCAAATAATAATGTATATATCATTCATGAAGATTGGGGTGAACACCTTAGCCTTGCTTATGATTTTTATCAACCAAGTAAAAATCTTTGGACAAAAGGAACATTGGTAGATGAAAAGATCATTGACTTAGGAACTAATAATCTTGCTTTAGATGATCTAGGAAATGCTCATTTTGTATGGGCAGATGGTAGATATAATACTGGTTTTTGGGATGCACGAGACGTTTTTTACAAAAACTACATCAACTCACCATCAGTCACTGTAACAGACTCTAACAATAATCAGATACTAGTTGACATGACTGAACAAGGTGGTATATGGAAAGGTAATTTTGATTCATCAGGATTATCACAAGATTATACAATAAAAGCAGTTGTTACAGACCAAGCAGGAAACAAAGCATATGATACCATTGAACATGCTACACCAAAACCAAAACATTCTCTTACAGAAAAATATGGTGACAAAGACCAAGTAATATTGATGACACAAGATGTGTTAGAAGAATATATTGATTCAGAATTATTAATAACAGGCTATGACATTAGTTCTGCTGACAAAAACATATTAAGACCATATGATCATGACCTGATAGTAGATCCACAAGTACAATGTTCTGACAGTGATGATGGTAAAGATTATTATGTTCCTGGTTATGTTGTAGAATATAATTTTCATACATACAATGACATGTGTGTTGAACCATTGCCACCTGTTGAACAAGAAGAACAAGGTGGTTATTTTGAATATGATGGTGTTTGGTATGACTCAACAAATGAATGTTATTATGAGGATTGTTATATTGGTGAAGCTTATTGCAATGATGGTGTTGGTTTTATTCCTTACAAATGCGAATATGGTTGTTATGAAGGTGCTTGCATAAAAAGACCTGTATGTACTGACTCAGATGTTACAGATGAGTTCCCAGGTGGATTTAATTATGATCAAAGAGGAACTATTATTTTAGGTGATGAAAAAGAAACAGACTGGTGCCAAGACCTTGGTGAAGATGGTAATCTTATTGAATTATTCTGTGTAGATGATGCAGACTTTGGTGTGGATATTGGTTCGACTTATTATTATTGTGAACATGGTTGTGATGATGGTGCTTGTAAAGAAAAACCAGCTTGCATAGACACTGATGGTGGTCTTGATTATTTTACACAAGGTATTATATCAACAGACGCATTAAGTGCTGAGGATGGTTGTCATTATGAAGCAGGATCTGCAATGAGTTTAGTAGAATTCTATTGTGAACAAGGTGAATTACAATCAATTTATTATTCTTGTCCTTATACAGATGAATCAGGTAATTCTTGTTATGAAGGAGCTTGTATAGATCTTGTTATTAATCAAGATATTGATAATCTTGAATATATTAGTACTGAAACTGATTCTGAAATTGAATTAAAAGATAATGAAGTCATTATAGGTCGTATGGCAGAATACAAAGGAGATTTTATAACTTTAGTACAGATCCATGGATTTCTAATTACTTCTGAATCAGTTGATACATTGATCAAAGAAGTATCAGAAGATGAAGAAATTGAGTTTCACCAAGTTTCTATTGGTGATAATTTAGTATACAAGACAAAGACTGGTAATGATGTCTGGCATTTATGGTATCATGATAACAAACTTATCTTATCAGGCACTGAAGATGTTAATGATGAACTTTACACAGACGACAAACTATATTCATTATTAGATGCTTATCTTGATATGTATCCTTCTAATGTTGGTGAAGAAGATATACAATGTGTTGATACAGATTCAACAGAAGAATTCCCTTTTGGATTGAATTATGGTGAAAGAGGAACACTTACTTACAGCAGCACTAAAGAAACAGACACTTGTGACTCACCATTCCCAAATACTAATTTACTTGAATGGTATTGTGCACAAGAAGATGATCCAGTTATAGAGGGAGATGTAGGATTCAGAGGATATAATTGCGAATATGGTTGTGAAGATGGTGCTTGTATTGAAAAAAGACAACAACTTATCCTCGACTTACCAGACCACAAACAAAGAGGAGATATAAGAACAAAAGAAAACTATGAAACAACAATCTCTGGACCACAAGGCGGCAAGTTCAAAGTCTTAAGACGAGACATGGTCTCATATGAACCATTATCTTCACAAGCAGGAATACAAGTATCAGAATATGAATCACAAAAAGCAGCACTAGCACTGAATGCTAATTGGGAAAGCAAAGATGATTTTGAATTAAGAGAATACATGGATAACAAACATTATTACAAAGAGATTCCAATACAACCACCAATATTCACTATTAGCTGGAGAAGTGATAATTTCTATATCTATGCAGATTCATATGATGAAAACTTTTTAGAAGATGTTATGTATGTTTATTTTAAAGAATATCCAAGCACTGTTGGACAAGAACCTGTTGAACCAGAATGCATTGACAAAGATGAAGATACTTATTATGATGAAACAACTTGCACAGATCCAGAACTTCAAGACCAATTAGACTGCGATGATACAAACCCAGACATCAACCCAGGAGAATTAGACACATGCAATGAGTTTGACCATGACTGTGACGGCGACATGGACACAATCGGTGGAAAGATTTTCCAAGATGTGTATGATGACTTAGATGGTAAACATTATAAGTACTGTGATGAGGGTAAATGGATTGAAGCAGGACTTTGCAAAGAAACAGAAATATGCAATAACATTATAGACGATGACTGCGATGGCTTGATAGCACAAGATGATCCTAATTGCGCAGACATCAATCTAAAGAACATGGACAAATATTCAGAAAAACAAACTTTCTTGATCTCTGACAAAGACTGGAAACAAGTATTGCCATTGGTTCCTATCACAACATGGACAGGCACAGAAGATTGTCAAAAAGGGTATGGAACTCCTGATAATGTTTGTGTTTATCCGACGCTGATATGGCATGAGGAAG
>CAZHVK010000007.1:0-74924 GCA_964535955.1 uncultured Methanosarcinales archaeon | reverse complement strand
GAAGATTGGACATGTGGTAATTGGTCAGAATGTAATAATAGTTTACAATCAAGAACATGTACTGATGATAATCAATGCGGAACAATAGAAGATAAACCAGAAGAACAACAAGAATGTGAAATGCCATGTGTTGAAGATTGGGAGTGCAGTGTATGGTCAGATTGTATTGATAGTTTACAGACAAGAGTTTGTGTTGACTTTAGTTATTGTGACACTATTGAAGATAAACCAATAACAGAGCAAGCATGTGAAATGCCATGTGTTGAAGATTGGACTTGTAGTGATTGGACTGAATGTGATGATAGTTTACAATCAAGAATCTGTATTGATGATAATCAATGCAGCACTATAGATGATAAACCAGATGAAGAACAAGAATGTGAAATGCCGTGCATAGAAAACTGGACATGCAGTAAATGGTCACAATGTGTTGATGAAATCCAAACAAGAACTTGTGCTGATTTTAATAATTGTAGAACTGTTGATGATAAGCCTGAAGAAGAACAAGAATGTGAAATACCTAACAATTCACCTGTTCTTGAACACATTAATGACACAGAAATAGATGAAAACAAGGTATTAGATATTTGGGTTGAAGCAAGTGATGAAGATGAAGATGATGATCTCACATTAACACATAATTTTACTGAGTATTTTCAGGTCGCTGAAAACTATGATTATGATACAAGTATAAGAAGAAAATATAGATGGAGACCTGGATCAGAAGATTCTGGAATTTATAATGTTTTGTTTACTGTTACAGATTTAAGAGGTGCTAAAGATTATGAAGAAATAATAATCACTGTTAATGATATTATTGAGAATGCTGCCCCAGAAATCTTACCTGAAATCCCTGACCAAGAAGTAGAGATGAATTCAGACCCTTGGTCAATTGATTTAACAGACTATGAAACTGATGACCAAGATAGTGGTAGAGATTTAAGATGGAAAATAATAGGTGGAAATAAAAACCTAGTACAAACATCACTGAACACAAATACAGATGAATTAAAATTCTATCCAATCGAGGATGAATTTGGTGAAACAACAATAAGACTTACTTTGAAAGATTCTGATGGAAAAACAGATACACAAAATGTGAAAGTCATAATTAATAAGATTGATAATGATCATGATTATAAAATAAACATAGGTGCAAAGGATATTAATAATGATCACATAAATTCCAGAATTGAATTAGATGGTAAACAAAAATATGCAAATCCTTTTGCATATTTCAAGATGCAGTTTAATCAAATAATTCCTTTTAAAGTCCAATCAAAAGATTATACAACTAAAGAAGGCGATTATTATTTTGATGAGCAAGTAACAAGTTGTACAGATTCATGCAGTTTTACAACTAATGGATATACAACACAATGTGATAAAGATAATTTCCAATTTAGGTGTGAATGTTCTGTAGGTGGAAATAATTTTGATTATGTTTATGTGCCGCCTACAGAAGAATTTTTATTATCAGAAAAACTAAGAAAGTGCAGTGTTGCATGTATAACAGATGCTAATTGCAATGATAATAAGCCTGACACCAAAGACTTTTGTATTTATCCTGGCAAGTGCAATGCAAGGTGTGAGAATGAACCATGCAATGTGGAATGTAAGAGTAATTCAGGGTGTGATGATAATAATGCAAGTACTAAAGATATTTGCTTTTTACCAAAGACTTGCAATTCATATTGCAAACATAAACCCACATCATGTAACATGGAATGCATGAGTAATGATGATTGTGATGATGGTCGTGACGATACATATAATCTTTGTAGAAGAGCAAGAACATGTCAAGCTGTGTGTGAGTTTATTTCAATACCTAATCTAAAGCCTGACTTAGTTATTGAAGATTTTAATGTTCAAACTTATTTTAACAAAATTGTTGTTGTTAAGTTTAAGATAAAGAACAGTGGTGATACAATTGCAGAGAATGTTAAGTGGCAATTGGACACTGGCGGTGGTCTGTCTAATCCTCAAAGTTCAGAAGACTTGACATTACGTGTTGATGAATCTGCTGTTGTATATTCTATGGGTAATTATGAAAACTCTGGTTCTTATACAATGGTCTTGACAATTGATCCTGATAATTTGGTTAAGGAGAAGGATGAGAGTGATAATGTTGATGAGTTAGGTGTTAGTGTTAGTTAGAAATTAATGTATAAAGAAAATAAAATATAGCCCGACGCGGATTTTCGATTTTCTTTCCACCAAACATGAATTTAGTGATATTCGAACCGCGGTCCATGCCTCCAAAGGGCACGATGAATGACCTTCCTTTATCAGGAAATTGGCCAGCTACACCACCGGGCTATGTAAATAAGAAAAGATGTAAATTCTTTATAAATTTAACTAAAAATTTTGTTATATTATCTCCATTGTTCCAATGCTTCTTCTTCAATAAAATGCATTGTCTTTGATGGAATTATTAAACAATATGGTGAAGAACCATAGATATAATCACTAATCTTTTCTAGAGTATTAACTCTAATCACAAAGTCATCTCCACCAAGCCTTGCACAGGCAATTGTTAAGGTGTTTTTTGAGACTTTGTTGTTTATTAAGTAGTCTGAGGCTTGTTTTATAGATAAATAAGCATTATTAAGAGGATCTAGGTCGAGCAAGAATAATGTGTGAAGGTTTATTGATTGATTATCTTTTAGAGCTTTGATTGGAGCTTTTACATTTTCATTATGAAATGGGATGCTTGTTATTCTTCCGAATTTGTATAATTCCAAGCCAATTATCCCAATTGCATTTAATACAGACGCATTATTAATTATATTTACTTTGATTCCTTGTTTTTTAGCATCCATCATGATTGTCATATGAGTTGTTGCTGAAAACACATCACCTATAATGAGTAAGCTCACTTTTTTTGTTTTTGCTTGTTCTAAAAATGGCTGTTTTGTTTCTACCAATTCACGATTTGCGACTATTATCTTTTTTCCATACAGATTTTCTAATTGTTCTATGCTGCAGCTTAGCTTAGATGTGTAGAATTCTAAGTATACAAAATCACTTTCTTTTATTAATTCTAAGCCACGCAGACTTATGTCTTTGTGATTGTTTAGTCCGATTCCTATGATGTTTAGTGTCATAGAAATATAATAATTATAATTCACTTAAATAACTTTCTACGATTAGTTTGTGTGGAATTGCTGAAATATCAACATAGTCTCTTATATCTTCTGATAATTTGTGACCTAAGAAAAGAGTTACATAAATATTACTTGCACCCTTAACAGCTAACTCTGTTGATAGTGTTTTTCTTATAGTATGAAAACTGTGCCTAGTATTATAACCTGCTTTTTCTTGTAACTCTTGGTAAAGTCTATTATATGATTTTTGATTTAATCTCTTACCTCGGTAATTAATAAATAAAAATTGCTCATGACCTGGTTTAGGATTAAATCTTGGCCTTACTTCTAGATATTTATTAAGATAATTCATTGCCTTATCACTTAACCAAATTGTCCTATCTCTATCACCTTTTATCCTAGGGACATATATTTCATTTGTTCTATGATCAATATGTTGTAATAAAATATCCATCTCACTTACTCTTAATGGTGCAACAGATACAAGCCTCATGATTGCTTCATCTCTAATTTCATAAATACTATTCTTTGTATTAACAATATTCAGTAAACCATTAAAAAGAACAAAGTCAAGAAAAGGTTTATGAGTTTTTTTATATTTAGGAATCTTACCTAATAATTTATCAACATGTGTAGACAACAAATTAGAATCTTCTAAAAAACCAAGAAAATTACGCAATGCCCAAATTTTACTACATAAGGTTCTTGTACTGTTACCATGATCATATGCCCAATGGTTCATTATCTCATTGATTTTATCAAAACTAAAAATAATGTCCAAAAAAGGCTTTTGTATTATATGATCAAATTCAAATAAAACATCATTTACAATATTTTTGTATAATTTCCTTATTTCAATATATTTTTTCTTTCTATGTTCAAACACTCCATGTTTGTTTAAATTAACACAAATTACATCCCCTTTTTTCACAACATTAAAAAATTTTGGACCATGGTATAATACTATTGCTTTCTCTTGTTCAAAACCATTAGTTATTTGATTATCTTGTTTATATTTTTGATACTCAATTCTAACAATATCTGCAATTTCTAATTTTTTAGAATCATTTGCATAGAATTTATCAGTTATAAAGAGTATTATCGGAGCATAATAAAGCGGAGCTTCAAAAGACTCAATAAAATAATGAGCAAAATAATCATAAACATGAGTCATATAACTTATTTTTGTGTTCTCAGATCTGCCAATTGTTGTTGTCAAGAAGTTCAAATATCTTCTACCTAATGTATGATCTCTTATGTCAAAAGCTTTTTTACTCATTCCAGTAATATCACTAGCCTGTGTTTTATTATAAACATTTATATTCATGAGAATACAAATTTCAGCTAAAAACCTTTAATCAAAAAAACCCTTAAAAACATTATTTTCATATATAAAAAGTATTTTAAAAACACCTCTTTTTGTTCTTCATTTTATAGTGAAAACTTAATTTCAGATGAAAAATCTAAAATGAAAAATTAATTTTGTCGACGATAAAATTAGAAATTTAAAAGTTTTAAGCAAAGAAGCATATGTTCAATAAACAAAAGATTTAAATATTAGTTCAACATAAAAATATATAGAATTAAGGGTTTTGGCGGAAAACCACTTATTAATTGTTTTGGCGAACAATTAAATATTTGGCGAAAATATTTATCGAATTTTGGCGAATTCTAAGTAGAATTAACTACGAACTAATATATAAGTGTTGTGGTGCTTTAAAATATACTTTCAAAAATATAATAAGCACAAAATAACAACAAAAAAACATTGGTTAAGTAAATTCGAAAGATCAAATAAAAAAAACATGAGGGGTGAAACGATATGGATTTTATCGTAGAAAACGCAATGAATAATGCAGGCAAACAATTAGATGGCATGCAGATTGGCCAAGCAAATATAAAAGTTATTGGTACTGGTGGTGCTGGTAATAATATGGTTAGCTGGTTATATAGAAAAGGTGTTAAAGGAGCTGAGATTGTTGCTTGTAACACTGATCAGCAGCATATTAATATAAGTGATGCTGATAGAAAGTTCCTAATTGGACGTGATTTAACACGTGGATTAGGATGTGGTGGTTTTCCTGAAAAAGGAAATGAAGCTGCAAAAGAAAGTATTTCAGAGATTAAAGAAGCTGTCAAAGGTTCTGACATGGTCTTTGTTTGTGCAGGAATGGGAGGTGGCACAGGAACTGGTTCAGCTAGTGTGATTGCTCAGACTGCTAAAGATGCAGGTGCAATTGTAATTGGCACAGTAACAATGCCATTTAACATTGAGAGAGCAAGAGTAGATAAAGCTGAATTCGGTCTGCAACAATTAAGACAAGTCTCAGATACTGTTATTGTTATTGATAATAATAGGTTAGTTCAAATTGCTGGAAACTTACCAATACAGCAAGCTTTTGCTGTTGCAAATGAACTAATTTCTACAATGATTAAAGGAATTGTAGAAACAATCGCTGTACCTAGTCTTGTAAACCTAGATTATGCAGATGTAAAAGCAATTATGACACAAGGCGGAGTAGCTGCAATCGGAGTAGGATGCTCAGATACAAATAACAGAGTAGAAGAGTCTGTTAAAGGTGCTTTAAGTAATCCTTTATTAGACATTAGTTATGAAGGTGCAACAGGTGCATTAATTCATGTATGCGGTGGACCAGACATGACTTTAGACGAAGTAAGCAGAGTAGGAGAACTAGTAACAGAGTCATTAGACGATGATGCAAATGTTATCTGGGGAGCAAGAATCCTTGACAGTATGAAAGGCAAATTAACAGTAATGACAATAATCACTGGTGTTAAATCACCATGGATACTTGGAAAAGCAGACCACAGAAGACCTAATCGTGAATCAGAACAAATTAGCCGCGAATTAGGTATAGAGATAGTTAGGTAGATTATTATTAAAGCTGCAGTGAACTTTGTTTCACTGCAGTTTTATTACATTTATACTCATAAATGGTTTTTGCCTTTCTGTTTCTTTCAAACCCCCTACAAACTCCAACACTTAGGCAAGGACTAAAAACCTTTACACCTCTACCCCAGCAATGGGGTGGGGTTGGTTTTTTTAAGAATTCTAAACTAAATTTTCCAATTTTTTTTAATACCTATAATGTTCTGGTTTATATGGACCTTCTACTTTTACACCAATATAAGCAGCTTGTTCAGGTGTTAATTTAGTTAATTTAGCACCAAGTTTATCAAGATGCAGTCTTGCAACTTCTTCATCAAGTTCTTTGCTAAGCATATAAACACCTATTTTTCTATCAGTATTCTTTGCAATATCAATCTGTGCAATTGTTTGGTTAGTAAAAGAATTGCTCATAACAAAACTAGGATGGCCAGTTGCACATCCTAGATTAATTAGTCTTCCTTCAGCTAGTAAATAAATAGAATGTCCGTCTGGAAAAGTGTATCTATGAACAGGACACTCACTTCCTTTGATTTCTTGTTTTACAATTCCTGGCCATGATTCAAGCTTAGCCACTTGAATTTCATTATCAAAATGACCAATGTTACATACAATAGCTTGATCTTTCATTTTACTCATATGCTCTGCTGTAATTATATCTTTATTTCCAGTGGTAGTTACATAAATATCTGCATAAGGTAATGCATTTTCAACAGTTGTAACTTTAATTCCAGCCATGCAAGCTTGCAAAGCACATATTGGATCAACTTCTGAGACCATTACTTGAGCTTTTTCTTGTTTTAATGATTCAGAACTTCCTTTACCAACATCTCCATAACCACATACCATTGCAGTCTTTCCAGAAATTAATACATCCATTGCTCTTTTTATACCATCTGTTAATGAATGTCTACACCCATATACATTGTCAAACTTAGATTTTGTTACAGAATCATTAACATTTATTGCTTGGAACAAAAGTTCATTTTTTTCTTGCATTTGTACCAATCTGTGTACACCTGTTGTTGTTTCTTCTGAAACTCCAACAACTTTCTCTGCAACTTTGTGCCAATGTTGAGGATCTTTTTGTAAAACTTTTTTAAGAACATTATTAATGATTTTTAATTCTTCATTATCTGTTAGTTCATCAAGTATGGAAGAGTTATTCTCAGCAGCATATCCTCTATGTATTATAAGAGTTGCATCCCCTCCATCATCAACAATCTGATCAGGTCCAGAACCATCAGGCCAAGTCAATGCTTTTAATGTGCAATCCCAATATTCTTCTAATGTCTCGCCTTTCCATGCAAACACTGGTACTCCTGTTTTAGCAATTGCAGCTGCTGCATGATCTTGTGTTGAAAAAATATTACATGAAGCCCATCTTACGTCTGCCCCTAATTCAACCAGAGTTTCAATAAGAACAGCTGTCTGTATTGTCATGTGTAATGAACCCATTATCTTTTTTCCTGCAAGTGGTTTATTTGGTCCATACTTTTTTCTAGTAGCCATAAGTCCAGGCATTTCTTTTTCAGCAATTTCTATTTCTTTTCTACCAAAGTCTGCTAAATAAATGTCTTTTATTTTGTAATTTTCAGTTTCATTCATATGTATCACCTTTTCTTCATTGTTTTTTATAATTTCTTTATTATTGATTATATTTTTATCATTTTCATTTACTTCAGTTTTATCATTATTTGTTTTTTTATTTACAAATGCATTTAATTTTACTATTTTATCATCATCAATTCTTGCACCAGAACTTGCAACAACAAGCGAAGCTGCATAACTAGCTATGTTTCCTGCTCTTTCCATGTCAATATTGTTTGTGATCCCATAAAGAATTCCTGCTGCATACATATCACCTGCGCCATTTGTATTCACTACATTTGTTTTGTAAACAGGTATTTTGTATGTTTTGTTGTTAGTTTTTATTAAACTGCCATGTTCACCTAATTTCACAACTGCAACTTTACAATGTTCTGACAAATCGTGCAAAGCCTGTTCTGGGCTTTTGTTTGTAAAAGCTGTTGCCTCTGTTTCATTAACAAATATTATATCAATATTCTCTTTTACAAATTGTTTAAAAAATTCTAAGTTTCGTTTTATTAAAGCAGGATCTGATAAATCAATAGAAATCATGATATTATTATTTTTTGCAATGTTAACAGCATGTATAACCATTTGTTTAAGATTTTGATCTTCTAATTGGTATGCTTCTAAATGTAGTACTTCACTGCTTTTTATATCTTCTTCAATAATATCTTCTGATTTTAGATGTAATGCTGCTCCAAGATGGGTTGCAAATGTTCTTTCGCAATCAGGAGTTATTAAAGTTATTGCATGCCCTGTTATTTCTGAATCCTGTTTTGATAATCTAGAGATTGTGCCTATTTTTACAGTCTTTTGTTCATAAATATGGCCATAAGAATCATTGCCGATTTTGCCTATAAAAATTGAAGTTCCTCCTAAAACACTGACTCCAGCCAAAGTGTTTGCAGAACTTCCTCCTGGTGCAGTTTTTACTTTATAATCTTCTAATTTACTAAGAATTTCTTTACTTTTCTTTTTATCAATAAGATGCATCTCTCCTTTGTTCAGATTAATATCTAAAAGTATATTGTCATCAACTTCTATAATAAAATCTAGCAAGGGGTTGCCAATGCCTATAATATTGTTTTTTATGTTTATCACCTATTTTTGTTTTAATAAACTGAGAATTCGTATTGCACTTAAAAAGTTATCTATGATTGAGAATAATAAATGCCCCGTCCGGGATTTGAACCCGAGTCCTTGCCTCGAAAGGGCAAGATGATTGGCCGGACTACACCAACGGGGCAGTATATTTAAATTATTTGATATTTGTTTAAAAACCTTTTGAAATTCTTATGGAATTTCAAAGCCACAAAAATACTCTGTATTTTTGATGTTTCTTAAAAAAAATGGGCCTGGCGCGATTTGAATTCGTGGAACAACACTGATAATGTTATCCTCGCACGACCACCGGCTAACTTAAGCCAGTTGTTGGGAACACTGCCATATAAGACCGGCGCTCCACCAGACTAAGCTACAGGCCCGATGTTTTATTGCGGGACTGAAGTGAGAAGAGCGAACGCAATGTCGCGCCATCCTGATCCAACTTGATAAAGTTGGCCAGACTCAGCTACAGGCCCGTAACAATATAAAAGGAAATATCTTTGTTTATAAAGGTTTTTGTTTTCTTTTGTTGAATATAATTAATAAAATACCAATCAAGACCATTACCAAACTTAACCATTGTCCTGTCTTGATTCCTAGTACTATATTATCAACTTTCCATATATCTGTAATTATTCTTAAGATTCCATAACCTATGAAAAAACTAATTGTTAAATTCCTCTTACCCAGATAGTCTTTGATATTCTCTTTGTTTTTGTAAAGTAAAAAGATTAAATATAAGAACAATAATAAATGGGATAGAGCTGCATAGATTGGATAAGGGTGTCTACAAACTGTATCATAGTTTGGAAATATAACACACCATGATCCATTAAATGGGGTTCCAATTAATTCTGCATTAATTAAGTTTCCAATTCTGCCTAGCATTACAGCAAAAATTACAACAATGGCTGAAACATCTAATGTTTTCCAGATATTGATTTTATATTTTTTGCAGAATAACCATGTGCCAAGAATAAATCCTATTAATGCTCCATGAAAACTTAGTCCACCGTGCCAGATCTTTAGAATCTCTAATGGATCTGTAAATATTGTTTTAAAATTATAAAATACAAAGTCAAAAAACCTTGCACAGATAACAACACCAAGAATTATGTATAAAACATAATTGTCAACATTATTCTTATCTAGATTTTCAATAAGATTCTTTTTAGAAACATAATACATTGTCAAATAAAATAAGATAAAACCAAATGCATATATCAAACCATACCATCTTATTTCTAATTGTCCGAGTTCAAGTAGTGTTGGGTTTAGGTTTAGTGTGTACATGATAATAAGAATAAAACAAGACAATATATAAAGCTTTTTACAGTAACCTTTTTATATATGTGGTTTGTTTTCTATATATAATTGGGTTTGTGGTCTAGTGGCTATGACAGCGCCCTTACATTCCATTAGGAAAAGATAGGCGTTAATCGCCGGTTCGAGTCCGGCCAGACCCATGCAATGATTTTGTGGCATTTATATTTATCTAATGCGGCAGTAGTCTAATGGCTACGATCCTTATCAGGATCGATTGGGATAGTGCGACATGCGCTCGCTATGCTCACTTAGTCCCACACTGAAAATAAGGATCGCCATAGAGGACGCAACCCTGCCACGGTTGCAATTCGAGAAATACTCTCAAAGGCTGAGTATTCGAAAATTCGAAATGTGGCTCAAACTTTGGTCCAAGGTGTATTCTAAATGCACTAATTCAATTTATTGGCCTCCATCGAAAGTCTCGGCTGCCGCAGTCTTTATTTTTAGATTAAAGATATATTTCTATTATAATTACTATAGAAAATAATAAAAACTAATATAAATTAAAATAAAGAAAACAAAAAAAAGAATAAAAACTAACACAAATCAATCAAATAATTTAAAAAATAAACTTAGAAATAAGTTTTATTATTAAACTAATTTTACATTAACTGCTTTTGGTCCACGATCTCCTTGTTCTACATCAAATGTAACTTTATCGCCATCACGCAATACAACACCTTCATCTAAGGCTGATTGATGTACAAAAAAATCTTTTCCAGTTTCATCATCAATAACGAATCCGAAACCTTTTCTTTCATTAAAAAATTTTACTGTTCCTTCCATTGGTTTAACCTCCTAAATGTTAATATAGACTATAATTCAACTCCTATTTATAAATGCTTGTATTTTATATGTATATATAGCGTTGTTTGCTACTCTAATTTCTGTATGTGATAAGGGTGTTTATTTAGGCATTACCTTTATAAATTATTCATCTCTTTTAGAGTATATAATGAAACTCATCCTAATAGGAGACCTTCATGGCACTTTCAAAGGAATAAAGAAACAGGATTTGAAAAATTGTGATGCTATTGTTAGCTGCGGTGATTTTTGTGATGCAAAAACAAGAGTTTATAAGATGAAAATCTTATTTATGAAGAAAAAAGATCCTCAATTAAAAACACAATGGTTTGATTTAATAGGTAAAAAAAAAGCATGGAATTTAATTAAAAATGACCTAAAAACAGGAAAACAGATTCTTAATAAATTAGATAATTATAACATACCAGTTTATATTATCCCTGGAAATGGGGATTATTGTTCAAAAGAACATGGTTGGAAAAAGGAATCTATAAATTATTATAATAAATCTTTAATAAAAAATTTGAAAAATGTAAAAAATTGTCATAATAAACTTGTAAAGTTTGGCAAGTTTAATATTATAGGGTATGGAATTAACTCATCACCTGAAGTACCACAATTAAAAGAATACAAAAAAGGTTTAACAAAAAAAGAATTAATAAAAAGAAAAAAGGAATATATTAAACAATTAAGAAAAACAACAAAATTATTCAAAAAGTCAAAAAAATTCACAATTTTCTTAAGCCATAATGTCCCGCATAATACCAAGATAGACAAAATCACTTGGAAAAAGTCACCTGCATATGGAAAACATTTTGGTTCTTTAGTAACTAGAAAGATTATTGAAAAGTTTAATAAAAAAATATTGTTTTGTGTGGGTGGGCACATGCATGAACACTTTGCAAAGATTAGGTTGAATGGAGTAATATGTATTAACTCAGGCGCTGGTTATGAAGGAAAGTATGTTGTTGTTGATGTTGATGGGAATAAAATAAAAAAGATAGAGTTTGTTGAGTAAGATTTATACAATAAAAATCCAAGAGATTTTTAAGCATAAATGTCTACAAATCTGAGGTTTGCAATACATTTATATATTCTATCAATTTAATTATAAATATGACACAATCACTCCAAGAGACTCAAAACAAAATCTTTGACATGCTAATAAAAGAAGAAGAGATTACTTGGCAGACTATTCTATATGATTTGGTAAAGACAGAGAAGATGGATCCATGGGATATTAATGTGACACTTATAACAAAAAGATATCTAGACATGTTAACAAGATTAAAAGAACTTGATTTTAAACTGAGTGGAAAGATTGTATTAGCAGCTGCAATTCTTTTAAGGATAAAGTCTAGAAGATTGGTTGGTAAAGATTTAGATAACTTAGATGCATTGTTTGCGTCTGTTGACGAACCAGAATATGATGTGTCTTATTTACAAGAATGGAATGATTTTTTTAAACATCATAGAAAACAAGGGATTGGAGAATTTATAAAGCTAATACCAAGAACACCTCAACCAAGAACAAGAAAAGTTTCTATTTATGATTTAATTGGGTCTTTGGAAAAAGCAATGGATGTTAAAAAAAGAAGAGCAGTAAGGCATGTAAATGATGAACCAGACATAGAATTACCAGAGAAGAAAATAGATATAACGCAAGTAATAAGAGATGTTTATGGAAGAATAAAAATGTTTTTTTTAAAGGTGTCTGGTGGTAAAAATAAATTAAGTTTTTCAGGATTGCTTCCTGATGAGGCTAGTAAAGAAGACAAAGTCTTTACTTTTATTCCTCTTCTTCATCTAACTAATCAAAGAAAAATAGATCTTAACCAGGAAAATCATTTTGGGGAGATTGAGATTGTATTAGCTAAAAGAGAAGAGCTTGTTGAAGCCAAACTAGAAACTGAAAATAAAATAGAAATCAAAGCAAAAACTTAATTTTTTTTCATAAACCAAGTCATAATTTTAGTACCTATCAAAGCATACATAGCTTTTTTAAATCTTTCATACTTAGTTGGAATCTGTGCAAAAGGTTCTGGTTCTACTTCTTTGATACATTTCATAATTAAACTTAGTTTAGAAACATCACCAGATGCAATAAGTACTTTAGAATCATAATCTTGTTTGCCTCTTTTACTTATTGCTAAAGGTTGTAATTCAAGTGTATATCCATTTTCATATTTTGTAACACTTATCCTGTTTAATTGTTCACCTAATGATTTTTTACCTGTCCACGACATAAAGAAATGTGCTACTGATGTTCCAATTTCTTTATCAGGTTTAGGTAATAAAGGATCTTTGTTTCTTAACTGAGAAATCTTATTAAGATAATCTCTTAAATGTAATGCACTTATTTCATATATCTTTGTTTCTTGTTCTTTACCAAGTAATTGTTCTAAAGTATGACCTGGTGAAATTAATTCTGTACTTTGATAATGTATTTTTGGAATCCTTAATTCACATAATTCAGATAATGGTCTTTTCAAATCTTTAGTGGAAAAAGCCCCTAAGAAATAACCAGTATTGTTGCCAATATTTGAATCACTTTCCCAAGGTTTTTCATGTCTATCTACTGGCTTTTTTTGTTTTTTATCTTGATAATATTTTTTTTGATTTAAATAATCATCAACAAAAGCTCTTAAAACAAGTTCATCTGTTTTATTATCTAATTTAGAAATAGGAATTTGATTTGGAAAATAAGTTCCTGTCTTATTATGGTAATTTATATATCTTACATAATTTTCAATATCAGGAACATTTGTATTTTGAACCTTATGAAGTAATTCATCATGTTTTTTTTGTAATTGTCTCTGTCTTTCTGAATTATCATCAGCTTTTGCACCTATAGAACTAAAAACTAAAGCAATTGACAAAGGAAGTGCGTATAATAATCTTTTGTATTTTTTTGACAAATTGAATCAAACCCCAAACTTGTCACCCCTTTGTTTTAGTGTTTAGGGGTGAAATATACTTTATAAAGCTTTCTATGCATGGTCACTATACAGTAACATATATGTTATAGTCTATACATATCCTAACTATTGTTTAGATTGAGTGTGGTTGTAAGGTTTATATGGATAAACAAGAAAAAACCGTGATAATCCTTGTATTTTGTAAGGGATGTGTTATATTTGTCCGATAACTTTATATATATACTATAGAACTCCATATTTACTTCTATTTATGTTAATATGTTAGAAGTGAGAGGTAAAAATGACAATAAAAGATAAGGATTTCATTGAAATTGATTATACTGGTAAAACAAAAGAAGAGGACCTAATATTTGATACAACAAATGAAAAAACTGCAAAAGATAATAATATTTATAATGAACAAATGAAATATCAGCCACTTGTTATTTGTGTTGGTCAAGGACAGTTGATCAAGGGTTTAGATCAGCAAATAATAGGTAAAGAAGTTGATAAGGAATATACATTTGATATAAAAGCTGAACAAGCTTTTGGCAAGAAAAGTGCAAAACTTCTGAAAATAGTTCCTACTAGAGTGTTTAAAAAACAAAATATTCAGCCAATGCCTGGTTTACAAGTTAATATTGATGGAGTTGTTGGAGTAATCAGAACTGTTACAGGTGGAAGGGTTATTGTTGATTTTAACCATCCTTTGTCTAGTAAAGATCTTGTTTACATAGTTAAGATTAATAAATTAATCACAGACAATGTTAAAAAAATTGAATCATTTATCTTGTTAGAGTTTGGTTTTAAGCCTGAAAAAATTGAAATTAAAGATAGTACTGCAAAAGTTATTATCAAGAAAATAAACTTTAATATAATAAAAGACTCAAAAGATAAAATAAGTGACAAATTAACGGGATTAATTGATGATATTAGTAAAATTGTGTTTGTTGAAGAACAAGAGAAGAAAGAAGTGAAAACAGAAGTGAAAGAAGAAAGTAAAAAAGAAGAAGAAAAAGTAAATAAAGAAACAGAACAAAGTAAAAAAGAAGAAGAAAAAGTAAATAAAGAAACAGAACAAAGTAAAAAACCAGAAGAAAAAGTAAATAAAGAAACAGAACAAAGTAAAAAAGAAGAAGAAAAAGTAAATAAAGAAACAGAACAAAGTAAAAAACCAGAAGAAAAAGAAGAAGCAAAAACAAAAGAAAACAAAGCGCAAGAAGATAAAACTGCTAAATCAGAAACAACTGATACATAATTATAATGTAAAGAACCAACAGTCAATAGGCTGATGGTATACTAACATATTAAGCTGATAAAAAAAGAGGACAGATTTATTATTAATAATAAAAAAGGTAATAGGTGGGTAGCATGGAAACTTTTATTAAAGCTGTACAAGAAATTGAACAAATAGAAAAAGTCGGACCACAAGAGTCAGACGAAATAAAAATGGTTACAGAAGATGTAAGTTTTGAAGAGCCAATTCCTCAAACAAATTCTGTTTTAAAACAACAAGATATTGATACAGAACTTGAATCTTTGTTATCAATACAAAAAGCAAAAATTAAGGTTGTTGGTTGTGGAGGAGCTGGTAATAATACTTTGAATAGGATAAATGAAGTTGGTATCAAAGGAACAGATTCTATTGCTGTGAACACAGATGCACAAGATTTATTATACACTGTTTCTGATAAAAAAATCTTGATTGGAAGAGAAACAACTAAGGGTTTGGGTGCAGGTTCAATACCTAAAAAAGGTGAAGAAGCAGCACATGAAAGTGAACGTGAGATAAAAGATGCTGTTGCAGGTGCTGATATGATTTTTATTACTTGTGGTTTAGGTGGTGGTACTGGAACAGGCAGTGCACCAGTAATTGCAGAACTATGCCGAAAAATGGGTACTCTGACTGTTGGTATTGTTACAATGCCGTTTAATATGGAAGGACATAGAAGGTATGAGAATGCTATCTATGGTTTGGAAAGACTTGAAAATAATGTTGATACTTTAATAGTAATACCTAATGATAAATTACTTGAATTAGCACCTGATCTGCCATTGCATACTGCTTTTAAAGTTGCTGATGAAATATTAACAAATGCTGTAAAAGGAATTGCTGAATTAGTTACTAAAGCTGGACTAGTTAATCTTGATTTTGCAGATATTCGGACTGTAATGGGTAATGGAGGTTTAGCTCTTATTGGTGTTGGAGAAAGTGATTCAGAAAATAGATCATTAGAAGCTGTTGAAAGAGCAATTGAAAATCCTTTATTAGATGTTGATATTAGTGGAGCAACAGGTGCTTTAATTAATATTGCTGGTGGTACAGATATGACACTAGAAGAAGCAAAAGATGTTGTTGAATCTGTTTCAAGAAGGCTTGATGATGATGCTAAGATTATATGGGGAGCACAGATTTATGAAGATTTTGATAGAACAATAAGAGCAATGTTGATAATAACAGGTGTAAGATCTGCACAGATATTTGGCAAAGATCAAGAAGAAGATGAATCAGAAGGGGTAGGAGTTACTAAGAAGAAAAAAGCAATGGAATCAGAGCTGGGTATTGAGTTTGTTGAGTAGACACTATTATACACTATTAGACACTATGTATATATAAAAAACACAAATATTTATAAATAACACTAGAAAATATATATTAGAACATGACATTATGGACAAAATTTAAAAGGTTTTTAACTGAATGTAAAAGAGTATTAATAGTTACAAAAAAACCAACTTCAATGGAATTTAAGACAATTATGAAAGTGTCTGGATTAGGCATGATATTGATTGGTTTGATTGGTTTTTTAGTAATGATAATTGCAACTTTTGTAAAAATGATAAATGTTTAGGTAATTAGGTGGAAATAATATGACTGAAAAAGAACAACAAGAACAAGCAGGACAACCATTAATTTTTGCTCTTAGAACAACTGCAAATAGAGAAGATCAAGTAATGGACTTTGTTAGTTCAAATGTTGTTAAAAAAGTGATAGAAGTTTATTCAATAATAAGGCCGCATGGTATGCGTGGTTATATCTTTCTTGAAGCATTGTCAAGATCAGAAGCTGAAAGAGCTGCTTTTAATGTTCCTTATGCTAGAGGTATTTTACCTAAAACAATTGATTATAGAGAAATTGAGCACATGCTTGAGCAAGTAAAAAGAGAAATAAATATCAAGAAGTATGATATTGTTGAATTAATCTCTGGGCCTTTTAAGCGTGAAAATGCAAAAGTCACTAGAATAGATACACAAAAAGAAGAAGTTGTTGTTGAATTACTTGAATCAGCTGTTCCAATTCCTATCACAGTTAGTATGGATGCTGTGAAAGTGATTAGAAGAGAAAGTGATGAAGAAGACGAAGATGAATGATTAATTCTTTTTTTTATTTAATTTAATTACAAATAATTAAAAATACTTATTAATCTGGTCAGGCCTATAGCCATGATTAATAAGATTGTGATATATTTGATCTTTTGAATAGCCTTGTTTTCGCATTTCCAGGATATAAGCTTTTAATGGATCTATTTTTATTGGTTTGCTTGGTTTAGGTGGTTTTGGTAATTTTAATAAACCTATTTTTTCCATTATTGGATCTAATTGTGGAAGTTTTCCTTGTTCATATATGAAATATGTTGCACCGAATCCTAGGATGATAATAATAAAAATTATTAGCAAAATAACTAATCCCATATATGATTTATCTTTATCCACATCAATGTCTTGGTCATCTCCTGTTGTTGTGGTTGTACTTTGGTCAGTTGTTGCATTTGCAGTTCCTCCTAATGTACTATCACCACCTTGTTCTTCACAAGGTCTTGTTTGTTTTGTATCTTTTTTACACTTTTTCTTGTCTTTGCAGGTCTTTATCTGAACTTCATCAACACATTCAGACCAATCACCACATACAAATTCAAATGAACAGGATCCCGGAGGTGATAATGTGAAGTCATACCTCTTGCTTACAATTGAGTTATTCCAGAAATCACTACAATTCATCTTATAATAAAATTTATTTTTGTTAAGATTTGACAAGTTTATTTTATAAGACTTTGCAAATGTTGTCTTTTGTACTGTCAAGCTCATATTTGTCTTGTTTATACCATAAATAAGATTACATATACTGTTTTCATCTGTTGTCCATGATATTAATACAGATGTGTTTGTCTCTTTTAGAAATGAATGGTTGTATATAACTGGAGAATCTGTATCTTTTGGTGTTTTTTTTGTTGTAAATTTAAATGTACCATTATTATAATTACAATTATTACTTTTATCACATACTGTAATATTGTAGAAATATTCTGTTTTTGGTTTTAAATTTGTTAATTCTATTGAATGTGCTTTTTTATATGTACTTGTTTTTATTGTCTTGTCAAACATTGACTGATTTTTGCCGTAGAATAATGTTGAGTTGCTGTCTTCGTCTGTGTTCCATGTTAATTTTGTAGTATCATTTTTTAGATCTTTTGGATTAACACTTGTGATTCTTGGATCAGTGTAGTCTGGGACTGGTATGTATATTGTATAATTAATAACTTTTATTGTTTCTAAACTGTCTTGAACAGATTTGCAAACAAGAAATAATGCATAATCACCATTTGGGTTTTCTTTGTTTTGTATTTCATTTGGTTCTGTATATTGACATTTGAATCTTCTTCCTGCTTTGAGTGTGCTACCCATAGAATTGCAGGCTGTTATGAATCCGTCAAATTTACAGTTTGTAGGATTTGTAATATCACTGTATTTTTTATTTTCATTTGATATTCTGCACACACTGCATGGAGAAGTACTGCTAATCTGCAGGTTTAGGTTATGAACTAATTTATCTGTTTTAAAAGCTCCAGAGGTTTGGCTATCAAATTTTGTAATAACCATATTATGCACTGGCTCTACATCTAATGATAATGTTTTGGCAGCAGATGTATGATTGTTTCCATAATTATCATTGCATGTTAAATATAAATTACGTGTGCCAGTTGTCTTTAAATCAAGTGAACAAAGTTTAGTATTGTCTGGTTTTGTTTCACAATCAATAGACATATTGTCATAACCAGTATCATTTGTGTTTATTCTGCAGTTTCCTTGTTCATTAATAGAAATATTTACATAGATCTTTCTTTTTGTCTGTAATCCTGCTTGATATGTTTTATTATTTACATTATTTATTATTATGATTGGTGGTTGAGATGTTAAAATGTCTTTTATTTTGGTTCCTGTTGAATCTACTTCACATTCTGCATTTGCATAATCATAATTACCATCATCATTATCATCTTGTATAGTGCATACTAGTTTGTTGTCAGTATTTGTAGTGCAAGAGATTTCACCTAAATCAATATTTCCTGCTTTCCATTTGTTTAGCATTACTGTTAAATCTTTTGGATCATTGTCTGTGTCAAATTTACAAGTTATGTTTTCTTGTTTTAATGTAGCTAGTCTTGTATTAAAACTGTTTTCTACATCATTTATTGTTTGTGTGAATACATTCTCACTTATTCCTTTTTGAGCTGCTGCTTTTATTAAAAATTCTTTTGCTTCTGGTGTATAATGCCCGTATAAATCCAAAATTCCAGAATAAAACACACATTTTCCTGATTCTAAACCAAGTATTTTATGCAGCTTAATTGTGGTCAAATTAAAAAAACCAAATACTTCTGAAGTTATGTTTGTTGTTAGATTAGCTTTGTGACATGTTTCAGAAGCTGTTACTAAACAATCATTTGTAAATTGGTCTGTTAAACCACAAGGTGTGACCTCTGCATTATCTAAAGCAGCTGTATCAAATCCTGTGATTACATTAAATGTACCAATATTTGTGCCAAATAAATAAACTAGTGAAAGAATCATCAAACTTAAGATAGTGAAAAATATTGATTTTTTCATATATTAGCCCTCTTTTTATTTTAATGTAAGTCTATATTATAAGTTAAATAAGTTAATATTATAATTTAAAGTATATATATATATAAACTTTACTGTTATAAGTTTGTGTTTAGTAAGAAAAATATATACTAGAAAAATTACCTACTAGAATCAGCTTGTCTTTCTAATTCATGCTTTTTAGAAATAATAATTGATTGAGAACTTAGTTTATATGCATTTATGATTTCTTCTGCTAAACACATTTCAATTGGTTTTTTTGTGTTGAATGCTTTATGATATGCGCCTTGAGAAATATGTATTAAAACAATGTCAACCCTTCTTTGAGGTGCACATTCAACAGCTTTTGGATAATTAGCACCACCATATGCAATTGTTATGATTTCTTCTCTTGGTGCACCATTTTCAATTGCTTTTACAAAAACTTTAAGAGGATTTTCTTTAGTTCGCATCTCAACAATGTTAAATGCCCTTTCAACAATGTCATAAGCTGTATGTGCTTTTCCTGTTATATGGCTAGATGATTTAAAATGAGTTTTTCCTTTATGACCAGGAACCATAATCTTATTAATCAAACGTTCAACAATAAATAATTTTGATTTATGGAATCTGTTATTAATATGTTTTGCATTTGTTCTTGGAACTATTTTTGCTTTTAAACAAATATAGGGTTTTAAACCTGGATCTGTTACTTCGATTCCTTCTGTGCCCCATTTGTTGAATACTTTTATTTCAGTCATTTTAATAGTTTCATAACCTTATTTTCTTGCTTTTTCTAATTTACCTTTTCTTAAATCTTTTAGTGATTGATCATTAACCTTGATAACATGCCATCTGACACCTGGAATATCTCCCTTTGCTCTGCCTTTTTTTCCACCAATGCATTCTACCATTACTTCATCATGTTCATCAATTAGTTTTTGAGCACCGTCTCCTGGCATAAAAGCTGTAATCTGTTTACCATTTTTGATTAATTGCACTCTGCAGCATTTTCTCATTGCTGAATTTGGTTGTTTTGCTTCTATCTGTACTTTTTCCAGAACAATACCTTTTGCTTGAGAAGAACCTTCTAATGGGTCTGAAATCTTTTTTAATCCTTTTACTTTTTTCATGTAATCTTTATCAAGATACCTAGATTTAGCTCTTCTCTTGTGTAATTTTTTTGCTGCGTTTATTCCTTTTGTTTTCTTTCCCATTGTAATAGAAAAACTTTGTTTTATTTATAAATGTATCTGAAATTTTTTTAAAAAATTTTAGTACATTTATGCTTAAAAATTCTTTAAATTTTTATTGTATAAATGTATCTGAAATTGAAATAACTCAAATAACCCTTATTTCCTTAATACTAAAATATCTATTAATGATTTGTTCATAGTTTCTTAGGTTTTTAGCACTTCTTCCAATTAATAAACCCCTTGTTTTATGATCAGGGGGTGTGATTATAATCTTATCATCTTTTTGTTCAATCTCTTTTATCTGTATTGGATAAAATAAATTCTTAACAAATTGCAATATGTTTGGGTTAAATTCAAAAATCCTGAATTCTTTATTTTTTAATAATGATTTTAATCTTTTGATGTTTACCCCTTTTTTACCTATTGCTTTACCAATTTGTGCTGGTTCAACAATAAAATAAATAACATCCTCGATTAATAAACAATCTTTTAGTTTAGCTTTTGTCATGGTATCAAAGATAGACATAAATTTCATAACATCTACATTATATTTTATTTTAATCAAATTAAGCACCTTTTGGAATTCCAACTACAGAAATAGAATATTGTTTTTTACAAAAAACCCCTAATTCATCATTAGGATAACTTAAATTTACTAATTCCACTTTATTTATCTTTGAATAATTTTCAATGTCTTCTCTTACTTGCTCAGGACAATTTGTTGTTAAAAAAACCTTTTCAATTTTGCTTTGTTTAAGCATCTTTATTGTTTGTTTTGAGCCAATAACTAAGTTATTCTTTTTAAGTGCATTTCTTATTTCTTCAATGTTTTTGCCCATAGACTTTGCTTTTGTCATTATTCAATCCCTCTTACTTAATTTTTGTGACCAATCCAGGCAATCCTGTGCCAACAGGTACTGGTTGATTTAACATAACATTTTCAATAACTGAATTTAATTGATCTATTTCTCCAAGTAATGCAGCTGCAATAATATGTTTAATAGGAGTTTCAAAAGAAGCTCTTGCTAATACACTTGACTTTTCACTAACAACACCATATCTTGTAATCCCTTTTATTTGTCCTGAATGAGTCATTGTGTCTGATACCAACATAAAATGTCTTACATTTACATTTATTCCTTGGTTTTCAAACACCTTGGAAGCTTCATTGATGATTAATTGTCTTGCTGCTTCAATTCCTAATACTTCTGTAACTTCATAAATATCATTAGAAAATGTTCTTTCTGTATCTACATATTTTAGTGATAAGATTTCTGCAAGGTTAGTTCCTGCTGTTTTTATTACATATTCATCACCAATTTTAACAGGTAGTACTTGATAAACTTTTTTAATACCACTAATATAAAGATCTTTTAACTTTTCTTTGATTTTGTAAATTAAGTTAAGACTATCTTCTTTTGTTTTTACATTTAAAATTAGAGTATCGTCTTTTAATTTAACAGTAATACCTTTTGTGGATTTTTTAACTGTTTTTGCAATATCAGCAGATTTAAGATGGAATTCTTTTAATTTAGCAGGATTTAGAATTATTTCAATGACTGAATCTGCTACACTTATTATAAATTCTGAAACAATCTCTGCAAGTTTTAATTCTTTTATTGAAAGTGCAATTTTCTTTATATCTTTTCCTTTGTTATAAGGTGATTTTAAGAAGATTTCCATTGAGGGTGTTTTGATTGTTTTTCTTCCGTCAAAAACTTCTATAACACGAGGCAAACCAGAGCTTATATCCATTTCTGAGAAACCTGCAAAGTGTTTTGTATCCAAAGTCATCTGTGTACCTGGTTCTCCTAAAGATTCTGCACTAATTAAACCAACAGATTCTCCTGGTTCGACTTTTACTTCACCATATGCCTTATTAAGATTAACAAGCATTTTACTGAACTTTTTTTCAGATACCTTGCCTAATTCTTTTTTAAAATTTTCAAGAACTTGTGCAGGAATTTCCTCTTTTAGTTTTTTTGGAATCTTCATTTACTAACCTCCAAAACACTTTTAATATTTAATATGCCATTTTCTGATTTTGAAACATCTATACTATCTTCACCATATTCGAATTGAACTATTTTTCCAGATGCATCTCTAACTGTTCCATCATATTCTACTCTTAGATCCTGCATTGCATTAGCAAGTCTTCTGTATAAATAACCTGATTTAGGTGTTCTCAAAGCAACATCCATTAAACTGTCACGGCCAGTCATTGTTACAAAGAAAAATTCTTCAGGTTTCATGCCTTTTTTATAATTGGATCTTATAAATCCATGAGGTGCAGGTGATAAATCATGTTTATTAAATATAGGTAAAGTTCTATGGTAATAACCTTTGTTTATTCTTTTTCCTTTGACAGCTAATTGTCCTACTGTTCCTGCCATAGAGGCAAGATTAACTGGTTTACCTCGAGCACCTGAATCAGCCATGATTGCTGTTCCAGATTTTCTATCAGCAGAAGCAAGCACGATCTGTCCTGTATCTTCTCTTGCTTTATTTAATCTTTTTAAAATCATTAGTTCTAGTGTTTCTTTAATAGTTCTTCCAGGTAATGCATCAAGCTTATTTTCTTTCCAATCTTTGATATATTTATTAACATCTTTATAAGAGTCTTCTAATGCTTCTTCAATCTTGTGTAATGCATTGACTGGAATGTCTGTGTCAGAGATTGCAGTTGTAAGGCCCATTCTACGTAAGATTTCTATACCTAACTTTGTTGTTTTTACAAGAATATCAACTGTTTTATCTACACCATATTTTCTATGCAAAATTCTGAACATAAGACCAGAACCACGTCCAATGGATATACTATCAAGGTGACCATCAACAAGGTCTCCTTTTTTAATCTTGATTTTTTCATTGGATATTGTTTCTGATTCAAAATTAAAATCCTTTGGTAGGATTGCAGAAAAGATTTCTTTCCCATTTATTGTGCTTTTACCTGGTAATCTTGAAAAATCTTCTACCCCTGATTGGAAAAGTATGTCAATAGCTTCTTTTCTTGAATATTGTAGTCTCTTTGTTAATAGATAATTTCCTGAAATTGAATCCATTAAACAACCTATAATACTTAAACCATATGCTGGTGAAACTATTTGTGTCTCAACAAGCATCAAAATTTCAGCTTCTGCTCTTGCTTCTTCTGATTGAGGAATGTGAAGATTCATTTCATCACCGTCAAAGTCTGCGTTATAAGGAAAACATACTGCAGGGTTTATTCTGAAGGTCTTATAAGGAAGAACTTTTATCCTATGACACATCATAGACATTCTATGCAGGCTTGGCTGCCTGTTGAAAATTGCAATATCACCATCCATAAGATGTCTTTCAACCATGAATCCTGGTTGAATATCTTCTAATAACTGCTCTTTTGTCTCATCTGTTATTGTTTTCTTTTTTCCATCTGGTCTTATTACATAGTTTGCACCAGGATAAGTTTTTGTGCCTCGCTCAACAAACTTTTTTAAATAATCTATGTTCCATTCTGTAACTCTTTCAGGAATTGTAAGTTTTTTTGCAACAATAAATGGCACTCCTACTTCATTTAAATGAAGCATTGGGTCTGGACTAATAACTGTTCTTGAAGAATAATTTGTTCTTTTTCCTGCTAAGTTGTGCCTTATACGGCCTTCTTTACTTCTTATCCTTTCTGTGATTGTTTTAAGAGGCTGGCCTCCCCTATGTCTTGCAGGTGGAAGCTGAGCTACCTTGTTGTCAAAGAAAGTTGTTACATGATACTGTAGCAGGTCCCATAGATCTTCTACAATTATTTCTGGTGCACCAGCATTTATATTTTCAAATAATCTCTGATTAATCCTTACTATATCACCAAGTTTATGAGTTAAATCATCTTCAGCTCTTTGACCAGATTCCAATGTTATACTTGGACGCATTGTTACTGGTGGCACAGCTAAAAGAGTTAAAACCATCCATTCTGGTCTAATAAATTTTGGTTTTAAACCAAGTAATTCGGAATCTTCATCAGGAATCTTTTCTAATCTTGTTCTTACTTCTATTGGAGAAATTCTTTTATCATTTTCTAGGAATGTTGTAGGCTTGTCTAATGATATCTTTTGTTGACGAGCACTACAATGAGGACACTTGTTAACTGTTCTTATTTTTGTTATTAATTTTTTTGTTAAAATTCTTCTTTCTTGCAGACCAAATAAAGTTTCTAATTTTTCTAATTTTTTTAAATTTATTTTAAGGTCTTTCTGATTCATTAAAACTCTTCCACAATCTCTACAAGTTGTTCGTAATAAATTTAGTATTTGTGCAACAAATTTAAAATGGATTGTTGGACGAGCTAGTTCGATATATCCAAAATGTCCAATACATTCTTTGAGTTTTGAACCGCAAGTTTTACACCTTAATCCAGGATCAATAACACCAAGCCTTATATCCATAAGTCCTCCATCAACAGGATAACCTTCTTTATCATAAAGTTCAGGAGTAACAATCTTAACAGAAGACATCTTTTTAATCATTTTAGGAGACAAAACTCCAAAAACAATTGAATTTACTTTTTTGAATGAATGTCTATTTATTGTCATATTATGTTTTCACCTATCAAAAATTTTAAATTTTTGGAGGTATTTAAAATCTTCGATTTTAACTACCTAATATTTATTTTTTAGTTGTAATTGTGGATAAATTCCTAATGATTTAAATTCATCTAATAATAATTTGAATGCATAACTTATTTCAATATTGCTTATATCAACACCATCACCACACACAGAACAGTATGATTTGTTCTTGAATTCATTATAAACAGCTATTAATCCGCATTCTTCACAAACAGGAACAATTGTTCTATCACTATCAAATCTTTCTTTTAATAATAAAGATGCACCATGAGCTACAAAACAATCTTTCTCCATTTCTCCTAATCTTAATCCACCTTCTTTAGCACGGCCTTCTGTTGGCTGCCTTGTTAATAATTGAATAGGACCCATTGCTCTTGACTGGATCCTGTTTGATACCATGTGTTTTAATTTTAAATAAAACATGTTACCAATATAAATTTTAACTTTGAATTGTTCACCTGTTCTACCATTATACATTGTTTCTGTACCATTATCTCTAAAACCCATGGATAATAAATCTGCTCTTATTTCTTTTTCAGGTTCAGCACTAAATGTTGTTCCATCAACAAATCTTCCAGATAATGAACCTGCTTTACCACCTATAATTTCTAATAAATGAGAAATAGTCATTCTTGAAGGTATACTGTAAGGACTAAATATCAAGTCTGGAATAATACCTGAGGCTGAGAAAGGCATGTCTTCTTGTTTTTTTATCATGCCTACAACTCCTTTTTGTCCATATCTGCTGATAAATTTGTCACCTATCTCTGGAATCTTTAAAGAACGCATTCTTACTGCAACCAGCTTGTTTCCTTCTTCATTTTCAGTTATAACAACAAAATCAACAACACCCTTTTCTGCGTGAGGCATTGTGATAGAAGATTCTCTTCTGATGTTTGCTGTTAAATTATATTCATCGCTTGTGCTTAAGAATCTTGGTGGAGAAGTTTTTCCAATTATTACATCTGTTTCTGAAACACCTGCTTCAGGATAGATAATTCCATCATCTTCTAATAATCTATAATCATTTTCTGTTTTATAACCTTTTACTTCTTTGTCAGGAATGCAAATATCATCAACTAAACCACCTGAATATCTTAGTTCCTCTGAAGAAGCAATTCTAAAATATGCACTTCTTGCAAATCCTAAGTCAATTGAGCTTTTGTTAAGAATAATTGCATCTTCCATGTTATACCCCTCATAACTTAGCACAGCAACAACTATGTTTTGTCCGCAAGGATGTTTATCATAATCACATATTTCATTTGTTAAAGTTGTTACAATAGGAATTTGAGGACTTGTTAATAAATTAACATCTGTGTCCAACCTAACTGAGAAGTTTGCAGCATAAAAACCAATTGCTTGTCTTTGGTTCTTTGTTCCAATAATATTCATTCTTCCTGGACTGAAATTACCAAAAGGAACTAATGATGATATTAAACCAAGAATACTAATTGGGTTAATTTCAAGATGAGTATGATGTTCTGTTAATTCATAAGGATACATTGCAAGGAAAATGTTTTCTTCTTCTGATGTATCTAGGTATTCAATAATTCCTTGATTTACAAGATCATTAAATGATAATTCTCCTTTCTCAATCTGTTTTAAATGAGAATCTGTTAAGAGTGGTTTACCATCTTTTACAACTATTAACGGCCTTCTTGGTCGACCTCTGCTGCAGGAAATAAAAACTTCGTCTGCAATTGGTTCATAGAAAATATTGACTTTTTTTGAGATTACATTCTTTCTTCTTTCATCTATTACTTTCTGGACAAACTCTTCTGCATTTTCAACAGTTCCAACGAATTTAAAGTTTAAATAAACCTCAGTCATAATTTTTTCACCTTATTTGATTATTCTCAAACCTAAACCTCTCAATGAATTAATAACCTCTTCTTCATTTTCTTCTTGTGAGATTTTAGCAAATAATGATAAATTTTTTCTAAGTCCTATGTTTCCACCTTCAGGAGTTTCAACAGGACATAATTTTCCAAAGTGTGTACAATGAAGTGCTCTTGCTGCAAAATTTTCTTGTGAAGTACTTAATGGACTTACTACTCTTTGTAAATGTGATATTGTATCCATGAAATTAATTCTGGCCATTCTTTGGGAAATACCTTTTCTTCCACCTATCCAGTTTCCGGTTGCCATTGCACTGTAAATTCTGGATGTAAGCAGTTTTTCTCTTATTATTACTTTGATAGATGGGAATTTACCTCTTTTAACTATTCTTTGAAAATTATATAATAAATCATTTATCAAAACCTTAAGATTTACTCTTATTAAATCTTGTAATAGGTCTCCACTTAACTTTAATCTTTTGTTCATGTAATGATCTTTGTCATCCAAAGGAAGTTTTCCATTTGAAACCAATATGAATTTTTTAATAACTTTGCAAAGATTAAGCGCCTTAGATAAATTATCTTCTGGGTTTGTACCAATGTGTGGGAAAAAATATTTGTGTAAAATTTCTCTCATACGTCCAACCCTTATATCTTTTGACTGTGTAATTCCTAGTTTTTTAGCAATATAATCAAGAGCATCTTCTTCTGATTTTATATCAATGAATTCATAAAGGTTAATAAATATTTCATCAAATTGTTCTTTTTCATATATTGCTTTCATTATTTCTTCGTCTTTTAAAATTCCTAATGCCTTAATTATAACCACTGCTGGTATCCTTTTGACTTTTGTAAATGTTAAATAAAAAATACCATCTTTTAATTTTTCAACTGTGTGTGGTATTTTATAAGATCCTCTTTCTGAAAATAATTTCCCAATAAATTTACTTGGACCTACTTTTTTTTTTTCAATAAGCAACCTATTAGGTGAAAGATCTTCCACATCTATCAATACTTTTTCAGAACCATTAACAACAAAGTATCCACCAGGATCGTCTGGATCTTCGCCATGTTTGATTAAATCCTCTCTTGAAAGAGTGTATAAATGACAGAATTTACTTTTTAACATTATTGGTAAATTTCCTATTTGTGTTGTAAAACTTTCTCTTTGTATTCCATTTATGTGTGCTGAAACCTCTAGATATATTGGAGCGGCATAAGTTATTTTTCTTAACCTTGCTTCGCATGGATAGATTGGTCTTTTTGCACCATCTGCTTCTGTTATTTCCGGAGTAGTTATCCAGATTTTGTCTAATCTTATTTTGAATTCATCAATGTCATGAGGAATTATTGTTGGTTCTATTTCTTTACTATCCTCAATTATTTTTTGAAGTACATTCTCAACCAAATAATTAAAAGATGCTATGTCTGAATCAACAAAGCTTTTTTCTTGGAAAAATTTTTTAAGCAAACTTATTCCAAATTGTTTTTTGAGTGTGTGTTCTTCCATTTTATATTACGCACCTGTAAAAAATTGAAGTTCCAGCAGTAGAACTCTTTCTTATTATCTTGATAACATCTCCTGGTTTTACTTTTAATGTTTGTAAAGCAGCATCTGTGTTCAGTATTTTTGGTAAGTTTTGAAGAGTTATATTGTATTTTTCAAGAAGTTTCTTTTTGTCTTTATCATTTAACTTTGAATGTTCTGGCATTAAGAAATGTTTTTTAATGACTATTTTTATTTTCTTTTTTCGTTTTGCCATATTGAATTTTTACCTTTTATTAAATATAAGTGGGCCGGACGGGATTTTCGATGTTGTTTTCGAACCCGCGACCACTCCATTAAAAGTGGAGTGCTCTATTGTCCTTCATATCTGTATAAATCCAGACTGAGCCACCAGCCCATTGTAGGGCTAGTGAGGTTTATGAAATCTTAGCCACCACTGCCCTATTATTAGGCTGAAATGTCTTATCAGCCTTGATTTTTTGTTATTTAACGCCCTGGCCGGGACTTTCATCATAAAATGAATTTGAACCCGAGTCGGGGCCTATCCGCAATGAGCTAAAACAGTCTATTTAAAACTGTTTTTGCTTTATAAAGCTTCGACAGGGCCCCATGATAGACCAACTACACCACCAAGGCATTATGCGGTCTATTGTTGCCTTAAGGTGTTTCATGAGAGAAAAGACTCTATAAATAGTTGTTTTTTCCTTCAGAAAGCACCTTTACCATTGTATAGGTAGCAACTTTTTCTATTTATAAAGGTTTTGGTTTTTTCAGTAGAAAATGTTTATTTTTATTTTGTTATCTTTCTTTAGTGGTGAAAATAGAAAGATTTTTATACTGGTTGTGGTTCTCTTTATGTATTATGTTAAAGCATATGACTGTTATGGATAGGTATAAGTTTATGGGTCTTACATTATTGACTTTTTCTTGGTTAACTTATATGACATGTTTAGCTATGAGAGATCCTATTGAAATGCCTGAAATTAAAGCTAGTATTAATATTGCACAAGCTGTTGAACAAGGCAGATTAGAACAAGTTGTAGATGAACATGATGGAGAGTTTGCTGAAATAAGTGTTGTTCCTTATATGATTGATTTTAGTAAAATTAAAAAACTTTCATACCATGGTATTAGTGACAATTATCGTGAAAAAGAAATTCGCAGATTTGATGGTGTATTTGAAATCACTTTTAGAGGCTGTGATGAAGATGTTTTAAAAGCAAGATCATACTGCATTGATGGTTCTCTTTTTAGAATAAGAGCTGCGCGTCCTCTTGATGTTGATAAAGAAAAATATGTTGCTGAATTATTACAAAAAAGAAGATGGGATGGTAATAAAAATGCAATCACATTAAAAGGAGAGTTTGATGATGAAGTGTTTAAGTTTTATTCTGTTGTTATTGATGGTAAAGAGCATGGTTTGTTAAAAGAATAATAAAAAGCATCCCCCCTTGATATTAATCATTTTAATTGATTTATAATTAGATCATTCAATTTTTTTTGTTTTCTTTTTAAATTGAAACCTATCCTCTCTCTAAATAATTTTAGGTTTTTAATTACTAAAGCATAAACATTTCTTCTGCAACCAAAGCCCTTCACAATTTTAGATTCTATTTTAAAGTCTATTAAAATGGTTTGGATTTGTTTTAGTCCTTCTAAATTTATAGAATATAATCTAATAATGCCATTCTTACCAGTAGGAATAACACTTCCTTCATCATCAAATAATGCTTTAAGAAATTCTATTTTAATATCAGCAGAAGCTAAGAGCAATGATTTATGAATCTTCCAATCTTTAGAATAATATGTTGCATATTTTAATATGTCAGTATACCACCAGTCTATTGACTGGTGGAATACTGAGCATGATCAAGAACCACTGGTCATTATAGGCTGTTATGAAGCTTTCGCTTCATGCCACCGGTCTATTGACCGGTGGTTCTTGACAAATCCTCATAAGCTAATTTTGACCTTAATCTAATAAAAGGAATTGGTTTGCCTGTTTTGCCAGAGGGATTTGTTCCAATTGTAGGTTTAAGACCATATACTTCAACTAAATCACTTTTAAAGGAGTTTAATGATTCTTCATCAGAAACTTCATATTTAATATTATAATCATGTTTACTTATACCTATATATCCATCACCAATTAAATGAGCTATTATTCTAACTTTTTCTTTTGTTAACTTTTTGTAACCTTGTTTAAGTTTTTTTATTCTCATACAAAACCTCTTTTAGAGGGGATAAAAAACAACAGGTTAATAAAATTAACTATTAAAAGAATAAAGCCAGGACTTAGCCTGGCTAATCCCCACCCCCGGACTCGAACCAGGAACCTCACGGTACCGGCTGACTATTTTTCATCCAAGGTATGCACCCAGTCAAATAGCGAACACATCTTTAGCCTTCCTGTATAAGGAAAACAGCCGTGCGCTCTGACCAATTGAGCTAGGTAGGGATATAGAATAATAAATAAGAAATTGTTTTTAAACTTATCTGTTTTAGAGAGGTGGAAATCAAGTAAAATTAGGAAAAATGTGGAATATGAAAAACATAGAATATAAAATTAATAATTAAAGATAAAAAAATCATAAATAATAAAAAATAATAAAAAAAGAATTACTCTTATTCTTCTTCTGCTATTAATTCTTGTGCTTTTTGTTCGTTTAGAGCAATCTTGTATCCAACACCAGGCTCAAACATTCCATGGTATCTGATTATAAAGTCTGCTGTTTCTGCTTCATCTAAGTCTGTTTCTGGGTTTCTGTTTTTTATTTCTTCTAAAATATCACTTACAACAAACTGTGAATTGTATTCTTTTCTCTTTGCTCTTGCTCTTTGCATTAATGCTGATGGGTTAAAAGTATAATAAAATGTTCCTGGCTCTGCTTCAACTTCTTCACCAAAATACATAAGATCTTTACCATTTGCTAATGCAGTCTCGTCTATAAGAATGTGTTCAATATCATATTTAACATGATCTTCTTCACCAGCTGGAATTATTCTAAGTCTTTCTCTTCTATTTGGATCACTAAATCTTGATTTTTGATTTGGATCTGTATTAGCTGTTTTTTTATTAAAATCTTGTTCTTTTTGTCTTGCTTTTTTTGTTCCATAAGGTGCATATTTAACTCCTAATAAAGAACCATCATCAAGTCTATAGATCCTGTCTGCTTGTTCTTGTAATTCAATGCTTGCTCTTAATGGATCTTCAACATAAAATCTTCCTTTTTCTTTTGGTGAATGATGTTCCCATCCGCCTGAAGATCTTCTATCCCAAAATAAACCACCTCTTGAATTTGTTCTGTATGTTTTTTCCCAGAATTCCATATCTAAATGGTCTAATGTGTATTCATCCATGATTTGTAATCCTAATAATTTGTTAAGATCTCCTTTGAATGTAATAGAGGTACTCCATGGTTTTCCTTTTCTTGTTCCAGATACTCCATAAGTTGTTTTTTCTCTACCAACCATTCCTCTTCTGTCATTTGTTTGTATATAATTAGCACTGCCATGTTCCCATTTAACACCCATGCTGTTTACTTCTTGGTCTGTTCTTCCTCTTGAACCTGAATAACCATATCCTCTAGATGAACTTGAATTTCCACCCCAGTATGCATCTGCTGCTGCTCTCATTTGGTCTAAGTCATTACCATAATTCATTGGTTGAGCATTTGCTTTTATTCCTGCAATACTTAATAGGATTCCAAGCACTGTTCCAGCTATTTTTGCTGGTTTTGATATTTTTCTTTTTTCTGAATCTTTATTCATATTTAATACACCTCAGTATTGGTTGATTTAGTAATCTTAGTAATATATAGTGGTGGGGTTGTTCTTATTTATAAATGTTTCGGTTTATTTGTTACTTGTGAGTGGTTATAAACCCAAAAGACAAAGAAAAAAAAAACAATAAGAAAAATAAAAACACACACCTAAGCATGTATAACCAATTTATTTGACCTTACAACTCTTTTCTTACCAGCACTTGTCTTGTACTTGACTTTTGCTCTAGGCAAGTCAAAATTGCCAAATATACTTAGCCTTGACTTCATTCTGTAAGTAATAAGCCTATCTTCATTTGGGTCTAATTCATCTAAGTCCCATCTTACAACTGTGTAACCTTGTGATTCATGTTTCATTATCTTAGATGGTTTTACAGTGCCAATGTCAAAGTCTTGTGTAATGTTTGCCATGTTTGGTATCTTATCTAAGATTTTTATGTTTCCTAGCTGCTTATTGCTAATGTTTTTTATGTTAAGCATTACTTTGACTTCTGAAATAACACCTTTATGAAGTTCAATATTTTTTGCTAATTTTGTTATCTGTACAGGACTTCTAAACATATTGTAAGAAATAAAACCAATGATAATCAAAAGAAAGAAATAGAATATGACCCTGTAATTTGTAACAACAATAATTTGCTGTTCTTCATCTGGGTTTAATTTAAGATCCCATGAATAATATCTTATTCCTTCTTCTTTGACAACTGAGTAATCCTTTGGTGATACTGAAAAAAGGAAAACTTTCCATATTGGTGCTACTACTCTAACTGTCTGGCTTTTATCTACATTGCCAATGTTTTTATAGACAATTGTTTTTGTTTTCTTAAATAAAGATGTTGTTAATTCTTCTTGTTTGTCAAATACTGAAGTATAATCAATGATCTCAAATTCTTGTCTTGAGGCTGTAAATTCATATGGTTCTGTGATTGCTTTAACCTTTAGAATATCTTTTTCAGGAGGATGTAATGGATCTAACTGAATTGGAAAATTGATTACTCTTTCTTGTTCAGGTTCTAATGATGTTAGCTGGTATTCATTGATTGAATCACTTTCAACATAAACCTCTAAGCTACTTATGTTTTTTATGTTTAAGTTTCTTAATGTTACTTTAAGATTTAGTTCATCTCTTGGGTCTATTTTTTCAGGGAAATCTACATCCACTTTTACATTTGGAAGATATTGTTTTTGTGCTGCATCTAATGAAATCATATAAACAGGAACTGCAAATTCTAATTTTTCACCTGTTGATTCTGATTTAATAGTCATTTCAATTACTTTATAACCTTTGCCAATCTCTTTATCTGGTCTGAAAAATGCTTTTGTTGTATAAGAACTACCTGCCCCTACTTCAAACCCAGACATATAATCTGTGTGAGGCTCTGTATAATATATTTTCCAATTAGTATAATCTCCAAACTTTAATGTGTAAGTATCTTCTTTTGAAAGATGATTGTTAACTGTTATTGTAAATTTTGCTGTTCCATAAACTGTGATCTTGTCTGTAACTGGTTTGATCTCAACGTCAAAGGCACCTGTTGAATCTTTTACTGCTAAGACAGATGTTGCAAATAAGATTATTAAGAATATTTCTATCACCAATAATGTGTTTATCTTTTTCATATAGCTACCACCTTTTGTTGTTTTATATTCAATGACAACCCTTACTTATATATAAATATTGTTCTTTTATAATAGAAGTGTTGTTGTGGTTATTTGTAGAATAGTCACTTAAAAGTAGTAAAATAATAGAAAGATTTATAAACTCTAAATCACCTATATATAGATATATGGCTAATGTAGATAATGGTGTAGATATTAAGAAAAAGAAAGTTTCACTAGATCAAGAAATAGAAAAGATATTAACTGAGAAAAAAGGAACAATCATTGTAGTTGATGATTCTTGTTGGAAGGTAAATGATTATTATCCTTCTGATTATGTCTTACATGCTTATGCTGAAGATGAATGTAAGGAGTTTATCAAGCACAATGGGATAGATCTTTTGCTTGTTGACTTTTCTCATGAAGAAGTTATGAAAGGAAATCAGAAATATAAAAGTATCTTAAGAAGTGTCAAATCCAGAGGTCTGCAAAAACCAAGTTTTGCTGTTGTTAAGATTAATAAAAGAAAAAGTTTTGGAGGAATATGCAAGGTTGGTGAAAAATTATTGACTGCTGAAAAATTAAGAAAAGATTTTCCTGGAATAAAAATCATAAATTATAAATCTAATCATAATGGTCATATGAGTGAAATGGCTTTGATCAAAGGTCTTTCAACATTGTATGGGTCAGAATTTGCAAAAGTATATTCAGATGCACAGATGACTGATTTTGAGAATTTTCCTACGATGATGCATATCTTATTCTATCAATTGACAGGAACAATGGTGCCTAGTTATTCATTATCAAGATGGCAGCATAGTTATAAAAATGATATGTGGAAAAAATTTTTACCTTATATTGATAAATCACTGCGTGCTGGTAATATGCAGACAAGGATGAATTATCATTTTTTAGTGTTAAGTGATAAAGAGTTTCTGAATCTAGGAGATAATAGACCTTATGCAAATGAAAAAGTAATTGTGCATGATTTTGCTTATTATCCTAAGGAAGAGGATTTTGAAAATTGTGCTGCAATATTTATTGATAATAATTGGGTGTGTGGGCCTGCATTAGGCACTGGTATTGAAACATTAAGAGAAGTAAGCGGATTATTGAAAAGATTCAATAAAAAGGTTCCAATACTTTATTTGTCAGGACACAACCTAGATGGTTTTCAGGATCATGAGAAAGAGCTGATCGCTAGTCATGGTGCTATCCTAGGTACAAAAGATTTTTTTCCAAAAGTTTGTATGGGAAGATCATTATATGAAAAAGAAAAATTAGTCTCACAAATAGCTAGTAAAAATGATCAGTTAGCAAAATATACAACAAAAGTTTATAATTTTAATAATGGTGGTAGTCTTGATAATGAAAATTTGTTTATTGTGTGCACTAAGATCATTGGTCAAGATAGAAAAGATGAAGCAAATGAGAAAACAAAAAATACAAAAGACAATGAAAAAACACTTGATCATGTTAAACAAGAATTATTTGATAAGCTGGGTATTGAAGATGATAAATATAACCATAGAATGTATGTTTTGTCAATGTTTCATACTGAGATGAAAAACCATGTTGATGATGTGCTTTTTAATAAAAGAACTTATGCAGAATTCTTTAGTTTTAATAAATTGAAAATGGGTTTGTGTGATACAATAGAACAAGAACAGGATTTTGAAAAATACAAAAGATTGTATGAAAATATTTCAAAGAATTCAGAGCATTATGAAAAAAGAACAGTTGCGCACAATGATACTAAAGATGATAATTGGTTTGATTCAGAAGTTTTAGGTGATTATTCAGGAGCTGCTGCTGGTGCAGAGTATAAAGATATTGCAAGGGCTTTGCTTGACCAAGGTTTTGAGTTAGAATCTGGGTGTGATATTGGCAAAGTAATTGAATATGTTGGTAATTATGTCAAGCTGAGAAATCATTTTGATAATGATTTTGTTGTTAAGAATACTTTTACAAAGAGATCAATTGAACGTGTGTTTACAGAAAGTCTTAGATTAGCAAGGTTTGTTGAAATGTCATATGAATATGATAATAGTGTTGTAAAGAATTATCTTGATGTAGCTGACACTGTATTTGATTATCTTTATCAAAATTAGTCTATTCAATAATCTAGTTCATACTTTACTCAAACAAGATCCCAAGCATAGGTGATGTTGAGAGATAGATCACTCTACCGAGTTCTCCAAGATAATATAATAATAAAGAATCTTTGCCTTTTGACTTGATGATCTGTTTTTGTATATGGTTGTAGAAATATTTGTTTGTCCTGTTGTTTATCTTTCCTATTTCATTACAATCTTTTTTAAAAAATGCAGTTGTCAGTTCATCAAAATTAGACTGCAGTTGCTTGAATATTTTTATTATGCTTGTTTTGATCTTTATCTTTTTTGTATCATGCATTACCCTATAAAAATAAAACAAGCTGTGTTGTATCAATAAAAGCTGGATATAAAGACCCCAATAAAAATACACTCTTTCATTCTGAAACCTTTTTTTAGAAATATTTCTTCTGCAGTAATTATTATATCTATCGACTTTTTTTGTTAATTGGCTCATCTTATCTATTCTTTTGAATTCATTTTTTGCCATGTGTTTATTTACTGTCTTAAAACTCTCTTTGATAAGATAAAACATTCTCTTGACAATTGTTTCTTGCTTTTCTTCACTTGGCTCTGTCACATTTTCAATTACAAATTTATCTCTTTTCTCTTCTGTCACTTCAAACCCAAGCAAATATTCATCAACGATCTTTAGAATTCTTTTTCTTTGTTCAGCTGTCTTGTAATTGACTGTGATCTTGTCATATCCTAGTCTATATACATCATTCAAGCTTATCCTGATCAATGTCTTATCTATGTGTTCTTGTGTAAAATTAAGTGTTATCTGTTTTGTTTCATGTCTTGCTTTTGCTGATAACAAGAGATTATTCTCTACTTCTAATATGTTTATCTCATCTCCTGGTCTTAGTTTGTAGTGGTCTATCCATTTCTTAGGCAGATATATTGTAAATCCACCCAATCCTTGTTTGATGAGTTTTCTTTTTATCATATTATTGTGATTGTGCTTGCTCTATATAAATCTTTCGGTTTAATATTATTAATATTAATAATATGAAAAACATATTAATAGTTGTTTCATCCCTACTATATAGTAAGTACAACAAGAATCATGGTTTTATTGTGATTATGATGTATAATATAAAGTATATGGGTGAGACCAATGAAAGACAATGAAGATAAAGATGAAAGTTATTTAGTAAGGATTGTTCTAGAATCTGATCCTGTTAAACGTAAGAAAGCGTTTGATAAGATTGTTTATGATTTAATGGAGAAGAATTATATTGGTGATTTTGAAGATGAAGATTCTCAGATTGATAAAATAGTCAAAGAGATTTATCAAATTATCAAGGAAATGCGTGATGGGAAAAGGCCTAAAAAAGAGGCTGTTTTAGATAAATCCCCTTATGCAGATCAATGGCCTTATGGCTATGATCCAAAAGATCCTTACAAAAAACCAGATGAAAAAGAGGATTAGGAGGACGTGGATAAGATAAAATGGAATACAAAATATTGGTTGTTTCAGAAAATAAGCAACAAAGACATAGTCTAAAGCAAGTGCTTGGATTGTTTGAAAATATGGAAATTCATGCTTGTAGGTATGGTGATGTTAAGAAATTGCTTGTGTATAATAAGAATGAATATGATTGTGTGTTTGCAATTGATGATAGAAAAAGAGGTTCTGAAATAATCAAACACGACATAGGTGATTATGAAAAAATGTTAAAGATATTTGATTTTGATTCATGTATCTTGTTAGGTGATGTTGAGAAAAAATTAAGAATGTTGGAGGATGAATTAAAATGAAACCAGAACAAAAAGAAAACTTGGAATACTATAAACAGTTTATTGCAAAAAAAGCAGTTAGGGTATTTGAAAATTATATCAAACTTTTAGAAGACTTGGCAAGAGATTCTGATTTTGTGATGGACAAAGACTTTGAAGATTTTGAGTATGATATTGTTGACTGTTTTATTGATGCAATATGGACTTATGATGGGAAATATGCTCATGTATTGCCTGAACCAAGAGTACCAACTAGAAGTCTTGCTAATTATTTGATTGGGTTGAGCAATTATATGAATGAACTTCCTAATGAGAGAAAGTATTTGGGAAGAGAATTAGGTTGTCTAGGTAGGATGCTTGAGTCTGCTGTTGAAAAAAATCCAAGATATGCGGGGAGATAAAAATGAATAAACAAAAAAAGAAAATCCTGGTTGTAGATGATGATAAAAAATATCTTGATAAAGTAGTCAAGTATCTGAAAAAGATTGACCATAACTTAGAGATAATCACTGCTGAAAATGCTGATCAAGGTATTGAAAAAGCATTAGCTGAAAGACCAGATGCAATCATAACTGACAAAGATATGCCTGTTGATGATAATAAAAGTATTCTAAAACAAGGAAATGAAGGTAATTGTCTAGCAAAAGCTGTAAAACATGTTTATGATGTTCCTATATTTGGTAATACTGGTGGAAATGAAGCAGAGTTTGATAAAGATGTAATTGATATTGCTGTTTCAAAGAATGTTGGTAAAGATCACTACATGAAAATGCTTGAAATACTTGTGAAAAGTGATAATCCTAGAGAAGAGTTTCTAAAATACAAAAACAAGGACAAACCAATTGATGAACAAGCCCTTGCATTAGACATACTTGTGCAAGGTTATAACCTTGCAAGACAGGTTGAAGTAGGTGTTCAACCAATACCTGGTATTGAACTTCCTGTTCCTAAAAAAGAACTTGTAGATAATTTATTAGATCTAAAAGATATAGGTGTGAAACCTTCTGAAGTCTATGAAAAAATTTGTGAGATAGATCCTAGTTTAGAAACTGATGCATATTTTCGTATATTTTTTGCAGAAATAGAACATGGAAAATATGATATTGATGAAAAAGTCACTTTTTATGTTGAAGCAAAATTAAAAGAGGTATTTACAAAGAGGTATAAAAATGGAACTTAGAGAAAAAGTCAATGAAATATATGATTATGCAAAAAAAAATCTGTACTTGTGTGTGCCTGACATTATGATAGATGATAAAGAGTTTAACTCATCATTATTGTTTGAGATCTTGTCATGCATTGTGAATGGAAAGCACATGATCTATGGAGAGTATGGTCTTGGAAAGACGACTTCATGTGAAAGTGTTGTCAGCTTGATGTATGGTCTGCCAAGAGAAGTTGTGCTTGCGTCAGAAATAAGAGGACATGCTGAGCAGACAGAAGAAAAAACAATTGCAAGGCCGCATCTTGGTGACTTGACAAAACTAGGAGATGAAACAATTATATGGACTTATTTTGTTCTTAACAGAGCAAAAATAATTGATGAGCTTAGTAGGTTTCCTGGATCAAAACTAAACTTGTTTGTAGACGGAATCGATAGAGGTAATTGGAAATATTTATCTGGAATGATCAGAACAGGAGATTTTCCATTGTTTGCTACTTGTAACTGGGCTGACAGGTCTAACCAAGCTTTGACAGAAGTTATTGTTGAAAGGTTTGACATTGCAACAGAATCAATGTCACCAAGTGTTACCCAAAGAAGCAGGATCTCTGAGATGGATAATGGCGCGCATAAATTATTAGAAAATGCTGTTGTTGCAAACCAAATATTTGGCATCTATAATGCAAAAGGCAAGTCTTACCAAGAAAAAATGCAAGAAGTCAAGGTAATTATTGAACAGTTTAAGTGGAAATTGGGAGAAGGGCTTGGAATTCAATTACTAGGTTATGAAGAATTAAAAAAAGCTGAAGAAGAAATCAAGGATATAAGAATTAATGATGATGCTGAACTGTATTTTATATTTGCTGACACAGAATTGTCAACATGCCAGCATAGGCTTGGAGTAAAAAGAAAAAATGACAAATGTTTTTCAAATGAATGTCATTGGAGTGATTTTGCTTGTCAGAATATAAAGAATCCATTATCAGCAAGAACATTAAAAGCATGGAAAAAATATGCAAGAGCACTTGCATGGTATACTGGTGCTGATGAAGTAAATATTGAGCACATGTATAAAGTACTGCCTTATGTGACTTGGCACAAAGCTGAAATGCAGTCTAGTTATTTGACTGGGCTTGAAAAAGATCAACAAGCAATGGTACTTAATCTTTATGCAATGCAGAAACTTGCAAAAGGTATTTCAGACAGATTTAGAGATCAAGCTGCTTTTGTTAAGAATTATGTGTGTTTTAGAAAACAAGGTTTGATAAGCAAGGCAGCTGAATATGCTAGTGATAAGAATCATCCAATATTTCCTGAATTAGAAAGAGATACAAGATTAGAAGCACTAGATCAGGGTCAGTCAGAATGAGTTGATTAAAATGAATGATTATTTTGACAGGTTTAAGGATGTGGAATATAAAGAGATAGGGATTTTACTAGCTGAAAAACCAAATCAAAAACCAGTGTTTGTGAATAGGCTGAGTTACAATGACAAAAAAGTATATTTAGACAATAAACTAATGTTTGAAGTTCCTGTCAAAGCAAAATATAATCCTTTGGGTCCTTGTCATAGGATTAATGTCTGTGGTACTTATATTGATAGAGAATATTTTGATGATGCAACAAGGATTTATGCAGGAACAGGAGACTGCGCTATGGGTAATATCTATACATTTGGATTAAAACAAAATAAAGATACATCAGAAAATGAGATATATCTTAAGAGAATAAGTTCAGTAGATGTTTTTGTAAAAGATATTTTGCCTGTTGTGCTTGAAGATGAAGAACTGTTTGAGGGCTATCCTTCAGAACATTTGCTTGTGTGTGGAAGAAGCATGTATTCTCAAGGATTGAGAATGATCAAGTGTAGTGATAATGTTATTACTGATATAATATCAAACAAAGAATACAAGAAACTAGAACCATTTCCAACTGGTTTTGTACCTAGTTTTATGATTGATAATGATCAAAACAAGATCTTGCTTAAGATGGTCTTTGATGATAATTGTATTAGGAGTGAGAACTTAGTTGATCTTGGTTCTTATCTTAAAAAGCATGCTATAAGTTTGGAAAAAACACTGGAGTATTGTAAAAATTATTACCTTATCAAGAGAGTTGATTAAAATGAATGAATATTTTGAAAAATTCAAGGATGTGGAATTTAAAGATATAAAGGAATTGGTAATTGAGAAACTAAAACCAAAATTGATTGTTGTGACTTATGAGGCTTTGGATTTTGTGAGGGTTAATCATAAACATGCTAAGCAATATCCTATGTTATATAATTTGGTAAATGATATTATTGCGCCTGGTATTAATGAAATACAATATTATTCAAAGCTTTCAAAGCTGATGAAACAATTTTCAAAGATGATTGAAGTTGATAATAGGATCAAGACAGATGAGCTTTTGATGTATGATCCATTTATGTATCTTGATGAAGGATATATTACATTAGATTATAGACCTGATCATGGTCATAGAAAAGATGTTTCAAATTGTATTGCTTATCACTTTGAAAAATTGACTAGTGATTTTAAAGATGATATAGAATTTAAAGAAGTTGAGAAAGTAGTTTATTTTTCAGGATTATATGGTAAAGAAGAGGTTATTGATCATGCAAACTCTTTGGAAACTTTTTTAGTGCGTATTTATAATTATGATATTCCAAATGATTTTATCACTGTTTATTCAACTGGTTCAACATATAAGCATGATTCAATGACGGCAGAAAGGGTTCAAGTTGTCTTGGCAGAAAGAAATGACATGGCAATGGTGATTAACAAATATCTGCAATATCCTTATTTTGCATGCAGGTGGAGGCCGATGATGAGGTTGTCAGAACTATGAACCTAGAACAAATAATGCTGGAAAACTGGAAATTAGTAAGAAAAAAGTTTTATTTTCCTAATTTGCCAAGGCCAATGTTAGTAGGTTTTGATGAGACTCAAACAGCTTCAATTGATATGAGGGATCATCAAATAGAAGTATGTGATGCATTTGTTCAAGAATTACATGGAAAAGGATTATCATATGATACAATATTTACAGGATTATTGTCACATGAAATTGATCATTATCTGTATAATCCGTATGATCTTTTTAGAGCTATTTTAATGGATCAAGCTGGTCTAAAAGTTGATGAAAATATTGGGCTGCAGGCTTCAAGAATTTATTCTGATGTTTGTGTTAACCTAGATCTAATACTAAAGAAAAATGTTGATGAAATCACTGACTTTCTAAGGGTTATCAAACCAAACAATCCTGTTATGAAAGTTATCAAAGCATATATGCAGAATGCAATAAAAAAAGATCTTGGATTAAAACAAAATAAATTAGATAAATTCCTGAAAAAACAAGTAGAGAGATTGTCAACAATTGATTATTTTGATGCAAAAAATGAAGTAAGAAATGTTAAAAGATTTACAAGAATAATTGTTGATATCATGAATCTTTATGGTATGAAGCCAGAAGATTTGTCAATGGGTATGCCTGGTTTTGGAGTGTTTGGAGAAAAAGCATATGATAAAAATGAAATCAAGAAAGCTTTGAAACAATTAGCATGTTCAAAAGACAAAGATGAATTTGATAAAATTGTGGGTCGTCTTGTTGCAAATGGTATACTGCCTGGTAATATGGTTGGTGATAATAAATTAAGAGACATTATTTATTTTGAGAATCTTGCTGAAAACTACAGGCCTGAGATAAGGAAAAGAAAAATACATGAAAATGGGTCAATGTTTCCTTATTCACACAAAGAGTATGAAATAGATGATAATCCGCTTGATGTAGATGTTTTTGCTTCACTTGGAAAACCATTTTGTCCTGGTTTGGGTAAAACATGGATAAAAGAACAAGGAATTGCTTACAAAGATTCTGACCAGGTGCCAAATGTATTGATAATCAAGGATATATCAGGAAGTATGACACATTGCGAGCCTTATGCAGAAGCTGCTTGTGTTGCAACTGCAAAAGCTTATCTAGAGAATGAATCAAAAGTAGGTGTTTATCTGTTTAATGCAGTTGTTGATGACATAGAATTAGAAAAAAGTTTTCAGACTGATCAATTGAGTATATTTTCTGGTCTTACAAAGTCAAACAATGGCGGAACTGTTATTGATAATAAAAATCTTGAAAAATTGAAAAAGATTGTTACTGAGTCTGAAAAAGAACTAGACATTGTTGTTGTGTCTGATCTTGAGATAAGTGGGTTGGATATGTTTTTTAATTATCTTAAAAATCTGCCTGATGTGAACAGGGTCTGTGTTGTTTATACTGGAAGATATGATGTTGAACATTATCAAGAACAGTTTAATGATGCTGATTTCATGATATACCATGTAAGAGAACCTAAAGATATTCCTAATATTATAATTGGAGAGGTAAATGTAAATCTAAAATGACACAAGACAATTATTTTAATAGATTTGGAAAGCTTGAACATGAAGTTGCTGCTGGTAAAGGCAAGAAAACAGCTTCAGTATTCATGCCTCTGAAACAAATAATAAGGATTGATAATGCTAATGTTTATCTTGGCAAAGATATTAGTTTTACACTTCCTTATGGAAGAACATGTTTGAGCAGGATAAATATTGTAGGAATACTTCCTAATAAAAAAGATAATACCCTAGGTGAACTGTACATTGGAACAGGAACACAAAAGTCTCATGGACATTTGTATTACTTGACTACAAAGGTTGTTGATCTTGCTAATCTGCAGTTGTTTGTTGAGGAAATATATAATCTGGATATTTGTGTGTCTGATATACTGCCTGTTGTCCTTGGCAATGTGGTTGGTAAACAGTATAACAAGATAATTGCGTGTGGAATAAGCAAAAAAGGAAAAGGAATTAGGATGATTGATACCAAGACTCATGAGATAAGTGATATTGTTTCAACAGAATTGTATGAAAAAAATATTGCACATACAATGGAAAAAATACCTGAGTTTAGGATACTGAGTAATGGTACAATAAGGATTGCTGCTGCTAGTAAACATAGTTTTAACAAAGTGCTTCATGATCTAAAACCTTATTTTGAAGAAAATAATATTGATATTAAAAAAACAATTGTGCATTGCGTGGATTACAAAGTTTTGAGGAACAAAGAATGATTGATGGAGGAAACTCAAATTGAGAAACAATTTGATGGACCATCAAAATAGAATATTTTGGAGGTAACAAAAATGTTTGATGAATATTTTAAAAGATTTAGGAAAGTGAAATTTGTTGAAGATTCAGAACTTCCTGTAATTAAGATTGGTTATGATAAAAAAGAAATTATTGATATTCATGGAAGCAGGCTGGATCCATATGAATATACTGTATTACAGTTTATGACTCAGAAATATTTTGGTAAAGATGTTAAAGAATATTTTAATAAACCTCCTGCAGATGATAATGATGTTAATGTGATAATTGAAAATAAACATGTCGTCAGGTTAGACTTGGATAATCAAGGACTAAAAGAGATCCCTAGAGAAATAGCTGAATTAAGCAGATTACAATATCTGCATTTAGTACGCAATCAAATCAAAAAAATAAGACATTTAGATGATTTAGAAGAACTACGAGGACTGAATTTAGTAGGAAATCTGATTGATAATAAAGATCCTGACATTAAAAGAGAACTCAAAAAATTATGTGACAGAGGGGTGCAGTTTTACATATAAAATGATTGATGATGATTATTTTGGGAAGTTTGAAGATGTAAAATATGTTAAAGATGCAAAGCTTTCAGTAGATGTCATTGTAAAGATACTTTGGGTAGATGATGATCTTATTTATGAAACTTCATTTTCAGAAGCAATAAAAAAAGATTATGGAATCGAGATTATTTATTGTAAACAAGACCAAGCTGTTGATGAAATCGAAACAGAGTGTTATTCATTGGTTGTGCTTGATAATGATGCATACAAGGGTATTGCACAAGGTCCACAGACATTAAGTGACATAAGAGATATTGATGACAAGATTCCAATTATCTATACAAGCGGATCACCTCAAGATGTGAGAAGTTTTGTTAAATCACAAGTACAAGAAATTGTTAAAACAAAAGAAATAACATTCAAATTAAAAGATTTGGTAGAGATGTATGTAGAGGAATATAAAAGGTGAATAAAATGTCAATAAATGAATCAGAATTAAAAAAACAAATTGAACAAATAAAATATGAATATGTGCTTGGTTTGATAAGTGCTGAGCCTGATGAACAAAGCATGGAAAAACGTGGTTTTCATAAACTTTTATCAGATGTTTATGAATTTAAACAACCAGGCAGGCATAATAATAGTAATCAAACTAAGATGAAAGTCAAGGTAGTCAGGCTTCCATGTTTAGAAGATTGTTTAGATGGGAAACCTTGTAATGGGATTGATTATTCAGCAATAGATGGAATATTATTTGGACAGGATATTGAAAGTGCTGAAAATGCTAAGAAATTAAGTGACATGTTTGAAAACATTAGAAATATTATTCCAATTGATTATAAAAAACAATCAATAGATTATGAACAAGTAAGTGGTACAAGATTTACAATGCCTTGGAATCCGCATAAATATGAATTTGATGTTTATGGTGAATTACATACTTCTGTAAGGTATAAGAAAGGTAGTTTGAACAGTAAAAGAAAAGATATAGAATTAATACTTAAGTATGGAGGATTAGTTGATGCTGATGGAGCTATTGTTATCATGACTTACAATCGAGTCAAACCTTGTTATGGTGTACATTGTAGTGGAAAACTAAGAATATATGATGCAAAGATCTCTGGTGTGGAGTTTGGTGGTGATCATGCTGTTGGTATTGCGAAAAGAGTAATTGACCAGTTTTATGATGATTTTGATAATCTTAGACAGCGTGGTGATGAGATTGCACATGTGTTTTTGTATTCTGGGTTAAATGCTTGGAAAGAAATGTTAGATGCTGCTTTGTACATACAACATGACCTACATGGTAAAGTGTCACTAGCTTCGTGCGGTTGTCATTATGATGAGAAGAAAAAGACTGCAGATGCTCATGACATGGATCTGATATATGAAAGTGATCTGCAGACAATTGCTAACATGATTGTTGAAGATTATAAAACAAACAAGAAAAAAGGTGTTGGAAAGATTGGTAATGGAAAAAAAAGGAGATGGAAAAAGACAAGAGGGATAAGAAATAGAACAAGGTGAATAAAAATGGAAGAAAACAAAGAAAAAGAAAAAAAACAAGAACCAAAATACAATGGAAGAGTGGTAGATAAGCAAAACCTAGAACAAATGCTAAAACAGAATGGAAAAAAAGCAATTGTTCTAATGACATACAGACGTGTTGAAGACTTTAGGCCAGGTGTTTATGGAGATGGAAGACTCATCATCTATGGATGGGAAGGTCATGATAGGTCAAATGAAGGAAAAAGAGAACAAGCACAAAGAGTTGTTGATGAGTTTTATGAACAATTCAATCTTAGACAAGATGCTGACCTTATTGAACATGTGTTTGTATATGCAGGAACAAATGCATTAGACCAGTCACTTCAAGCAGCTGGAATGATTAACCATGATTGGAAAACAGGAGAAAGAGGAAAAGACATAACACTAGTGTGCTGTCATTGTGATATGTATAAGAAAGAACAAGTTGCACATAGAAGTTATGCAATAGAATTGATCAAAGCTGATTGTGGTGGACAGTATACAATGAAGAAAATTGCAGAGCATATATTAGATGGAACTAATCCAGGAGATATTGGTGATTTTGGTTATCTAAAGACTAAAGAGAAATAAGTGAAAAAGAAATAGGATAAGAAAAACATACAACAACATAGATATATTTATATACCATAAAACTCACCCATACACTAAAAAGGCTAAAATGACCCTCTTTATAGAGGGCATTTAACGTAGCCTAACAATACAATGGCAAAAATACAATTCTATCCAATGGACTTTACTTACAAAGTAATAGATGGTAGGCCAGAAATACTTGTATTTGGTAAGACAATCTCAGGCGACCCTATCTGTATCATAGATAGAAGTTTTAATCCATATTTTTATCTGGTGCTAAGACCAGGTGTTAATGTTGATGAATTTATAAAAGAGTTTAATGGAAAGATTATTGATGAGGCTGAAATTAAAAATATTCAAATTGTTAGTAAGAATTATATGGATAAACAAATTGAAACATTGAGAATAACATCAAGAACACCTAAACAAATTCCAATTATTGCTAGATATTTTAAAGATTATAAAGATACAAAACTTGTTTTTGAATCAGATATAAGATTTGTTAATAGATATATAATTGATAAAAAACTAACACCACTGTGTTTGACACAAGCAGAAGGTGAGTTTGTTAATAAAAACTTTAAATCACCTAGCTTTTTAATTGAAAAGATTGAACAAATAAGTAATGATACCATAGATAATTTAAGAGTGTTATCAATTGATATTGAAACTTATTCACCATTTGGCAAGTCAATCATGCCAGAAAAAAACCCGATTCTGATGATTGGTTTTTCTTGCAAAGATTTTAAAAAAGTTCTATGCTGGAAACGGTTTAAAACAGATTTAGAATATATAGAGTTTGTTGATAGTGAATCCAACCTCTTACAGAGATTCAATGAGATTATTAATAACTACAGGCCTGATGTGATAACAGGCTATTTTTCAGATGGTTTTGATATTCCATACATAAAAACAAGAGCTGAAAAATATAATCTTCGTTTGGATCTTGGATTGGATCATTCTGGAATAAGGATTGGAAGAGGAACAAATAAGGTTGCAAGGATTATTGGGGTTGTGCATGTTGACATTTTCAAATTCATAAAAAGAGTTATGTCTCGGTCATTGGAGACAGATACTTATTCTTTAGATGAAGTTTCAAAGGAAATTCTTGGTGTTGGCAAGTTGGAAGTTGATATTGGTGAATTATCACAAACTTGGGATAAGAATCCGCAAGAGATTGAAATATTTTGTAAATATAATCTTCAGGATGCTGAGTTAACATTAAAATTATTTAATAAAATATATCCTAATATTGAAGAACTTGTTAAAATTGTAAGTATGCCATTGTTTAGAGTGACAAGAATGAGCCATTCACAAATGGTTGAAACTTTTATCATGAAAAGGACAGTTGATTTTAATGAATTAATTCCTAACAAGCCTCATTATCAATTAAAAAAAGACAGATTAATGAATACTTACAAAGGATCTTCTGTTTATCAACCAAAACCTGGGTTATACAAAGATATTGCTATTATTGATTTTAGAAGTTTTTGGCCATCTATCTTGGTTTCACATAACATATCCCTTGGAACATTAAATTGCTCATGTTGTGAAGATTCTAAAAACACAATTATTGTTGATGATAAAAAATATTGGTTTTGTGAAAATAAGAAAGGTTTTATCTCATCTATTCTAGAAGAGATAATAACAAGAAGAATGAGGGTAAAAGAGATCCTTAAAACCTCTGACCAAGATAAAAAGTTGTTATCTGCAAGGGTTCAAGCATTAAAAGATTTATCAAATTCATTCTATGGATATTTGGCATTTTCATCTGCAAGATGGTATAGTTTACAGTGTGCAGAAAGTATAACTGCATTTGGCAGAGATTATATTAAAAATGTGATTGAAAAAGCACAAAATACAGGCTTTGGAATATTATATTCTGACAATGATTCTGTTTTTATATTATTAAAAGATAAAACTAAACAAGATGTTAAAGATTTTTGCAAAGAGATTAATAAAGATTTGCCAGAATTAATGGAACTGGAATATGAAGATTATTTTCCTACAGGAATATTTGTATCTGTAAAACATGGTTCATATGGGGCAAAGAAAAGATATGCATTGTTAAGAGAAGATGGTGTGATAAAAGTAAAAGGTTTTGAAAGTATTCGTAGAAATGTAAGTTTTATTGCTAAACAGACTCAAGAAAATGTATTGAATATTGTTTTAATTGAAGGTGATTCTAATAAGGCATTTAATTATGTTAAAGATGTTGTTAAAAATCTTAGATTAAAAAAAATTCCTAAGGATAAGGTTGTTATCTATACACAATTACAAAAAAGAATAAAGGATTATGAATCAATTGGGCCGCATGTTGCTGTTGCTAAGCGTTTAATAGAAAGAGGATATGATGTTGGACCAGGTTCAATGATAAAGTATATTGTGGGTATGGGTAAAGGTAGGATAAGAGATAAAGCTAGGCTGCCTGATGAAATAAAGCAGGAAGATTATGATGCTGAATATTATATAAAGAATCAGGTGATACCTTCTGTAGAGAAGATATTTGAAGTATTGGGTTATAATGTGTTGGAGTTGTTGGAAGAACAGAGTCAGAGTAAGTTGAGTGGGTTTGTGTGAAAATATGAAAGTAAATGATTTCCTTATAAAAATATCTGAAACAAGTATTAAGTCAGAGGATATTAAAGATATTCGACAGCTTAAGAAGGATTCTGATGAATTAGAAGATATTGAGAAATTGGTTTATAAATTTAATAAGTTGTTGATTAAACCAATCAAATCAAATACTAATAAAGACTTTTCTTACCTACAAGATATTAATTTGGTTGATAAAAAAAAAATTAATTCCCAAATTAAAAAATTAAATAAATTGCTTGATCTTGTTAATGAAAAACAACTGATTAATGTTAATCTAATTGGGTTGGCACATTATTTAGCTGAGTTAAAGGTTACTTTTTTGACAAAAGATGGCAGAAAAGCTGCTGAAATTATAAAAAGATTTGTGGATAAAAAAGATTGGAACCTTGTTGATATGAGTGTTGAAGTAAAGATGTTTTCTAATTTTGTTAAAGATTTTCAAAAAGAACATGATAAATTTGTTGATATTCTTAATGATTGTTTAGGTGAAAAATATTTTTTAAGATTAAAGATTGATAAACAAAATATCATTGTCAAAGAATTAAATAAAACTACTATTCTACAGAAAAATTTGCTTTATCAGATAAAGGCTGTGTTTGCAGATCTGATGAATAAGATGCTTATGGATGATTCTATTGGTGATTATATTGATGTTAGAAGTTTGTTTTGATTAAGTTACTTCTATTATATTCAAAACTATAGAAATACTTTTAAATAATCACATTACTTCACTATTTAATATGGAAAAAGAGCAAAGTGATAGTAAAGAAGAATTTGTTTCTATTGGAAATACAGATATAGTTAGTAATTCTGAAGAAAAACAAGAAAATATAGAAACAAATAGACAAAAAGACAAAGATAATCAACAAGAAACAAATAATCAAGAAAAAACTGAAGAAAAACCAGATACAGAAACAAACAATAAAAAACAAAGTTCTGATAAAAGTTCTAAAAATGTTGTGTTTTCTTTAATAATCATTGTTATTCTAATACTAGGTTTAGTTTATTATAATCAATTTTTTGTTGCAAGCAAACTTGAGGATTTTGATAGTGCAATAACAGGCAGGAATATTAAAGGAGTTGTTGAAGATAGTTATGTGTTTAAAAATATTGAATTCAAATATATTGAAAGTTTGTGGTACTTTACTCTGCATAATGACAGAACAGGAAGGGATTATAATATTCCACTACATTTTGGACCAAGAGAAGTTATTGATGTTCCTTTAGAAGGTAAATTAAATGATGCTTTTATTAATGATGATCAAGTTTATATTACTTTTGAACCAATGGATGGGTTTACAGAAAGATTGACTTATGTTACACTAGCTTCTGCTGAGTTGAGCCTTAATCTAAAACAAGCAATCAATAGAGACATTGTTTCTGCATGTGCAGAGAATTTTACAGTTTCTTGTAAGGATAGACCAATCATTACATGTGATAATACTGATAAAGCAGTGATATTTATAAAATATGATAATCAAACAAAAGTAGAATTAAAAGATAATTGTGTTATTGTTTCTGGTAAAGAAAAAGAATTAACAAAAGCTGTTGACAGATTATTGTTGTATTGGTATGGTATTTTAGATTATTAAAATATTAAACTAATATAAAGCAGTATAACTATTTGTGATTTAGTATATATATTATATTCTTTGAAAACAAAAAATATATAAACTCTAAGAACATTAGTGTATATTATGAAGACATATACTAAATCTGAAGTAAGGCATGAGAAATTTCGGATAAGTAATAAGATTCATTCTGGTGAGATTTTTATTTATCCAACAGATACAATATATGGAATAGGATGCAATGCTTTAGATGATAATGCAGTAAAAAAAATAAGAGAAACAAAAAACAGTGAAGAAAGATCTTTTGCTGTTATTGCACCAAGCAAAAAATGGATATATGAAAACTGTGTTGTGCCTAAACATGCTGAAGAATGGGTTGACAAGCTGCCAGGTGCATATACATTATTTCTTAAATTAAAAAATCCAAAAGCTGTTTCTAAACATGTTAATCCAAGAGATAATAATGCTACAATTGGTGTCAGAATGCCTGCTCATTGGATGCAGAAGATGATCTCAGAGCTTGGAGTTCCGATTGTGACTCCGCCTGCGAATGTTACTGGTAAGAATTTTATGACTTCTTTAGAGAATTTAGATGTACAATTAAAAAGAATATGCCATTTTGCTATATATGAAGGCGAGAAAAAAGGTAAGCCTAGTAAGGTTGTTTATTTGCATGAAGATTAGTTACTGTTTAGTGGTGAATTAATCGAAACATTTATAAAGGGTAATGAGTTCTCTATATAGAATATGTTAGAAGAGATACTTAAAAGACTAGCAAAAGGTATTTATGATAAGCAGGAAGTAGAGCAAGAGATAGCAAGATTAGGTGGGTGTATTAGGGATAATTCTAAAGAAATAGCTTTTTCTGAAGAATATTATAATGCTTTAGATGATCTTATGTCTAAAGTAGAAGCAGTTGAGGAAGAGATATCAACATATGATGATGCATTAAAAAAAGAAAAACAAAGAATACATCAAGTGATTAGTGGGATTACCAGTGATCAAATAAATGAATTATATTATAAAAGCAGGCAAGCATTATTATCAAGTATTCCTGAAAAATATGCTGTTCTCTTTTTTAAGCGTACAATTTATAATAGAGAAATGTTTCAATTACTAAGTAATGGAAGATGTAAAAGAATACGTGTTCAATCAGTAAAATGTAACTTTCCCTTGGATAACAAAGCTATTGAAAAATCTGGAGATTATTTAATTTTCTTAGCAAGAGAATATTCTCAGGGAACGTTTCTAATCGAAAAATCAAGAAAGTTTGTTAATAAGTATCCTATTTTTGGAAAAAATATTAGATTAAAACTCGAAGATATGATGAAAAAAAATTCAGATAAATATCAACTAAGATTTAATCTAGAAAAAAGAGAAAGAGAATTAAAATCTTATATCCACACTTTAAATAATTTAGAAACAAGGAAAAACCAGAGTAAAAGATTATTCCAAAAGATATTACAAGAGACAGGATATGATCCAGATCCAATTTTTAAAGACAAAAGGACACAGAAAAAAAGTAAACAAGTTTGTGAACATAATCTTAAGTTTTTACATAGAATCGCAAGAAAATATAATAAATTAAGTGATAAGTATAGTGATGGTTTTGGCCTTGATATAAAAAAATTTTGTAATGAATATTCACTTATGACAAAACATTATGCTAAAGTTCTTCTTTATTCTAAAGGAAAGTTTTATCAATTATATGAGACAAATAAGAATAGACTTTTGAAATTAAAACCATATGATTATTCTGGTGGTTTTGAGGATCTGGAAAAAAAGTATCTTAGAGAAGGATCAATAGTAACTTCTGACGGTGCAGTCTTAAGAGGCAAAGACAAAAAAATAGCAAAGTTTGTCTTTGATCAGGCTAAAAAAGGAAAGGCAATAATCAGAAGGTTCATAGATTGGAATGAATCTTTAGAAACAAGAGTTAGAAACTTGACAAAGCCTAGAAAACCAAAAACACAATCATATCAACCTAAATTAAGGACTAAACCACAAAAATATTTAAAAAAAGTGTTAAATCCACTAAAACCTGAAATCTATGGTGGTAGTTTTTTTGCATCTGGTGGAGAATATGTGGCATTCAGAAAAAATGGAATAACATTTGTTGAATATAATTATGAAGGAAATGCAACTTATATGTTCCAAAGTGATAAGTTTGATCCTAATACTGATTTGACAAGAAGCCAGATCATAAGAACAAGAGCAATTGGTTATATGGGAAGAATATATCATGATCCTAATAAAGATTATTTTGGGTGGAAAACAAGGGTTAATGGATTGATAGGAGGTTATGCATGAAAATGAACAGACAATACTGGATAAAAGATGAAAAAACAAGTAAAATTGTTGAAAAAACTCTTTTAGAAATAATGTTAGATGATGAACCTTGTTGTATTTATCATGAAAGTGATGATATGGATGAAATAGCTATTAATTTTGGAGATATAAATGGAGAAAGGTTTATTGCTGATCTTAAAGGACGAAAAGGTTACCACATACTTTTAGGTAAAGAAAGACCAAAAGAAATATATGAATCAAGGTCGCCTTATCATTCAGAAGTTGATAAGTTGCGTTTGCACCCAAGGTATATAACAAATGCAGGTTTTGAACAAATTATGAAAGAATTTAAAGATATTGGATATGAGCTGGCAGATTCAGAAGGACCAATTATAAGAGTGGTATGATTAAACACATAATTTATAAATAAGGTAGGATACCAAGATACAAAATGAAAACATACTCACTATCGTTCGTAGCTTTCATGTTGAAAGCTAATAATAAAAGGTGGAATCCAACATGAAAATACTAGCAGCCGGTGACATACACGGCGACCTAAATTTAGCAAAAGAATTAGCTGAAAAAGCTGTTCAGAATAATGTAGACTATGTCATCATATGCGGTGACATAACATTTGCAGACATGTCAACACAGCACTTGATAAAGCCTTTTGTTGAGAATAATCTTAAAGTGTTTATTATACCAGGTAATCATGAATCAATTGCTACAACCGGGTTCTTAGCTGAGTTATATGGAATAAAGAACCTGCATGGTTATGCAATCACTGCAAATGATGTAGGTATATTTGGAGCAGGCGGTGCAACAAATGTTGGACCAGCACCTCTATTTTCTGAAGAAGAAATGTTTTCTTTATTAAATAAAGGTCATGAAAAGATTAAAGGTCTGCAAAAAAAGATAATGGTTACACATATGCATCCTTCTGAATCATTGATGGGTCAATTATCAGATTTTGTGCCACCAAGTGATGCTGTTAAAAAAGCAATTGATACTTTTAAACCAAACATATTACTTTGTTCACATGTACATGAAGCAGAAGGTATTGAAGAAAAGATTGGAAATACTAAAGTTATTAATGTTGGTAAGAAAGGGAAGATCATTGAGATCTAATAAATTCTAAACAATACATCACTTAGATAAGACAAGTCTTCATCATTTATTTTATAATCAGAACCACTAGCTAATGTGTCTAAAGACCTACCATCATAATGCGCTCCTAATCCAAATATGTCAGGAATCTGTGGTGGAAATCTTTTTCTTTTTTTTAGATTTTCTTTTCTTTTTTCTTTTATTATTCTTTTTAATGTATAAGAACAAACAGGAAATTCTTCAACTTCACTTACTCCTAATCCCCACCATTCAGTATTATTATATAACATTTTGATCTTAACCACCTCTTTTGTTTTATGATATCTTTATTTTAATTTTTTCCAATAATTATCACAAAGTTTACCAATAACAGCACCTTGTGATCTTCCTGCATCAATGCCTTTTAATATTGATTTAACTTGAGCTAAATCATTACCACGTGTGTCACGTATAATTACACTATATTTTCCATTGAAAAACCTTTTTCCTGCTCTTTTGCTTAGTGCAGGAGCTTTTACAAAATATATTATTTTATCTCCTATTTTTTTATCCATGATTTCAGGAAAGATATTAAATACTTGATTTAGATAAATATATCTTTTTTCAGGGTCCATGTGTAAATCTAACATATCTTTTGATTGTTTAAGTGCCCATGAAGTATAACCTAATAATAATTTGTAAACAGGATTTTGGTCTTGTACTGTTTTTTCATTATATTTAACAATACTTAAACTTTGTACTAATTTAGCAACATCTTTTTCTTTAATTTGAATAAAAGGTAGTTCAAAATAATCTTCTGTAATTTCATCTGCACAAAGTGATCTTTTTTCAATTAATTTACCTTCTAAACCTTTTAATTTATCAACTGCTTTGATCTCCATAAAGTTTTGTTTTTTTTCACCTGCTTTGTCCAGATCCAAAGAAATACTCATTGGAACATCATTAGTAATAAAATCACCAATTCTAAAATGAAATTCATAATGTTCTAATAATTTATGAAAAACTTTAGACCTATAAACTTCTTCACTAAATACAAAACCTAGTGATGCAGTTTGGTTTCCAGGAACAAGTGGTGGATGTACTTTTCTTTCATGATCTTCAGCAGAACCTAGATTAGCATCTTTGATTGCTTGACAATATTCAATAATACTTTTGTCTGATACTGAGAATTCATCTGAAAAACATCCTTTTTGTACTATTTTTTGCATTTCTACTTCTTCATGACTCATGATTATATATAGAAGTTAGACTGGATTTAAAAAGATTTCTATGTTGGTATATATAATATATGCTTTATCCCTTTATTATAATCAAAATTGTTTTATCAATTTTAACACATTCTTTTCAGCTCCTCTACTGTAACTTATCCATTCTTTGATTAATTTTTTTTTTAATTCTACTTTTACTAAAAGTTCAGTTCTTTCTTCAGGTTTTAGAACTATTGAAATCAAAGTAGGCAATAATAATCTCAAATTATCAGTTACAGTTTTATAACCTTGTTCTAGTGCTTTCATTTCTTGACGTATATCTACTAATCTTTCATCTGCTTCCATTTTTTAATACCTCCTTTAACCTTTAATAACACCCAAAGGAACAACCCTAACAACACTCTTGCCAATGCCTAAAGAATCAGACACACGAATAACTTCGTCAATATCTTTGTATGCTTGTGGTGCTTCTTCTGCAATACCTTTCCATGATGCGCCTTTTAAGAATATGTCTTTTGCTTGCATTTGTTTTTGTATTTCCTCTCCTCTATAGTTTCTTAGCATAGCTGACCTTGATGCAACTCTGCCTGCACCATGTGCTGTTGATGCAAATGATAATTCTTCTGCTTCCTCTGTTCCAACCAATACATAAGATGCTGTTCCCATTGAACCTGGAATAAGAACTGGTTGGCCTGTTGATTGGTATGTGGAAGGTAATTCTTCTCTACCAGGACCAAATGATCTTGTTGCACCTTTTCTATGTACACAAACTTCTTTCATCTGACCATCTATCTTGTGTTTCTCAATCTTTGCAATATTATGACAAACATCATAAACTACATTTGCTTCTACACTCTCACAGAATATCTTTTGTAAACTTTCCCTAATCCAATGAGTTATCATTTGTTTATTTGCAAAGCCAAAATTAGCAGCAGCACCCATTGCATTAAGATACTTTTTACCTAAATCTGATTGTAATGGAGCATTTATCAGTTGCCTGTCTGGTAAATTTGCTATACCAAACTTTTGTTCCATTTCTTTTATATAATCAGAAGCAACTTGATGACCTAATCCTCTTGAACCACAGTGCACCATTATTGTCACATTATCTTTATTATCTAGCATAAAAGTCTTAGCAAGTTCTGGTTTATAGATTTGATCTATTTTTTGTATTTCTAGAAAATGATTACCAGCTCCTAATGAACCTAATTGAGGCATTCCTCTTTGCATTGCTCTTTCACTTACAGTATTTGGATCATTTGGTAAACAACCTTGATCTTCTGTGTGTTCATAATCTTGTTTAACACCATATCCATTTTCTACAGCCCACTTTGTGCCACCTGCTAATACTTCTGTTAATTCATCTTTGGTGAAACGTTTTTTTCCTTTTTTACCAACACCTGCTGGAATGTTGTCAAATAATAAGTTGATTACCTCTTTTCTCTTATCCATCATTTGTTTTATACTTATATTTGTGGATAATAATCTAACAGAACAATTAATATCATAACCAACACCACCTGGACTTATAATTCCTTCATCCATGTCAAATGCTGCAACACCGCCGATTGGTAGGCCATAACCCTGATGTGCATCAGGCATTGCATATGAAGCTTTTTGTATGCCTTTAAGACATGCAACATTCTGTACTTGTTGTAAAGTTTTATCTTTTTTAATTAGATTCATTAATTTGTCAGAAGCATAAATAATTGCAGGTACTTTCATATTACCTGTTTTATCTATCTGCCATGTAAATTCATTTATTTTTTTTGGTTCCATATTTATCCCCACCTAATTTTCTTAATTAAACAAAGAAACAAGCAGTTAATATATAAAGTTTACTAATCAAACCAATTCATAAGTCTCAATTTGACCTCTATAATATAATTCCCTATTTGTATACCTTGCACATAAACCCAAAGGGATTTCGTCAATAGTAATTAGTTTAGAACTTGGTTTTTTCCTGGGTTTGTGATTTGTCTGATTTTTTGTTTGTTCCTCTCTTTCTTTTTCTAATTCAGAATCAATTGACATAATAATCACCTCTAGATAAGGTGTGTGAAAAGAAGTTTATAAAGTTTTACCTTTCCAACCATCTTTTATCATAAACAACCTCAATATCAGGATGTTCAATGTTTTCAGGAAGTTGATCAGTGTTTAACATAGTCAAACTGGCATTATCACCATATACTTTTCTTAATTCGTTTTTAATGATTGCTTGTTTTACACCAATTCCATTTTCATTATTTCTTGGATTATAAAATATTTGAAAATAATGTTTATCATCTTGATGTCCTATTGTAAATAATCTTATACCATACTCACTGAATTCTTTAAGAATTTTGCTTTTTAGGTCTTCTTTTTTATTCATTGCTATCACATTTCACAAATCAACAACAACCTGCACAACAACCTTATCTTTTTGTTCTTTAATAAACATCTCATTATATGTTACTGCTTTGACTTCTGAATGTATTGCATATTTATCTAGATTTGTGTCACCAACTACTTCTGAAAACAAGATCAAATCACCATTATGCTTTGAGATTCTTAATGTGTTGACTTTGTGTAGGAAGAAAGTATTTGTATCTAGGTGGAACAAAAGTTCTTCTAAGAAATTGTATAATAATGATTCTTTGTTACTAGCTTTTACTTCTATTGTTTTTGTAAGTTTTGGCTTGATTTTCTCTGTTTCAAACATAACACTAAACATTGCTAAAGCTGCGTTTGAGAAAGCTTCATCTAATGTCTTTCCAAATGCTTGGAATTTGGCATCTGCTGTATGAGGCAGGAATTTGTATTTGTTTGTTTTTTCCATATAATTAAGAATTACATCCACATATATATATTTTATCCTTAAATCAACCTAAAATCAACCGAAATGTATATAAATACTAATCAAATAATATATAAATAACTTAATATAATGTCAAAAATATGGGAGGATATTAAAAATGTCAATAGATGTTGAAAAAAAAAAGGAATATTTTACAATAAAAATACCAAAACCTAGAAATCTTGAAAGGATTTTCTATATTCTAATTATTGTTGTGCTGTTGTTCTTCTTATTTGTACACAATCCATTTCCACGATTAACATGTGGTAGTTGTGTTGGTAATTCAGATTTAACAGCAGCAGCTGTGGATAATAGTGGGACAGATGATACAGACTCTGAGTTAAGTGCTACAGGTGATGATGCAGGAGAAGATACAGAAAAAACTGCAGAAGAAATAGCTGCAGAAGAAGCTGTAAAAGAAGCTGCAAAGAAAGCTGAAGAAGAAGCAGCTGCTAAAAAAGCAGAAGAAGAAGCAGCACTGAAAGCAGAAGAAGAAGCAACAACAATGACTGCTAAAAAAGGTCAAATAAAATATACTATTTTAGATGTTGAAACAGTAATAAAAAACAAAGGTAAGGCTTCAGAGTTTGGTAAAATTACAGGTGTTACATACAAAGTAGAGAACAATAAAAAAGAATATGATGACTTTACATTAAAAGTATATGCATTTGATTCAAAAACAACTGAATTATCAGATTTGCTTAGAGCTGAAGATTCATATTCAATAGGTGAAGGAGAGATTATAGAAGAAACTATTGAACTAAAAAGTGGATCATTCAAAGATTTAACAATAGAAAAGGATTTAAAAATTAAGTTCTTTGACGGCGCTAAGTGGTTATACACAGCAGATCATAAATTTACAATTAAGTAATTTATTTTTTTTATTTTTTCTTAATATTTTTTGATATTTAATATTTTAATACCTGAACTTTAGAAGGTTCTTGTTCATCTTGTTCCTGAGATTTTGTTTCTTGACTAGGATTATTATTAAACATATTAAATACCCCTCCACTATTACTTTGTGTGTTAGTGGAACTAGAAGTAGTATTAGAAAAAGAAGAACTAGAAGATTCAGTTTCAGTATTAGTAAATAAATCAGAATTACTTCTAACTCTAGAATTAGTCAAAGAAGAAAGCAATTCTATTGCTTTTTTTATGTCTTCTGGCGAATCTTTTGCTGTATCTATTGTTATTTGGATATTGACCACCCCTTTGCATGAGCCTGAAGGCTACGAACGTTAGTGAGTTTGTCTTCTGGCGAATCTTTTGCTGTATCTATTGTTATTTGGATATTGACCACCCCTTTGCATGAGCCTGAAGGCTACGAACGTTAGTGAGTTTGTCTTCTGGCGAATCTTTTGCTGTATCTATTGTTATTTGGATATTGACCACCTCCTTTAATGTAAATCTACAACCTTACCATCTTAATGTCTTCGTCTGTTACAGTTTTCCTACCACAATTCTTTGCTATTTGAACAGCTTTTTCAGCTACTTGTAATCCAATATCTTCTAATACATCTGCAAGTGCCTTTTTAGCAGGATCTGATACTCTTTTTGCTCCAGCATTCTTAAGAATTCTTTCAGCAGGAGCTGCTGGTATTGCTTTTGCCATATTTATTTCACCTCTAAATTTTGATTTTGAGGTTAAAGAATGTTTACAATCCCTTTCACCTCTAAATTTTTAATTTTAAACAATTATTAATCCAGATTAATTCATATTGATACTTATTTATATATCTTTGCTTTTTTTGAATTCTTCTTAGCTAAATAAGACTTAAAACATCATAATTAATCAAAAAAAGCGAGAATTACTACTTTTCTTGAAAACACAAAAAATAAATACATCTTAAGATTTAGTATATAATATGAAACAAATTATCAAAGATATTGATAAAAATCTTAGTAATTTAAAGATGGCAATCGAGTTCTTGAATAGAGAAAATACTAAAGCTAGTAACAAGTTTGTAGAAGCTCAAAAAGAATATTATTTAAAAAGAATGTTTAATTTGTCAAACAAAGTAGATGATTTGAATATTAAACTTAAGCAGGAATTAAAACAAGATGAAGCTCTGATTAGTCTTATTGAAACATTGACTGATATTTCTAAGATCAGAGATAAAACAGATTTAGTATTAAAAGCTAATAAAGCAAAAAGGCTGATAAAATCAATCAATCTTTCTTCATCTGTGTCTGGTGTTTTTAATAAACCAACCAATATACCAGATGATGTTAAACATGAAATATTAGAAGATGTAAATGAATTAAATAAGTGTTATGAAGCTGGTTGTTATAGGTCAACAATTATTCTGTGTGGTAGAATTCTTGAAACATGTTTATTCAGAAAATATTATGATTTAACAAAAAAAGATATTCTGGAAACATCTCCAAACCTTGGTCTAGGAAAATTGATTGCTAAATTAAAAGACCTAGAAGTAAGATTTGACCCAGGATTAACACAACAAATACATTTGATAAATAATATAAGAATTGAATCTGTTCATAAGAAAAAAGACTTATTTCTACCTAGTTTTCAACAGACTAAAGCTGTTATCTTGTTTACAATGGATGCTGTTAGTAAATTGTTTTGATTTATATTGATTTATTATTATATATTTATCATTATTATATATTTATTATATATATTGCACTGCAATAACATTTTTAAAGTGTTAAATTTATATTGAATAAAAGATGAGAAAATTAAAAAATTGGGTGAAAGCATTATTATTCTGGGTAATTGTATTTATTTTACTATTTTCTTTTAGAGAACAGATCACAGGATTGTTTGTCTTTGATAATTGTCAAGGTGATGAAGATCCTGGAATGGTACTTCAGTGTTATGTTGATAAAGCAATAGAAGCAAAAGATATTGAGCTTTGTCATGATGAAAGAATTACTAATGATAAAACAGTTAGTTATTGTGAACAAGAAATAGCTATTTTGAATAAAGATGCTTCAATATGTGAAAATATTGAACATGAAGTATGGAAAAGTCCTTGTTTTAGAAAAGTTGCAATTGAATTGAATGATTATGAACTTTGTTTTAAAACAATATATAGTGAGGATAGACTTAATTGTTTTTTTGATGTTGCTGTAGCTACAAATAATACAAAACCTTGCTTTTTTATTGAAAATAGTCAAAGAGCTGCTTTTTGTGTTGAAAAGATTGCTATTCAGACACAAAATGTGGAAATATGTAAACTAGAAATAAAACCACATCATAAAGCAAAGTGTTTTATGAATCTTGCAATTGCTATGAATGATCCTAATATTTGTGAAAAATGTACTGAAATTGCTGAGGTTTTTGGTGAATATTGTAGAAATAGTTTTAGTGATGAAGAACAATAATCTATTTATATATAAAACGAATTCTGATGTATTAAGAGGTTAAAATATGGTAGGGAGTATAAGTTCTGCGACAAAGCTAACACCTGCAATGAAGCAGTTTATGGATGTTAAGGAAAAACATAAAGATTGTGTAGTATTGTTTAGAATGGGGGATTTTTATGAAACATTTTATGAAGATGCTGTGACTGCTTCTAAGGTTCTAGATATCACTCTGACTGCTAGGGGTAAAGGAGAAGGAAGAGCACCTTTAGCAGGGATTCCATATCATGCTCTGAATACATATTTACCAAAACTTGTAAATGCTGGATACAAAGTAGCAATATGTGAGCAGACAGAAGATCCAAGAACTGTGAAAGGTCGTATTGTAAAAAGAGCTGTTACTCGGATTGTTACACCTGGAACTGTTGTTGAAGATAGTATGCTGGATGCTAAGTCTAATAATTATTTATTTTCTATCTACCAACAATTAGAAAAGTATGCTTTGGCAATTATTGATTTGTCCACAGGTGAATTCTTGATAATGTATGTTGATGAAGATAATTTATTAAATGAAATTACAAGGTTTAAACCAAAAGAAATTATTATTCCTGAGAGTCTGAGAGTTAATAAAGATTTAATAAAGATGTTTGAACAGAATTCTGTATTCATAAATCCTTATTCTGATTATAATTTTAATACAGAAATGGCTTATAATTGTCTTCTGAAGCATTTTAAAACAATTAATCTAAAAGGGTTTGGTCTAGAGAAATCCGACTTATCAATAAATGCTGCAGGTGCACTTATTAATTATCTAAAAGAAACACAAAAGACTAGTCTAGATTATATAAATAAAATAAATATTTTCTCACCAAGTAATTATATGCTCTTGGATTCTAGTACACAACGTAATTTAGAATTACTTAAGAATATTCTTGATAATTCCACAAAAGGAACACTGTTGTCAACTTTGGATAAAACAAGTACCTCAGTTGGCGGAAGATTGTTGAAGAAGATAATACTGCAACCTCTTTTGTCTGCTGAGATGATTGGTAGGCGTTTAGATGCTGTTGAAGAATTTGTCAATAATTCTATGTTGACAGAAGATCTTATTCATCTATTAAAACAGTTAAATGATGTTGAGAGGATAATTGCTAAGATTAATTATGGTAATGCAAATGCAAGAGATGTTGTTGCTCTGAAGATGTCACTGCAATTAATACCTGAGATTAAAAAACACCTTTCCAAGACATCATCTGTTTTATTAAAACAAATATCAGACATGAAAACTCTTTCTAATATAAAAGAATTAATCAATACATCAATCAAAGAAGAGCCTAATGTTTCTGTTAGAGAAGGTAATATAATCAAATCTGGTTATAATAAAGAATTAGATGAGCTAAGATCAATAACAACAAACACCAAACAATGGATTGCTTCATTAGAAGCAGAAGAAAAACAAAAAACAGGAATTGGCTCATTAAGAATTGGTTTTAACAGAGTGTTTGGATATTACATAACAATATCAAAAGCAAATCTAGACAAAGTACCAGAAAATTACATTAGAAAACAAACATTAGTCAATGCTGAAAGATTTATAACACCTGAATTAAAAGAAAAAGAGTCTTTGATTCTGAATGCAGAAGAAAAGATTAATAATCTAGAATATGATTTATTTGTTAATGTATGTGAAGAAATAAAAAAAGATACAACAAATATTCAGAAAATCTCTCAACAGATTGCAATGTTAGATGTGTTGGTTTCGTTTTCTGTTGTGGCAAAGAATAATAATTATGTTAGACCTTTGATTAATGAAAATAGTAAGATTGAGTTAAAAGATTCAAGACACCCTGTTGTGGAATTAATTGAGTCTGTGTTTGTGCCTAATGATATTGTTATTGATGAAAACAATAGATTATTAATCATAACAGGCCCAAATATGTCCGGAAAAAGCGTAGCAATGAGACAAGTTGCATTAATACAACTCATGGCACAATTAGGTTCATTTGTGCCTGCAAAAACAGCTAATTTATGTTTGGTGGATCGTATTTTTACCCGTGTGGGTGCTTATGATGATTTAACACATGGTCAATCAACTTTTATGGTTGAAATGAATGAAGCTGCTAATATTCTTAATAATGCAACAGACAAATCACTTATTATTCTTGATGAAATTGGAAGAGGTACATCTACATTTGATGGAATTAGTCTGGCATGGTCAATTGCAGAACATATTCATCAAAAGATTGGTGCTAAAACATTGTTTGCAACACATTATCATCAGATGAATAAGTTGCAAGAGAAGTTAAGTGGTGTGAAGAATTATAATATTGCTATACATGAAAAACAAGATGAGATTGTGTTTCTTAGAAAGATTGTAGAAGGTGGCACAGACAGATCATATGGAATACAGGTTGCAAAGTTGGCTGGATTGCCTAAAGAAGTTATTGAGCGTTCTATGCAGATAATGAATAGGTTGGAGATGGAAGATAAGATTGCTGAAAGGGTGCATGCTCCATTGAAAAGAGAGAAACAAGAAACAAAAACACAAGAAACAGACAAAACACAAGAAAAAGATGAAAACAAACAAGAAAAACAACTAGAAAAAACAGAAAATAAAGAAACAGAAGAAGAAAATAAAGAAAAACCAAAAAAAGAAAAACTACAATCAGGTATAATGGATAATTATAAAGAACCTAAACAGATGAGGTTGAGTGATATATAATCAATAAATACTTATATCTTTATTATAAATTCCACCAACAATGTCTTCATCTCTTCCTCTTACAAATGTTTGGTTGAATGCAATCTTAATTTTTTGTAAAAGAATTTTCGGATCATGACTTTTTATCTTAATTGCCACTCCTATTTGTTTTTCATCATCTGAAAAATAAATTAAATCATTCTTTGTAATATCTCTTATGTTGGATTTAAGTCTGCTTATTGCTATTGGTTTGTTTAATGAATTCCAATCTCCTTGTATATTATACTTTTGTGATATTTCTAAAGGATATTTGTTTGCCTGTCTATATTGACTTGTAAATATAGATCCTGTTTCATAAATTAATACTTTAACAAGGTCTGAGTCAATGCCAACTTCAATAGTTGTTTGATCTCTTTTAGCTTGTTCAGGATTATAACTACCATTTTTTACTTCATTGTTTAAATTATCTTCAAAACTTTTAAAAATATCATTTATTTCATCTTGTGTTGTTCTTTTAATTGCTACTAATCTTCTTGGTTGAGAATTTGTTTTTTTGCCAGAGCTTCTTTTAATAGAATCAGGTCCACTACTTGTTGAAATTATATGATTTATATTCATTTTTAATTAAGTTGAGAATTAATAGACTCATACATGCTTGAAATCATTTCACCAAAGTTTTCAGATTCATCAATCTTTTCTAAATAAGCTTTTGCTCTTTGTGAAAGGTTATTTTCAAGTTTTTTAACAGTTTTTTTAGCTCTAACTGTTCTTATTGTATCAAAAATGTCTCTTCCCATATAGATTGTCATACTATATAGAAAATAAGAAGTATTTATAAATGTTTCGGAAAGGTTACTACTTATAGGTACTGACTAACCTCTCCGCTTAGAATTTGGTCATATTAGCCGTTTTTTCGTAAAATATGACCTCATTTTTTGCGAAATGGGTTTTTGAGCATCTCGGCTCAATTTAGGTTTGTAAAACTGTTGAGCTTTAGTTCATGTTTACGTATCTGAGATGTGCTTGGAGGATATATAAATCTTGTCAAGAAAAGGTAAAGTTTTGAGGTTTTACATTATTTTTTCCAAAGAATTATGAACTCTCCCTACTTTTTCAAATGATTTAACATCTGATAAATAATTCCCTAAACCACAAATATCAGCATCCCTTATTTTACTGTCAGAAAATAAGCCAACAATCTGAATTAATTCATCTAATTCCATTTTTCCATGCCTAAATTCTCTGAGGCAATTAAAACCTTTTAAAACATCCAGGTCAATAGTTATATAAATATCACCTTCTATTAGATCCAACATTAAAGGGGGGTCATTAATAATATCATTATAACTAAAGTACTCAGTTCTGACGTTAGTCATATTTTGCTTTGCAACCTCTAAATTTATTGGCATACCTTCTCGAACCATTTGTTCTAATTGTTTTTCATCTATTTCCATACCATCAAGCATACTAACTGCAGTGCGTACAATTAATGCAACTTCATTTGTTTTGTCCTCTCTTTCTAATTCTGCCCATCCTTTGTCAACATTTATAACATCACTTTTTATGTTCCTCCACATTTCTTTGTATCTTTCATCTTTTGTTCCTAAATTATGAAGATACCATATTAATTTTCCAATATCTTCTCCTGAAACATTTGGATCTTTTAAATAAATAGATGAAAATAATGATTCTCTTGATTTCAATAACACTCCTTTAACATATTCAGCTGGTGAGATTTTATAATGAAAATCCTGTTCAGGAAACATTACAAGTTTTTGACTTTCTAATTCATCATGAATATATTCAATTCCTGCTCCACTTGTGCAACCAATATGTATTGCTCTTCTTAAATTAGGATTATGTTTGAGTATTTGATATAATGGGTTTTCACAGCAAACAGTACCCTCTGGAAATCTTTTTTGAACTGTTGCACCAGTTACTTTTCCTATTCTTTCATTATCTTTAGCATCAAGATGCGCATCAAGATAAATCAAAGTAAAAGGCCTGTTGATAAAATCTTTACATATAAAATAAGTGAGATCATGCATATATCCAGTACCCAGCAAAAATATATGTTTCCCTCTTGATAGTTTACCAAAAATTACTTCTTTATAGTTTTTCTTTTTATAAGGGTATCTAACTGAGTAGAGTGACTTATCTGACTTAAAAGGTTCAATACTTTCAGCAAAACCATTATTTAACATATACTCCTTTAATTCATATGTTATTGGTTCATGTGGGATAAAAAGTGTTTTAGGCTTTGTCATTTCAATCACGCAGTTAATCTAAACAGAACTCTTTTTTTAATTTAAGGTGTTTTATTTAGTTTATAAATATTGCCATTTTCAAGAACACAAATCATTTTCAGACCCTAATTCTCCACTAGGTAAATCTCTATTATAGGGGCAAAATTAAGCCCTTATTTTCATTTTTATAGTCGAGAAATACTAATTACTGTGTTTTCAAATATGTTATTTTTTTAGATAAAATCAGGGCTTAAATTAAGGGTGAAAATGTGATTATATTACCTTGTTCTTCTTCAGAACTTCTTGTACTGTGGCGAGGAATTTCTTAGCATTTTCAACAGAGTCTTTTGCAGGATCAAGATTATGTCTTGACAATCTGTGATATTGAAACAATCCTCTCTTGCCTTTTTCTTCCTCAAGTATGTCTAACAAGTCTTTTGCTTTTGTCTCAGCATCTTCATAAATAAAGAATAATTCTTCTGCTAACTCATCATTGATAATAAAATGTTTTGCAAAAGATGTCAATGTAGCATGATGCAATCTATTAATTATTTTGATCTTTTTCAAACCTAACAATGCTTGGGTTGCATGAAATATAGAAAAATAAGAACAAACAACAACCCAATCAAAAAAAGTATTGTCTTCACCGAGACTTAATACCTCTTTTAGTTTTTTATTTGTAGAAATTTGTAGTAATTTCTCAGCCAGTAACAAATCATTTACAGCTTTCTGCCACTTAAGATGAGATTGAATAATAGAATCTTCTTTAACAGCTTTAACTTTCACCAATTCTTTATAATTTTCTTCTATCTTATTGTGTTGGAGCATATTTAATCATCTCTAAATTATATATTATATTATAGAAAGGATGGGGATTATAAATAATTTTCTTATTTCTTATGATATGCTTGACTACTGTTTCTTCTCTTGTCAACAAACTCTGTTCAAACTCTTCTACTGAAAACACTTGTAATTGTATATCTTTAGCATGTGGAAATTTGTTCATTATCTTGTTCATCTTCTTTATTTTTTTTCTTTGCGTTATTATGAATATGTCCCAATCTGAGCCTTTTTTCGCTTTGCCTGATGCTCTGCTGCCAAATATTCCAATACAAGCAAAAGAATCTATTTGTATAACTTCTTTAATTAATAATTTTAAAGTTGTGTTTTTCAGTTTTTCAGTTTCCTCTACATAACTCATTAATTGTATTGTACAAATATTTTTTATATTTAATGATAGATCATTTGCATGCCCTTTTTTTTGTTTTAGTAAAATGTCCTTTTTAACTAGCTTATTTACTCTTTTAAAGGCATTTGGGTAGTTTATGTCAAGCTTTTTAGTTATCTTTCTAATTGAATAGCTTGCTTTGTAATCTTTGATATACAAGCTTAATATCTTCATATCAATTGTAGTTATATCTTGAAACATATAATGTTGTATGTTATAACATATATTTAAATGTTTTGGTTTTTACGAATACTTTCACATTTCACGAAAGAATAATTTCACACAAAGTAAAAACACTAATTTCTGCCATTTCACAGCCTAAGCTCAAAATTTCGCAATTTATAAATCTTTGGGTTTTTATTACTCTTTAGTAATAATTCCTATTCTTTTTCTTTTTTTTTCAGTTCTTCTAAATATTTCTGAAATTCTAAGTATATTTTTGATTTAATCTTTGCCTTTTTCTTATTTTTTAAACCTGAAGAACAAGCATCAATAGTATTTTTACTAGATTTAAGTGAAATATTGCATTCCATCCTATTAAGCAGGTTTTTTATCTTCATTGGAGCCTCTTAAATAGATCTTGGTTTCTGTATAGAAGATAACTGTATATTAACTATATACTCTGTTTTTATGATTTATATTGATTTATATACTGGAGTATATAGGTTTGCGAAATTTACAAAAGCAATATACAAGTATTATGCATTACCATACACATATTTAAAACATACAAGAGAATAATAATATATATAAACCTCGAACCTAATCCTTGATATCATGCAAAAAATCAAGATACTATCCCAAGACCTTATTAATAAGATTGCTGCAGGAGAAGTGATAGAAAGGCCTTCTAGTGTTGTAAAAGAATTAATTGAGAATTCATTAGATTCTGGTGCTGACCAAATATTATTAGAGATTAAGGAAGGTGGTAAGTCTTACATAAAAGTACAAGATAATGGTCATGGTATGTCTGAAAAAGATGCAATGATTAGTATTCATAGACATGCTACATCTAAGATTGAATTTACTGAAGACTTATTTAAGATAAATACATTAGGTTTCAGAGGTGAAGCATTATCTTCAATAGCAGCTGTGTCTAATCTAAAGATAACAACAAAAACAAAAGAATCTATTGAAGGAAATTTTTTAGAAGTCGAAAATGGTGTGATAAAGTACCAGACAAAGATTGGTTCTGCTGATGGGACAATCATCGAAGTTTCTAATTTGTTTTTTAATACACCTGCTAGAAAAAAGTATCTAGAAAATATGCAGAATGAAGCTAGACATATAACTGATATTGTTATCAGATATGCATTGATAAATCCTAGTGTTGGTTTTAAATTAATCAGTAATGATAATTTAATAATGAATTCACCACAAACATCTGATACATTATCTAATATTGTGCATATTTATGGCAGAGATGTAGGTAAAAGCTTGCTACCTATTAATTATTCTGATGATAATATAGAAGTAATGGGTTTTATTTCTAAACCAAGTTATACAAGAGCTGATAAGGGCCAGCAGTCTGTGTATGTAAATAAAAGATACATAAAAAACAAAACAATATCATCAGCAATATATGATGCTTACAAAGAATTGTTAATGTTGCACAGACATCCATTTGTTGTCATTAATATTAATATTGATCCTGCAATGATTGATGTGAATGTGCACCCAACTAAAAAAGAAATTAGGTTGTCAAAAGAAAACATTATCTATCAAGCAGTATATGGGGCAGTAAGAAAGACACTTGATGAAAATAATCTGATAACTGAAAGAATGATAACTGATAAAGAAATACAAAGACAGTTTTTTCAAACAACAGAAACAATACAACCAATAACAGAACAATTACAACAAAAATCATTAAAAGCTGAGAAAATCATTGAGCCAGTGATGCAGCAAACTTTGGCAAAAACACAAACATATATAACAACAGATGAACAGACACAATATCTCCCACATATAAATATACTTGGATTAGCACATGATTGTTACATATTAGCTGAAACTCCTGAAGGAATTGCTATCATTGATATGCATGCTGCTGAAGAAAGAATTAATCTAGAAACCCTCAACAGAGAATATCAAGACAAAGGTATAAAAACACAGCAATTATTACAGCCAGAAACAATTTCACTAAGTCCAACAGACTCGCAATTACTTTTAGCTAACATAAATCAATTAACAAACTATGGGTTTATAGTTGAACACTTTGGTGCAAATGATTTCTTGATAAGATCAACTCCAGTAATAATGAACAAACAACAGAAAAAAGAATTGTTACTTGATATATTAGATGAACTTAATGCAAACAAAGCAAAACTTATTGATCAGATAAAAGACAAAGTAATACGTCGTATGGCTTGCAGAAAGTCTATTAAGCAAGGTGATAGGATTGAGATGCAGCAGATGTATAATCTGGTTAGAAAGTTGTATCAGTGCAAAGACCCTTATGCATGTGCGCATGGCAGGCCTACTATAATTAACTTAACAAAGTATGATCTTGAGAAGAAGTTTAAGAGAGTTGTTTAGTATTATAAAGCTCTCTTGTTGTGTATAGTTTTTCACATACATGGCAGAAAAATCCTCTACCAGGGATAGTATCGCCATTTTTATCTGAAATATCATCATTAACATAATTATATGAATCAATAACAACATTATGACCATCAGGACATTTTAATGTATCTCCTTTTTTGACTTTTTTTTCTAATGACATGAAGTTTGTATTTTGCATAGGTTGTATAAAAAGGTTTGGTTTTTGAGAATTTCAAAATTAGTTTTTATATATTTTATCATGATGATCATAATCTTCAAGAGTTACTGTTTTTGTTTTATAATCTATGGAAAAAATTAATACAAAATGTTTATCTATATGAACTCTTTTCCAATTATTTAATGGTGCCCTTAAATTTTTATATCTGTGAGGATTTTCCCTTATTTCAAGTATTTTTTTATTTATTATTCTCAACTGAGTAGGATTTTTCTTTGATAATTTACTAAATTTCTTATCAAGACCTTCTCTTATTTTAATATTATACATTTTATTTTAAACCATACCTTTTAGCAAAATCTTTAATAGGAATAGTTTTCTGTTTCATTATTTTTTTAGCTTTTTCAACATATTCTGGTCTTAATTCTGGTTCTAGAAATTCCTCCTCATACCTATCAATTATCATATTTATAACATCTGACTTATTCTTTAGACCAAATTTCCCTTTTAGTACATTAATTACTCTATCCTCATGTTCTCCTAAACTTATTATAGCTTGTGGCATATTATCACCTTTGTTATGTTTTATAATGTTTTATTATATAATGTTATAAATTGTTATAATATATAAGGTTTTTGGTTTTTTTCACAACCCATCATAGGGACTATCAACATGAGCAATCCTTTTCTTTGACATGTGTGTGTAGACTCTAGTAGTATCCACATCTTTATGACCTAACAAAAACTGCACATCATAAATATTAGTTTTATTATCAACCAAGTGTCGAGCAAAACTGTGTCTGAATGTGTGTGGATGGACATTTTTTCTGATTTCTGCTTTTTTAGTAGCTTTTTTAACAATTCTATAAACAGTTTCAATACTAATGTGTCCATTCCTGCCATTAAATACATAATCATTATAACCTAATTCCTTAAATAAAACAAAATCACGTAATTCTTCTCTTAATCTTTTTGCAATAATAAACATCCTGTCCTTAGAACCTTTACCAAGTCTAACCCAGCCAATACTGTCATCAATATCAAGGTCACTTACTTTCAACTGAACAAGTTCACTAACACGAAGCCCTGCTGAGTACAATAACTTAATCATGAGTTTGTGTTTTTTATTACTAATACTATTAATTATCTTCTTAACCTCTAATTTGGTCAAATAAATAGGTTTTCTCTTAGCAAGTTTTGAAAATTTCATATCAAGTTTCCAGTTTTTCTTTAAAATATCAAACATGAAGAATTTTACAGAAGACAGAGCAACATTAAGTGTAGAACTTGATTTATTCTTGCTACATAAATAATCAATAAAAACCTTAACATCTTTCTTAGTAATTCTTTTTACACATTCTCTTTTATCACAGAAATGTAGAAATTTGTCTGTGTAAAAGCAATAAGCTTCAGAAGTTTTATTACTAAAACCTCTTCTTTTGCATTCTTTTTTTATTAATTCTAAAGGTTGCATTTTTGATCGCCTTTCAATTCAATAAATTGTCTTTCTTTTATCAATTCATTTTCTAGTTCTTTTTTACTAGGAAGATATAATTTGTATTTAGAAACAAATAATTTATTGGAAATTCCACCTAAAGCATATTTAATTTCAATATGATCCTTTTCAGCAGATAAAATAATACCTATTGGTTCATTATCTTTTTGAGAATCTTCTTCTGCTTTAAAATAATTAAGATACATATTCATTTGCCCAACATCACCATGATTAACTTTGCCAATCTTCAAATCAATAAGAACAAAACATTTTAATATTCTATGATAAAAAACTAAATCAACATAAAAATGTTTATTTCCTAATGTTATTCTAAATTGTCTTGATACAAATGTAAATCCTTTGCCTAATTCTAACAAAAATTTATGCAAATTATCAATTATTTTTTGTTCTAATTCTTTTTCAGAAAGTTTATAATTTTCTGCTATATTTAAAAATTCTAGGATATATGGTTCTTTAATTATATCTTTAGCTTGTTTTATAATTTGTCCTTTTTTAGATAATTCTAATACTCCTTTTTTATTTTTACTTAAAGCAATTCTATAAAATAATCCAGAATTTTTCTGTCTTTTTAATTCTCTAATTGACCAATTTTCATTTATACATTGTTTTTCGTAAAATGATCTTTCTAAATCATCATCAATCATTAAAAGTCTAACATAATGACTCCAGCTCAATTTTCCAGACACTGTCTGGAATTTTGGGTATTCATTATTGTTAGTCAATTTGCCAGACACTGTCTGGCATTTTGAATATTTAAGATAAAAAAGCCTCATATATTGTAAATTACTTCTACTAAATCCTTTTCCATACTTGAATTTAAAATCCTTGGAAAGCTTTTTCAAGAGTTTTGATCCGAAATCTGCCCTTTTAGCACCTTTTTGCTCATATTCAATAATCTGTCTACCAATTTCCCAGTATGTTTTAACAAGAATCTGGTTAACAGCAATATAAGCTTGTTTCCTTCCTTGTTCTAATATACTTCCAATGTCTTTGACAAGGACATTATAGCCTTTTTCTTTTTTTTGTGCCATATATATACAATAGTAATTCTCCTTTATAAGTTTCACACGCACGTGTCCAGTGACCAGTGAGAATGAGAACAGACCTTCTGCCTACTAAAATCAAGCATTTAAAGTCACTGGACACCCTTTTTTCAAATGTCCAGTGTCCCAGAAATGTCATATATAATAAAAATCTATTAACTTTACTATCTTTTTGCACTTTATTCTAATCGCCTCTTTATGATTCTTTTTTTTATCAGTTTTTCTTGTTAATCCTTTCCATTAGTGTTTGAATGGTTCGTTCGAACTTTCCAATTTTCAGTAGAATCACATGGAAAGCCCTGATCGTCTAACGAATAATCTGTGTTCTCACTGGTCTTACAGACACCATCAAACACTTTACAATACAAAATAATAATCATAAAACCTTCATTAGGTAGTGTAAAATCATTCGAGGTGAATAAATATGAATAAAGAAAAAATAATGGAATTGTTAGGTACAGATTTTTTATTAATATTAAGGCTTCACAGAACAATGAAATTTATTGTGAATGCCAGAAGAGATCTTTGGTTCAAAAATATGATTCTGGACAGAGAATTCAATGATCTGATTCATATGATGCGTGAAAGAGATAAAGATATTGAAAAATTATTATCAGACCACCACCCAGGAAAAGCCAAAAAAAGCAAAAAAGCCAAGAGAAAGCCCAGGAAGTCTAAATTCATTAAAATAGTTAAATAAATTAACTAAATTTATAAAAAAATTGTAAAAAGGGTTAATTAATTCAGTTGGAACCCCAGAAAATCAATATGCATAATCATGATGTTTAAAATAATATACTGTAATCAGATCTCCTTTGATATCAAAAACAATTATAAATGAACCAACATGTGCTCGTCTATTACCTTTTAACACATTACCTAATGGTTTATAATGTTCAGGATTATGTCTTATTTCTTTTAGTTTATTTGTTAATCTTCTAAACATAACTCTATCTTTCTTTTTTAATTTCTTTAACTGCTTCTCAAAAAATGGAGTAAACTTTATCCTATACTCCATTTTTATAATTCCTCAAAATACTTATCCATTTCTTTATCAGACTTTAAAATCTTGCCTTTTCCAGCTTTAGCTTCTTTCATACTTTGCTTTACTCCAGCAATTAATTTCTTATCACTATAAATAAATCTTTCATCAAAATCTCTTATTATGGGTCTTAATTCTTTGAATTCTTCTCTAATTCCACTTCTAACAAGATCACTAAAATTAGAAAATAAACCCCTATTAACTAGGTTCATTCCTTCTTTATACAAGCTTTTTGGTAAAGATATTGTTATTTTCTTAAATTCCATTTATACCACCTTAATACTACCTGAGGTAATACTCATATATAAGGTTTTCTATTTTCTTGGATTCCTTTTATTACTTTCTTTGGCAGTCTTATTCGTAGCTTCGCCTACTCTCTCCCAAATTTAAAATCAAGGTTAATTAATTAGCAGTTTAACATCATAAAACATATAATCCCCTTAATTCAGCCCCTCTAAACCCAAAATTCATTAAAATCATCCATAACCCCTAATAGAGTTTGGGATTATACAAGTATAATCCCTATAAACATTAAAACTGGGGTTTTAAGTTTATAAGGGGTTA
>CAZHVK010000006.1:79862-80178 GCA_964535955.1 uncultured Methanosarcinales archaeon | reverse complement strand
AACTCTTTTTCGGTGTATTTCTTTTTATTATTCATCCTATGTAATTTTGATTACCCCTTAATAAGTTCATTCTTTGATGAAATTCTTTCGGTGATATTTCACCATTTGCTAATCTCACACCTAATATTTCCTCAGGTGACTTCACATTATTACTCTGAGGCATCACATTTTTCTTAAGCCCAAATGGCGAACTAAATGCCTCATCTACACTTTGCTGTGCTTTTGTATCACTTATGTGTGTATAGATCATTGTTGTCCCAATATCTGCATGACCAAGTAACTTTGATATCTTTTCTATTGCTACACCCTGTTCTTC
>CAZHVK010000006.1:76483-79852 GCA_964535955.1 uncultured Methanosarcinales archaeon | reverse complement strand
GCATAGCTATGTCTCAAAGTGTGAAAATAATATTTGTATCTTGGTCTTCCTAGTGAATCTTCTCCATTTTTTATCAAAAGTCCTGCTTTATCTAAATATTCATGATAACTTTGATAAAGACTTTTTTTGCCTATATGTGAGCCTGGTTTCATAATGGATGGTAATAAATATTTTTTATTCCCTATAAGCTCTTTCCATTTCTCTAATATAGGCATCAGTTGTTTAGGAATTGGCACATATCTATCTTTACCATATTCATTAAACCTTCTATTAGTATTCTTACTATCAACAACCTTAAGCCTTCTTCTTTCAAAATCAATGTTCTCTATCTTAAGGCTTGAGACTTCATCTAATCTTAAACCACAAAAGAATCCAAGCAATACAGCAATCATTATCTTTGGATTGTCTATTACGTTGATTAATTTTGCAAGTTGTTGTTTGTTGAAAGTATTTGGAATCTTTTGTCTTTTGCTCATTGAGCCATAATGAACTGAACTTGTATTATACATTGTTTCCACCTCACAATTCAAGCATTATATTTCGTGCTTCATTTATTATTTGTAACCCAACATTAATGGATTTTTTCTGTTTTCTTTCAGCATTTAATCTCAAGGCTTGTTTCTGGGTCAATTTACCTTGATTCACTGATCTTTTCAAATCCGTACTCATCTTTGATAAGAGAAGCCATTTATATACTGTGTTTGGATTTAACTGATTCTTTAATAACAGATCATAGAGTTGCATCTCAGTTTCAGTTACTATTAAAGATTTTTTGTAATGATAATGTGCAATATGGGAGAACATTCCTCTAAGATTTTCTTTTTCTAGTTGAGGCATCTCTTTTAATATCATTTCTCTGACTATTTTAATCTTATCAACATAACTTGCTACAGGATTTTTAAGTATTGCAAATGATTTATCATCCATTTTCATAACCCCCTTATAATCTCTTTGCCTTGTTCAACTAATTTGAACTCTTGGTTAACTCTTTGCCACTTAGCCATATTATCTTTCATCCTTTCAAACTGTTTTTTGCTTATTCTATGTTTTTTAATCCTTTCAGACACATCACTAGGAATAATTGTCTTGTAGAACCATCTATATACTGTGCATGGGATAAAATCATTCTCAATAAGCATATTATAGAAGATACTTTCCCTTACAGTTAGCTGATGCTTTCTGTTATTAACCCAATAATTCTCTAATCTGCATAAAATTGTAAGGATTTCATCACCACTCATCTTGGAAAAAGTCTTGTTGATGAGTTCTTCAACTATTTTTCTCTTAACAAAAAAGTCTGTTGACTGATTTTTTGCTGTCTCTATCTTGTGTTTCTCAAGCTTTGGAATGTTTATCAATTTTTCTCACCTCATTTTTAGCAGTACAAACGCCTATATAAATTTTGTAGCGCATTTGTAGCGCTTTTTTGAAATTTAGAAAAACTGATATTTTTAGGGTGGCACTTGCCTGGACTTGGTTCAGCACATGCTGCAATCATTGCAATGAATTTAGTTGGAGACATTGGTGCTCATGCATTCATGATATTGATCGGTGGAATAAACACTGTGAACTTTTTATTTTCTATTGTTACTCTTTATGCTCTTGAAAAAGCAAGAAACGGAGCAATAATTGCAGTTATGGAGATTGTGAAAACAATTACTATTACTGAGATGATTGTTTTTTTATTGTGTGCTTTGATTGCAGGCTGCATTGCAACATTTTTAGCTTTGCAAATAACAAAAGTGTTTGCTAAAGTAATTCCAAAGATTAATTATAAGGTACTTTGTTATTCGATAATTGGTTTAGTTAGTGGAATGGTTTTATTATTCGCAGGTTTTTATGGTATTTTGGTTTTAGTAGTTGCTACTTTTATTGGAATGTTGCCTCCACTTTTGGGTGTGAGTCGTAGTCATGCAATGGGTTGTTTGTTGATACCTGTTGTTATGTATTTTTTGATATGAATTGTTTTTTTCTTTAAAAAACCCACAACATTTAAATACTACTTATTTCTAAATATATAGTAATAAAATAAAAAAGAGGCAAAAACATGGATTTAGGTTTGATTATATTTATATCATGCATTGTTGTTCTAGGTTTAATTATTTTAATATTTCACTTATTTAATAAGAAAATCGTTCAAAAATGGTGGAAGAAAAGAAAAGATACAAAAGAGATTGAAAAGGATGTTGAAGATGAAGAAAAAAAGAAGAAAAAAAAGAAAGATAAAGATAAAGATGATGATGATGAATCTGAAGAAGAAGAAAAAAAAGAAGTTAAAAAGAAAGTTTCTAAGAGAGCTAAGAAAAAAGCTAAGTCTGGAAAAAGGATTGGTGGTGGTATTTCTTATTGGAAATTTATTTTAGCAATCTCTAGTTCTATACTTATTTCTATTATTTTTGTTTATCTTGTAGTCTGGGCTGTAAAAGGTATTTGGGATTTTAATTTGATTAGTTATATTCTTACATAATGTTATGATTGTTTTTAGTTGTATTATTCTTATTATTTTTGTCTTTATTTTTCTTCTCCTTATTGTTGTTAGTGGTTCTTTTTTATATGATTATCTTATATATTTATTCTCTTTTTTATTATAGAATATTCTGGTTTTACTATCTAAATGTTTATATAGAAGTATTCTTTTTGTAATATTACCAAAAGAGGTTAAGCCATTCAGCTCCTCTTTTTGGGGTTGATTGGTTTATTTTTAATATAAGCTGAGATTTTTTGGTTTCTTTCATAAAAATTTCCGACATATTTATAAATACACGTTTAAAACTACTATATAAGATGGTGGATTTTAAATTAATTATATCAGACCCGAAATCAGGTAAAACAGTACAAAAAGAAGTTAAAGATAAGGATGCTAGCTTTTTTCTTCATAAAAAGGTAGGGGAAAAGATTGTAGGAGAAGATTTTGGTTTTTCTGGTTATGAGTTTGTAGTAACTGGTGGTTCTGATTATTGTGGTTTTCCTATGAGAAAAGGAGTTCCTGGTATAAAGAGAAAGAAAATATTGACTTTTAAATCAATTGGTTTTAGAGGAAAAACAAAGGGGCGTACAAAGAAAAAGAAAAAAGATAAGCCTAAAAGAAAAGGTCTTAGAAGAAAAAAGACTGTTTGTGGTGAAATAATTCATGATAAAATTTCTCAAATTAATCTTAAAATTTTGAAAATTGGTAAAGAAAATTTGTTTGAAGAAGGAAAAACAGAAGAAGAAAAAACAGAGAAAGCTGAAGTTAAAAAAGAAGCAAAAGCAGAAGTAAAGAAAGAATCAAAAGCAGAAGTAAAGAAAGAAGCAAAAGCAGAAGTAAAGAAGAAAAAAACAGAAGAAGAAAAAACAGAGAAAGCTGAAGTTAAAAAAGAAGCAAAAGCA
>CAZHVK010000006.1:21539-76383 GCA_964535955.1 uncultured Methanosarcinales archaeon | reverse complement strand
GAAGTAAAGAAAGAATCAAAAGCAGAAGCAAAGAAAGAAGCAAAAGCAGAAGCAAAGAAAGAAGCAAAAGAGCCAGAGAAAAAATAATTAATTAACCAATATTTTTATTATTCTAGTGTAGACATATAATGTATATATACCATATAAAAAACATTTATATATCTAATTTAATATATGTTTATATATGCCTGTATGTAATGTTTACAGTTATGTTTGGCTTTTTGGGGGTGGGAAATATTAAAAAAAAATTTGAAGAATGCTCTTTTTGCGACACTTTGTTAGATGATAGTCAAATTTGCCCTACTTGCCATAGTAGTTTCAATGGTGTTGATTTTAAAGAAGAAGAAACAGATGAATGGTAAGTTTTTTAAGACTAATCACTAAGATGTTTTTCTAGATATATTAGTATCAATGGAGTTAATGTAGGGTTAACTTTATAAAGAATCAATTTTTCTTTTATATATAAATGGGAAAGAAAAAAGCAAGCAAGCTAACAAAAGAATCAACAAAAGGATCAGAGAAGGTATCAGAGAAGGTATCAGAGAAGGTATCAGAGAAGGTATCAGAAAAATCTTTTCAGCCAGAAATAAATCTAGGTTTAGTTGGTCATGTAGATCATGGTAAAACTACTCTAACTGAAAGATTGTCTGGTAAATGGACAGATACTCATTCTGAAGAACTTAAAAGAGGCATTACTATAAGATTAGGCTATGCTAATACTTCTTTTTATAAATGTCCTAAATGTAAACCTGGTTTTACTACTAAAGATATTTGTCCTAAATGTAAAAGTAAATGTCAATTTCTAAGAAAAATTAGTTTTGTAGATGCACCAGGACATGAATCATTAATGGCTACAATGTTGTCTGGAGCAACTATTATGGATGGAGCTTTACTACTTATTGCAGCAAATGAAAAATGTCCTCAACCTCAAACAAGAGAGCATTTAATGGCACTTGAAATAATGGGATTGAAAAAAATTATTATTGTTCAAAATAAAATTGATATTGTTTCTAAGGAAAGAGCTCTTGAAAGTTATAAAGAAATAAAAGAGTTTGTTAAAGGAACTATTTATGAAAATGCTGTAATTGTTCCTATTAGTGCGCAGCAAGGAGCTAATGTGGATGTTTTGATTGAAACTATTGAAAAACACATACCAACTCCTGAAAGAAAACTTGATAAAGATCCATTAATGTTTATTGCTAGAAGTTTTGACATAAATAAGCCTGGAAGTAATCCTTTGAAAATGGTTGGTGGTGTACTTGGTGGAGCATTGTTCAGGGGAAAGTTTGCAGTTGGAGATGAAATTGAGATAAAGCCTGGCATGGTTTATCAAGAAAGGAATCAACAAAAATGGAAATCTATCACAGCAAAGATTACTGGTCTTAAGACTGGTAATGAGAGTGTTAAACAAGTTGTACCAGGTGGTTCTATAGGTGTGTTGACTGGTTTAGATCCTAGTATTGTTAAGTCTGATTCTTTAACAGGAAATGTTGCTGGTCGTGTTGGTAAATTGCCTTTGGTTTTGAATGAATTTAAATTAGAAGTACATTTGCTTGATAGGGTTGTTGGTAGTAAAGAAGATTTAGAAGTTAAACCTATTAAATTACATGAAACTTTGATGCTGAATGTAAATAGTGCAGCAACAGTTGGCGTTGTTATGAATATTAAGAAGAAGTTGGTTGTTTGTGCTTTGAAAAGGCCTATTTGTGTTGGTTATGGTGCTAGGATTACTATTTCTAGATTGATTGGGCAAAGGTTTAGATTGATTGGTTATGGTGTGTTGAAAGAGTAAAGACATAGTTAGGAGGATCAATAATACTTTTTCAAAACATCATGGAATTTCTTATAATTAGGAATATTCATTATTGTTAATTCTGGTAAACTACTGCCTGTTGTGTTTACTGTGATTGTGCCATTATTAAACATCTTGTTAAGCATTCCTTGATAATAATTAATATGGTCAATTTTATTGAATACTATGGATGTTTGTCTTTTGTAGAATATTCCTGATTTTGCTAATACTCTATAAGATTGGATAATGTATGATCTGACTTTGATAGCCCAAATTAGCCACAATGCTATAAGAAGAAATACTGCTAGTATTGGAATAATGAATAAGGGCACAAAGATCATTAACATGACAAGTGGTATCATAAAAGAAAAACCCAACACTATGATCACAGAAAAACTAGATAATAGAGTTGTTATTATGTCTGGCTTTGCAGTAAGGATTGGTTTTGGTGCATAGTCTGTTATATGTTTTTCTATTTGTGCAATCTTTTCTTTGCCAGGCCTTTTATAAAATATTAGATCAATCAGTTCATCTTTATTATCAATATCATCAATATAATTTATTTTAAAGTAATAAGATGCAAGAACTGTTTGTTGTTTTTTTTGGAATAAACCTCTTCTTTGCTGCTGCTGGACCATTTTTTCTCCTGCTACATTGAATCTAACAGAGCCTAAGTTTGAGAAAGGGTATTTGACTGTGGTAATGTCTTTGATATTATCATATAAAACATAGAAATAGTCTTTAAAAAATATTCCTCTTGTAAAATAAACATAATCTTTGTAAAAATCCATTTTTGATCTTTTATAATAATAGATTCTGTATATAATTAGGGCAAGGCATGTTAGAATGATTAAGAATGGAAATATTAACATTAATGAGTGCAAAAATGCAGATGATATAAAAAATAATATTGTGAGGAAAATTAAAAGTGTAAAAGGCAATGTTGCTTTAAACATTGTCAGTACATCAAAATTAGAATCCATTTTATAGATTGTTTGCTGTTTATTTTTCTGTTGTTTAATTTTTTGTTGTTGATTCTGCTGTTGATTTTGTTTTATTCCAAATTTATCTAATATCTTTTTGTATAAACCTTTTGATTTGTCTATGCTTATGAAATTTATACTTTCATGAGAACCAATTGACCAAAAATGAATACTGCATGTGTTAAACCATTTATCTATGAAACTTTCTTTAAACACAATGCCTGTTATCTTGTCTATGTTGAATTCTTTGTTCTTGGTTTTTAAGAATTTGTATTGTTCTTCAAAACTGTTGGGTTTTACAAGGTATTTTGTTGCTCTGATTTTAATAATGTTTGCTATAAAAGTTATTGCCCATATAAATATTAATGGTACTGTAATAAGTATCATAGTAATAAAAGTTGGAATTGTGTATGCTAAAGCTGAGAATATTGCAAATGAATCTGTTGACATAAATACAAAATACAAAATAGTAATTGGAATAAGAATAAATAAAAAGAATATTACAAAATATGCTGTTAATGGAATTAATAATCTTTTTCCATTAATTCTATATTCTGCTGTAAACTTAGTATCTTTTTTTAGATTTTTGTGATAAGCTGCTTGTTTAGTGATTTTTTCTTGTTTTTCTTGTTTTGTTTGTTTTCCTTGTCTTGTTTTTTCTGCTTTTGTTTGTGTTTTTCTTCCTATTAATGATTTGCTTTTGGAGATCAGGTTGTCAATATTTTTTTCTAATTCTTGACCATTTTCCATGTTCTTAAATAGGATTTGGTTGCCAACACCTGGACAGCTTATCTTTACATCATATAAACCAAAGATTCTGTCAATCATTGTCTGGGTTATGGCAGCATCTGCAAGGTTTTCAATTGGTATGAAGGAGAAGTTCTTTGTAAGAAAACCTTCATTATATGTGATTGTGTCTGAGTAAATATTGTATGTTCTGTTTTTTAAATCAAGGAAATTAAATATGCCTCTAAAGAACAGCCAAATTAAGATTAATCCTGCTCCAATAACAACAATGTTCAGATTTGATGTTACAAGGTCAATAGGGTTTTTTTGATCTTCAAGAAATGAAAAAATATATATAAAGATAAAAAATATTATCATAATTGCATTTTTAAATACTTCAAAAAACACTCCTAAGCTGTTTGGTTGTTCTTGTTGTATTAATTTTGGTTTTTTTAGTTTAAATCCATTATGTTTCATTAATCCTTCTACATATTCATAGAATTTTTTAGGATTTTCTATAGATGATAAATATACTTCTGCTACAGCACTTCCTGCTGATTCTATTGCAATGTTCCCTGTTTGAAATAATTTGTTCTCAATAAATGGGAGGCTCATAGAAACATGTGTTATGTTTTTAATAACTAATTCTGTTTCTTTGTCAGAGAATATTGTTCCTGATTTGTGAATGATCTTGTTTTCTAGAAAAATGTATTTTTCTTTTTTGTATCTTATGATTATATAAAATAAATAAAATCCTGCTAAAAACAGACAACTGATTAATAAGATTGGGATTGCTAGTAATCCTGAGATTGATGCTCCAAATATAAAGAAAAGAAGAACTATGTATATTATTAAACTAATAGCCCTCTTTACAAAATTAGAAAAAATAAAAGCTGCTTTATTAGGTTTGAGTTCATGTTTGTAAGACATTTTCTTATTTTATTATTTTGATAATATATCTTATGATATGTTCTCTTTTAGGATCTATTTTTTTATAAACTTTTTGCAATCTTTTTACAAAATTCTAAAGCACCATCATAGTATGATTTTATAGGGTCTTTATCATTTTTTATTAAAATATGAAGAATTTTATCATTTCCTTGTTCATCTCTTTTTAAATTTTTAAGATGATTGTGTTCATGGCCAAATACTTGTTTCTCTGTTTTGTGAAATAATTCCAGCCTGTCTTTTATTTTGTTTATGTTGTTTAGTATTTTTGTTTTATCTTTGTTTTTATCATATCCATTTTTTAATGCACTACTTATCTCATTATACCAGACTTTGTTTATCTTTATTTTGTCTCTTAATTTTTTGGAGCCTGTTTTTTTGTTGCTGTATACACGTCCAATTGCAAAATTAATAGCTTTACATTTATCTTCTATTGATTGTAAATATTTTTTTAATTCTTTTTCTCCTGATATCTTGACTTTTTTTGGTTTTTTTATTGTTTTTTTTGCAGGAATTATTTCAATTACTTCTTTTTGTAGTGAGCCTGTTAAATAAAGCATTGTTATGAATGCAAAGGAAATTATGAAGTTTAATATTGTTAATTTATTTATCTCCATTCTATTTAATAGGTCTATGTTTGATGCATGGCCTATAAATAAGAATAATAATGCAAATATAAATGGAAGGCTCCATAAAAAGTCTAGGTTTCTGTTTTTTGGTTTTTCGGCAAAAATTATTGAAATTGTTAAGCAAAGTATTGTTGGTAAGAATCCTATGAAAACATATATCAATTTTTCATTTGTGGATAATGTTACCCACAATAATAAGAATAAAGATACAATAATGCATAAGATTATTATGATTTTTGTTAATAGTTTGAAATGTGTTTTTTTAACTATTTTAAATGATCTTTCTATAGTATTTAAATTGTGACCAAAGTTTTTAAGATGTTTTTTAATAATTTCTTCAGAATATCCATTTGTTAATTGCTCATCTATGTATTTTACTAGTGGATGTGCATGATGGCCCTCTTTTTTAGTCATAATGTGTATATTTATGTGTGATATATATATAAATCTTACCATAATATGATGACATAGAGTAATATTTTGCATATAATACATTTTACGATAGATTTATAAATAGGAGTACATCACTTAACAATATCAATGGATACAACGGTTTAAGTTTTATGGGCTATTTAACTAGAACTTGTGTATGCTGGAGATAATATTTTTTCTTTTTATATTTTTATTATCTCTTATAATTATTATAGATAGAGGGTGAGACAATAATGGCAAGAATGCATTCAGGAAAGAAAGGAAAATCAGGTTCAAAAAAACCAGATAAAAAAGAAGTTCATGGTTGGATTAGGTATAAACCAAAAGAAATCGAGCTTTTGATAGTAAAATTAGCTAGAGAGGGTAATACAGCTTCTCAAATAGGCATAGTATTACGAGATACTTATGGTGTGCCAGATGTAAAAGCAGTTGTTGGTAAAAAGATTAGCAAGATTTTGTTTGAAAAAAAGCTGCTGCCTAAGCTGCCAGAAGATCTAATGGCTTTGATTAAAAGGTTTATTGCAATAAAAACACATTTGGAAACAAAACATCAAGATATGACTGCTAAACGAGGACTTCAGTTAACAGAATCAAAGATCAAGAGATTGGCTAAATATTATATAAAAACAAAGAAATTACCAGCTGAATGGAAATTTGATTCAAAAAGAGTTAAGATGTATTTAGAGTGAAGTTGGTGTAAAGTTTTTGTTTTATTTTTTTATTTGTTTTTTATTTATTTTTGTTTTTGGTTTCTTTTTTTATTTTATTTTTTAAGTTTCTTTTTTTTATTTTGTTTTGTGTTTATTCTTTTTTAATTTTCTACTTAATTTGTTGTTTGTTTCTGTTTTTTTTAATTAGTTTTTCTATTTGGTTTTCATCATTCTTTCTTTTTTTCTTGTTTTTATGGTTTTGTGATTTGTTCTTTATTCTTTATTTGGATGTGGCCTACACAATAGATAAATTTTTAAAGGATGTCTTTTACCGTATGTGCATAGTTCGTTCGCACTTTCAATGTTATCACAAGTATGTATTGAAAGTCCTGACAGTCTTACGATAGGATTGGTGCTCACTGGCCTTAACAGGCACTATGCACATACCCTTTACTAGATTTTAGGTGGATTTTATGTATGATGATTTTATAGAAAAAGTAAAAAAAGCAAAGGGTTTTTTTTATAAATTTGATAAAACAAAACCAATAAGGATTGTATCTCATCTAGATGCTGATGGAATTAGTGCTGCGTCTATTTTAATAAAATTGTTGAATATAGAGAATAGAAAATATGTTGTTTCAATTATTCAACAGCTTACAAAACCTGCTCTAAAAGAAATTGCTGAAGAAAATTATGGATATTATATCTTTACAGACCTTGGAAGTGGTCAATTAGAACATATTAATAATCTTTTTGGTGGAAACAAAGTTCTTATCCTGGACCATCACGAACCTCAGAAAGTTGATATTTTGTTAGATGGAATTTTTCATGTTAATCCTCACCAGTTTGGTATAAATGGAACAGATGAGATAAGTGGTGCAGGAGTTGTTTATCTATTTGCAAGAGAATGTAATAAAGATGTGGAATCTTTAGCACATGTTGCTATTGTTGGTGCAATAGGTGATCTTCAGGAAAAGAATGGATTTAAAAAATTAAATAAAGAAATATTAGATACAGCTGTTGGAAATAATTTAATTACTGTGAAAAAAGGTTTGAAATTTTTTGGTGCTAATACAAAACCTTTGCACAGGGTACTGCAATATAGTACTGATATCTTTATACCTGGTGTCTCTGGTTCAGAGTCTGGTGCAATACAATTTTTGCAGACATTAGACATTAGTCCTAAAAATGGAAATGAATGGAGAAGGCTTGGTGATCTTGCTGAAGAAGAAGTAAGCAGATTAGTTACAGGTATTGTTATGAGGAGAGTGTCTGAAACAAAGCCAGAAGATATTATTGGACCTCTTTATATTATTAATAAGAGTGGGAAATATTCACCTACTAGGGATGCACGAGAGTTTTCAACATTATTAAATTCTTGCGGCAGAATGGGAAAAGCATCTTTAGGTATTGGTACTTGTTTAGGTGATGAAAATATAACTAAAAAGGCAATCATTAGTCAGCAGGATTATAAAGTTGAGTTAATGGAAGCATTAAGATGGTATAATGAACATAAAGATATTGAATTGTTTGTTAAAAAAGGTAAAGGATATATGATTATTAATGCTGGTGAGCATATTAGGCCACAGATAATTGGAACTTTGGCTTCTATTATTTCTCATTCAAATGATGTTCTTGATGGTATGTTTATAATGTCTTTAGCTAGGAATGATGATGGCACTACTAAGATTTCTTTGCGAGTTTCTGGAACAAAAAGAGATCCTAATCTTGATCTGCGAGAGATTATGAAGAATATTGTTGATAGGGTTAAAGGAGAGGCAGGTGGGCACCAGTTTGCATCAGGTGCTGTTGTTCCTACAGAACATGAAGCTGAATTGATAATTGCTGCAAAGGATTTGTTGAGTCAGAGTTCTATGGAAGAGAGTGTTTTGTAAAAACACATATATTTATACAATAAAAATCAATAGATTTTTAAGTATAAAAGCATTGTTTCACGATACTTTTATAAATAGATTCTATTTCTTTATATAATAATGAAAAGAAGCTCTAGAAGATGGAAGAAGAGAAAGCAAATGCGTTGGAAGTGGCAACGTAAGAAGATCAAGAAAGAAAGAAAAAGAAGAAGGATGAAGAGATAGTTCTTGTTGTATTTTGTTTTGAAAGAAATAGTGATTGGATAAACAGCAATCTTTATATATAGGAAGAAATTCCCAAACACATTAATTAAGGCTAATTTTACTTAAAATTAAGGGGGAATGATAATATGACAAATAATAATGTACAGCCTATATTCATCTTACCACAAGACACACAAAGGTCTCAAGGTAGACAGGCTCAAAAAACAAATATAATGGCTGCTAAATTGGTAGCTGAAACAGTTAGAACAACATTAGGACCAAAAGGTATGGATAAGATGATAGTTGATTCTTTGAATGATGTTACTGTTACTAATGATGGTGTGACAATATTAGAAGAAATGCAGATAGAACATCCAACAGCAAAGATGATTGTTGAAGTTGCAAAGACACAAGAAGATGAAGTTGGTGATGGAACAACAACAGCTGTTGTTATAGCTGGTGAATTACTTAAGAAAGCAGAAGAACTTTTAGAAAAAAATGTTCATCCAACTGTTCTTGCAAAAGGTTATAGGCAGGCTTCTGAAAAAGCATTAGAAGTTTTGAATTCAATTGCACAAGATGTTTCTAGAGATAATATTGATTTATTAAAAAAAATTGCAATTACAGCAATGACTGGCAAAGGTGCTGAACATGCTAAAGGTAAATTAGCAGATGTTGCAGTAAAGGCTGTTTCAAATGTCTTTGATAATGGTGATCTTGATATTGATAATATAAAGATCGAGAAAAAGACAGGTGCATCTGTAGAAGATACTGAATTAGTAGAAGGAATAATTCTTGATAAAGAAAGAGTGCATGTTGGTATGCCTAAAAAGATTGAAAATGCAAGGATTGCTTTGATTGATTCTGCACTTGAAATTAAAAATACAGAGATAGATGCAAAGATACAAATAACAGATCCAATGCAGATGCAGGCTTTTTTAGATCAAGAAGAAGCAATGTTGCGTAAGATGGTTGATAAAGTTGTTGGTAGTGGTGCAAATGTTATTTGTTGTCAAAAAGGAATTGATGATCTAGCTCAACACTTTTTAGCTAAAAAAGGTATTTATGCTGTACGTAGAGTAAAGAAATCTGATATGGAAAAATTAGTTCGTGCTACTGGCGGAACAATTGTTACTAATCTAGAAGATTTAGGTGAAAAAGATCTTGGTAATGCAGGAATTGTTGAAGAGATGAAGGTTGGTGATGAAGAAATGACTTATGTTAAACAATGTGTGAATCCTAAAGCTGTTACTATTCTTGTTAGAGGTGGAACAGAACATGTCATAGATGAAATTAAAAGAGCACTTGATGATGCTGTTGGTGATCTTGCAGCTGCTATGAAGAATGGCAAAATAGTTGCAGGAGCAGGTGCAACAGAAGTTGAGGTTTCTAAAGAGATAAGAAGGTTTGCAGATTCTTTAAGTGGTAGGGAGCAACTTGCTGTTCAAAAGTTTGCAGAGGCTCTTGAGATAATTCCTGTGACTTTGGCTGAGAATGCTGGACTTGATCCAATCGATGTTCTGACTGAGATGAAAGCTGCACATGATCAGGGTCAAAAGTGGGCTGGTATTGATGTGTTTTCTGGTAAAGTTGTTGATGCTTGGCAAGCTGGTGTGATTGAACCTTTGAAGATAAAGACACAGGCTATTTCGTCTGCATCAGAGGTTGCTGTAATGATACTTAGAATTGATGATGTTATTGCTGGTGGAAGTTCAAAAGAAGGTGCAGCACCACAAGGCATGCCTGGTGGAATGGGTGGAATGCCAGGGCAGGGGATGTATTAGGAGGAATGAAAAATGCCAAATAAAAAATTAAGAGAGATTGTTTTTGATGAAGAGAAAAAGAAGTATAGGTTTGTTGAAACTGGAAAATTAATTGAATATCCAAATGTTGTTAAGCCTGTTGGTAAACCAATACTTGGTGTTACTTATAGAAGAGGTGAGTATGATATTGTAAGGAGTGCTGCAAAAAAACAAAGGTTTTGGGAAGATTATGTTTTATTTGACAAAACCATAGATCGTGTTGTGGTTTCAGGTATGGGAGATGTGGGAGTATCAGCACATTTATATATATTGACAATGAGATGAGATCCATTTATTAGAAGGTGAAAAATGACAAAAACAAACATTTGCATTGAACTGTATGCTTGGCATTCTATGGAAAATAATGAGTTTGAGAATTATAGTTATGAATTGATTATGAAAGAAAAACATCCAGGAATATTGCATAAAAAATTAGAACATGTTGCAAGAACAATTATTCATGATTTGTATGTTCAGAAGATTGATTCTAATATTTATGTTCAGTTAACAGATGGTTGTGCTTCTTTAGAAAGTCCTGGGAGTTATAGCTTTAAGAGATATACTAAAAAACCAGAACAAAATGATAAGTGGGAATTAGAAAGATTATTAAATAATAAAAAAATTATTAATGATGTTAAAGAATTAGTTGATCTTCATAAATGGTTATAAAAAATAGGTGAAATAAGTGTCTGACAAAGAACAAGATGATTATACAATAGGAATCATTGTAAAAGATGGTGATGGTAATTTATATGGATTAAAAGATACAAATAAACTTCCTAATATCCCTGATACATTGACACCTGTGATGGATCCTGTGAAAGGGCCTTTAGAAGATGTTGAAGACTATATTTCTAACTTGTTATATGATAATTCTGAACATGAAGATGTTGCTTCTAAATATATTTGTGATAGGATAAAATAATGGAATTTGATTCTTGTTTTTTTTATATCTTTAATAACACAAATATTTTTATATGTTGATGTTTTTCTTTTTATTATGGAACAAACAAAAACACCAGGCTTTGCAGTGTCTAATGGTATGGGTAGGTTTAGTGGGTTTGATTTTGCTTTTGAGAAATTAGATCAAACACTTTTTAAAATCTGTGTCCAGTTTGATAAAGGCAAAGCTGTTGTCAATTGGGAACATATTCATAATATTAGAGATAGGGATGATTATGATGGCCCTACATTAAAAGATAGAGTTTGGGATTATTTAACACATTTGGATGTTTTGTCAAGAAAATGTGAAGGTAATTATACTTTGCATGATGAAGATGATTCTGGAATATGTTTAAACCCTAAAAGGCATCAAGGAATTCTTTATTTTACTGCAAAAGAATTTGCAAAAGGGTATTGTAATGCTTTTTATAAGAATCCTCAGTATACTATTGGTTTGAGAAAAGATGATGGTTTAGTGGAAAAGCTTAAATAAGTTTACTATTTCTTTGTTTATATGAAAACAGTCGTAATAATCTCAAAAAAAGACATAGCTGGAATGAACATTCTTAATCACCTCCATCTAGATAATGTTCACATAATAGAAGATGAAACAATATTTCATGAAAATATTGATAAAGAGATTGATGCTGATTTATTCATATTTGCAACAAGACATCAAGGAAGAAGTGGTGTAAAGACTTTGTCTTGTCATACACCTGGAAATTGGTCTAAAGCAGAGTATGGAGGTAGTGATTGTCAGTTGTGTGTTGCGCCTGTTAATTTCTTAAAAGAGGCCTTACTCCACCTAGAACAACTCAACACAATAGGTTATGATGTTGTTACAGAGTGTACTCATCATGGGCCTTATCTAGAAAAACCTATTCTTTATATTGAGATTGGCGCAACTGAAACAGAATGGAGAGATTCTAGGGCTGGTAAGATAATTGCTCAGGTTGTTGAACATTTGGTAAAGAATGCAGATGAAATTAATTCTAGACAATGTGTGAGTGCTGTTGCAATCGGTGGATTACATACAATGCCTAACTTTAAAAAAGTAATCTTAGGTAGTGATGTAGCAATCGGACACTGTTGTCCTAAATATATGCTTGAGTATTTAGATATTGATCTTTTGCTGCAGGCTGTTGATAAGAGTGTGCCCAAATCTAGATTGATAGTAATTGATTGGAAAGGATTGGGTCCTCATAAGCAAAAGATTACTGAACTTTGTGATCAGTTGGTGGAAGAAAATGGTGTTGAAGTTAAGAGGACTAAGGAATTTGGAAAATGAGACTAGGATAATATAAATTGAAGAGTAACATTTATATACTATAATTCTATAAATACACATTATGAATAAAAAAAGAGAGTATCTTCATTATCATCATCATATTGAAATCATTGCAATTATTGTAGTAATAGGTTTGTTCTTTATAGGTGGAGGAATTACAGGTCTGCATATGTTTGATTTTAAACAGGGATTCTGTGATGATAATTCTGATTGTGAAAGTACTGAATTGTGTTGTTTTTTTTATGAAGAATCACATGGTATTTGTGGAAAACAAATTGAATGCTCAGGGATAGAAAGATTAACAAAAGAAGAAAAACAGTCAAGAACGAATTTTGAACAACCAAAACAAGAAGTAGGATTGACTGTTTCTGATAAACTTTCAATAGAACATCCTTCAGAAACTGCTGAAAATTATTTTTTAATTGTGTTTGGTGCATTGGTGTTGATTGGAATAATTGTTTATATTGTTTATCATAAATATTTTAAAGGTAAAAAGCAACACACAATGATAAAAAGAAAAAAAAGTCTGGTTAAGAGTAAAGTAAAAAACAAAAGTAAGAAAAAAATACAGAACAAGGGTAAGACAAAAGTAAAAACTAAAATAAAAGTAAAAACAAAGGAAAAAAAAAGTAAAAACAAAGGAAAAAAAAAGTAAAAACAAAGGAAAAAAAAAGTAAAAACAAAGGAAAAAAAAAGAAAAAATAAGCAATAAATAATAGAAAAGTATTTAAATGACAAAACCCTACCCCCCATAGTAAAAGAGGTTCTTAGACTTATATATTAATTGAATTGGGGGATTTTAAGATGAAGATTGTGAGAATAATAATGTTTTTGGTTGTAATTTCTATATTGGTTAGTATATTTATGTTAACTAGTTGTGAAAATAAGACAGGTGGAAGATTAAGGATTGTTGATTCTGATACAGATACTGACGAACTTAACATGGAAAATGATCAAAAAGTAGTTAAGATAATTATGTTTGAAGATGAATGGTATCCTTCTTATATTGAGCTTGAAAAAGGCGATGTTGTTTTATTTAGAATTAGAAATGCTGGGACCTCAGATACTAATTTTAGATTAAAAGGATTTGGAATTAATGAAGAAGTTCCTGAAGGCAGAGAAGTAAAAATTGAATTTGTGTCTGATATGAAAGGAAGATTCCAAATAACAGAAGGTTTGGAAGGATTTGAACAAGTAAGAGGAGTTGTTATTTCAGAATAATTCTTTTTTATTCTTTTTATGTTTTTTTATGTTTTTTTATGTTTTTTTTGTGTTTTGTTGTGTTTGGTTTTCTCTTTTTTAGTTTTCTATTTGTTTTTCTTGATTTTTTCTTTTTTATAGCTTTTTTATTTGTATTCTTTTTAATATGTTTTTTTAAGTACTTTTCAATACCCTTTTTATAAGGCAAAGTTATACAGTAATTTGTTTTTTTAAAACATATTTGTAATATTTTGTTATTTATCTTGTATTTACTTATGCTATTCCATGTATAAAGCTTTGGCAGATTAATACCTTTAACAATCAGGCCTTTTTTACATATATAATAACCAAATTTATTTCTGAAGAACAATATGTAATAAATTATTGTCATGAACAGAAATATTAACACTAAGTATAGGTTAAATATTGAAAATCTAATGAACATAAAAAATATTAGGAAAATAGTATAAAATGATAGTAATATGATTATCAGATAGCATGGTAATTTGTGCATGTCTTTTAATGTAAATCTTATTGTTTTTATTATTTTAAACCTTGATTTCTTTTTTTCATAAATATTTGCTCTTGCAAATTTAGAACTTATGAATAAGTATATGATGATAAAGGATATTATTATACTGATTATTAGAAACTTTCTTGCATAAGAAAGATTGTTGTGGAAATTAAATATAATCATAAGCATGATACTTATTAGAAAACTTGCAATAATAGAATATCTTATTCTTTTACCTAAAGATAGGTTAATGAATTTTATTTCTAAATATGATACCTCTTTTTTCATGATATTATTGTTATTGGTTTGTGGATTTATAAAGGTTGTTGTTTAAAGTTGGAGCTATGCACATACTGTTTAAATTTTATAAATCGGCAACATATGATAAATAAAAAAATAAAAAATCAAAACATAATAAAAAAATAAAAATAGGTAATTTAAACCTACTTACCTACAATAACCAACTAATCTCTGTTCTTCTGATATCTCGAATTCAAACCCACCTGATGTGTAGTTAATGTATATTGGTAATCTGTATATCTCGTTTTCTGTGCAAAGTTTTTTGTCTTTTAGGAATTCAAATTCTTGACCAGATGCTATTGTTTCATTCAAGAACCATTCTTCATCATCTAATATTATATATTGTACTGCAATTTCTGAGTTTTTATTATTAATCAATGTTAGATTTACTTTTTCATCTGTTAATCCATATCCTGAAAAACCGATGATACTGTTAAGCCAGAATGCTTCTGATTCTTCTATGTCTGGGTTTTTATTGTAAACTTTAAACTCTACATCAAATTCTTTACCTTGGTTATTTGCTGAAAATATTGTTAGTTGTGCTTCATATTCTTCATCTCTTGGTGCTAGACTAACTGGTATCTTGAATGATGTGTTTTGATTTTTGCTTAATAAACCAACATCTGATAAAAAGATTTCTTCATTATCATCATCAATCTCAACTAATAATTTTCCATGTATATTATTAATTTGATAGTCTTTTGTGTTGTGTAACCAATAAGTAAAGTTCTGATCATCTGCATTTATTATTCTATCATCATAGACTGATAAATCAACTAAGGATTTTGATGCAAGTTCATCAGCACCTTCAATAACTGTTTTTGTTGCAGGGCATGAAGGACAGCTTGGACATGATGGACAATCTTTGTCTTCACATTCTTCGCATTCAGGGCAATCTTTTTCTTCACATTTTTGACTTTCTTGTGTTGTTTCTTGGTCAAGCTCTTGTGTAGCACCACCTGTTACCTCTGTTTGGTTTTCTTCTATTGTGTCTAGTTTATCTTCACATCCCCAATCAACAAAAAAGATCAACCAGATTAGAATAATAGCAATAATTAGATTTGTAATCCACTTTTTTAGTTTCAATCCTACCACCTCGAAATTTTACATATAATATCAAAATATATATAAGAAAATACTTTTCTATATATAAAGATTATTTAACTGTAATATAGGTTTTTAAAGTATATAGTAGTATATTAGACTTATTCTTTTGATTACTCTAACAGAACACCACTCCAGAGTTTCCATTGTTCTTCATCTGGTACTGTTGGACCTACTAAGAAATAAGTTGGATTTCCATATCCTGCAAATGATTGGTGCACTTGGTCAAAACCTCTGTGATAACCAGAGCTCGCAGCATATATTGGTGAACCTAGTTCTTTCATTGAATCTGGCCAGATAGTCTGGACATTTGTTGAACCAGGTTCAATAATAACTTCTTTTAATCCTGCTTTTTCAACTTCTCTTATTAATTCTTTGATTGGTGCTGTTCCATCACCAATCTTTAGATGTTCGTCATGATAACCAAGGTTGTCACTTATGTGGATGTGTTTAATAATCCCTTGTTTTATTAAGTCTTTTGCTTGGTTGATTAGCCATTTGTTAAAATCTTCATCTTTGCCACCATAATATTTTTTCCACATATGTGCATGTCCAATATCAAATGTTCCTACAATATGTTTTTCTGCTAATTTTACTGCTTCATCCCTATTCATTTTTTTTGGTCCTTCTACTAATCTATTTACCATTTCTTTTCTTGATTTTTGTACTATTGTTTTAAGTTCTTCAGGATGTGAACCAAAACTTTGTTGAAAAAGATTTTCAGGAGAAATATAGACTGGTTCTATTTGTTCTAGACCTTGACTTTTTAATTTTTGATTTGCTGCTTTTGTTTTTTCCCATGCAAATATTCCTGCTTGTGCCAATGTTTTTGCTGTTTTTTTAATTGCATATTCTTCTATAGGTACAACATGGACTATACCATCTTGGATTTGTCTTGCTCTAAGTCTTCCACCTGTTGAAGATTCTCTACCGTGTGCTATCATTCTTTCATTTTCTTCAAATGATTTTTTAAAAGCCTGATCAAAAGTAACTTTAGGATTAATAAAATGCCTACCATAATGCCCTCCTAATTCTTCAGATAGTTCTTGTCTTATTCTGGCTTTTTCTTTGTCTCTTTTTTCAGAATCAGTTATTTTTTGAGATTTAAAATATTCTTGAAATTTTTCTTTCATAAGTTCCCTAGCTGACCTTCCTTTAGTATAATATTCTTCATATTCTCTTGCTGTTCCTAGTGCTTGATGTAATTCTGCTTCTTGTTGTCTAAGAAAAAATTCAACAGCTGCATCTTCTGCATCAACTGTTTTTCCTTTTTCTTTTATGAATTTGTTTTGATTTTCTTTTATGAATTTTCTTTTAAATTGACTAAAAGTTTGTGCTTTTGTTTGTATGTTGCCTTTATCATCTTCTTTGAATACAGGTATTTTATCTTTAAATCTTTCTTTTGCTCTTTTATATTCTTCAGAATTTTCTCCTAATGTTGTTCTTATCTTATCAATATAAGTATTAATTATTTCAAATCTTACTTCTTTTTCTTTTCCTGTTGCAAAGTCAGGAATTTTTAACCATTTTTTTCCATCTGGTGATGTAGGATCATCTTCTTGTTCTGGCATCCATACTAGTGTGTCTTCCCTAATATTTTGAATTACTGATCCTGATTTTTCATCAACAAGAATATGCATTGCTTCTTTTTCTTCATTTTCATAACCTTCAAATTTTGCACCATCTGGTCTAACACCTTCTTCACCATAATAACCTGCAATACTTCTAGGAAATTCACCTGTATGAACAACAACTGCTCCGCCTGTTGTAGCATCTGCTGCAAAATCTATTGCTCTTTTTATCTCATCTAAAGCTTCTCTTCTTGCTTCTTCACTAAAACCTTTTTGACCTAAACCTGATAAACCATTTATTTGGAGGCTTGCATGTGTGCTTAATTTTAATTCATTGACTCTTGCAACATCTCTTATGTCTTGTCTTTCTGTTTTTCCATATGTTTCTGGATTAAGTGCATTTTGAGAACTTTTACCTTTTCCTGGAAATACAAGCTCAAGTCTGCTTGCACCATGTCTGACTCTTGCTTTTACTGATTCTGCATTTGGTCTGTCCATTAATACTGTTGTTCCAACATCTGCTGTTGTTAATTTATTAGGATCTTGTTTTACTATGATTGGCTTTTCTATAGGTTCAATTATTTCTTTTGAGTCAGGTGTCCCTGCTTGACTATATTCTCTGTCCAAAGGATGGTAATAACCATCATTGAATATCATATTGCTTCACCTAATATATATTTTAGAGAATGTACTTTATAAATGTTATTGTGATAATTGTCTCAGAAATATATATTTATTAGAACATATAAATCTTTATATAGTCTTTGCGTATAATTATTATTATGAAAAAAGAGAGTTTACATAAATCTAGAAGAAACTTATCACCTGTGCCTCTTGTAACAGTTTTAATCTTATCAGCTACTGCTGTTATTTATGGTTTGGCTTCTTATGCGATGGGTGGTTTGCAAGTAAGATTTCCAGATAAACAAGAAAGATATAAATCAAAAACACAAAGTGCTGCTAAAGCTCTAAATAATGATTCTCTTGTTCTTAAAATCCTTTCCTATCCATATACTGTTAGAGGAATTGTTAATTGGGCAAGATATGATAGAGTAAGGCAAAAAGCATTTGAGATTGCAGGAATAGATGAAAGCAATCTTGAACATGATGAAAAAAGATTTAGATTTTATAGAGATATTGGTGTTGCTGTAAGGCAAGAAGATGACGATACTCATGAAATTTATATCTGTTTTGAAGATCTCAGAACATATATTCAAAAAAATTCAGATTTTAAGATCAAAGGTTGGGAAAATTGGAAGGATAATATGCCTGAAACTGGTCGAAAAAAATGGGCATATTTATTAGGAAAAGTATTTTATAAAGCTGATTCTAGTTCACAAGGTGGAAATGAAGATGGAGTTGTTGATAATAAAGAGTGGAATCTTGCATTGAATAAAATGGGACATTATACAATGGATGATCTTTTGTCAAAATTACAAGAAGATATAAATGATTCTGACGAATTAAGAGGTAATCCTGATGCAATCATTGATTATGTTTTTGAATCTGTAAAAAAACATTCAGATACTTTTGTAGATGTTGATGAAGATATTATGAATGTTGTTGGTAGAACTAAATTAAAGGGTACTCTTGTTTCTTATCTTAAAGATTAAAAAATAAAAAAGAAAAGAATTTATCTTCTCTTTTGTAACTTATATAACTTATGGAAGTCTCTTTTATTATCTATCAATTCATCAAATGTTCCCTCTTCAATTATCTTTCCCTTTTTCATTACAATGATCTTGTCTACATTTTTTAAAGTTGATAGTCTGTGTGCGATTATTAAGATTGTTTTGTTTTTAAAATAGTTTTCTAAATTTTCTTGTATGCTTTGCTCTGTTTTACTGTCAAGACTAGAGGTTGCTTCGTCTAAAATAAGTACATCTGAGTTTTTGTACAATGCTCTTGCAATTCCTACTCTTTGACGTTCTCCTCCACTAAGTTTGTAACCCTTTTCACCAACTAAAGTGTTGATGTTATTTGGGAGTTTTTTGATTATTGGTTGAAGCTGGCTTGTCTTTATTGCTATTTTCAGCAATTTCAGGTTTTTCTTAACAGAAGATATTATTATGTTTTTTATTAATGAGATGTTAAACATTTCTGATTCTTGTAGCACAACTGAAACAGTCTTTGTAATTGAATTATGTTTGTATTTGTTTAAGTTTTTTCCATCTATTAATATTTCTCCTTTACATGGTTGGTATAAACCAAGTATTAATTTTACTAAGGTTGATTTTCCACAACCTGATCTTCCAACTATGCCTATTTTTTCTCCTTTTTTAATTAATAGGTTGAAATTTTTTAAAACTAATTCATTTTTATATTTGAATTCTATATTCCTGAACTCAATTGTTTTCCAATTCTTTGAAACCTTAATTAATCCTTTTCCATTTCTGTCAAAAATTTCTTTGCCAAATATTGTCATGAACCTTCCAACCTGGGTTTTTAATTGTATAAACCTAGAACTTTGGTGTGTGATTGACTCTAGACTAAATCTAAGTTTACCAAAATAATTTGCATAAACAAGAATCATTCCAACTGTGGTGGATCCTGCGATTGCATCATAGCATATTAATAATATAAACCCTGCAAAACCAATAGCTGCAAACATTTTTATTGTTTTTACTTTGAGTTGTGCAAATTTTCTTGTTTTTAACCAGGTTTTATAATACTTGTTTTCATAATCTCTTGTAGATTTTGTAAATATTTTTTTTAACCCAAGTGATTTTACTGTTAATAAGTTTGATGAAGATTCATAGATTTTTCCTGAGACTTTTTCCCTGATTTTTGCTGTTTTTGTTTCTAAATAACTTAATTTTTTATTAAAATATTTTTCACCATAAATATAAATCATAATATAAATTACTGTAAATAAAACATATTTCCAGTTAAATACTGCAAAAATCACTAATGTTCCAAACAATCTAATAAATATCTCAATATATTCATTTGTAAGTTTTCTTACACCTTCAAATATAGCATCTGCGCCTTTGTTTACTTTTTCAATCTTTGATCCTGTTTCTTCTGTTTCATGCCATTTTAAGTCCAAGTCAATTAATTTTGACATTGCTTGTACTCTTATTTTTTTTCTGATTTCACCTCCAATCATCATCATTCTTAATTTTGCAAAGAATCTTAACCATACCTGAAAACCACCTATAAATGCAATTGCAATTATAACTAGGTATAGGTTTGTTAGTGGTTCTCCTTTTTTGTATATTACAAGAAAATCAACTACCCAACCAATTAAAAATACAATAAAAAATCCACTCAAACTGCTTAAAGCTCTTAAAAAAGTAAAAAAACAAAATTTAGTTCTCTTCCCTTGTAAAAAACTCCAGTAGTCTGCTAAGTAGGTCTTTAAATCATATTTTTTTGCCATATATAATATAGTGGGTTTTAGATATTTAAACTTATATTTTATTAAATATATATTTCAAAATATGCATTACAGAATACATAAATCTATAAAGGGTTCAAATCCTTATATATCTATAAGAGTTAAAAAGCATATTTCTAGTGAATTTGGGACAAAAAAGTCACATTACACCATAGTGTGGTCACTTCATTTCATTTCGTTCTCACATCACTCCATAATAATCCTCTAACACAATCTTATCTAATTCATCAACATTCTTAACTGTCCAGAACTTGCCTTCACCTATCTCTATCATCTTTCTGCCTAGTTCTTCGCCTTTTTTGTCTAGGTTTATACCTATTAATGATATGGTTATTCCATTTTCTTTTGCTAAAGCAATTGCAGCCAAAGTTTCATGTTCAGGATCTGCACCATATGTTGGTAATGCATCACTCAGCAGAATAAGATGTTTTGTTATTTTTTCAGTAGGAAACATTTCTATTGCTTTGCTTACTGTTGATGAAAAATCTGTTTCACCTGAAGCTCTTATTGGTGTTATTTCTTTTAATAGAAGGGAGAAATCTTGTGTTGGTTCAACCATTGAAATAACTTTGTTCTTGAAAACAATTAATCCAATCTTATCTTTTTTATTTATTGCTTTGAATGCTAATGCAATTCCTGCTTTTTTACTTGCTTCTATCCTTTTGCCTTTCATTGAACCAGATGCATCCATTGCATAGATAATCATTGCTTTGCCTTTGCTCTGTCTTTCAAATGCTCTTAAATCTTCAATCATTAATTTATTGTGGCCTCTTCTTATTGCAACCTTTATAGACTTTTTAACAGCAATATCATGATAACGGTCACCTTTTTTGAATAGTTTTGTATCTTTTGGAAGACCATAGTGTGATGTTTTTTTGTGTTCATATTCACCAAGAATTCCTTTTGGTACAATGTGGTCAAGTTCTTCTGTGTATAATATTAACGATGCTAAATAAAACCCTTTTTTTGTTATTTCTAAATCTTTATTGATTAATTCTTTATCTTTTAATTTTTTTATCCCTTCGCCAATATTTTTTTTGATTTCTTTTTGAAACTCTGGGATTTTTATATTTTTTTTAACATAATCAGGATCATAACCTGTTAAATATCTTAGCATTGATTTTCCATATATCTGTTCTGCATTTCTATAATCTTTTACTAAGTTTTCAAACATCATGTCTGGTGTGAAACTTCCTAAGCCTTGATTAATTGCATCTTTGATTACCTTGCCTTCGTCTATTGTTTCTTGATCATTTTCTATAACAGAATGCATTAATTTATCTTCATCTGTTTGTGAGTCAAGCTGGCCTGATAATTCTTCTGCTTGTTCTTTTTTTTGTACTTTTATGTCTACGTCAGGGGACATCCCCTTTTGCTGATTTTTCTAATTCTTTACCAACATTTGTTTTCATGAATTCTTTAAACTCTTTAGCTAAGAATGCTTCTGGACTCATCAAATATTTTATACTTGGTTTTAGTTTTATCCTGTGTGCAAGCACACTTACTAAAACATCTCTTATATCCTGCATTCTTACTTGTTTTTTTTTGTTAAGCATTGCATTTGCCTGTGACCTTTCATACAATCCTTGCAATGCTCTCACACTTGGTTTTTTTTCTAGTTTATCTGATTGCCTAAGTAATCTTATAAAATATGCCATTAGGTGAAGTAAATTTTCTGGTGTTTTGACTAATTTTTTGCATGATACTTTTATTATATGTTTTTCAATCTTGATTGTTTCTGGAAATGACATGTAGATTATGTCAAATCTGTCTAGAAGAACATCGCTTAGTCTTTCTGTTGATGAATCTTCTGGATTCATTGTTGCAATGAACAAAAAATCTGCAGGAATATCAACATCATATGAACCAATAGTTGCTTTTTTTTCCTGCAAAACTTGGAGCAGTGCATTTTGCAGTTTTTCAGGGCACCTGTTGATTTCATCAAAAAATAGAACTCCATTATTTGCTTTGAATATTTTTCCTGGTGTAAAAGCTTGTATTGATAATGGTCCAAATTTCATTGCTTTTATTGGATCAATATCACCTAAAAGATCTTCAACTGTTAAGTCTGGTGAACCTTGGATTCTTATGAATCTTTCATTTCCACTAACTTTAACTTTTGTTTTGTTCTTTTTGTTTTTACATTCTGGACAGATTGGGTTGTTGATTGCACAATGAAAACCACATCCTTGAACTGCATTTATTTCTGGCAGTATTTTTGCAATATTCTTTGCTAATGTTGTCTTACCTATTCCTGGTGAGCCAACGATTATAATGTTTCTGTTTGATAATAATGCTGATTTTAGTTGGTGCTTTACATTTGTTTGTCCAATAGTGTCTGTAAATATATCTTGTTTTGATAATAGAATTTTGTTTAGTTCTTGTTTTATCATTTTATACCTCCTTATTGGTTATGTGCATGGTGCCTGTAAGACCAGTGAGTGCCTGTCAGATCGTTAGACTGTCAGGCTTTTCCATGTAGATTCATTGTGCTTGGAAAACACGAACGAACCATGCACATACTTGTTTTTAAAATATTTAGCCTATAATTTTATGGAGTTTTTAGTATATAAATCTTATTCTACCTAGTTAGAAACATTTATATAGTGTTATAATATAGATAGAAGGGCTGTTGTATTAGTTGTATTTGATGAAAATTGAGAACTATGGTTTATTTAGTTGCTTTTTTTTACCTGTATAATATATGTGATCTACATTAATGTATGGGTTTTTATGTGTGCTAACTCTGTACCAACTTATGCTTGCTTCAATTTCTGATTCTTCTCTGCTACACTTTAAAAGCCTAGATATTTCAGCACCACTACCATGATTATATTCTAATAGAATGTCATTAATATAAAAACCAATTCTTATTCCAATATTTGCTATGTCTGTTGGTACGCCTCTTGCTTTAAAACCAAAAGCAACACGATCACCTATTTCATCAACCAGAGTTGCTAATTCATCTGATGAAGTAACTACATAATCTTTAGTTTCAGTAGATTCTTTTCTTTGTCCAGCTGTTTCAACCTGTTTTACCATAATATTTTAGAAATATAACTAATTTATAAATATTTATTTTGTTCTATATATGTTTTGTAAATATACTAAACATTTCAACTCCAGTCAAAGTAACAATCGTGACAATTATTCCTGCAATCAAAACACCAATTATAGAAGCTAGCAGATAATCTTTGAACTTATATCCTAATAAATATGCACCTAAACATCCTGAATAAACACCTGAGCCTGGCAATGGTATTCCTATGAAGATTGCTAAACCTAATGTTCCATATTTTTTTACATATGGTTTTACTCTTTTTTGTGTTCTGATTACTATTTTTTGATAAATTCTTTCAACCAATGTAATCTTGAGAAAGAAATGCATTATATGTTCTACAAAAAACCAGATCAATGGTGCTATTAATATGTTTGACACAATGCAGGTTAGAAAGACTAGTACCAAGTTTAATTCCATTGCTAATATTCCATATGGAATAGATGCTCTGAGTTCTAGAAAAGGCAGAGCTGTTATTAAGTATAAGCATGCTAGGTTTATTACTATGTTAAGTATCATGAGTGACTGGGTTGTTATTTGTTATATAAATCTTATTGAGGCATTATCATCACTCCAGGGTAATTAATTAATGGAAAGCTTTATATAGTATAAATCAACTCTATATAGTATATATATATCGTGATTATTTTGTGTAAGGAAAAAGAGAGGTTCTATATCATTTGATTAATATTATTTAATAATGATAAGGTAGATTTAATATTTTATATTTAATATATAATATTTAAGATTTAACATTTACATTTAAGATTTAAATGGGGGGAAAGCATGGGATTAATTGATATTGTCAAAGGTAGTATCAGTCCAAAAAGACATATACCAGAAGATGATGTTAGAAAAGCATTTTTAGAAGCTAGCTGGGATCTATATATTTCTAATCTTCCTGATCCAGTCATAATAGATGCAGATAGTGATAAGACTAAAAAGTATGATAGGATGCCTGATGAATATAAAGATGCTATTCCTAGAGGTTTTTGCATTGATCCTAGGACATGGAGGATTTTTTTTAATGCAGAAGATATTCCTAAAGATATTACTAAAGAATTAGAATTAAAAAGATATGCAAGAAGCATATTTCATCATGAGATAATGCATTATGCAAAATTTCCTGCTAGTGGTGTAAAAGAAGCTGTTCTTATTGATTCTGCATTAAAAGGTTTTTCAGATCCTGAGATAACAAAGTTCAAAGAAGTTGCTCATGCTTGTGCATTCTTAACATTGAATATAATGGGTGACATGGTTATTGACACATTTCTTGCAAAAGAAAAATATGGAAGAGTTGATGTAGGTGAATTGACTATTTGGAGAGAAAAAGAGACAATTGCAGAAGCAAGAAACACACCACAACAACCATCTTATCTCTGGCAGACAATGATTTCTGCTATTGAAAAAATGTGGAATGAAGATCTTGGTTTTAGCCAGCATGTTCAGCAAAAAGATGCTGAATGTGAAAAAGCTGCTCAAGGTTTGGTTGATGTACTAGGAAATGATTGGAAAGATGAAAAAACATGGGAACAAAAAGTAAGAAAGTTTGCAAAAGTTCTAGAACCAATAATCAAAAAGACAGCTAAGCAGATGAGTGGTAAAGGTAATAAAAGCAGGTATAAAAGAAAAGGAAAAGGTAAAGGCAAAGGCAAAGGTAAAGGTGGTAAAGGGCAAGGAGTGCCACAGATTGGACAAGGAACAGGTGTACCAGATGATGTAAAAGCACAAATGGGAGAACCAACAGAAAGTCCATTAGGTGATGGGCATAAGAGTGATAAAGATGCAGATAAAAAAGGCAAGGGCAAGGGTGACAAAGGTGATCAAGATGATAAAAATGGTTCACCAAATATTGGTGATGATGTTCTTGATGCTATTTTTCAAAGAAACAAAGATGCACCAAACAAGTTTGCAGGTACAATGGGTGCTTTGTATATGTTAGAACCAACTGATGCACTTCGTTATATGTACAGAGCAAGGGCAAAAGAACTTTTTATGAAGATAAAAGAAAAAGAAAACCAGATGGGTAAAACAACACCAGCATATAGAACTACTTGGAATATTGGTGATCCTGTTGTTGGAAAAGGTGCATTAGACATTGTTGCATCAATGATGTTATCTGGAAAACCTATACCATGCTTAACAACAGTGAAAAGAGAGATGAAAAAGTCAAAACATATTGGTAGGCTAAAGAGAATACCTGACTTGTTTATTGTAATTGATTCATCTGGAAGCATGCCCTGGCATCCATGGGTAAATCCACCAGAAGCAAGAGGTGATTTTGATAAAGCAGCATTAGCTGCAGAAGCTGCTGCAGTATATGCCATTGATAATGGCGGAAAAGTAGCTGTTATTAATTTCTCTGGTCGTGGTAATTGCCAGATGCAGGAGTTTACAAAAGATATTAACAAGGTTGAATATGCAATCATGTGTAATTATGGTGGTGGAACAACTGTTCCTATTGAAAAGGTTCGGAATATTATCAAAAAAACAAAAAATCCTTTACTGACTTGTTTGATGAGTGACTGTGCAATTGATAATTGGAAAGAGGCTTGTGATGATGCTTTTGTTTATGGTATTTCTAAGCATGACACTGTTGCTGTTTTTAATATTGGTACTGGCTGGGGTAGGAGTTTTGTTGAAAGAATAGAGCCAAGAGGTGCTCTGATCTATGAAGTTAATAGTATTGACGATCTTATTGGTATTGTAGTAGGTGAAGTAAAAAAGACTTATGATAGTGCAAAGAAGAAGGATTATGGAAATAATGGAGGAAGTTAAAAATGACAATAGATGATGCGATAAAAGCTATGAATTTACCTGAGACTTCAGGTGAAAGAGTACAGCGTAATTTGGATTATATTAACCAGGAGTTAGGTAATTGTATGAAAGAAACAGATAAACTTACACCTGAAGAAGCAGGAGAATATGCTAAAGAACTTGACAAAGTTAGTAGAGTTGCTCGAAGCATAAGTATTGCTTATAGTGCAAAAGCTGAAGAACAGGAAGAATGAATGAGGTAGAATCACAATGGCAATAGACGATGCAATAGATGAAATGGAAGTACCTGAAAAGATTGAAGTAGATAAAGAACCTATTGACACATCTGTACAAGGTAATGACATGATAGAAGATGCAAGAAAGATCATGGGTAATTATCTAAAAAGATATTTTGGAGGCTGGCTTGAAGGACAAAAAAGTCATTATACTTTACATCCAAAACATAAACAAGTGATCAGGGAGCTTGGTTTTTATTTGATTGGCCTTATTCCTGAACATACTAAGTTTATTCCTTGGACAAGAAGATTAGATGTTCAATTATATGGCATAGAGTCTGTACACAAGATGAAACTTCTTGAGATAATGTTAGGTAATTATGCAATGAAAACAGATGTGAAAAACATAATTATACAAAGAGTGAGTACTTTAGCAAAATATGAAGAAGTAGCTGAACTATATAATGTTCTTTGTTCACAATCAAAAGCAATTAATTTTGCAACTGTTCATCCTGTGTTGTTTGCTACAATGATACAGGGTAAGAATAAAAAAGCATTGGCAACACTTGCAGCACATAAAGCAATAGAGAAAGGCAAAGTAACATTACTCAAAAAGTCTCTTGACAGAGTCATTCTTACAAAAGGAGAAATGAATGAGTTATTGGATAGGACAAAGATTCCTATGTCATGTCTTATAGAGGTTGCAGAAAAGTATAATTATGATCAAGTAACCCTAGCATATGAAAGATTAGATGAGATAAGGCAAATATATAGGGAAAGATGGCCAATGTTTTGATGAGGTAAAACATAAAATGGCAATAGACGATGCAATAGAGGAAATGAGACTAAGTCACCTTAAGCTAAAGAAGAGTCTAGAGAAAAAGTTTAATAGTGAGTTTATTCCTAATATTGATTATTGGCAAAATCAAGTGCTAAGAGATTATTTTTCAAGGCAGGTGATTAATGATGCACAAAGTTTGAATTGTATCTATCCATGGTTTAGGTTTAATAAAAATATGGGTGGTATTTTTTCAGTACCAATATATGAATTTATGAAGTTTATAGAAAAAAGAGACCCTGTTCTTAGGTTTTTGATGAACACTGCTGTTAATGAAGGTAAATTTGATGATCATATTGTTATATCTTATACAGAACTGAGATTATATAAACTTGGTAAGTATAGAAATGAGATAGAACAAGCACTTCATTATGGAGAACTAAGATCAGTATGCAAAGATATGCAGGACCTGCCTTTTATGTTTTCTGCTTTATTGATTGAACATGGCCAAGATTTTGTTAATCTGTTCAGGAATGTTGAAAGAAACAGTACGAAACGTGATCTTATGGACAATATGATTATTTATTCTGATGTTTTGAAAAAAAGAGATTGCAGATCACCCATATCTTTGATAAATGTTTGTTGGAATGATGTAGAATATTTTTTTAAATATGGAAAAGAGCATGGTGTTGATAGGGTTCATGATGTTATACATGATTTAGGTGAACTTGATACTTTTATTGAAGAAATCCGTAATGCTCCGCAGGTTGGGAAAGTTATTTATGGAATGATTTATGATAGAGTTAAGAAGTTTAATCCTAATTTAACTTATGAGGGTATGAAGAATGGCAATTGATGATGCAATTGAAGAGATGGATGTGAAAAAGGTTAAAGAAAAGAAACAAAAAGGCAGTTTGTTTATTCCTCAATGGCAAGAGCAGATCTTAGAAGATTATAGAGATGAACAATTAGATACTTATCAGGTATTTTTACCACAATTTATCAGGTTTGATAATAAGATGAAGCCTCTTGTTTATTTTGTTATGAGGGATCTTGTTGATTATGTTAAAACACAAGACGATGAACTAGCTATATTTTTACAAGAAAAATTAACTAAAGCAGAATATGACAAAAAAATTGCATTTCCATATGATGAAGAACCAACAAAATACAGAATATTAAATAGAGAAATAAAAGAATGCCTTGCATATGATGCTATTAAAAAAGCAAGAGAAAAGTCTGGATTTATTTATCATTTTTCTTTTACAGGGTTATTAATTGAGCATGGTAAAGAATTTGTTGAGATCTTAGACTATGTTAGTGATAAACTATATAGAGAACATAGAGAAGGTCTAGAAAACCCTAAAGTTTTGTTTAAAAGTGAAAAAAAAGGAATATATCGTGTAAGGAGTGCTGTTAAATGTTTTGATTTTTATGGTCATAATCTGAATTATCTAATGGATTATCTAAAACAAACTAATGCTCATGATAATGTGAAAAATGTTATCAAAGATTTAGAAGAATTTGATGTTTTTAATAAAAAGCATACTGAAAAGCCTGATGATTTTGTCACTGATAGTGTATTTGAAAGATTGAAAAAGTATAATCCTAACTTGGTTTATGAGACTAGTGATTCTGGTTCAATAAAAGGAGGACTAATTCCATAAAAATGGCAATCGACGATGCAATAGACAAAATGAAAGTTCCTGGAAAACCAGGTTCAGATGCAAAACCTGGAAAGATTACTGTAGTCAATAAATCATTGCAAGACATGAAATATGCAACAGATTGGCAAGAGATTATCTTAAATAATTATTTACAAAAATCAAATTTTTCATTACCTGCTAATTGTAGACCCATGGTTGCTAGTTTAATTAAATTTGATTCTAATATGGACCCCCATATATATATTCAAATAAAGGATTTGATTAAGAATACTAAAGAAAAGAAATATACTGATTTGTGGCAAGTATTAAGCAGAACTGTAATTGATAAAAAAGATTTGAACAGTTATATTGATTTTCCTGGTGGTCACAAAACTACTAATAATAATCTTATCAATGGGATCATAGATGATTTTTATAATCATAGTACTATAAAAAAGATTGTAAATGTACATTTTTCTCTTCCAGTTGCTTTTTCTGGGCTACTGATTGAACATGGAAAAGAGTTTGCTTATTTCTGTAAAACTCTTGGAAATGGAAAACTTCAAAGTATGAATTTAAATCTAGAATTTGTTGATGGTCTAAATACTGAAGATATAAGGGTTCGTAGTATTGTTGATAAATTAATGGAAATGAAAAGAAATTTTACTATGCCTTTAGTTGATTATATTCAAGAACATGGATCAGATATAACAAAATCTATCAAAGAATTAGAAGAACTAGATAAAGAATTAAAAAAATATAATGGAACCAGTTTTTCACAAATTACACCAAATATTCGGCAGTTCATATTCAAAAGACTATCACAATACAATCCAAACCTAATATACAGAGGTAAGAAATAAAATGGCAATTGATGATGCAATTGATGAAATGGATGTACCTGGAAAAGTAGATCAAGGCAAGAAAGACCTTGTTGTAGTCAATAAATCATTGCAAGACATGAAATATGCAACAGATTGGCAGAGTTATATCTTGTTTGATTATCTTGAAAGGATAAAGAAATTCTCAGATTCAATGAGTTTTGATAAGATTAGTGGTTTGGTTAAGTTTGATCATCTGATAAATCCTCACCTATATATCAATGTATTTGATTTTATTGAATATACTAAATCACAAAAATACGACCATCTGTGGAAAGTGTTAAGTGCTACTTTAACTGATCAAGAAGATCTTGCACAATATATTGATTTTTATGAAGGTGAAGATCCTGGAAAGATAACAAGTAATAGTGTTATAGATGAGATCTTGTGTAATAATCTAAATAGTAAGACATTAAGAAATATTGAGACTAATGAATTTTATATTCCTTTTTTATTTGCAGGATTATTGATAGAGCATGGTAAAGACTTTATTAATATGTATAAATTTATGGAAAAAGGTTTTCCTGAAAATATTGATAGATTTGTTCTGTTGTCTGGTTCTAAGATGAAGGTAAATCCAACTATAGAACAATTGACTAAGCAAGAGGCTGACTTTCTTATTCCTTTTGCAGATTATATTCAGAATAATGGTGCAGAAGTGACCAAAGTTATCAAAGAATTAGATGAATTAGATAAATCATTTGAAAGTTATAATGATAAAGATGCCTCAAATCAAAGTCTTATGGTTGGTATGAGACAAGAGATCTTTAAAAGATTAGCAAAATACAATCCAAATCTAATATACAGAGGTAAGAAATAAAATGGCAATCGACGATGCAATAGATGAGATGAAGGTTCATGTGAAAGTGGAACAAGAACAAATAACAACAGATTCTGTTAAACCAGAGTCTAATAGAATTCCTGAATGGAAAGCATATGTATTAAGATGGGCATTGAATGGGTTACAGGAAAATCTTGGGAGGTTCAATTTTTTTTATTTTGTACCTTGGGTTAAGTTTAAACCAAATCTGCATACTATTTTCCAGGTTCCTAAAAAAGATTTTGTTGATTTGGTGACTATTAAAGAAGAACAATATAAAACAATATTTGAAAAAATGGATATTGTGGATAATCTTGATGATATAATAACACTCCCTTTTGAAAAAGATCTAACAAAGTTTAGTGCAATTAATGAGGGAATTAGAAAATGTATTGATTATAATGAATTAGTAAAATTTGTTAAGAAAAGAATAAACAATATTCCTTTTTATTTTACTGGTTTAATGATCGAGCATGGTAAAGAAATGCATGATTTTTTAGAATATGTAGGTCTTAGATATACAATATTAGAAAAGAAAAATTATCTTATTCGTACAGGTTCTACAGTGCTTGCTGGATTTAAGGTTCCTGATGATGTTCATAGACCGACTGAAGTTCTGCAGTTAAAAGATATAGAAAAATTGACAAAATATGCTGAATATTGCAGAGATAATGGGTCTGAAGGTGTTTTAACTATTTTAAAAGAATTAGAAGAACTTAATATTTTTATGTTTAAAACAATTAATAGTAATAAGGATAATGGTGATGAAGTGCTTAATCAGATCTATCTTAAGATAATAGAACATAATCCTGATCTAAAGTATGAGGTTATTAAATAATGGCAATCGACGATGCAATAGATGAAATGAAGGTTCCTGAAAAGATTGATTTAGAAGAAGAACCAGAAGAAATAGTTGAAGAACTTACAAAACAAGAAAAACTTCCAATAATAGTCAAAGATCTTTGTGAAAAGATTTCTGAATTAGTTGATTATGATACAAAGGAATTATCTGAATATAATGATGATATATCAGGAATAAGTGTGATAGTGAATTCAGTAAAAGAAAATATAGATAATCACATTAACCCAAAAATACCAAAACAAAGTATTAAAGATAAAATAAATAATTACTACTTAACTCATCCTATGACAGCCCTTACGTGTGTTTGTATTTTAGTCATGGTTCCTGGAATATATGGCGCTCTTAAACTTTCAACAGCTACAGAAAAAAGAACTCTGAGAGTAGACAAAAGACCTTGTTATATACAATATCATGATCAAAAAGCTGGGATTATACCAGTGTATAATGGTTATAATCAACACAAGGACACAAAGATTCATGTTATGGATAGTCTTGATATTGTTAGTGAGATTATGTATGATAAAAACGCTTCTGGAATGATAGGTGATCATGATAAAGACTTTGTCCATGTATCTGATAAAGGCAGTCTTATGCAAAAAATAAATCTAGACACAATAGAAGATGCTGATGATATTGCAAAGACTGAGATGAACAAAAAACTAGCACAAAGCAATCTGTTTTATCAAAACATTCTAAAACAAGTTGATAAATTAGGATATAGACTGAATAAAGAGGGATATTATCTAGAACAAAATGGCAATTGACGACGCAATAGAAGACATGAAGGTTCCTGAAAAACCAAAACAACCACAGTCAGAAATAACTAAACTAGACCATGTTCCTGAAAAAATGCTGGAAAATGCAAAAAAGATATTAGGCAATGCATTGGTTAATTATTACAAAGGCCATATGCCTGGACAGACAGCAAGCTTTAAAATGAGCCAAGCATATGAAAAGATTATCAGACAATATGGATATGATATTATTCTTATTACTCCTAGTATAAACACAACTGGTGCATTCTTAGCAGGATATTTTGTATTAAATAATGCTACTGATGATTTTTTAAGAGATGTTGTTAGAATGATCTTAGGTGAATATGCATTAGAGACAGATATAAAAGAATATATTAATAGTAAAAAAATAAGTGACTTGTTTAAAGCAGTGCCTGAACTAAATCATATGAAAAATTATTTCACACTACATGATAACACGGCAAAACAAGACTCATTATTCACAATAAATCCTTACTTAGTTGTTGCAGGAATCAAGAATAAACACAAAGCATTTAACACACTTGTTATTGAATCTGCTTTAAGAGACAATACAATCAAGTTACCTGGGGGTTATATCTATAATACTGGATTTACAAAAGATATGGCTGATAATTTATTAAGAGATATAACTCCTATGACTAGTGATTATCTAAAAATTGCAGAAACATATAATATCAAAGATGTGGTTGCTACAAGACAAGAATTTGTAAAAGAAATTGAAATATATATGAAGAAATGGTTTAAGTGAAAAAATTAGAAAACATTTAACTTTTTCTGCACTTGTATTTAATAAATATAATCATGATGATCATAATCTAAAAGTCTAACCACATTTTTCTTTTCATCGATCTCAAAAACTAAAACAAAGTGTCCAATATGAACTCTTCTTGAACCATGTAAATCTCCACGCAAAGGTTTATAATGATATGGATTTATTAATATCTCTTGAATCTTCTTATCAATCTTTATCATTTGATTTTTATCTTTTTTAGCTAATTTTTTGAACTTTTTATCTAGCTTTTCAGCAATATCTAAATCAAATTCCATTTTCATAAACCATATCTCTTAGCAAAATTATTTACTCTAATAAATCTCATTTTCCTAATCCTTTCTAATTTTTCGAGATATTCTTTTTTTGCTTCTGGGTCTTCTTCTATCATAGATTCCATAAATATTTCCACTTGTTTACTCATGCTTATTCCATGAGACTTACAAAATCCTGAAAATTTTTTATATACACCTTCTTGTACATTGAATGTTTTTAATACCATTTTATCACCTTGTTATTCTATATTTAATAAGGTTATTTAACATTATTTAATATTATTTAATACTATTTAAACCTTTCGATTTTTCATAGAAATTTGCTTAATTTTGCTTGTTGTTTCATCTCCTTTAATAATGCACTTTCATTCAATATCTTAGAAATATCAATACCAAACTTTTTTTTCATAAATGCTTTTGCATACTTTAGCATGAGTTGTTTTGATGCAAACTCCAATGGTTTGCTTTTAAGTGCAGCACGAGTAGCTTCACGAGTCACCCACACACCAAGTGGCACAGCATACTCTCCTGTTATGAATCTTAATACTAAACATGAAGCTTGTTGTTTAAGTTTGGTGGCAAGGTGTTCCTGAACAGCCATTCTAACAGAATAATAACCACCTTGACAATTATGAGAATAAGTTTTTCTACCGAGATAACCTTCGTGATCAGTGCTATATTGTAATTGGTTTGTTATGTTCCAACTTGCTTTTGGCAAGTATGATTCAAATAATTCATATGACCATATTTCTGGAAACATCAAGACTAGGTAGTAGTTTCCTAAGTATCCACCAAAGTAAGCACTATAGTTAACTCTAGAACTAAGTTTTTGTATTTCTTTGTGATACATCTTACCAATTTGATCATCTGTTGCAGTTATGCTCCACCTAGTTGGCACTAACTTCCTCTGTGTCTTAACACCTAAGTTGCCTGCACTTAATAATTTAGAAAGAAAGTTTTCATCAAAATTCTTTCTATAGAGAAGTGTTAGTGCATCTACAGCTTTAAAGTCTGTATCACTCACAATCTTGTCAACTTTTGTATGTATCTTTGGATTTGATGTGATTTCTGCTTTTTGTAATGATGATGTAGGACCCATTGGAGCAACATATGGATCAATTCTTTTTGTAAAGTGTGGTTTGTCTTTTAAACTAACCTCAACATCAACTGGTTTTGAAGCCATTGATATTTCTTGTGTCATATCAAGGAACTTGTCTCGGTGGTAGGAAACTAACATCTTGAATCTAGAATTAACTAAACTGCTTCTTATATTGATTAGTGTATTTATGTCATAATTCTGTGATCCCCATAACCTAGGATCATCATATGTTTCTGAATCAGTTATATTTGGTGGAGTTAATATTCCTACATTTACATTTGGATAGCCAAAGCGACCGACAAATACAGCTGGTGATGCTCCGAAATAGTTTGTTTTGTTGATATTGTTGTTTTCTGTTGCATTGTTGTTTTTATTTTCATTTGTATTGTCACTAAAAAACTGCTTTGTCTTAAACATTGCCTGACTCTTTGCCAATATAGGACAAAAATCTCTACCACAATTAGCTTTTGGATTATTTCCTTTGCATTTTAGGCAAGAGATGTTCATGTTTGTGGGGTATTATTAATAATATAAAAAGCTATATAGACATTTGGCAATAATAAAAAACAATAACCTCAATATAACAACATTTATATATATTAAACTCTTTTTGTAGAATATTAAATATACTTTAAATAATCTGAGGTGATAATAATGGGTTTATTAAGCACATTAACTATTTTTAGTTTTCCGTTTTGGATGGCTTTGATTGTTATACTTCTTGCAAGTATCAAGGTTGTACAAGAATATGAAAGAGGTGTTAAATTTACATTTGGTAAGTATTCTGGTATTATGAGGCCAGGATGGAGACTAGTTCTACCAATATTTCAGTCATGGCAAAGGGTTGATATGAGGGTAAAAGTAATAGATGTGCCTGAACAAGATGCAATCACAAAAGATAATGTTAGTCTTAATGTGAATGCTGTATTATATTATAAAGTAGATGATGCAAAAACAGCTATCATAGAAGTAGAACATTTTAATTATGCTGTTTCTCAGTTAGCACAGACTACTATGAGAGATATTGTAGGAGAGATTACATTAGATGAGTTATTAGCAAATAGAGATGATGTTTCAAAAAGAATCCAGATAATAGTAGATAAAGCAACAGATCCTTGGGGTATAAAAGTAAAAAGTGTTGATCTAAAACACATTGAACTTCCAACAGAGATGAAAAGAACAATTGCAAAAGAAGCAGAAGCTGAACGTGAAAGAAGAGCTGTTATAATCAAAGCAAAAGGTGAAGTAGTTGCTGCAGTAAACATGGCAAAAGCTGCAAACACATTAACAAAATCACAAGGTGCATTACACTTAAGAACATTGCAATCAATGAATGATATTAGCTCTGATAGAAGCAATACAATCGTGTTTGCAGTACCTTTAGAGATATTAAAAGCTTTTGAAGGGTATAAGAAAAAGAAGAGATAAAAGATTTCATCAGTATTTTTATCATTTTTTAAAAAAAAGAGGATATAAAATGAAAAGACTTTTTTTATTTTTTATTTTAATTATTTTACTTCTTAGTCTAACATCATGCACAAGAATAAATGATAATGATTTATTTAAACCAGAAGCTATGTGTACTGATTCAGATCATGGAATTTATGAATATGTTAAAGGTGAAGCTGCTTCAAGAAATGCATTAAATGATTACAGGTTAAGTACTGGTTCTGATATATGCATTGATGAAAACACATTGCAAGAAACATATTGTAATCATGTTTATATTGATTCAGAATATATTGAATGTCAAAATGGTTGTAAAAATGGTATTTGTTTAGAAATGCCTGAACTAGAAACTAGTTGTGTAGATTCAGACCATGGTAAAAATTATTATGTAAGGGGTTTTGTTAAGGATGCAGACAAAATATATATGGATAAGTGTGACACATTTAAAGAGTTAGCAGAATTTTTCTGTGAAAATGGAAAAATTAATGTTGAAACTTATCTTTGCAAAAATGATTGTAAATCTGGCATTTGTATTGATCCTGTATTAACATCAATAGCTGAATGTACTGATTCAGATAATGGAATTAATCAATATGTCAAAGGTGAAGCTCTTTCAAGAAATGAATTAAATGATTTTAAACTAAGTAAAAATCCTGATACATGTATTGATGAAAACACCTTGCAAGAAGCATATTGTATTGGAATTTATAGTAGTATAAAACAGGTTGATTGTCAAAAAGGTTGTAAAGATGATGTTTGCTTAGGAGAACCAGAATTTGAACAAGAATCATTAATTGATTGCATTGATTCAGACACTGGCAGAAATTATTATGTAAAAGGGACTGTGAGATCTGGATTAGGAAAGAAAGTTATTGATAGGTGTAATTCTGCTCATGAATTAATAGAATATTTCTGTAGAAATGATCCTTCTTTTGATGCTGAAACTCACCGTTGTGTACATGGGTGTAAAGATGGTGCTTGTTTAAGACTAGAAACAGTAACAAAACCTGATCCGGAACCTGAGCCTGAAGCAAAAGAAATTTGTACTGATTCAGATGTTACTGATAAGTTTCCTGATGGTAAGAATATTTATATGAAAGGGGTTTCAAAAACATCTAAACTTGAAAAGGTTTATGCTACTTTTAAGGACAGTTGTGAAATGTTTGATACTATAGTGGAAGGTTATTGTACACCTGAGGGAAAAATAAAAGCTTATGAAAAAGTTTGTTTATATGGCTGCAAAGATGATGCTTGTTTAAAAGAAGAGCCAGATCCAGAACCAGAAGCAAGTTGCACTGATTCAGATGGAGGAATTGATAAATATGTTTGGGGTAAAGTAATCTCAATAAATTCATTAAATGATTTTAGACCTCAGACTAATTCTGATGTTTGTTTTGATGAAAATACATTGCAAGAAGCATATTGTGATGGTGTTCATTCTCCTTCAGAACATATTACATGCCAGAATGGTTGTGAAGATGGTGTTTGTTTAAGAGAATAATAATAAACTTTATATATGTTGTTTCTATTATACTATTAGAATTAGTTAATTATTATAAAAAAACAAAATAGGTGATATAAAATGCATAAAAAAATATTTCTATTCTTTATTTTAGTAATTTTAATATTCAGCTTAGCATCATGCAAAACAGCTGAAGAAGGTAATCTGCCTCCTGAGCCAATGAAGCCAGGTGAAGAACAAGCAGCAAGTGCACCTGTTGGGCAAGTATACAAAGCAGCTGAATTCTTAGATGCTGACCAGGATGTGTGGGCTGCTGATCCAACTAGTTATTTTCAAATAAAGCCAGAAGAAAAAGTTGTGTTTATGATTGGTGAAGATGAAAAAATGATTGAATTAACAGCGCAGAATGATCAGTATATATATAACACATTTTTGTATGCAGAAGATCCTGCGCCTGGTGAAACAGTTGACCTAGAAAATCTTTGGAAAGAAAAATCATTCACAGATTATTCTGATGGTGAAAGGATAGGTAGTAGTAATTGGTTAAGAGGTGATTCACCTATCATTGCACAATATCCTTTATCAAGACTACCTGCAAGAAAAAGATTCTTTCTCACATACGGATGTTCAGAAACAGAGCCAAAAGAATATGATCTAAATGAAAGATATGTATGGGATGATGCAAAAGATTGTCATGGTGAAGATGGTACAGAAGGTAAGTGGATGGCACATTTATTAGAAGTAAGTGTGATTGATGATATGGATTCTAATAAAGAAATGTGTGAAAAATGTGGTCTTCAGTGGATAGGTGAAGTTGATGGTTATTGTTGTGGTGATGATATAAAAGAAGCTTATATCACAGAAGGAGATAAGTCTAACTGCTGTCAATACAGTTTTTATAAAATAAATCCTGCTGATGCAAAATGTCTTCCTCAAGAACCTTGCACAGATCCGCAAGATGCTGTTTCATGTAAAGCAGAAGTTGAAGCAAAGATGAAAGCAGAAGATGCAGCAATATCAGCAATTGATTGGGAAGCAAGATGTCTTGGTGCTGGTGGAGCTGATATTCCTAGTGAAGGTGAAGCAGAAGGTGAAGGTGAAGAGGAATGTGCAGGTGTTGGTGAAAAAGGTTCTGAAATATTTACAACATATCTAAAATGTTGCTCTGGATTAAAACAAGTATCACAGTTAGGATTTTCTGTTGCAGACATATGTTATTATCCTGCAATTGCAGGTGGTTGGGAAGTAGGCACTTGTGTTGATTGTGGTGATGGTTCATGTGATGAACATGAAACTGTTTGCAACTGTGCTGAAGATTGTGTTGATAAAGAAAAGTCTGATTATAACGCTGTTGAAGAGTTTTGTGCAGCTGATACTGATCATTGTAAAGGTAATTTCATAGAACCTAAGATAAAAAAATTGTGTGAAATGTGTGTTGAAGTTGGAGAAGGAGCAGAATGTCAAGATCAATGCACAGAAGCAGAAACTAAGTGTGATGACAATAATATTAATGATGTTTTGGTTTGTAAAACTAATGATAATGGTTGCACTTCATGGGTTAAACAAGAAACATGTCCAGATGCTAAATGTTATCTTCGTGGTGATGGTAATCATGGTTGTTGTACTAATGATTGTACACCTTATGAATGGAAGTGTAAAGATGATGTAACTAAGGATAATTGTATTTATGCTGACCCTGATCCTTGTCTGGATTATAGACCAGGTAAATGTGGAACTGGACAGAAATGTGAAAAAGGTAAGTGTGTTGTACCAACACCGATAATTCCAGCAACTGGTTTGGTTGCTTATTATCCTTTTGATGGTGATGCTAATGATGTTAGTGGAAAGGAGAATGATGGAACTAATAGTGGAGCAACATTTGTTACTGGTAAAAAGAATAAAGCTTTGAATTTTGATGGTACAGATTCAGTTGGAGTTGATATAGAAGAATTGTATAATGCTCATTACACTGTAGCAATGTGGATTAAACCACGTACTTTAACAAGTTCATCATTGTTTTCTTCAGCAGAAAGTAATTACCCCACATTAAAGTTTATACATGCAGGTACTAATAAACCAATAATTATGTGTGGATTGGAAAAGTACCGTTATGGCTTTCAATGGACTCAAGATGATTTAAATAAATGGCATCATATAGCTTTCAAAGTTTATGGACCAAATACAAATTATATGTGGATATATGTTGATGGAGAAAATACTAAAGGAACTCCAGGAAATAATGCTGGTTATCTCTACAGTTTTACATCACCAATGAACATTGGTCATGGCTTTGATGGATTAATTGATGAAGTAAGAGTCTATGGTAGAGAATTGACAGATGCAGAAGTTAAGCAATTATATGATGCTGGCTAAACAATACCAACAACAGCAACATTTATATATGATATATCCTTAAATTAGTAAATAATATATAAAAAAGAGGTTTGACTGATCATGAAACTAAAATTATTCATATTATGTGTTTTTTTTATTATGATATTTTCTGTATTTGTTATTGCTATTCCTCCTCCACCTTTTAAACCTAGTATTGGTGGTGGTGGCGGTGCAAAAGAATCAGCAGAATTAGCTAAAAAAACAGGTCTTGAGGTAGTTGAACTTGAGATTACTGTTGATGGTGATCCTAATCTTGATCAGGATTTTGAAGGTGAACTAGAGATAGATGGTAGTATTAGTGGTGATTCTGTGATAAAAGCTGATCACGACTTTGATTCTGGTAAGGTTGATTTTGATAAGATCACTGTAAAAGTTCAAGATGAAGATTCAAAATTAGGAGCAATTGCTGTTGAGAATTTTGAACTTGAAAAAGGTGAGGCAAGGGTTGCTTATGTTACTTATGTAAATAAAAATTCTAATGGTGTGTGTGTTGTTGAAAAAAAGTCAGATAATCCTAGTGATGTTTCAACTAATTGTGATGCAGACAAAGAACAGTTTGTTGTTTGTGATAGTAAATATCATGAAGGATATAAGTGTAAGAAAAAAGCAAATATGCTAGAAGTTAGTGGAATCCAGAATGATGACTTTTTAATAATTCAGAAACAGATTGATGTTGATGCTTTGCCTGGTGCTGGTGGTGATGACGATGATGATGATGATGATGATGATAGTGGTGAGTCTGGTGGTTTTAGTTGGCTGTGGTTTATAATAATTGCAATCATTGTTGCAGGAGCTGGTGCAGGATTTGTATTGTATCAGAAAAAAGGTGGTTTTGGAATTGGTGCTATATTTAAAAAGAAAGAGCCAATACAACAAGCAGGACAAATGCAGCAGAGGCCACAACAGGTTAGGCCTGCAATGGATAATTCATTAAAGCTTTACATTGATAATGCATTATCACAAGGCTATACAAAACAACAGATAATTGCTCACTTAGTACAGCATGGCTATACTCAGCAGCAGTTAGAACATTATTTTTAGTTTTTCTTTTTTAAATATTTTTTATAATATCAACAATTGCTTCTTCACTTTTAGCTTGGCTCAATTTGTGTCTAATCTTTTTAGAATTTTCTATGGATTTTGTAAACCATTGCGCATTGTGTCTTAGCTCTGGAAGTTTTGGTTGACAATGTTTGTGATAGAGTTTGTGCCACTCTGCAAACATCTTTTTCTTATCTTTGAGTGTTAATTCTTTAGTTGTCTTTCCTTGTAATCTTTGTTTAACTCTGTAAAAGAAAAAAGGATTACCAATTGCAGCTCTTGCTATCATTAGATGATCACAACCTGTTTGTTCAAGCATTCTGATTGCATCATTCGGTGAAAAGATGTCGCCATTTCCAATTACTGGTATGTTTACATTGTCTTTTACATCTTTTATATATTCCCAGTTTGCTTTTCCTGCATAGCCTTGCTTGCTTGTTCGTGCATGTATTGCAATTGCAGATGCTCCTGCTTTTTCTATGATCTTTGCTATTTTTATGTGGACTAATTTGTTTTTTGTAATGCCTGCACGCATTTTTGCAGTAATTGGTTTATCACACTTATCAACCAATTTGCTAATTATTTCTTTTATCTTTGCTGGTCTTTTTAATAATGCTGCACCCATTCCTTGGTTAAATACTTTTGGTGCAGGACAGCCTATGTTAAAGTCTATGTATTGAAAATTATTTTCTACCAATTGTGCTGCTTTGATTATGTATTTTGTGTTTAGTCCAAAGAATTGCACAGAAATAGGTTTTTCTTTTGGTATTGTAGAAATCATTCTTTGCGTTGCTTTATTACTTCTAGCTAAAGCATGCGCTGAAACCATCTCTGTAGATAATATATCACAGCCATAATTCTTACATAATAGTCTGAAAGCTATGTTATTGATGCCAGCCATTGGTGCTAAGTAGAGTTTTGGTTTCATGATTGTTTATAAGAAGTTAATAATTTATAAAACTATACATAAATATAAGAATAAATACAAAAAAAATAAAAAAAAGAAATTTACCTTCTTCTCTTCTTTTTCTTAAACAAGAAGAATACTGCATATATATAAACTATTGCTCCTACTGCTGGCACAAATACTAAAACTATAATCCAGGCAATTTTGTCCATGTCTGTTTTGAATTTCCTTTGTAGACAATCGATTAATAAAGCAATCCATAATATCAATAGGATAACCATAATCAATTTTCCAGCTAATCCAAATTTACTAACTGTTCCTGACATGTGATGTGCGCCTTTTGTAAGAACTTCAAATCCTGTTACTAAGTCCATCTTTTATCACCTTATCTTCTTCTTTTCTTTTTCTTAGCAGGTCTTTTTCTTGCTTTTTTAGCAGGTTTCCTTGCAACCTTTTTTGCTACAGGTTTTGCAGGAACTGCACTACAGCACATTCTACAACAACAAGTATCTGTTACTGTTAATAAGAATATTATCAAAGCTGCTATAACTATAACCCATTTAACCCATGCTCCTGCATCCCAAAAGAATGCTAATATCAATATTAATAATGATAGAATTGTTTTACACCAACATAACATTTGTATATCACCTCTTATGATTTTAGGCTATGAATGTAAGCCTTATACTATATTTATTGTGTTTTGTCATTTATAAATCTTGTGTTTTTAGTGTGGAAATAAGTAAATTTATATAGTGGTTACTTTTATATTATGTTTATGAATAAAAAAAGAGGTATGTGGTGATTATATGAAGATTCTGACGTTTGCAGACACACACGGTAGTTTAACAGCATTTAAAAGATTGAAAAAAAAATCAAAAAAAGTAGATGTTATAGTGTGTGCTGGTGACTTAACAATGTTTTCTGATAAATTATTCTATTTTCTTCAGAAATTAGATGAATTAGACAAACCTGTGTTGATTGTACATGGTAATCATGAATCTATTGATGAGATGAAAGGTCTTGCTAAGATGTTGAAAAATATTAAGGTGATAGATGATTCTGTTTATAAGATAGGTAATTATAGATTTTTTGGATGGGGTGGGGGAGGTTTTGCTCTAGTAGACAAGAAATTTGAAAAACATGCTAATAAAAAATTTAAAAAGTATTGCAATAAGAAATTTAAAACTGTTTTATTAACACATGCTCCACCGTATGGAACAAAGCTAGACATTGTTTATCATGAACATGTTGGTAATAAATCTATATTCAAGTTTATCTACAAAAACCAGCCAGATTATGCAGTCTGCGGACATATCCATGATTGTAATAAAAGAAGAGATAAGATTAAGAAAACTCCTGTCTTGAATACTGGCGGAGATGGGATGATTATTGAGGTTTAGAATTCCATAACATATTAAAATAGTTTAAATGTGACTTCGTTATTTCTTTATTATTTATCTTTATTGCGATTGGTTGTTTTGACCATTGTATTAATATGCAGTTATTACTATAAATAATTGTTGTAGTTGGGTTTGTGAATTTGTTGTCTATGAATTTGTATTTTAATAGTTTTCTCCCTTTTAACCGACTTTTGAAGTTCTTTGGAAAAATGGATCTTTGTTTGATCTTTGCTTTTATTCTTTTCTTATGCCATAATTCAAAATATGGGCCAAATAATGTTTTGAATTGCAATTGAGATGCTAGTAAAGATATTGGTCTTCTTGTTTCTAATATTTCTTCAAATAATATTCTTAGACCTTTTTTACCTATGAAGATGTTTGCTTCTAATTGTTGATTGTTTTGTGGTATTTGTTTTTTGAGTTTATTTATATCTCTTTTTAGATTTGTTTTTGTTTGTTTTAATTGTTGTTCTTTTGCTTGTACTAATGTTAAGATTGCTTCTGGTTGTTTTGCTTCAAACCATTTAACCTTGTTCTTAGCTATGAATGATATCACTCCTTTGTTGATTAGTCGGTCTAATGCTTCGTATACATTAGTTCTATTAATCTTAGTTTGTGAACTGATTTTATTTGCATAACTTGCACCTGTTTTTAGTAAATGCAAGTATATTTTTATTTCTGATGGACTAAATCCTAGTTCTTTCATATGTTGTTGTATCATATTGTGTTGTAATATTTGATAGTTTATAAGTGTTGTGGTATCAGGGAACAACTGGGATTTATATAGATTGGGATAGTTGCCTTGATCATATGAAACATAAGTTTTTATTTCCTAGCAAAGAAAGATTAGCAGAGTATTCTAGGTTGCCTCATCCCACATTAGAGGAAAAATTATTTGTAAATCATGTATTTGTACATGATGGTGCAGGATATAGGAATACTTTTGAGATGCTTGAGATTGCAGTTAATAAGTTTGAAAAAGATTATGAAGGAAAAGGACCTGAATTTTTTCCTAAAAAGATCTTTGAAAGTTTGTATTTTCTTAAATCTGGTTTTCAGAGTTCCGGAAAAACTATTTATGTTTTGGATGGGATTAGGATTCTTAATGGAGAGACATTAATAAAATATCCTGAAAGTTTTAATCTTTTTAGTCTGGTTAACTTTACAGTAACAGAAAGCAACTATAACATAGCATTCCAATCTGAAAGTGGTGATTATTCATTGAATTCATATCCTGGATTAATATTCTTATTATTATCAAATCTAATAAAAAATGCAGTTGAGGCTTCATATAAAACAAAAAATGATGGTTATGTAAATGTTGTTTTAGGCCATAATAAAGGAAGATTCAAGTATAAGATCTCTGTTTCTGATAAAGGTTCAGGAATCCGAACTGATTTATTAAGTATGATTTTTAAACCAGGTTTTTCAACAAAAAAAGATTCAAGAAAAACAACAAGCGGAATTGGTTTGGGTTTTGCAGAACATATATTATACCATCTTAATGCTCATTTAGAAATAGAAACAAGTAAAAAAGGAACAACTTTTTGTATGTATTTACCTAATGTTGATGATCTTTATATTTCTGATATTCATTCTGACTTTAGGGGGGACTTAAGGTATTTTTTGCTAAAAACAGACCCTGCTAAAGAGCTTCCCTTAATATTTACAGATCGACAATCAATGAGAAATCCTAATTCTCCATATTATATCCTTTATGGTGGAACTAAAGATGATTCTCTACCAACTATCTGTGAAATGCAGAATGAACATATGGAGATATTAAGATATTATTATGGAATAAATCATCAGGCATTAGAAAAATTAAATATTGCATACCTTGATTTATTGTTAAAATACGACCCTTTATTAAGTCCGCATTGCATTAATTTATTCTTAAAGTCTAATGCTTTTGATGAATGGGTTATTCCTATAAACTCATTAACAAAATTAGATGATATTATCTCAGGTTCAAAATGAATAATCAAGATAAACTTTCACAATTAATTATTTCTCTTGGTGAATATGCACTAAAAGAACTCCTCGATGGATTTGAAAAAGGAATAGATCTTTCACACCCTATTGAATCCACTGATGAAATCTATGATGAATCAACATTAATAGGAGATCTGTTCAGGAGGATGTGTGAAATCCCTAACCATTGCCAAAGGATAAATAATATAGTTAGTGAAATCAATAAAGAACAAAAAGATTATTCTGGAAATAAAAATACTTTATTAGCTGCTGGACTTTGGAGACATGATATTAAAGGTTTTCATTCATGGTTGAATATGATAATAAGGGGACTCAATGCAAAACATAGTGATTTAGAACAATCAATTAAAAGTGCTTTACATATTATGATCAGATATAGAGAATTTTACAAAGGAGCTGCATATCTTGCGTCAAATGGAGATGAAAGATTTTTATCTAGAACTCTACCAGTAAAATATGCAGAAGAATTATTTTTTTCATTAGGACACATTAAAGATACGACCCCCAACTTTAAAAACACACCACAATTTTTTGATACAGCATCATTTGTTGCACTTCAACAAATAATAAAAAATACTCCCTCTAATGTAAAAGGAGAATTTTACTTTAAATCAAGAGGTTGTTTTTATGAATATGGAGTACAAGATGAAGGATTAGGCTTATTAGATCAAAATGGTGATCCTTTTAATGATAGTAATATCCACAAAATATTTGAAGGGTATTCTAGTTCAGAAAATAAGAACAAAGGTCTGGGTCTTCAAGTAGTCAAAGCATTAGTTGAATTGAGAGGAGGTTTTGTTGAAGTTTTAACTAAAACAAAAGGAAATGATCCATTACATTATAGTATTCATCCTAACAGAATGCCCTCTATAGTTAATGATTATTTAATTGGAGACTTAAGTAAACTAGAACATTATACTAAGTTTTGTATATGGATTCCAAGAGGTTGCTTTGATTAGAACTCCATAACCCTATCATCACTATCTTCTTTAGCCAGCAACGTAACCCTACTGTTTTCTTTTTGGTCGATGATCTTGTAGCCTGTTAGTTTTGCTAATTTGTTTGAGAATTCTAATATTTCTTCATGCCTTGGCATGTTCTCGATTGCTAACCTTTCTCTAGAATAACCAACAAAAACATAACCTTTGCATTCAACATACATTGGTTCGTACTTCCTAATAAGTTCAGCATACTTCTCTGGTTTGATCATGTTAATGTCTTTTGCTAATGTTAGTCTGAACACATTTCTTTTGAATTTAGGTACGAGTTCTAAAGTTTGTAATATCTTTGGCCATTGATCATTTTGTGCTGGGCTGCAGACTTTGTTGTATGTTTCTTGATCAGGCGCTGGAAGTGTGACATATAATTGTGTTGGCTCTTTTTGTTCTGTTAATAGCTTTTGTATCATCTCTGGATTAGTTCCGTTTGTAACTAAGAATGTTGTCATGCTTCTTGAATGTATCTCTTGGATAAACTCAGGCAATTTAGGATAAAGAGTTGGCTCACCACTTAAACTAATTGCAAAGTGAAGCGGCTGTTGTGCCTCTGTAAAATTAGCAACATCTCTTTTGTCAGTTCCACCAAAGCCTTGGATATATTTCACATGCTGTTTTATTGATTCATCTACAATAAACTTTGGTTCATCTATTTCACCTTGCCATTTATCCTGTGTCCAACCAATGTCTCTCCAACAGAAGACACATCTTTGATTACAAAAAGGTAAAGCAGGTGTCATCTGCACACATCTGTGTGTATTAATACCATAGAATGTTTTTTTATAGCAGACATCTTCGCCTCTAATACATTTCTTTGTCCAGAGGCATACTTTTATACTGCTGTGGTTCCCAACAATTCGGTAACCTTGCTTCTCTAGGTCTTGTTTTCTTTCTTGTGATAACATATCTAGATGAGAATTGAAATGTGTTTATAAATGTTGATGAAATGTTCATGGTTCGTTCGAACTTTCTATGTTTTTGTATTATTGTATAGAAAGCCCTGATTGTTGTACAATGTGCTTGGTTCTCACTGGCCTTACAGGCACCATGAACATTGTAAGAAATCTATTCAATAATAGGAACAATATAATCAACAAACCCAATTGCGACTAATGCAGTTCCATGTTCTTTTTGAGCAATAAGTGTTTCAATCATTATTCTCTCATCCCTAAGTTCATATTTCCCAGAAAAACCATTTTCATAAAGTTCATTTAGACTGTCTTTTAATTTAGCTTCTATTCCATCGACAGAATAATTACCATTATGTTCACAAACTAAACCACCATACTTTTTTCCTGTTTCTTTATCATACAACCAAGAATAGATAATTCCTGCAGTTGCTCTTTCACCTTTTTTTGCATGAGCAACAGCCATTATTGATTCAAGAACAGCACCATGAACATATTGTTTTGGTTGTTCAACTTCTTTAGCAGAACCAGGCATGATAGAAGAATAAGTCATTATATTATAACATTCTACTCCAGCATCTTTTAATGCTAGATGATAAGAACCAGCGTGGATTGTGATATCACTTTCTCCTTTTCCTTTTGTTACAAAATATCTGTTAGGAATTCTGTTACCAATGACAATTGTTTTGCTGTTCATGTATGTTACCTTCTTTTTTTAATTATTTTTATTATAACTATGTTATTATATTTTATTATACTATTTTTTTAGGGAATTACATATAAGAAACTATTTCATAAAAAACTATCCAAAAAAGGAAAAATATATAAACTACTTTACCATACAGATAGAATATGGGGGATTTAACATTTAAAGATAGGAAGTTATTGTATTTACTTAATGAAAATTGTCGTCTATCAAACACAAAAATAGGTAAATTAATAGGATTATCAAAAGATGGTGTCAAATATAAAATAGATAAATTATTTGACAATGGGTTGTTAGTAGAATATTTTCTGAATTTTAATTATGAAATGCTTGGTTTTAGAAGTTATATTGTTTTACTAAGACTACAAAAAGTAGATTCTGAAAGACAAGAAAAAATTGCACAAAAAATAATTAAGAAAAAACATATCACTTATTGTGCAACAGGTTTTGGAAACTGGGACCTCTTGATAGAAATTGTGACTAATTCAATTATTAATTTTGAAAATTATATGGATAAAATAATTAAATCTTTTGGTGGGAAGTTGATAGATTATCAAACCTTTATTGCTATAAAAGAATATAAATCATATTCAAGTATTATTCCTGATTTCTTTGGTAATGTTAAAATTAAATATAAAAAACAATTACCTCTAAAGTTTAAAAGCATTAAATTAGATAAATTAGACATAAAAATATTAAATTTGTTGACTAAGAATGCAAGAATGCCTCTCTATCTAATTGCAGATAAATGCAATAGATCATTAGATGTTATTAGATATAGATTAAAAAGAATTGAGAACTCTGGATTAATACATTCATACCAAGTTTTAATTGATAATCAAAAATTAGATTATTCAATGAATCTTTTATTCTTAAGTGTTCATAATTTGACCACAGAAAAGGAAAATAAATTAGCCAGGTTTTTAAAACATCATAATAATATAAGGTGGGCATATAAGACTGTTGGTAGACAGATTGTTGTTGTTGAGACATTGACAAAGTCAATGCAGCAGTTCCAGGAATTGATAACTGATCTTAAGAATAAGTTTTCTGATGTTATTTCTTCATATGAGTCTATTCTTGAATTCAAAAAGTATAAAGATATTATGATGCCTGATTTGAGTGAGTTGGGTTAACGAACATCACATTCAACAAACTCCTCACATCCCTTCTTAATCTCTTCCAACTCCACATCAGAATAAGCCTTTTCATTGTTGAAGTTTTTGTCTAATAATTGAGTTCTTTTTTCAAATCTTTGTATTATGAACTTTTTTCCACCAACTAATGTTTTTGCGATCTCAATTATTTCTTCTTTAGATAACAAACTTGGAACAACTGTTGTTCTGAACTCGTGGTCTATGTTGGTGTTTTTTGTTTGTTTTATTATTTCTATGCTTTCTTTTATGTTTTCCATATTTGTGTCTGTGTTTGTGATTTTGTTGTATTTTTCTTTTTCTAATGGTGCTTTCACATCCATTGCAATGTAATCTATTAGGCTTTGATCTATTAATTGTTTTAATAATTCTGGGTTTGATCCATTTGTGTCAATCTTTAGAAATAGGTTTAATTGTTTTATTTTTTTAATTAATTGTTTTAATTTAGGGTAAAGTGTTGGTTCTCCACCAGTTATCACAACTCCATCAACTAAATGTTTCCTTTTCTCTAGATGATTTAGAATTTCCTGTTCAGATATTTCAGATAGGTTTTCAGAATCTAAAACCAAATCTTTATTATGACAATAACCACACCTAAAATTACAACCAGAAACAAAAATAACAGAACAAACCTTTCCAGGATAATCAATCATACTAGTAGGCTGGAAGCCTTTGATTGCCATTTTGCATCTTAACCTTTTCTACAGGACGTGATAATGAAACATTTTCATCAAATGTTTTTCTGTCAAAAAACTCAGCTCTTTTGCCTGTATTCCATTGTTGTACAGGCCGCAGGTAACCAACAACCCGACTATAGATTTCGCACCGAGTTCTTTTCTTAAGATTCTCCTGCAGATTATCAATAAGAGCATCACATTTAGGACAATAAGTATGTTCACCATTAAGATAACCATGTTTTGGGCAAATACTAAATGTAGGTGTTAATGTATAATATGGCAAACTAAAGTTTTCTGCTATTTTTTTAACCAACATCTTTGCACTTTCAGGAGTAGTCAATCTTTCACCTATAAATCCATGCAAAACAGTACCGCCTGTGTACTTGCACTGGATCTCATCTTGTAATTCTAATGCTTCAAATATGTCATTTGTATAACCAATAGGAAGTTGAGTTGAATTAGTATAATAAGGTGCAGCACCCTTATTCTGATATTCTTCTTCATTTCCGACAATTATGTGAGGATAAAGGTTTTTATCTTTTTTAGAAAATCTATAACTGGCACCTTCTGCAGGTGTTGCTTCTAAATTATACATATTACCAGTCTCTTCTTGATATTCTGAAAGCTTTTTTCTTATAAAGTCCATTGCTTTTAATGCAAAGTTTCTTCCTTTTTCAGATGCAATATCGCATCCTAAAAAATTTAGCAAGGATTCATTCATAGCAATGACCCCTATTGTAGAAAAATGATTTTTCCAATACTTTTTATCTCTTTTATGTAAATGTCTTAGATAAAACTTTGAATAAGGATAAAGACCACCCTGTGTAAACCTTTCTAATGATTTTCTTTTTAATTCAAGACTTTTTTTTGCTAAATCCATGAATCTTTCTAATCTTTCAAAATAATCTTGCTCATCTTTTGCTAGATAACCAATCCTTGATAAGTTAATGGTTACTACTCCCAAACTTCCAGTTAAAGGATTAGAACCAAACAATCCTCCTCCTCTTTTTTCTAATTGTTTATTCTCTAAACGCAGACGACAACACATACTTCTTACATCATCTGGCTTCATATCAGAATTAATAAAATTAGAAAAATAAGGAATACCATATTTTGCAGTCATTTCCCAGATCATGTTATGCTCAGGATTATCCCAATCAAAATCTTTTGTAATATTATATGTTGGTATTGGAAATGTAAAAACACGACCCTTTGCATCACCTTCCATCATAACTTCTGCAAATGCTTTATTAAACATGTCCATCTCTTTTTGAAAACCACCATATGTTTCTGTCATGATTTTTCCGCCTATGATCACTGGTTCATGTTTTACAAATTCTGGTATTTTTAGATCCATTGTAATATTTGTAAAAGGTGTCTGAAACCCAACCCTTGTAGGAACATTCATATTAAACAAAAACTCTTGCAATGCTTGCTTAACTCTTTTATAATCCATCTTATCAAACCTGATAAATGGACAAAGATAAGTATCAAAATTTGATAATGCCATTGCACCTGCTGCTTCACCCTGAAGTGTATAGAAAAAATTAACAATCTGGCCTAATGCTGTTTTCAAATGTTTTGCAGGTTTTGATTCTGTTTTTCCAATAACACCACCAAAGCCTGTCATTATTATATCTTTTATATCCCAGCCAACACAATATGGGCCTAATGTTCCTAGATCATGGATATGGATTTCACCATTTTTATGAGCACTGCTTATATCACTGGGATATAATTTATCTAGCCAATACTTTGCAACTAATGTTGATGTAACATGATTATTCAGGCCTTGCAATGAATATGCCATATTTGAATTTTCTTTTACACGCCAGTCTGCTTGACTAACATAATTATCAATAATTGTGACAGATGATGCAACAGATTCTTTAACATTTCTAATCTCTTTGTGTCTGTATCTGTAAAGAATAAATGATTTTGAAGTATCTACAAACTGATTCTTTATAAGAACACGTTCTACAATATCAGAAACCTGCTCAACAGTAGGTATTGTTATGTCACCAAATTGTTTATTAAGCATTGCAACTACTTGGTCTGACAATTTCTCAGCAACTGTTCTATCTTCACCACCAACAGACTTAGCAGCTTTAAAAATAGCTTCTGTAATCTTATCTTTATTAAACAAAACAATAGAACCATCTCTTTTTCTTACTTGATTAACCCTTTTTTCACCCATTTTTTAACCTTTTTTATTATAATTCCTTAGGATTACTAAGCCATTCATTAATATCAATCATCCTAATCTCATCATTACTACCATTATAAATAACCTTTACAATTCCTGCATTGATTATTGCTCTTTTGCACATTCTGCAAGGATTTGGTGATTTTTTTTCAGTACTATGTTTTCTTCCTGCTAAATACATTGTTCCACCAAGAACAGAAACACCAGCTCTTGCTGCATTAACAATAGCATTCATCTCAGCATGCACACTTTTGCATAATTCATATCTTTCACCGCTTGGTATCTTTTGCAATACTCTTGGACAATCTTCTAGATCATAACAATTAGGAGCACCCCTTGGAGCACCGCAATAACCAGTACTGACTATCTGATCATCTTTTACAATTATTGCTCCATAACAAGTTTTTTTACAAGTACCTCGCTTTGAAACTTCATAAGCTAAAGAAAGGTAATATTCGTCTTTTTTTGGCCGCATGATTTTTGGAAGATGGAACTTATTTATATAGTTTGTTGAGTACTGCATGATTATAATAAAACTTTATATAATGTTAATAGTTTTCTCATACAAAATGAAAGTCCAAATACAAAAAATATCAGATGTTCAAACACCAAGTTATGCAAAACAAGGTGATGCTGCATTTGATCTAAGAGCATGCGAAAATGTATTACTCAAAGCAGGTGAAAAACAATTAGTCAAAACAGGGATTAAGATGGCTATACCACTTGGTTATGTTGGCTTGATCTGGGACAGAAGCGGCCTAGCTGCAAAAAATGAGATTCATGCATTAGCAGGTGTTATTGATTCTGGTTATCGTGGTGAAGTATGTGTAGTTCTAAAGAATCTAGGTAAAGATGATTTTCAGATTGAAAAGAACATGAGGATTGCTCAAATGATAATCCAGCCACATATCACAGCTGTGCTTGAACAAGTTTCTGATCTTGAGAAAAGTGATCGTGGTGAAGGTGGATTTGGTAGTTCTGGTATGCATTAAGCATGACACATACATAACATATAAGTTCTGATCCTTATTATTATTATTATTAGAAACATTTAACCAATTATACATTACAATACACAAATGTATTTAAATAGGTTATAATTCATGGTTCATGCAATGGCACGAAAAGAGGCGATACTAGAAGTAAAGATTCAAGGAAGTCTTAAAGAAATGGCTGAAAAGATCAGAGGTTGTAGAAAACATCCAGAATTTAGAACACCAAAAGATGAGATCTTTAGAAAAAAAGATAAAAGAACATTAAACAAAAGTATAGCAAAAGGTCACCTGCATCCACTAGAATTCATTACTTTTTCTTGCAGATCATATATACCAAGATTATGGACACTTATGTTGGCTAGTTCATCTTATATTTCAATGTTGCAAGAATCAACCAGATCTGTTGAACATGATGATTATTATTTTCCACAAGCTTTGCATAACCACCCAGATATTATAAAAGAAATTGAACAAGAGTTCATAAAATCATTTGAATTATACAAAAAAGCAATCAACAAAGGCATGGCAATGCAAGATGCAATGTACTGCTTGCCATTATACACATTAACAGGAGATAGTTTTAACATAAAACTCAAGGAATTATACCATCTCAAACTTGTTTACCCAAAAATTATAAAAGAGATGTATGAGTGGTGCATGGAAAAACTAGAACTACACACAAGATTAGAACAAGGGCTTGATTTTAATTTCAAAACATGGCTTGAACAACAAGAACCAGTAAATGATCTTACAAACTATTCCCCATGTCTAGTTGTTGTATCAGATGAAGAACCAAATGTGTATGAAAAATTCTTTAATATAGTAAAAAGTCAGAACAATACACAGGTGATCAATATATCTAATCCTTTTAAGAGTGAAAAGACAGACTTTATTTCACAAAGATTAGATGACCCATTGTTTGCAGGTATACTTTATTCAAGAACAAGCTTAAGATTAGATTTCTCATGCGATCTATCAGTACTGCATGAACTATTGAGACACAGATCATTACAAAAAAACCTTCTTCCTATCACAATGAAAAAAGGATTTAGTTATTTTAATCATAGGGAATGGAAAGACAAAGGCCTGCACAAAGAATATCTACAAAATAACAAAAATCTCGAAACCTTATATAATAATTTAGTGGAAAATATACCAAAATCAGTTGCAGCAGGTGTTTTACCTCATTCAGTGATTGCACATGGCAATATAAATTGTGATTTTTGGTCAATGTTCAACTTTTTAGGACAAAGGGTTTGCAAAAGAGCAAAACCAGCAATACAAAAACTAGCAAATTCATTAAAAGACCAGATACAGAAAAGATACAAACTAGATGATAAAGTATTTTATAATTGCGACAAGTGTGTTGATTCTTGTGATTTTAAGTAAGGTATTTATTTATATTGCATAAATTTATATATTGGTTCTTTTTTATTCTTACCATGTACTTTCATAATGCATTACAAACACTTGAAAAAAATAAAAAATTCAAGGATTGGAAAAAAAAGAATAAGAATTGTTTCCTAAGTTATGGATTTCTAGCAATTGATCCTAAAATGCCATCAGACTGGCAATTAGGTTATTATGATAATAAAAAAGATACAATAACAACATTTGCAATGCATCAAGGTAAGTTTGTTGATTCTAGAGAAGATAAGGTTTTAAAGAAAAAAGGGGCTAAGGTTTTACCAATAGATGTTAAAAATGTAAAATTAAATGTTGAACAAGCACTGGATTTGGTAGACAAATATCAGAAAAAGGAATATCCTGCTGAGAATTCAATAAAAACAATCATAATAATACAAAAACTGCCTAAAGTTGGCAATGTTTGGAATGTTACACTTATTACAAAATCATTTAAGACAATTAACATAAAATTAGATGCTTCTAATGGCAAGATTAAGGAACATACTGTTGGTAGTTTAATACAGCAAAAGAAATAATTTACTAATAATAACAGTAACTTTTTTATATGATTCATTAATTCTTATATATTAAGCAAATAATTTCTTGTTTATTCAAGTATATTATTGTTTAAGATAATGGAGGAATGATATATATGGAAGGAGAACAACCAGAAGAACAACCTGCAGCACCAGTTGAAGAAGAAAAGAAAGAAGAGGCTGCACCAGAAGCAGAAGCACCAGCTGAAGAAGAAAATAAAGAAGAATTAAAAAATGAATTTGAAAATATTTATTATTATCTTTTTTATAAAATAAATAATTATTAAGTTATT
>CAZHVK010000006.1:0-21529 GCA_964535955.1 uncultured Methanosarcinales archaeon | reverse complement strand
AATATTCAGCACAATAATAAGAAGAAACAGATTAAGAATAAAAGAAAGAAGAAGCACCAGTTGAAGAAGAAAAAGAAGAAGAAGCACCAGCTGAAGAAGAAAAGAAAGAAGAAGAGAAAAAAGAAGAAGCACCAGCAGAAGAAGCACCAGCTGAATAAATTCTTTATGTTTTTATTCTATTTTTTTATTTTCTTTTTTTTAATAGTAAAAAGTATTACCTACTGAGGAATAATATTCTTAACAATCACTTTAGAATAATGTCTCAATGCATTATATATATTCAATATTGATATTCTTTATATACTAATTGTGATTTACAAAAAATGTAAAATTAACAATTATGATTTTTTATTATTTTTATTCATTCCTTAGGGGAAAAAAAGTTTTGGTGATTATAAAAAAAGATGTGAATGCAGTTACAGGAAAGCCTGTAACTGAAAAAAGAGGGTGATAATGATTCAAGAAAAAAAAATAAGTTATGATGCACAACGTGGTTGTAAAAGACTTTTTGATTTTGAAACTAGTTCTAAAGAAGATACAGCAGATAATAAAGATACTAAAGGATGATTTGTGTTTTTATAAATCTATTGCGCTTTTTCTTAATTCTTTTAAAAACCCATTAATCTTTAATTGTGTTGTTTTTTCATATTCTGCTATTCTTGGCTGATCTATATCAGTAAACCAGCCAAAATCTTTATATTTTTGTTTATTAAGAAATATGTCTTTTGATTTTAGGTAAAGATGGTATGAATGTGCATATTTAATTTCTTTGTTGACCCTATATACTTTATGACCCATGCTTATTTGGTTATTATCAACATCAATACCTAAATCTGTTTTGATTATTCTTTTGACAGCATCTTTTTCAAATTCATTATAATTTATCTTTCCATTTAAGCTTGTCCATTCATTATTTAAATTTTTTAAAAATAAGTCTCTTTTTTCGTATATATTTCTTGATTCAAAATGAACCTCAATAGAAACTTGATTAACAAGGTATTGATTTTCATTTAATAGATTAAAATCTTGTTTTGTTTCAAATGCTAACTTAGCTCTTTGGATTGTGTCAAGATAAGATTCTTTATAAAATGCTTTGTCAATGTTCTTTAATAAATATTTTAGGTTTTTTGGACATTTTTTGTCAAGATAATATATTACAAATTGTAATGCATCTTCAAATAATTGTCTTGGAGTAAGGTGTGAGTTAAGAACAACACAATTGTCACACTGAGATGCTAGATATAAATAATTTCTTCTTACAAGATTCTGCATTAACACTGTTTCAAATTTTTCAACACCAAATTGTCTTGCACTATCGCCTACACTTCTTTTTACAGCAACTTCTGCAGGAAGGTCTAATAAAAATATTATGTCTGGAAATAATACATCTTTTTTAGGATCTTGATCTCGGTGTATAATTATTAGTTTTTTAAATATCTCTATTTTTTCTTCAAATGGTATCTCTTTATCATGTTCTTTAAGATATGCTAGTTCTTCCTGAGCAACTTGAAATGCTAATGTAGAAAACATGTATCTATCACACATCACAATGCCAAATGGATTTGAATCACTTGGTTTTAGTATTGCTCTGATCTCTCTTTGATGAGCTTTTCGATCGTTTACATAATTATAAATGCATTCTTCTTTTTTTGAATTGGGGTCTGAGTCTATTGCTAACATGACCCGTTGTTTATAACCAAAGCCGCCATATGTTGGTTCTCTTGTTGCTAATAATCCTGAACATATTTTAACATACTGAAATATGAATTTCTGAATCATACCCATAAAAGAACCTTTTCCAGCTCCATCTAGGCCTTCAAAAACCATAAATAAAGAAGTGTTCTCGTTTTTTGGAAAATCTTCAAAGAGTTTTTTTATCAATCTATCTACCTTTAATTTTTTGTTTTATAAGTTATTTATATATTTAATGATTTTGGAATGAGTATTTGGAAGTATATAAGTATTAAACATTTATTTTTGAGTTTTCACTCCTTAATAAGTGTAAGAAAAACTATTTAAATACCTCTGATTTCTTGGTAATAAAATGAAAATAATCTCTATAACAGGAATGCCTTGTTCTGGTAAAAAGATTCTTAGAGAGGAAATTGAAAAAAGAAATATTCCTGTTATTGTTATGAGCAGAGTAGTTAGAACAGAGATGTTAAAAAAAGGCGAAGCAATTGATAATGTTACTTTAAGACAATATGCAACTAATCTTAGGAAAGTTTATGGGTATGATGTTGTTGCTAAAAAATGTGTGCCTCATATTGAAAGATATAGGAATCTAGATATTGTTGCTGTTGATGGTGTAAGAGGTATGAAAGAGGTTGATTTGTATAAGAAAATATATGGTGATGATTTTATTTTGATTGGTGTTCATTCTTCACCAAGGGTTAGGTTTAATAGGATGTTGAAAAGATGCTCACCATCTGATCCAAGGACTTTTGAAGAATTTGAGCATAGAGAGAGGACTGAGTTTGGATGGGGACTTGGTGATGCTATTTCTAGGTCAGATATTATGATAGTTAATGAGAATAAGGGTGTTGATGAGTTGCGTGAAGATTTTAATTCTTTTTTAGACAGAATTCTTGACAAAGGTAATCAAAAGTTGAATTGTTTTGTTAGGCAAGCTAACCAATAACTTCTATTAATTTTGTTTTTGATGTCAATCCAGACTTAATCCTGACTTTCTTACCCAGCTTTTTTGACAAAAACTTAACAATCTCTTTGTTTGCTTTGTTTTTGTCAGTAGGAGCTTTGATATTGATTCTGTATGCATTTTTGGATGCATCATAACCTAGAATTTCATTTGAACTTGAGTTTGGTTTGACTATGATTTTGAAATTTTTTCCATATAGATTCTTTATGTCTATTTTCTTACTTATTTTCATGCTCAACCATAATCTCTCCATCTATGCTTACACTTTTCGCATTTGAAGAACTTTGTTTCTGGTTCATCTGCTGCTCTTGTCTGAACCATTGCATAATATGCTTTACCATGACCACACTTTGGACATTTTTCATTTGTTATAGGATCAATTTCAACTTCTTTATCAATAACTTCTAATGCTGGTTTTTCATCTTTGTTAAGTTTTTCTGATATTTTTGCATTCTTAATTTCTTTTGTTGAAAAATTACAATTGTTACATTGCATTGTCTTTTTATTATCTTTTTGTTTTGGTACAAGTAAATGACCACATTTTGGACAAAATAACATTTTTTTCAGCCTCCTATGAATTTCCTATTATAAATTTATAAATGTTAGTTGGTATTATTTTAACATATCCTAGGTATGGGAACCATAGAATTGCTTTTCCTTTAAAAGTGTTTTCATCATGCGGGATCCTGACCTCATTCAGGTTTGCATCATTGATTGATTCTGTATTATGGTCTCCTTTTGTATGATAATACACTTGACCATCTTCTTCATATTTTCTAACAACTCTGTGTATGATTGGATATTTTCTTTTACCTTCAAATACAATTATGTCTCCTGGTTCAATGTTTTTTGATTTAGCACCATAAATAACAAACATATCTCCTTTTGAAAAACCATTTTTTTGATTGAAATTCATGAATTCTTGTTTGGTTATTTCTTTGTCTTCATACCATTGCCCACATTCTTTCCAAAAGCCATCAAAATCTATGTATGTGGCTTCAGAATATTTATTACCACATAATTCATACTTTGTTTTATCTCTGTCAATACATTCACCATAAATATCGTATTTTATACAAGGATGTATCTGTTGATGTTCCATACTTTCTGATAATACAGCCACAATTGGGAAGTCTGTGTTAAGAGCAATACCTATTGCAGGATAAAACAAGAACTTTATTATGATAAAAGCAAGTGCTAAATTAACTAATAAACTTAGAAACCCTTTACTAGTAGAGATATCGTCTTCATGCCATATAAAATGCCATATTTTCTTTAAAATATGCTTCATAAAAAGCATTTAAAATCAAAGGTTTTAAAAATCTTGTGTTTTTTTAACTATATTATGAGTCAAGTTGTTAAACAAGCACCAAATCAATATTTTGAAGGAATTTTGCAATTAAGAAACCCTAAAAAAAAAGTAATTGATTTTATCATAAGATCAATAAAAAAACAAAAAAAAAAGAGTAAAAAATCTGTCTATATTACTAAAGAATTGAAAGTTAAGAATGGTGTTGATTTTTATTTTTCTTCTAAGAAATTTTTACGAACTTTGTCCAACCAATTGTTTTCTGAATTTGGTGGAAAAGTGTCTTTGAATGAAAAACTGTTTTCAATGGATAGAAACAAAAGCAAGCTTATCTATAGATTGAATGTTTTGTTTAAACCACCTGAATTTGAAAAAGGTGATGTTGTTTTATTTAATGATAAGTTGGTATTAGTTAAAAAAATAGGTAAGAAAGTTACCGGGTCTGAGATTATTAATAATAAAAATATATCTTTCAAGTATTCTGATAAGATTAAAAAATTAGAAGTCTATAAAACAACTGTGTCAAAAGTAAAACCTAATGTTGAGGTTCTTCACCCAGAGACTTATGAATCTGTTGAAGTTAAGAATAAGAAATTGAGAAAATTAAAACTCGGTGAAAAAGTAAAGATTGTTAGGTGGAAAGGAGTTTATGTTGTTTAATCATTTAAATGTTCTGCACAATTAACAATAATTGGTTGTGCATTCTTGTCTTTATCAATCTCAAAAACTGAAACACAAGTATTTTGAAGCTCTGGTCTATAATCTTTATCAGTCTTATTAAGCAAGTAAAGTAATAATCCTCTTACAGGGCCACCATGTGTTACAAAAAGTATTGTCTTACCAAAATCATTTTTAAATATTTCTTCAAAAAATAAAACAACCCTGTTTCTCATCTCTGATAATGATTCTCCTGTTTTTGGTTTGAAAAGAATGTGTGAAATTCCTGCTTTTTCAGCAGCAATTGACAATGAACCCCATGGTTTGCCTTCAAATTCTCCAAGATGTACTTCTCTTAATCTTGGATCATATATTACTGGAATGTTTTGATGGAACCTGATAATTTCTTTAGCAGTATCTATTGTTCTTTTTAAGTCACTTACATAAATTTTGTCTATTTTCTCATTCTTTAATCTTAGTCCTAACTTTTTTGCTTGTTTGATTCCTAATTCTGTTAAGATTCCTCCTTCATGACCTTGATTAATCTGTTTTTTGTTTTCTTCTGTTTCTCCGTGTCTCACAAAAATAAGTTTCATATTTATTAGAAATGAATCTGGATTTATAAATCTAACTAACAAAAAAATCGAATGTGCATAGCTCATTCGCACTTTCTAAGATCTTACCATAACAAATAGAAAGCCCTGTTTTTCTTACGATGTGCTATGTCATAAAGGCGGAGCATTTATGATCATGATCATGAATCTTCGATTCATGACATGTGCTCATTGGTCTTACGGACGCTATGCACATACAAAAAAATCGAAAAGTATAAAAACTACTTCTCAATAATATATATATATGAAAAAACTGAGGTGTGGAATATTAATCTTGATTTTATTATTCTTAGTTGTGATTACATCAGCTGATATTGATAATGATTTAAGTGCAAAAGTTTCTGAAGAAGTGATTGTTGATATTGTGGCAAATCATGATGTTTCTGTGGTTATTAAACTAAAACATCCTGTTGAGAATGCTGGTGATAATAAGGATACTCAAGAGTTAATTAAAGAATTGCAAGAAGAAGTTTTAGAAAGTCTTGATAAAGAAGGTGTTGTTGTAGGAGATGAGAATAATGATGAGTATAATGCAGACTCTGATGAAGAAATTGATAAAGCAATTGTGCTTATTAATGAAGACAGTCCTGAACTTGTTATTGACCATCAATTTGAAAATTCACCAGTAATAACAGCTACTGCTAATAAAGAAGCTATAGAAGAATTAATAAATAATCCTAATGTTGAATCAATTACATCTGACCTTGAAGTAAAAGTATTTCTTGATGATTCAATTCCTATAATACATGCTGATTATGCATGGCAAAGAATAGTTAATAATAGAAATATAACTGGTGTTGGTCAAACAGTGTGTGTGATTGATTCTGGAATTTATTATAATCATACAAACTTAGGTGGATATTTTGGTGTAATGGTTGTGGCTGGTAAAAATACCATAACAAATACAAACTGTACAATCACAAATGATGAGTGTCATGATGATCATTATCATGGTACACATGTTGCAGGAATTGTAGCATCAAATCATTCAACTTATAAAGGAGTTGCACCTGATGCAAAACTTGTTGCAATAAAAGCACTTAATTCTGCAGGAACAGGTTCAATGAATGATGTTGTTGAAGGAATTGATTGGTGTGTTTCAAATAAAGATGTTTATAATATTTCAGTTGTTTCAATGAGTTTAGGAACATCTGTATTATATACCACTGATGCTTGTCCTGATAATTATAATTCTCAATTAGAATCAGCACGTGAGGCTAATGTTACATTAGTTGCAGCATCTGGTAATAGTGGTTCAACAACACAGATGAGTTATCCTGCATGCCATCCAATTGTGATCTCTGTTGGAATGAGTGATAATAATGATGCTCTGAATACAGATTCAAATAGAAATTCTGACCTAGACATTCTTGCACCAGGAGTTTCAATCACATCAATGGATAATGATCATATTACTGATACTATTTCAAGGTCTGGAACATCAATGGCAGCGCCACATGTTTCCGCAGCAATTGCATTACTAAGGCAGGATCAATTTGAAAGAGATGGTAAAAATTTAACAGTAAGTGAAATTGAATCATTGATAACAGAAACCAATGTAACAATTTCTGATTATCCTAGGTTGGATGTGTATTGGACAATTGTTCCAAATATTGTATTTGTTAGTCCTATACTTGATAATAATTCATATACTGTGTTTGATTATGTGTTTGTTAATATAACAACTAGAAGGGTGGTTACTTCTTCTTTGATTGAGATAAATGGAACTAATTACACTATGAATAGTAATGCAGATAATAATAATTTTTATCTTAATATAACTGGTTTGACAGGGTTGCATAATTATACTGTTTATATTAATGATTCTTCGTCTTCATTGTTTAAGTCTGATAAAAGATTTTGTAAAATAAATAATACTGTTCCAGAAATAACATCCCAAACACCCTCTTCTCTGCAGCTTAATATTTACGAAACAGATGAAATAATCTTTAATCATACTTCTCGTGATAATAATTCTGACTCATTGAATTATTATTGGTATTTATCAGGTGATATACAATCAGATGCAACAGATGAAGAAAATTTTACATTTATACCAAATACAACACAAGCAGGAGTTTATAATGTTTCATTGATTGTTACTGATTCATATGAGAATGCAACAGTTTCTTGGAACATGACTGTGAACAATTTTGCAGCACCTAATTTAACACAGATTGAAAATATTTCTGTAGATGTTGATGAAACAACTAATGCGACAATTGATATAACTGTTGTAGCAGTAGATGATCCTGGAGATACTTTGTATTATTCAATCAATATGTCAAATTTCACACAATATGATAATCTTTTTTCATGGAATGTAACTTATTTTGATACTGGTAATTATTATGTGAATGTTAGTGTTAATGATTCTAATCTTAGTTCATCACAGATTGTTTTAATTATAATCGGTGATTTAACAGATAGTGATAATGATGGTTCATATGATGTGCTTGATTCTGATGATGATAATGATGGGCTGGATGATACAAGTGATAATTTAAAAGGAGATTTATCATCAATAAGTGTGTTTGAATCCTCTGATGGAGCTTCAAGCAGTTCTTCATTAAGTGGTTCCACTACCATTGCTATAAATGGATCAACAAACCTTGTGCAGCAGTTTAATGGTGAATTTAATCTAACACTTAAAATTGGTTCAAATATTACAATAGAAACTTTGACAAATTTTTCTGAGATAAATATTAATCTTTATAATATTACTATTTCAAAGCAAAATTCATCTTATCCTAGAGGATTTTTGATTGTCACTGGTTTACAAATATCAGGAACCAAAACAATCTATATTGATGATATTAATACAAGTTATAATACTCTTTGTGTGAAAGATGCTGATGTTGATAATTTGTCAGGTATAAGTCTTGGTTGTAATGGTGCAAATGAAAGACTTGTTACTTGCGATGGTTTGGATTCTGTATATAATTGTTCAAGAGTTGATAATAACACAAGATATGTTATACAAGGTTTGTCACATAGTGCTGTGCATGAACAATGTGCTGATAATGATGATGATGGTTATGGAACAGGGTGTCCTTTAGGTAGTGATTGTAATGATAATAACGCTGGTATTCATGCTGGATGTTCAACTTCTACTAGTAGTGGTGGTGGAGGTGGCGGTGGCGGCGGATCTAGCAGTAGTGGTGGCGGCGGCGGCGGATCCTCTGTTTATGAAGATGCAACAGAAACATTTGCTTATTCTGAATTAAAAAAATCAGAGAAAAAAGAAATTAAGTTGGATAATGAAGTTTTGCCAATAACAAAATTAGGTTTTAAAGTAATTAATAAGTCTAAATCAGTAACATTAACAATAAAATCATACAAAAAACAACCAAAAAGAGTGAAATCATCTGCACCTGGTTATGTTTATAAGTATATGAGTGTTCAGGCAGATAATCTTGCTGGTACAAATGTAAAAGATATTGATGTAGCTTTTAGATTGAATCAATCTTATGTTATTGAAAATGATTTAAATATGTCTACAACTAAATTGTATTATTATAATAGTAAAGATAATAATTGGATTCTTTATCCTGCTACATGGAAAAGTTCAACATCTGGTTATTATAATTATGAAACAGAATTAAGTGCTTTTGATTATATGGCTGTTAGTTTAAATAAGAATTTTGTGCCGCAAGTTGATGCAGGTTCTAAAACCCAATTTGGTGATGGGCCAGGCATAGAAGGTGAAGTTGTTAAAAAACTTGAAGAAAAACCAAGAAAATGGTTATTTAATGAATCTTCATTTAGTATTCTTATTATATTGATAGTGTCATTGATTGTTTTAATTGTGATTGGATTTTTTATTAAAAGAAGGATTGAATATTTGTAATGAACAAGGGATTGCATCAATGCTTTGCAACGATACATTTATAAATGAATTCTGATTTTCGTATTATCATACATCATACCAATGATTGATGAAGCATCTTACAAATAAGGTGTGGATTGAGGTATTCGTTCTATCGAATTACCTTTGTTATGGTTAAATAAAATAAATAATCTAAATAAATAACATAAATAAAATAAGAACTCTATAGGAGGGGATATAAATGCCAAAAATAGAAGCATCAAAAGAAGTACAAGAAAAAGTATTAGAAGCAGTTGAGATTGCGAAAGCAACTGGGAAAATAAGAAAAGGTTCAAATGAAGTGACAAAAGCTATTGAAAAAGCACAAGCTAAACTAGTTGTGATTGCAAAAGATGTAACACCACCAGAAGTTGTTATGCACATTCCATTGTTATGTGATGAAAAAGGGTTGAAATGTTTTGAAGTTTCAACAAAAGAAGAACTTGGAGCTGCAGCAGGATTAGAATTAGGAACTTCAGCAGTTTCAGTAGTAAAAGAAGGTGAAGCAAAGAAATTAATTGATTCATTGACTAAATAAAATAAAATAAAATAAAATAAAATAAAATAATATAAAATAAAATAATATAATAGGTGAATAAAATGGCAGGCGCAATTAAAAAAATGCGAACTCATGATGGGAAAAAAAAGGAAGAACCAACTAGAGGGCAAGTTAATTTTAGTTATGCTGTTCCTGCAAGAGTTGAGGAAATTATAGGTAGGACAGGATCAAGAGGAGAAGCATCACAGGTTAGATGCAAGGTTTTAGATGGCAGAGATAAAAATAAAATATTGAGAAGAAATGTTAAAGGACCTGTAAGAATCGGAGACGTCTTGATGTTAAGAGAAACAGAAATAGAAGCAAGACCAATTGGTAAAAGAGGAAGAGCAAAAGTATAATTTCATGTAGTTATAATAATAATGATGAGAATAATGTTAATAATATAATTATATTATAAAATTATTATAAGAATATGATGGGGTGAAGTGAATGGTTAAATGCACTTTTTGTGGAATAGAAATTCCAAAAGCAACAGGGAAAATGTTTGTTAAAACAGATGGCAAAGTTTATTATTTTTGTTCAAATAAATGTGAAAAAAATTTGATAAAGCTAGGTAGAAAACCTATTGCAACTCGGTGGAGCAAGCATTATATTACAGCTTCACAAAGAAAAGGTAAAAAAAAGAAGTAAATTATAGGTGAGATTAATATGGTAAAAACATTGTTTATGGAAAGATCATTAGTATTATTAAAACCAGATTGTGTTCAAAGAGCTATTATTGGCAGAGTTTTTACAAGATTTGAAGATGCTGGTTTAAAGGTTGTTGGGCTAAAAATGGTTTGGGTTAACAAGAATTTTGCAAAGCAGCATTATAAAGCTCATTTAAAAAAGAAGTTTTACAAGAATCTTGAAAAATTCATAACAGAGGGCCCTGTTATAGCATTTGTTTTGGAAGGATTACATGCAGTTGAGGTTGTTCGAAAAATAGTTGGCCCAACAGAACCAAGGTCTGCATTACCTGGAACAATAAGAGGAGATTTTGCACACCATAGTTATGAATATACTGATAAAAAAGGTATATCAATAAAAAATCTAATTCATGCTTCTGGTACAAAAAAAGAAGCTGATGAAGAAATCAAATTATGGTTTGCTGTTGAAGAACTACATAATTATAAAACAGTTAATGAAAAACATGTTTTTTAATTTTTTTTAATATAAAAGAGATGATAGGAGGAAAATAATATGGCAGAATCAATGACTGAAAAAGTAATGAGACTAGTTGGAAAACCAGATGTTATTAGAAATATTGCTATTTGTGCACATATTGATCATGGAAAAACAACTTTTACAGATAATTTGCTTGCAGGAGCAAAAATGATGTCTGAACAATTAGCAGGAAAACAACTTATTATGGATTTTCATGAAGATGAACAAGAACGTGGTATTACAATTGATGCTGCATCTGTTTCAATGGTTCATTCATTTAAAGATAAAGAATATTTGATTAATCTAATAGACACACCTGGGCATGTAGATTTTGGTGGGGATGTAACAAGGGCAATGAGAGCTGTTGATGGTGCAATTGTATTATGTTGTGCATCTGAAGGTGTTATGCCTCAGACTGAAACTGTTTTGCGTCAAGCTTTACGAGAACGAGTTAAACCAATTCTTTTTATTAATAAAGTTGATAGAATGATCAAAGAATTACAATTAACACCTGAACAAATGCAGGAAAGGTTTGTTAAAATAATTGCAGGAGTAAACAAGTTTATTAAAGAAAATGCACCTCCTGAATGGAAAGAAAAATGGCAAGTTAATGTTATAGATGGAAGCGTTACATTTGGTTCAGCAGTGCATAATTGGGGAATGAGTGTTTCTTATATGAAAGAAAAAAATATTTCATTCAAAGAAATAATTGATGCATATCAATCAGATGATCCAGAAGCATATAAAACTTTAGCAAAAAGAGCACCAGTGCATGAGGTTGTACTTGATGCTGTAATTAGACACTTACCAAACCCTATAACTGCTCAAAAGTATAGAATTCCTAAAATTTGGCATGGTGATTTAGAATCAGAAGAAGGAAAAGCATTAGTTAGTTGTGATTCAAATGGACCATTATTTTTTGTTGTTATTAAAGTAGAGGTAGATCCTCAAGCAGGAGAAATTTCAACAGGAAGATTATTTTCAGGAACCATGACAAAAGGTGAACAAGTTTATCTTAATAGATTAGGTCAGCCTGCCAGAATTCAGCAAATCTTTATTAGAAAAGGTGCAAAAAGAGAAATAGTTGATAATATTCCAGCAGGAAATATCATTGGTGCAGCAGGAATTAAAGCTTATCCTGGTGAAACTGTGAGTTTTAATAAAACAGAACCTTTTGAACAAATTACTCATATATTTGATCCTGTTATAACAAAAGCAATCGAAGTTTTAAGACCAAGTGATTTAGATAAATTGATTAAGATTCTTAGGATGGTTGGAAAAGAAGATCCTACTATTAAGATTGAGATTAATGAAGAAACAGGAGAATATCTAATGCATGGTATGGGTGAATTACATTTAGAAGTTATTGAAGAAAGGATTCGAAAAGAAAAAGGTCTTGAAGTTAAAACTTCAGATCCAATTGTTGTTTATAGAGAAGCTATAACAAAGCCTAGTCAAGAAGCAATGGGTAAATCCCCTAATAAACACAATCATTTATTCTTTAAAGTAGAACCTTTAAATCCAGAAATTAGTGAATTAATAAAATCAGGCGAAATCCCTGAAATGAGAATGAAAAAAAGAGACCTTAACCTAAGACAAAAATTCATGGATTGTGGAATGGATACAAAAGTTGCAGATAAAGTAAAAGATGTATTTCATGGTAATGTGTTTATTGATGGTACTAGAGGAATTGTTCACATAGGTGAAATCCTGGAAATGGTTTTAGATATGTTTGAAGATGTTATGAAGGCTGGGCCTTTAGCTAGAGAACCATGTATAAAAGTACAAGTAACTATGACTGATTGTAAACTGCATGAAGATGCAATTCATCGTGGTCCTGCACAGTTATATCCTGCTGTTAGAGAAGGAATAAGAGGTGCAATGGCTATGGCTGGTCCTTTAATATTTGAACCATTACAGATATTAAGAATAGAAGCACCTGTAGAGTTTATGGGTGAAATATCTAAATTAGTTAGTAATAGAAGAGGGCAGTTATTAGAAATGAATCAAATAGGTGTTCAAGTAATTGCAAAAGCTAAAATGCCTGTTGGAGAATTGTTTGGGTGGTCTAATGATTTAAGAAGTGGTACTGGAGGTCGTGGTACTAGTTCATTAGTTGATCAGATGTTTGAAAAGCTTCCTATGGAACTTCAACAAAAGATTATCAAGAAAATCAGAGAAAGAAAAGGACTTAGTGAGAATCAGTAAGTCAGTGTAAGGGCTGCAAGAACATAGATAATAGTTTAACTAATAGTAACCTTTATAAATAGTAATAAAAATCCTACATATACAGTTGTATACTATATATGTATAATAAAACATAAATAAAATAGGAGGAATTTAATAAAAATGGCAAAAGGAAAAATACACATAAATCTTGTCTTTATAGGACATGTAGATCATGGTAAATCTACTACTGTAGGTAGACTATTGTTTGATTCAGGTAGTATTGATGAACAAGCTATGAGAAAATTAAAAGAAAAAGCAGAAGAACTTGGAAAAGGTGGTTTTGAGTTTGCTTTTGTAATGGATAATCTTAAAGAAGAAAGAGAAAGAGGAGTAACAATTGACTTAGCATATAAGAAGTTTGAAACTCCAAAATATTATTTCTCAATAATTGATGCACCAGGGCACAAGGATTTTATCAAAAACATGATTACAGGAGCTTCACAAGCAGATGCTGGTGTTGTTGTTGTAGCTGCTAATGATGGAGTTATGGCTCAAACAAAAGAACATATATTCTTATCCAGAACACTAGGTGTTGGTCAATTAATCATAGCTGTTAATAAAATGGACATGGTTAAGTATGATCAAGCTAAGTTTGAAGATGTTAAAAAGCAAGTACAAGCATTATTAAAAACAGTTGGTTATAAAGCTGATGAAATACCATTTATACCAATTGCTTCACTAGTTGGAGATAATGTTGTTAAGAAATCTGAAAACATGTCTTGGTATACAGGAAAAACATTACTTGAACAAATTGATGAATTTACACCGCCTGAAAAACCAACTAACTTACCATTAAGAATGCCAATCCAAGATGTATATAATATCACTGGAATCGGTGTTGTACCTGTAGGTAGAATTGAAACAGGAATAATGAAAGTTGGTGACAAGGTTATAGCAATGCCTGGTAGAGAAGGTAAAGGAGTTAGTGGTGAAGTTAAATCTATTGAGATGCATCACGAACAAATGCCACAAGCAGAACCAGGAGATAATGTTGGTCTATCTGTAAGAGGATTTGGTAAAAAAGATCTTCAAAGAGGAGATGTTTTAGGACATGAAAGTAATCCTCCGCAAGTTGCTACTGAATTTACTGCACAATTAGTTGTATTAAACCATCCAACTGTTGTAACTGTAGGATATACACCTGTATTCCATATACATACATCACAAGTTGCATGTAGAATTGAAGCAATTTTAAAGAAATTGAATCCAGCTACTGGTGAAGTATTAGCAGAGAATCCTGATTTCATCAAAAATGGTGATGCAGCAATTGTTAAAGTTAAACCAGTACAACCAGTTGTAATTGAAAAGCAAAAAGAAATACCACAATTATCAAGGTTTGCTATTAGAGACAGTGGAACAACTGTTGCAGCAGGTATGTGTATTGATTTAGTTAAAAAGTAAATATTTTTTTTATTTTATTTTTTTAAATATAAATTCACCATGGTGAATTAGTATTCATTATGAGGCCATAAAATATGCAAAAAGCAAGAATAAAATTAGCATGTACAGAAATTGATAAAATAAACAAAGTCTGCAATTTTATACAAAGTATTGCAGAGAAGACAGGAGTAGTAATGCGTGGCCCAATACCTCTTCCTACTAAAAAACTAAAATTAACTACTCGTAAAAGTCCTTGTGGTGATGGAAAAGCTTCTTTTGAAAGGTTTGAAATGAGAATTCATAAACGTCTTATTGATTTAGGTCTAGATGAAAGAGCTTTGCGTCTTGTTATGAGAGTGCCTATTCCAGAAGGTTTGCATATTGAAATTGAGATGTTAGAGTGAGAATTCTTAAAAATGGCTTCAGAATTAGAGAAAGAAATTGAAAATTCTTCTGGTAAATCAGAAAAAAAGGTTTCAGCAATAAGAAAACATCATATTCTAAGAGATGTGGATTATTTATGTCAAAATTATCATGGTAATTCTTTATTTTATAGAAAAATGATAAGAAATAATTTTTATAGAAATAGAAAATAAAAAGATTATTTTTTGGGATCTTCTTCTACTATTGGATAAGGTTGGTGGTCTGATTTTGCCAAGATCTCAAATATATTTCCTCTATTTCTTGTTTCATCTATTTCAAGTCTTGTTCTTGGAAGACAGCTAGTTGGATTTATATATCTAGCTTGGACTGAACTTAGTATATCTACCCTATGTTTTTTTGGTCTATCTTGTTTTTTATAATATAGATTAATAAGATTTCCTAATGTATCATATTCTATCATCTTTACTCGCCTCTATTCACTAACCTTAAACACAAGATCATTAACCTTAACAGGTTGAACAGTCTTCATACCAATACTTTGACCAGCAGCAGCTTGTTCAACTTTCTCATGCTCTATCTGCATAGAATCAACAGTCTGCTCAACACTATTACCATGACCTTCTATTAATATCTTTTCACCAACTTTTAATGCATCTGTCAATTCAATAACAGCAACACTTATTTTGTCAAAAAAGTGTGTTATTTTACCTATTTGTTTTTTATTAGCTTGTTCTTCTTCTGGCATATATATCAACCCCCAATATATTATCATATGTATTCAAACTATATAAAGTTTTTTATGAAAATTAGATATAAATTCAATAATCTTTATAAATAGAATGAATAATCATTATATATACATATGCCGCAGTGGCACAACCTGGTACTGCGCGAGACTGGAAAGTTTCCTAGGTATCTCGTTTCCTCACGGATACAAATTAAATCCTGTCAACAAAGCCGACGTGGCACAACCTGGTACTGCGCGAGACTGGAACATTTTCAGTCATCTCGTTTCCTTATGGATATCCCGGTTCAAATCCGGGCGTCGGCGTCAAAGCCAGGATTTAATTGTACACCAAAACCATTGATTTTGGTTGTATCCCGGTTCAAAATTCACTTTAGAAATCTAGGTGGAATGAAAGTCCGGGCTGCGGCGTATGGGCTCGTAGCTTAATCTGGTATAGCATCCGACTTTTCTTAGAAAAGGATGAAGCTCTTAACCGGAAGGTCCTGGGTTCAAATCCCTGCGGGCCCATATATATTTTTTTGCTTTTATTAAATTTCTCTGATTACTAAAATTTATTTCTTTAATAAATTTCATTACTTTTTTGTGTCCACTTAAGTATAAATAATTAGTAATATATGTTTTTCTAGTTCTAGGATTATACTCTTCAACATCAAGTTTTATGCTTGTTTCAATTCCTATTAACTTAAATGCTTTTTTACAATCCTCTACTAAATTTCTGCTTTGTGTTTTTAATTTTAAATGAGGATAATTATTTTTTCTAATAACAAAAGAGAAATCTGTATCAACAATTCCTCTTAAACAAGCTTTTATAAGTTTCAAATCATGCCATATTATTAATGGTATTTTGATATTTGTTTTTTTGCCAAGAGGCAACCCAATTATTTTAGTATAAAATTCAACTAATCCTTTTGAATTTAATTTAGTACAAATTTCATTTTTACGTCTAAAAAATATTGGAAAATTAAGGTTAAATAATTCCTTTTTTAATTTTTTTATGTGATTAATAACATAATCTCTATCAGTTACAGCATTACCAGATATATAAATAGGATAATCAACTGCTTTTTTGAGTCTGATTTTTTTACTTATATGTCCATCACCTATCATTATGCCTATATCTTCTGCAAGTTTTTCATTTATTAATCTTGGAAATTTTAAATTTCTCTTTAAATCATTTCTACTTAGATTTATTTTTGATAAATTTAATTTCATTTTATATCACCAAATATGATAGATTTTTAACTATCTAAATGATTTTTAGTTAATTATAGTATATAAACCTCACACACACATGTCCAGTGACCACTGAGAATGAGAAGATAGCTTATAACCTCAGAATTTAAGCATTAGAAGTCAGTGGACACCATTTTTTGAGATGTCCAGTGACAAACAACAATCATAATTTAATGGTTGAAATAATATCTAAAGTGATATATGAAATAAATTTTAAAATGAATTGAGAAAATATTGAAATTTCAGGCCAATTTTATTTTCTTTTTCTAGAACTAACAATCTTTCCATGTAATGCATTAATTAATAAAATTGCAGCGATACTATATAAAAAAGCAAACTGACAAAAGATTGATGCATAATTATGTGTGAGATTTGGTATAAAGTAATACATAAATATTGCTGATATTGTTGTTATTGCAAGAATAAGTGCATTAGCCTCATAAAACCACTTTTTGAATTTCTTTACTATAAATATTGAAAGTAGTATAAGTATCAGTGCACTTATCAAAATTATAAATGAAGTGTGTATCCAAGTCATTGCTATGTTTTTTTCTCTAACTGCTGACCAGAAATAATATAAAAATCCTAATAACAATCCAAGTGATGAAGCTGCAACACCTAATTTTACTTTAATATTAGTTTTTTTGAATTTTATTTTTTTTGAAAATATGTAAACCCCATATACAGGACAATAAAGATAGTAAAATAAGTATGCAAACATAAGAGTAAAATTTTGATTAAATATTAAATTTTCTGATGTTACATTCAAAATATTACAACTAGTGTGGGTAATAAAATTAGGATAAAATAATGCTAAAGATGCAAAAAATATTGGGAACACATACATCCATTCTTTGATTTCTTTATCTGCAGCATTTACAAAAAAATGATATAATAAAATTGGCATAAAAGTATGTGCAGCAAAACCTATTCTTGCCCATAGATAACCATAACTGGTTGTGCATAATAAAAATTCTGTTAATTGATAAAGAGCAAGCATGACTACAAATATTGCAATAGGGTATAATCTCTTATCTTTGATTCTTTTGAATAGGTAACCAGCTATACAAATCTCAACAATTGCAGTTATCATTGATGCTAAGGGTGTGAAGCACATGTCTTTATTTTAAATTATTGTTTTATATAAATATTTGCATTAAAAACAGACAAAATCTTTAAAAACAAACTAAATTTATTTCATTCTATAGCCTCGTAGTGTAGTGGCCAAATCTTTATAAATTATAAGGAAGCCAATCATGTCTGGCTCTGGACCAGTTGACCCCGGTTCGAAGCATTGCGAAAATCCGGGCGAGGCTACTTGTCATAAATCAGAGATTTATGATCATGATCAGAATTCCTCTGGAATTCTGACATATGCCCTCTTAGTGTAGTCCGGCTAATCATCTCGCCCTCTCGACTCTGTGGAGAAAGGCGAGGACTCGGGTTCAAAATATCATCGAAGAAATCTCGGTGAAATGGTAGTCCCGGAGGGGGCAGTTTTATTTTCTTTTTATTTAATGCTTTTTATTTAGATTGATAGTATTTCCAACCCATTACATAATATGTTAACAAAGCAGCATTATGTGCTGTTATATTGTTAAGAAGAAAAGGAGCAACCTCAACAACATCAAAACCAACCAAAGTCTTTTGTTTACATAATTCTTCATATAGATATAAAGGTCCATTCCAATCAAGACCACCTGGTTCTGGTGTTCCTGTCTCAGGCATCAAGCTTGGTTTGTATCCATCAACATCAATTGTTAAATAAACATAAGGTGTTGTGATTTGATTAATTATTTTTTGTACTAATTTTGGAGTCAATACCATTGGACAATCAAAAATCTGATCTTTAAATTCTTTTGTATATTCTTTACCTTTTTCACTCATATTCCTTATACCCACTTGCACAACATTAACTCCTTGATCCCTTATCCTTCTGATGACAGTAGAATGCGTTATCTTTCTACCAAAATGTTCGTAGTCCTCTGTAGAATCTCTTGAATCAAGATGAGCATCTATCTGCAAAACAGACAAATCTTTTACATTATAATGTTTTAATAAGCCTTTAACACTACCTAGACTGATTGTATGTTCACCGCCCAGCATGCAAAAGAATTTATCCAACCCAACAATCTCTTCAATTGTTTTACTTACTTTTTCAACCATGTCTTTTGGCTTTAACAATCCTAAACTAAGCTTAGGAAAAAGATAAATCTTTTTTTCTTTTGCAAGACACTTATCAATATAAGGATTATATAATTCTATTTGTGTATCTAGTTCTGTGATTATTTGTTTTGGTCCATTTATTGTACCTTTCATGCCAGAAACTGTATTTTCATAAGGGGCTGGTACAACTACAATATCTGATTCTTGTAATGAACATTTTGTAAACATTTCTTCTATCATCTTATTTCATGAGTTTATTTGTTGTTTAAATGTATTTATGTACTCTATGATACACTAGTTTTATATATTTTAACAATCTCCCATACATTATGAGGTTGACTAGAACTGAAAAATTCATGTTATATACATTAGGAAGATGGTATGTTGAAGCTAATAAAAAGCTTAAAAAGAGATCTCTGATGGTGAAGGTTTCTAAAAGTGATTTTATTACATTAGTGATGAATTCTGGTATTGTTAAGAAAAAACAAAGAGCTTTGTATAAGAATCTGGAGAGATTGGAAAAAGATAAGTTTATTTCTTATAAAAATAAATCTTTGGTTTTGACTGAAAGGGGTGTTGACTTTTTTAAAAAAATTAACAAAGAGATTAATTCTTATCTAAAAGTGCATAAGACATTGAATAAGAAAAATATATTTAAGTATAGTAATAAGGTTCAGACAAAGTTTTTGTGATTCTATAATTCATGCATTCAGAAGAGAAGCATCAAAGGAATAAAGATAAATATCATAACATATATTATTGCTTTTTCTCTTGTAATATTTAGTAGATGTTTTGACATATATTTTGTGATCTTGTATAATAGTTTAGTATTAGGAAGCCAAACTAGAGCGCCGATCACACTAAACAATACATAGATTGTAGCAGTTGCAATTGCTAGCGAATTGCCTGTAACAAATGCAGCTAGCACAACTTCAACCACTGTTCCAATGTTTGCACCTAATATGTAAGGAATTGCCTCTTCTATATTGATGATTCTTGCAACTGCTAATGGTATTAAAAAACTGATTGTTATATTTGTGCTGGGTATTAATGCTGTTATCAATAAACCAATTAAAAAAGCTTCATATTTATTACTAAAATGTTTTTTAACGATTTTTCTTGCTTTATCATGTCCACCAAATATTCCAAGAATTGATTTTGCTAAAAATTCTAAAGTAACAAGTAATATAACAAATCCTATTATTAAAACAGCAATTTTTGCAGGTATTTGCATGATTAATTTAATAAACCATCCTGCTATAATGTCTATTAAGTCAGGAACTGCCTTAAAAAAAGTAACCCCTTCTAAAAATTTTCCAAAATATGTTCCTATTTTTGTAAAGATTCTAAAAAAATATTCAATCAGAAAAAGTATGATAATATTTATTATATTGTAAAAAGTGTTTGCAGTTGCAATCTCAAAACCATGCCTAAAATCTCTTTTGTTTTTTGTTTTTGAAAATAAAGAAACTATTAGTCCTGTGATTGTAGCTCCAATTCTAGAACCAAATATGATAAAGATTGCTGTTGTCAATGTAAATATGCCTGCACCAACCATTGTTGCTGTGATTGCTCCAATTGCTCCACCACTTTGCACAATGCCTGCACCTAACCAGCCTGCTGCTAATGCTTTTATTGGAGACTGGCTTAATGTTATAAAATGGTTTATCAATGAATCTCCTAATGATAAAGAACTTTTTTTGATTAATTCAATGGAAATTATAAAGAAATAAATACTAAAAATAAAAATTACAATAGATTGTAGCCTCTTTTTTTCCATTATCTTTTCACCGACATATGTTAACTATATTGAATTGATTACATTAATTTATGTAGAATCTATATATAAACCTTTTGTCAATGGAACTATCTAATCTTCTAACTTTTTTCCTCTATTAGGTTTTCTGCCTTTAAAAATAGACATATCTAGATCAGGACTTAATTCTTTTCTAGTTCTATTTTCATAATCTCCTAAGGGCTTCATCTGAATATTAATACCTTGTTTAATATCTTTTGTATCTTTTTCTACCATATAAAACAATATCTCAAAATTTTGCCCAACATTAGCAAGATTATATCTTTTAAAATCAGATAATTCAAATCTTCGCGGCATAGAATTCTCTCCATCACTAATTATTGCATAAACACGTTGTTCATAAATATCTTGTACAAACCCAGTTATTCTACTAAGTAATTCACCAGGTACTTCTATCTCAGGATCAATAAATGATGTTTTACTATCATATTCTCTTAATTGATCTGCTAATGTCATATATTAGAAAGTGTTTGAGAAGTTTATTTAAATTTAACTGTTATTTCATTCCCAACTAAGCGCATACTCACTACACTTTGTTTCGTTCGTAGCTTTAAGATGCTCGTTTCACTCCCATCTCAAAGCATACTCACTACACTTTGTTTCGTTCGTAGCTTTAAGATGCTCGTTTCACTCCCATCTCAAAGCATACTCACTACACTTTGTTTCGTTCGTAGCTTTAAGATGCTCGTTTCACTCCCATCTCAAAGCATACTCACTACACTTTGTTTCGTTCGTAGCTTTAAGATGCTCGTTTCACTCCC
>CAZHVK010000005.1:64084-147787 GCA_964535955.1 uncultured Methanosarcinales archaeon | reverse complement strand
ATGAATAATAAAAAAATAACAACAAGGCAAGAATTATTATTTTTTGAAAAAAAGATTCTCAGAGAAGTCTCAAACATAATGGGTAAAAAGACTTGGTGAATTTATTCCAAAACAGCCTTAATCCTTCTAACACCAGCTGCTATCCCTTGCTCTTTCTTAATCTTAAACTTACCTAACTCAGAAGTATTCTTAACATGAGGCCCCATACAGATTTCAGTAGAAAAACCAACAATGTGATAAACAAAAACCTTTTCACCATACTTATGCTCAAACTCTGATTGTGCACCTCTTTTCTTTGCTTCTTCAACAGTCATCTCTTCTTTAACAACATCCAAGCCTTGAGAAATCTTTTCATTAACAAGATCCTCAACTTTCTTCAGTTCCTCAGAAGTAAGTTTTCTATCAAAATTAAAATCAAAACGCAAACGTTCAGGAGTGATATTAGAACCTTTTTGAACAATATCCTTTTTACTTAAAACAATACGCAATGCTTCATTCAACAAATGCGTAGCAGTATGCAGTTTCTTTGTTTCAGAAGATGAATCAGCCAGCCCACCTTTGAACCTTTTAGAACCACCAGCTCTACTCAATTCTTGATGCTTTTTAAACTCAGCATGAAAACCATCAACATCAATTGGCACTCCTTTTTCTGAAGCTAATTCCTTTATCATTTCTATTGGAAAACCAAATGATTGAAATAATAAAAAAGCTTCTTTATCAGTTATTTGATTATCTTTTTCAACCATACTCTCAAATTCTTTTAAACCTTTTTCAAGAGCACTTTGAAACTTATCTTCTTCTTTCTTTAGTTCATCAAATATAAATTTTTTTCTACTTAAAAGTTCTGGATATCTGTCTTGATAAGTTTTAATAACAACCTTAGCAATCTCAACTGTTGCATCAATCTTAAACAAATCAACACTTAACAATCTCAAATATCTAATAACACGACGTATAAACCTTCTTAATATATAACCTTGATCAAGTTTACTAGGAACAATATTTTCAGAAAGAAGAAAAACAGCAGACCTCATATGGTCAGCAATAATTCTTACATATTTATTATCAGAACCAATATCTTCAGGAGTAATCTCATCAATCTTTTTAATAATAGGCAAGAATAATTCAGTTTCATAAACAGTTTTTTTGCCAGACATCATTGCAATTGTTCTTTCAACACCCATGCCTGTATCTACATTTTTATTTGGTAGTGGAACAAACTTACCATCTTTAGTTTTATTATATTCCATAAACACATCATTCCATATTTCAAAATATTTTCCACAACCACAGCCTGGTTTGCAATTAGGTGAACATGATTCAATTCCAGTATCAATAAACATTTCAGTAGATGGTCCACAAGGTCCTGTTTCACCTGGAGGCCCCCACCAATTATCTTCTCCTTCTAAAGCACCACCTTCTAAAAAAACAATTCTTTCATCAGGGATTCCTAATGATTTCCATATTTTTGCAGCTTCATCATCTTTTGGAACTTCTGTAACCCTTTTATCTCCTCCAAAACATGTAACATGCAATTGAGAAACCTTGAATCCAAGAATCTCGGTGAGAAATAAAAAACTCCAAGAGATAGCTTCTTTTTTCCAATAATTACCAAAACTCCAATTACCAAGCATCTCAAAAAAAGTCAAATGACTAGGATCACCTACAGCATCAATATCACAAGTCCTAATACATTTCTGAACATTCACAACTCTTTTACCTCTTGGATGCGGCTGCCCTAATAAAAATGGCATCAATGGGTGCATACCAGCTGTTGTAAATAAAACAGTAGGATCATTCTCAGGAATAAGTGAAGCACCTTTTATCTCAAAATGTCCTTTTGATTTAAAAAATTCAATATATTTGTTAATTAGTTCTTTTGCTTGCATTAGAAGTAGTTAGATATGACTGGTTTTTAAACTTTTTGCTATACAACCACGTACATTCGCAGACACTAACATTTATAAACAATAAACACATCATCAACATTAATGACAAAAGACACAATTATGGTAATGTGTGCACACTCAGATGACCAGATACTAGGCCCAGGAGGCACACTAGCAAAATATGCAAAACAAGGTAAAAGAATAATTACAGTTATATTTTCATATGGCCAGCTTTCTATGCCACACATCAAAGAGGAAATAGCAATTAAGATAAGGGTTAATGAAGCAAAAGAAGCAGACAAAGTCATCAAAGGTCATGGTGTTTATTTTCTAGGACTTAGTGATGTCAATTTTGCAAATCAGATAAAAGAAAAAAACATACCTAAAAAAATAATTGACATTATTAATAAACATAAACCAACACAAATATTTACACATAGTTTTGATGATCCTCATCCAGGCCACAGAGATGTGTATAAAACAGTTGTAGATGTATTAGATAAACTTAATTATAAGGTTGGTCTTTATACATTTGATGTATGGAACCCTTTTAATTTCAGAAAAAGGTCTTTACCAAAACTTTATGTAGACATAACAAAAACTTTTAAGACAAAGTTAAGAGCATTGGGCTGTTTTGAAAGCCAGTTCTCAGTTTCAACATTCTTAAACTATTGGCCATTTATTGTCATGTATGTAAAAGCATGGGTCTATGGGTTATATATTGATGAAAAATACGCAGAGAGGTTTTTTAAAGTAAGATGAAAAAATTATTAATTGTTTCAGATTCATTTTTACCAAGGTGGGATGGTGTTGCTAGGTTTCTTGCAGAAGTTATTCCAAAATTAAGTGATAAGTATAATATAACAGTTATTGCACCAAATTTCAAAGGCAAGGGTGTAAAATTTGAAAATGTAAAAATCATTAAAGCACCATTATCAGGCAGGGTGGTAGGTGATCTACCTCTTGCAAAGTTTTCTAAAAAATTAATCAGACCTTATGTTGAAAAAACAGACATTGTTTGGGTCCAAGACCTAAGCACATTAGGTTATACAACGATTAAGATTGCACACAAACTGCAAAAACCACTTCTCTCTTATATTCATGTAATAAATTGGGAAATTGTTACAAAGAGCATCAAGACATTTCCAATAATAAAGAAATTTGTTTATTGGTTTGCCAAATCATTTAGCAGGAGATTGTATAACAAATGTAATATTTTGATGGTTCCTACAAGTGATACTGGTTATGTTTTAGAAAAAGAAAAAATAACAGCAATTAAAACAGTCATACCCCTAGGAATTAACACAGAAAAATTCAAACCATCTGAAGATAAAAAACTAGCAAAACAAAAAATAGAAATAAATCCAGAATACAAAGTAATTGGTTATTGCGGCAGACTTGGTAGAGAAAAAAACCTTAAAACTTTGTTTAGAGCATTTCATTCATTAAAAAACAAATTTCCTAAAACAAAGTTATTATTAGTAGGTAAGGGTCAGGAATCAGAAGAACAAGTTTTCAAGAACAAACCAAACATAATTTTAACAGGTGAAAAAGATAATGTAATTCCATATCTGCAGGCAATGGATATCTTTGTATTACCAAGTTTAACAGAGACAACATCTTTATCCACATTAGAGGCAATGGCATGTGGCCTTCCAGTTATAGTTACACCATTAGAAGCAATGAAAAAATATGTTTTAGACAAAGAAAATGGTTTCTTTTTTCCAAAAGAAAATTGGTTAGTCCTTAGAAAAAAGATTGAGATGTTATTACAAAAACCACACTTAAGGCATTCAATTGGCCAAGAAGCAAGAAAAACAGTAAAACATCATTATTCATGGGACTTAACTGTTAAGAAGATTGAAGATGTGCTGGAGAGATATTAAAGACCCAATACACCATCAATCTCTTTAGCCATATCTTCTAATTCTGTAAACGATTTCTCAATATCAGCTTTTAGAACCTTTATCAATTCTTTGAGATTATCAACCCTCATAAAATATTTATTCTTACGATTAATAACAATTCCAGATTCCATTAACTTATTCAGATGATGCACTACAGTTCCTCTAGATAAGTGAAGTTTAAATGCAAGTTCATCACTAGACATACCTTCACCTTTTTTAGCTGATTTCAAAAGCTCAATAAAGATCCTAAAGCATGATTTATCTTTATCACGCAGACCAAATAAACCTAAAGAATTACCAAACCACTGAAGTTCTTGATTAATATTATGACTATTTGGCTTTCTCAGCCTTGTTATTGTTATTTTGCTTATCTTAAAAAACATGCATATTGACCTCGTTGATTTTAAATAAACGAGCTAGTATATAAACTTTTCCTATACCAAATAGAAACATTTAAATACTAGTTGTTGTTTCTAAGTAAACATGGTTGATTTAAGGTCAACAAACAAGGTGGAATAAGTATGAATAAGGCAAGAAAAGACATGAAAAAAAAACATTCAGAAAAATCAATTGAAAAAAAAAGTAAAGAAGAACAAATAGAAATATACAAACAACAACTTAAAGATCAAGAAAAACATAAGGGAGAATTAACAGAATCTATTCAAAGACTTCAAGCAGAATTTGAAAACTATAAAAAAAGAACAGAAAAACAAAATCAAGAATTCATCAAATTCGCAAATAAAGAACTAATACTCACAATTTTACCATTATTAGACAATTTTGAACTTGCACTAAAAAATACAGAAAACAAAGATGAATTTGTAAAAGGAATGAAATTAATATATACTCAATTAATAATTTTGCTTGAAGAACAAGGATTAAAAAGCATTGAAACAAAAGGAAAAATATTCGATCCATATCTGCATGAAGCATTAATGCAAGGAAAAGATAAAACACAACAGGATAATATAATATTAGAAGAGTTTCAAAAAGGTTACACACTTAACAATCAAGTTATAAGACCTAGTAAAGTGAAGGTAAATAAAAGAGGATGATAATATGAATGAAAATATGAATAAACAAAAAATTGAAATGAAAAAAATATTCCTAAAAGCAGAGGCAATCTTAAAATACTTTTTAGGAAATGAAAAAATAGAAACAATGATTATGTGCAAACCAAATAATGTTGTATTATTCACATATGATCAAAGTTTATATGAAGCAATCGGCTCATTAGAACAAGAACAAAAACAACAATTAACAAAGTTAACAAAACTATTAGAAAATGTTAATATTGTATCATACAAAGAAAAATTAAAACAACCAAGAAAAATATTAAAACAAGAAAGAGTTGATGAATTAAGACAAAATATCAAGGGTGAAAAACTATGAGTGATAAAAAAATTAATTTAAACATTTTGGATTGTGAAGCATTTTTCTCGCATGAGATCTCTGTAAACTTTAATGCATTACAATTTATCTTAGATTTTAAAAATATAAGTCCAAGAATGGATCCTAGAACAAAAAATGGTGTAGTTATGACATTAAAACATAATGTTGTGCTTCTTGACACATTTCAGGCAAAGAAATTTCATGAACTTTTAGGAAAAGCAATTGAAAAATATGAAAAAACATATATTAAGATAAAAAAACCTAAAGTAATTGAAAAAATTGAAAAACAAAGAAAAAAATCAAAATCAAAAAAATCAAAATCAAAAATAACAAAAGCAGGTGAAGTAAAAATACCTAGTTATTTAGGTTAATGGAGGACAATAAAATGACAAAACATTCAAAAGCAATTGGAATCGATCTTGGCACAACTTTTTCAGCAGTAGCTGTAATAGAAGGTGGAAAAGCAACAATTATACCAAGTGCAGAAGGTGGAAGAACAACACCTAGTGTTGTAAGTATTAAAGATGGTGAAAGAATAGTTGGACAGGTTGCAAGAAATCAAGCAATAACAAATCCAGAACATACTGTAAGATCAATAAAAAGACACATGGGGTCAGATCATAAAGCAACAATTGATGGCAAGGATTACTCTCCTCAAGAAATCTCTGCAATGATTTTGCAAAAATTAAAATCAGATGCAGAAGCTTACCTAGGACATAAAATAACAGATGCAGTTATCACTGTTCCTGCATATTTTACAGACTCACAAAGGCAAGCAACTAAAGACGCAGGTAAGATTGCTGGTTTAAATGTATTAAGAATCATAAACGAACCAACAGCAGCATCACTTGCATATGGTTTAGACAAGAGTCATGATCATACTATAATGGTATTTGACTTTGGTGGTGGAACATTTGATGTTTCAATACTAGAATTAGGAGATGGAGTGTTTGAAGTAAAAGCAACAAATGGTAACAACCTTCTTGGTGGCGATGATATTGATGATAAAATCGTTGATTACTTAGCAGAGGAATTCAAAAAACAAAATGGTATTGATTTAAGACAAGATAAAGTAGCTCACCAAAGATTAAAAGAAGCAGCTGAAAAAGCAAAAATTGAATTATCAACAAAAATGACTGCTACAATCAACTTACCATTTATAACAGCAGATGATAAAGGCCCAAAACACCTTAATATTGATTTAACAAGAGCTAAATTTGAACAACTGATTGAAGATATTTTGGAAAAACTAAAAGCTCCTGCAGAACAAGCACTAAAAGATGCAAGCTCATCTAAGATTGACAAAGTTATCTTTGTAGGTGGTTCAACAAGAATCCCAGCTGTACAAAAACTTGTTAAAGGTTTAACAGGTAAAGATGGAGACAAATCAGTTAATCCTGATGAAGCAGTTGCACTTGGCGCAGCAATTCAAGGAGGAATCTTGGGTGGAGATGTAAAAGATGTTTTATTATTAGATGTTACACCTTTGAGCTTAGGAATTGAAACTCTTGGAAGTGTTTTTACAAAGCTTATTGAAAGAAACACAACAATTCCTACAAAGAAATCACAGATATTTTCAACAGCTGCAGATAACCAGCCCGCAGTAACAATCAGAGTTGCACAAGGTGAAAGACCAATGTTTAATGATAACAAAGTCTTAGGACAATTTGATTTAGTTGGCATACCACCAGCACCAAGAGGTATACCGCAGATTGAAGTAACATTTGACATAGATGCAAATGGCATAATTAATGTTAAAGCAAAAGATCTAGGTACTGCTAAAGAACAAAATATAACAATAACAGCTTCAACAAATCTTTCAGATGAAGAAATAGAAAAGATGAGAAAAGATGCAGAACAACATGCAGAGCAAGACAAGAAAACTAAAGAAAAAATAGAAACATTCAATAAGGCAGATGCTTTGGTCTATTCTACAGAAAAGTCAATGAAAGACATGAAAGGAAAGGTTGATGAAAAAAAGCTAAAACCTTTAGCAGACACAATAGAAGAATTAAAAGGATTAATGAAAGACAGAGAAAAGAATTATGAAATTATTAAGAAGAAATTAGAAGAAATTGACAAGTTAGCACAAGAAGCTGCAACAGAATTATATCAAAAGGCTGCAGCAGAACAGCAAGCAAAGAAAGCAAAAGAAGGAAAAACAGGAAAAGACAATACAAAAACAAAAAAAGACAATGAAAAAGACGAAAATATTGTTGATGCAGAAGTAGTTGATGAAGAGAAGAAATAAATTACAATTAATAAAAAAACAATTAAAAAAGAAACTGCCGCCTGTTAAGGCCAGCGAACAAAGGTTCGAATCGTAAGAATACTTTGTTGGTCAATTAGTCAAGATAAGAGCATTGAGCATGTGAGCGAGGCAGTTTCGTAAAAAAAGAAATTACAAAAGAGTAGTTTCATAATCTCACATTTTTTAAAAAAAAGGTGTGATAGTCGAGGTTTTTAAAAGTCACCTCTTTTTCCTTGGCTATCGCATTTTATTAAGGTGACAAAACAATGGAAAACAATTGGTTAATATATGCAGGAGTATTGTTCTTAGTTTTTTATCTAACTAGATTTATAATGGCTAACAGATCTGTTGAGAGGAAGATTGCACAGAATATACAAGAAGTTGTAAACAAGGAAGAGTTTAAGGTAAAAGGGAGGTTTGAATAATGAAAATACTAGCAATATGCGGATCACCAAGAAAAGGTAATACAGAATTTATGTTAAGAACTGTTTTGGATGAATGTAAAGCAAAAGGTGCTGAAACAGAACTTATTTTATTGAGGGAAAAAGATGTTAAGCATTGTACTGGTTGTGACAAATGTTATCAATCTGAAGAACCTTGTTACATAGATGATGACATGAAACAAATAATTTCTAAATTAAAAGATGCAGATGTTATAATCTATGGAACTCCTAATTATTTTAGAAATGTTTCAGGAATGATGAAGATTTTTATTGATAGAACGAATGAGATGATCGATCCTAATAAGTTAAAAGGAAAAAAATTTGCTTTCGTTGCTGTTGGCGGACAAGATTTAAACAGCACTGAATGGTGTAAAAAGATTTTGACTAATTATTGCAACACTTTTGACCTAGATCTTATAGGTAGTGTTCTGGCAAAAGCAGAAGGTCCAAAAGATCTTGATGATAATAAAGAAGTAATAGAACTACTAAAAAACTTAGCACAAAAAATCTCAAAATAACATGACTAAAAAAGACTACTACCAAATCCTAGGAGTTTCAAAAGATTCAACTAGAGAAGAAATCAAGAAAGCATACAAAAAACTAGCAAAAAAATATCACCCTGACTTGAACAAAGATGATAAACAAGCAGAAGAAAAGTTCAAAGAAATAAACGAAGCAGCAGCTGTTCTAGGTGATCCAAAGAAAAAAGAACAATATGATAGGTTTGGTACTGCAGACTTTGGTGGTCAAGGTTTTTCAGGATTTGATTATAGAAATTTTGATGGTGGCAACTTTGATTTTGGTGACTTATTTGAATCAATATTTGCAGGAAGTATGTTTGGTGGTGGAAGAAGAAGTGGAAAAAGAGTCTTAAGAGGTGCTGATCTTCAATATGGCTTAGAAATAACATTAGAACAAGCTGCAACAGGAGTAAAAAAAACAATAGCCATAACTAAAATGGTCTCATGCACAAAATGTGAAGGTACAGGTGCGAAATCTAAGTCAGATGTAAAAATATGTCCAGATTGTCATGGTTCTGGCATGATCCAAAAGATGCAAAAAGTATTTTTAGGTATGACTGTTCAAACAACAACAACTTGTAGAAAATGTTATGGAGAAGGTCAAATAATAAAAGATCCTTGCAATGTATGTGATGGTACAGGAAGGATAAGAAAAACAAAAAAGATTCCAATCAAGATACCAGCAGGTGTTGATAGTGGAACTAGATTAAGAGTAGCAGGAGAAGGTGAAGCAGGTGTAAAAGGTGGACCTTCTGGTGACTTATATGTTTTGCTTAGAGTAAAACAGCATAAAATCTTTGAAAGAAGAGGGGATGACATATTTTTAGAAATGCCTGTTTCTTTTGTCACAGCTACATTAGGTGGAACTATTGAAATTCCTACATTAGAAGGCAAAGCAACTTTAAAGATTCCTTCAGGTACACAATCAAACACTGTATTTAGAATGAAGAACAAAGGCATACCTAATCTGAGAGGTTATGGCACAGGCTCACAAAATGTTAGAGTTATAATTGATGTTCCTAAGAAGCTAACTAAAAAACAAAAACAACTTTTAAAAGACTTTGGCAAATTAAATAAAAAGAAAAGTTTGTTGGAAAAAGTTCTTGGTTGATTTATTAGTACATAATAAAAAACTAAACATTTATATGTAAATCTATAAACCCAGACACAATATGACATACAAAGTATTAATTGTAGATGATGAAGAAGTTCCACGCCAATTTGGAGCAATGGTTATTAACAAATCAGGCTATGAAGTTTTACAAGCAGGAGATGGTTTAGAAGCTTTAGAAGTTCTAAGACAAAATCCTGATATTAAGGTTTTGTTTACTGATATAAATATGCCTAATATGCAAGGAGATGAACTTATTCGTAAATCAAAAGAATTATATTCTGAACTTATTATGTATGGTATGACTGGTGGAGCAACATCTCAAGAAAGACATGATATTATGAAATATGGTGCCAAAGGCATAATAGCAAAACCATTCATGCCTTCTGATCTAGTACAAATATTAAAAAATTATGAATAATCCAACAAACTACTCTGACCAATCCTTTTATTTTCTTTTACAGTAATCTCACTTAAATCAACCTTTATACCTACCTGTTCCTTAACATCAATAGCTGTCTTTTTACCTAAGATTTGAACTAATTTACTTAAATCACATTTCTTAACATCTTCAATTGTCTTTACCTTATTATAATGCAACTTACGTGCTCTAACTCTTCCAATGTTCTTCAAACGAAGCAACCCAAGAAGTTCAGCACGAACACCAAACTTAAGCCTAATCCGAAGATTAACAATATCTTTTACAACAGGATGTATCTTTAACAACTTACATAATTCTTCTGTAGAATAAAGTAACCAGTCTGCAATATCTAATTTAACTTTAATCTCTCCAGGCCTTGTATTATATTTTTCTAATAAAAATTCTTCATCTTTTTCATTTATCCAATCATAGAAAAACATTGCAGTTTTAACAGAACAAAGAAATCCATCATATTCAGGATCATATATTTCTGGTTCATTCTCTAATATATAATAATTATATTTTAACAAGAATCCATTAACTTCATCAATATCTTTATTACGAACCTTTAACAAAGGCCGCAACTCAAGTGTGTGTGAAATCAGTTGTAAAAAACTAATTTCATTTTTACTTTTATCTTTTTTAACATGTTTAATCAGGTAATGAGCTGTTAATGGGTCTATGTACAACTGAGCAACCCTTTTACCTATGATTGTTGCTTTATAATGTTGATTATCATTATCTTTTTCATTTAATTCATTTGCACTAACAAATTCATTATTTTCATTTTTCTCATTTTCATTATTAAATTCTTCATCTTCAACATCAACTCTCATAATAAACTCAAACTTAGTCAAAAGATGAATCATCTTATCCATTATTCTTTTTATCTTATCCATATCTTTAAATTGATAAGCATAAAATGTTTTTGAAAAAAAGTCAATAAGATCAGAACGAGATGTAATAAACCCAGAAGAAATCAATGATAAAACATATGTTCTTAAAACAGGTTCAACAGCTAATTTAGAATAAATCTCTTCAACAGAACCTTTGACATATCTACGAACAATCTCTTTCTTAGCTGTATCAGTTACAGCAATACATATAGCTTCTCCATAATCATCATAACTTGGTCTACCAGCACGTCCAGCTTGTTGTTCATATTCTAAAACAGGTATCCAGTTTAAACCACGAGAACTATATCTTCTTAGATCTTTTATTATGGTTCTAAACGCAGGCAAATCAACACCAGCAGAATTATGAACAATAAAACCATCTGCTACAAACATGTGATCATTTTTAGGTTTATTTGGTAAAATAATATCATATACTTCATCTTCAATATCAACTTCTTTAACATTTCTTATAAAATCCCAATAAATATCTCCTTCAAAATCAGAGTCTCTCCAACCTTTTTTAATATAAATCTCTAATTCAGAATCACAAATAGGACATTTTCTGATTTTCAAAAATTCAAATATTTGTTTATTTTTACTAATAATATTTTCATAAACCCATTTACCAATTTCATTAAGACTCCAACACCATTCTGTTGTACTTCTTGAACCAACCCTTCTTTTCTTAATTAGTTCATAATGATGATTTAATCTATTTTCTTTCTTTCTAGGCAAACATTCAAGCATTTTAGATAATTCTCTAGAACCAAGTTCCCCTTTTTCTGCTAACAGTTTTATTACTTTTAGTTTTGTCAAAGCCCATTTCTTATGTTCCTTGCTTCTACCTGAAAATAAATTATTATATAATTTATATTTACATTTCTTACACTCAAAACAATTAACATTTGCCGTTATTTTAGCTATTAAATTGATTAAATCATCCTGTTTTCTCTTTAAATTAAATCCAATATACCTATAAAAATCAAGAATACATTTCTTATTAGTTATTAATAATTCAAATTGTTTTTTAGTTTTATATTCTTTTCCATAAATCTTCATAGTTGAAGCTGGTTTAACTCTTATACTAGTTACTATCTCATATCTAAGTAATAATTTTTGCATTTGTTTAATCAACTTCTCTGAAATATTACTAAAACTTATTTTTCTTGATTTTTCTACACATCCATCTGTATCAAACAATCCTTTTAATAACCATGAAGTATTTTCTAAACTCATTGTAATTAATTTTTCAGAAATGTGCTTATTTTCACCTTTTTCTACACCACATCTTACTAAAAATTCTCTAAACCATTTAGTTTTGCTTAAAACAAGTTGAGGAGTACCATGTTGTGATTTAGTTTCTCTGCAATTTAATTTAAATTTCCTACATAATCTAATTGTATGTTCAAATATTTCTTTGTCAATTCCTACAATCATTGGTGATCCTTTATATTTTATCTTATCAGTTATTGTTTCTGCTCCAGAATAACCATCACCCAACATTGCTCCAATAAAATAAGATAATTTTGGGCCAAATTTATAATTAAAGATTGGCACTTCATTGTCAATAACAAAGTCACTGATAGCTGGAATAAACATCTTAGAAATATTTAGCTTACCAATTGTTGCTATTTTATCACTTTTCTTAATTTTATTAGCTTCTAATATCAATTTTTTCTTATTTCTCTTGATGAGTATCCTATGATTAGGAGTTACTTTTATTGAATAGCCAGAAACTGAACTAATCTGAATAAGTTTTGAGGAATTCTCAATCTTTTGAACTTTTTGTGATTTCATACTGACCAACTCAGTTTTGGAAAGCACAAAAAGTGGATTAGAATTTCGAAACTTAGACACATTGGTTTCAGACATTTCATGCCATATTTTAGTATCTTTAGATAAACATAAAGTAGGTGTGCAACAAATTACTTTAACCTTCCCACTTCGAAATTCATCTTCAATCAACTCTTTCTGCTTATGAACAAGACCAGCATGATGAAATGCTATTCCATTTTTAATACACTTAGCTAATCTTTCGCATTGTTTGGTAGGTTTTGTTAAAGCATGCAATATTTTCTCACTTAACTCATTTAATACAACATTTTTAACCTGCCGCGATAAATCCTCTGCAGTTTTTTCAGCACTTCTTTTAGAATTAACAAAGACAAGAGCTTGCTTTTCTTTTGCAATTGTGTCTAAAGCAAGATCAAGTACAGAATTATTTGTTGTACTAGGGATTACTGTATGAGTCATAATTAGAAAGACTTAATTCAATCCAAACCAACCATAGCCATATAAGTGCAATATAATTTCAATTATTAAAACAATTATCACAAGTATAATTACATGTTGTGGTTTAAATTCTATTTTAGATTTATAATCATCAAAATACCTTACCAAGCCACCCATGCCTGAAGGCATTCTCATTTTATTATCTCTTGCCATATTAACATCAAAATATTAATTGATTTATATATTTAACTATAAAATAAAAAAATAACATAGGAAACAGTAAGCCACCTTTTATCAGCCTTCACAACTTGTCATGAACAGGCTGTCTTAACATTCTACTATTCGTCATTCTGACTTTCACTTGCTAAGGAATCGCCGTTTCATCGTTTCCTTAAGAGACGTCTGTGGGGCCTCATTCCAGTCACCTGAAACTTCACCACATCATTCCATTCTTAAGGCCGTGCCGTTTCTGAGCCTTTACCATCCTATTAAGGATCTCACGTCATGAATCAAAGATTCATGATCGTGATCAGAAATCTTTGATTTCTGACACTTGAGTGAGTAGCATTTTAAGACATAAGTTTTCATTAAAAAACTCTGCCAGCAGTGGATGGACTTTCTTCAGCACATAGTGCCGTCAGTTAAGCAGTTTCCTATGTTGTATTTAGGGTAGGAATAATAGTTTATAAATCTAACCCAAATACTCTTCACCATACATCTTAGCTAATAAAAACAGATAAGAAAGCAACAAAGGTCCAACCAATATACCAAAAATACCAAAATAAGGCAGTCCAATAAATACACCTATTAAAGTAATCAATGGATGCAATTTAGCTATTTTCTTTGATATATAAGGTCTCATTACATATTCAGACCCAGTTATAATTATTAATGCCCATAATAATAAGCCAATCCCAGCAAAAACATTACCAACAAATAATTGGTACATACATACAGGAACCCAAATAAAGGTAACACCTACAACAGGCAAGAATGATAACACAGCTCCTACAAAACCCCAGAATACAGCTCCTTGTATCCCAAATATAAAGAATCCTAGTCCTAACAATATACCTTGCACAATTGCTATTAAACCCATTCCAATAACAGTTGATTTTGTTACATTGACAAATTCATCCATTAATTCTTTAGAATTTTTATAATTGAATGGAAGATTTTCTTGTATTGTTTTAATAAATTCATCTGGTTTAAGCAAGAGAAAAAACAATGTAAAGAATAAGATTATTGATGACACAACAAAATGAATTGCAGAACCAAAAAATGAATTAACAGACTTTGTTATTCCTTGTTTAACATATATTAATATTTCAGACAAACTTTGTTGAATATCTATTTGTGTGCCTATTTTTTCAAACATTCCTTCTACAAACCCTGTATCTTTAGCAATTGATGAAACCTCTATAATCAGCATATTTGATATAGAGAATAAAGGCACAATAATAATTAAGATAGACAATAAAACACATAATAAAGCAGAAAACTTTTTACCAATTTTCTTTCTCAGATAATTATTAATAGGAAATAATAAAACAAATAATACTAATGCTCCTGCAAACGCACTTATATATGGAAATAATGCATATAAAATAAATACTCCTATAACTACAATAATAACAGTTGCAAGAATCTGTTTCATTTGTTCTGGTTTCATCTCTATTTGTAAATAAACTTTGTAGTATAAATATGTTTCGGCAAAACATTAATAAACTCATCCCTCCTTATCCCATACATGCAATACTCAAAACTAATCCAACTATATGAAAAACTAGACTCAACATCAAAGAGACTAGACAAGATTTATCATATAGCTCAATTTCTAAAAAAAACAAAGACAGATGATTTAGGCATTATAATGCTTTTATTACAAGGAAAAGTTTTTCCTACATATGACCAGACAAAAATAGGTGTTTCATCTAAACTAGTTGCAAAATCACTTAACATTGCAACTGGTATAAACAATGATAAGATCATAAAAGAATGGAAAAAACTAGGTGGTATTGGATTAGTAGCAGAGAAATTAGTAGATAGAAAAAAACAATCAACATTATTCTCAACAAACTTAACAATAAAAAAGGTTTTCAACAATCTTCAAAAACTATCAACAATCACAGGCATTGGTTCACAAGATATAAAGCTAAAACTTATATCAGAATTATTAACAAGTGCAAAACCAAGTGAAGCAAAATACATTGTAAGGACTATTACAGAAGAAATGAGGATAGGTGTTGGTGAAGGAAGTTTAAGAGATGCAATAGTCTGGGCTTTTTTCCCACCTATTGAAAAAATATTTTTCTATTGTAAACATTGTAAAAACTTTTCACCAAAGACCAAACATTGTTTAAACTGCAATAAAGAATTAGATATAAAAACAGAATATGATCATAAAAAACTAGCAGTTCTAAGAATAAACACTCCAAAACAGTTAGAAAAAAACAATTTGTCTAAATATGATTTAATTCAAGCACCTGATGATAAAACAGCACGACAACTTTACAATTATTTGGTGGAAAAGGTACAACATGCAATTGATTTGACAAATGATTTAGCAATTGTTGCAAAACTTTCAAAAGAAAAAGGCATTACTGGATTAAGAAATTTACCATTAATCCCTGGAAAACCTATTAAGGTTATGCTATTCTTAAAAGCACAATCCTTAGAAGAAGCATTTGATAGGTTGGGCCGGCCTTGTGCATTTGAATACAAGTATGATGGCTTTAGGTTATTAATTCACAGAAACAAAGATGAAATAAAATTATTTACAAGAAGATTAGAAAATGTTACAAAACAATTTCCAGACATTGTTGAGATTGTTAAAACAAATATAAAATCAAAACATTATATTATAGATGGTGAAGTTCTTGGTATTGATCCTAAGACAAAAAAATATTTGCCATTCCAAAAAATTTCTCAAAGAATTAAAAGAAAACATGATATTAAAGAAGTTGCAAAAAAGATTCCTGTTAAATTAGATGTTTTTGATATATTAGAATTAAATGGGAAATCACTTCTTACAGAACAATTTAAATCACGGAGAATATTATTAGAAAATATAATCAAATCAGTAAAGCATAAGATAGGTATTGCAAAACAATTAATAACAGATGATTTGAAAAAAGCTCAGTCTTTCTACGATGAAGCATTAAAAGTTGGTGAAGAAGGTGTTATGGCAAAAAAACTAGATGCTCCTTACAAACCAGGGGCTAGGGTTGGCTATGGCATGAAAGTAAAACCAGTTATGAAAGAATTAGATTTAGTAATTGTTGGTGCAATCTGGGGTGAAGGCAAGAGATCAAAATGGTTATCATCATTTATTCTTGCTTGTAGAAAAGGTGATGATCTGGTAGAGATTGGCAAGGTTGGCACAGGTGTTAAAGAAAAAAAAGAAGTTGACGAAGATGTTACATTTGAAGAACTAACACAATTACTAAAACCTTTGATAATATCAGAAAAAGGCAAAACAGTCAAAGTAAAACCTAAGATAATTGTTGAACTTAATTATGAAGAGATCCAAGCATCTACAACCTATTTATCAGGTTATGCATTACGTTTTCCAAGGATTATGAAACTTAGACACGATAAACCAGTTTCTGAAATAGCAAAATTATCAGAAGTAAAAGATTTGTATGAGTATCAAAAAGGCAGAAAATAAATACTAAATCTTTTTTAAACTTCATATTCAACCACTACAAGCCTTCAAACTCCTAAATTCACACACTTCAAACCATTATAAACAACTAAAACAAAGGTTCTTTTGTCACTACGAAGTAATAAAAAAGAGAAAGATTTATATACTAGTTCTACTATCATATACTATATAGGGTGATTACAAAATGACTAAAATATATCCAAAAAGATTAGAAGATTATGAAAAAGCAATAGATGAACCTTTAGATCTAAAAGAATATAATAAGAAAAAACAAGCAAGTAAGGACATTGCTGCTTTACTTGAATCAACATAATAATTATCTAAAAAAAAAGAGCTCAAGAGGATTAATTTCTTAATCCCCCCACACTTTTACTTTTCTCTTGGGCCTTCTTTTTTTCTAACAATCTTTATAAACATTATTTAATTCTCAGAATTTATGATAAGCCCCTGTAGTATAGTGGATAGTACATAAGGTTGCGGCACGACAAATGGGACATTTGTGGGGTTTACAGCCTTGTCCCAAGTCTGCAAACACCTTATAACCCAGGTTCAATCCCTGGCAGGGGCGTTTTACTTTTCCATCCTCAAATACAAACCCTTATCAATAATATTCTTCACATCTCTTCTATCAAACCTACCTAAACCTAGGTTCTCATCTTTAGAATTCTGCACAAATACAAAATCACCTTCAAACCAATCACCAGAAACAATACTCTTCTTAAACACATCTCTGCCACATACAAACAACCATTCTGTTTTATCATTAACAAATACTTTTTTATCTGATAGTTTAGACAATATATTGACAAATTCAATACTTGGTGAGAACTTTTCATTCTTGACTTCACCTAAATAAACACCAATAGAAAATATCTCTTCACCAATCTTTTCTTTGATCTTCAGTAGTTGAGAATTTACTAAATAATACTTTTTACCAATATTAATAATATTTCCTAGATCCTTTTTAGTAAAGCTTTTTATGAACTTGTTTATCATTATTAAACAAATAACAAACCTTATTTATTAATGTTTTTATAAAAATCTTTATATACTATCTAAACAATAGAAGAATAAAATGAGGTGAAATATTATGACTAAAAAAAAATCTAAACAAAAACTTAAATGGTATGAAATTCTTGGATGGGGAGTAATTATTATTGCAGGACTTCTTCTTATATTAAGGATATTAGGTTTAATCTGATGCTCTCAAAAAACAAAATTAAAGCAGGATTATATGTTATGGCTGTTTTATGGACAGTTTGGATAATTTATAAGAATTTTGATAATTATCTTGATAATTATATTACAATTATAGTACTACTCAGTTCTATGATTCTTAATGATTTTATAAAATAGGGTCATCTTCAACCAGCTTAATCATCAGTTTAATACCAAACACAATATCAAACTTTTCCTCTATAATCTTTTTTATCTCTAAATAATCAATCTTATCTATATTTTTATTTAGATTATTTATATTCCTTTCTATTTCTTGTATCTCTTTGCCAAGCTTTATAATTTTTTCTTCAGCTTGATTTATTTCAGAAACAATCTGGTTTTGATCAATCTTTTCTTTAATCTTTTTTCTTTCTTTATCTAATTTTTTATATTCTGAAAGTAATTCACTTAGATAACTTCTATTAATCATATTAAGTTCAGTAAGAATTTTTTGTTTTTTTGAATCTTTTAACACTATTTTATTTTCTAAAACTTTTTGAGTTAATTTCTGTAGTGCTTTTAATATATTAAATTCTTCATCTTTTAGCAAAGCACCAAATGTATCTGTTCTATAGCCATGTATTAATTTGTATTCTTCATCTGCTATGTGTGTATATTTTTTTAATGCAAAATCAATAACAGCAAAGTTATGTTCAAGCTTAAGTTTGTGTTTTTTTATTTGTTCTTCTATTTGGTTTAAGTATTTTTCTTCTTCTAAATACTGTTTGTATGTAGGAGAAATTGTTATTTGCTTTGTTTTTTCCTCAAAATTCATCTTATTTTCTTTTACTTGTTCTAATTTTAATTTCAACCTACTAAGATCTTTTAATAACAACAATTTATCATTAATGGATTTTTTCATCCAATCAAGATTTTCATCTAATTCTTTTAAATAATTAACTTTGTTTTCTTGTATTTTTTTATTAAAATTATTATTTAGTTTAGATATCTTTTGTATTGTTTTTTTTATCTCTTCTACTTGTTTATAGAATAAATGTTGTGATGTATAGAAACTTTTATGAGTTATTTTTGCAAAATTATCCATTTCACTCTTAAGATGAACAGAATAATCAATTATTTGATTAACATTCTCATAATTAGGTGGTTTAATACGGCTAACAAAAAAACTGCTTTGATTAATAAAACTTCTTCTATTACCTAAAACAATAGAAACAACTTTTTGTTGGATTTTATCTTTATCCTTTATTTCAGCTTTCTCAAGGTTTTCCAATCTCTGATTAAGATCAACTAAATAGTTTTTTAATTCATTTAATAAGTCCTTACAGATTGGTTCTAAATCCTTTTGAATCTTAGAATTCTTATTATCTAACCATTGTTCTAATTCTACTATTGTAAGTTCTAGTTCTTCTTTAGATCTAAACATATCAAGTAATTTTTTAAACATATTTGTATGTATAAATTGGTGCTTTATATAGGTTGACCTTGTGAAATAGTCATTATTGGGTGATGACATATGGAAACATTTATATATGATGAATATATTCCTATATATAATTCAAAAGAGGTTCTATATATTATTAAGGTAATACAAAATGGCTACAAAAAAAACTACAAAATCAAGAAAAAAGAAAAAAATTTTCAATAAAAAACTAGTAATACCTTGGTGTTTATTTGCAGGTTCACTTGTTAGTTTTATATTATATCATTCATACAGTCAAGACATAAAAACACCTGACACAAATCATACAACAAGACAAGAAACAATAGTAACAATGTTAAATAAAGAACTTCCATTAACACCAAAAAAAAGAGCAGATTATGAAAAAAAATATACTAGATTACTTCCTAATGTTACTATATTATTGTATGGTGATGGTGGTACTGCTAAAAATCCTAAAGAGGGCTCAATATATCATAATATGATGAGAACTTATCCTAGGAAATCACCAGAACAAATACCAGATAAAGTCATATATGATGAACTTATTGACACAATACGCCTTGTAGAAAATCCAAAAAAAACTTCAGAAATAAATGACCAAGAATTAATCTATTTTGTTTATGTTTTAGAAAAAGCTGAAAAATCAATAGATACTAGGTCTGGATTGTCTAAGTTTTTTTCAGGGTTATATAAAGAAGGAAAAGAACGTATTGAAGAAAGCCCAGAGATTGTTATTGATGGAATTGTAAATAAATAATATCCTAGATAAAACAAATAAACAAAAATGTCAAAATACACACTACCAATCGCAGCAGCACTTATCGCATTATACAGCATTGTTTCTCCTGTACAAGCAGACACATTCAAAGCAGACAAACCACAATTTAAAAAACAAACACAGAAAGACATGGTGTACCAACAAGCAGTCACTGAATACTTATCAAACTTAGATTATTTCACACAAAACTTTATAGGAGATGCATTTTCAATTGGTATTAGGTTTTACAGAATATTAAAAGAAGGCGGACAAAAAAAACTCAAAAATTCAGGAATCAACTTAACAGAAAGTGAATTAGAACAAGCTGTTGGATTCTATCTTATAAAACCAAAAAAAGTCTCAGAATTATGTGAAAGTGTTAAACAAAATATTGACAAAATTTCAAGAATGCGTGGTGTTTATCAAATACAAGGAATTTTTCCTGAAAAATATAAGAGAAAAGTGTTAAGAGAATTAAAAAAACTACCATTACAAGAAATATTAGAGAGAATAGAAATCTTAGAAAGAGCAAACAAGATAAGGGGAAAAAGAAATTCTAAAGGTTTTGATTTTAGTGTTAATGTATGCGGAGCAAACCTAGATCACAGAGATGGTAATACTAGGTTTAGTTTTGAACCTTATTTGTTTTCAGCAAACCTAGCTAGCTGGCATTTGCATGACACAAATGGTAATTATGGTTTTCTTGGAATTAGTAGTAATGGTCAGCCAATAAATAATCCTGAAGATGCTCAGCATGAAACAGGCGGTTTTACACCAGGCGAAGATTCTGGTGATGATAAGGGTTCATTCTGATTGATTAAGATAATTCAAGCTTTCTAAACTGTAAATTCAGCCATTTAAAGCCTTTTAAACCTTAAATTCGCACACTTCAAACCCTTCAAAACAAGCTAAATAAGGGTTAATATGTCACTAATAAGTGGTAAAATATGGAAAGATTTATATATTAGTTCTTATGTCTATATAGTATAATATGAGGTGTTTAACATATGGAAAATCTTTATGAAACAGATAATAACCAAGGACAAAAAGACCTAAGAAAAATTGTTTTAACAGACAAATGGCCTAGTAGGTCAAGAGCTCTTAATGGTGTTGGACACACTGTTTGTAGAAATATAGATACTGGTGAAATTTCTCATGTTTATGATCCTGAAATGATTATGTTTGCTGAAAAAAGCATACAAAGACAAATTGATCAAGATCCAATGATTGATGTCTTGGGTTTTGTTTTTAAATTTGCAACATTCTATGAAGTAGCAAAAAAAAGAATAAAACAATATTTTTCAAAAGAACAATAGGTAAAACAATATGAGAAAACCAACAAGCAAAGCAACTTATGAACAAAATCTAAAAAGAGTTTTACAAGAAGCAAAAGGATTAGAAGCACATTTAAAACAATTTCCAGATGATATAGAAACTAATGCAGAAGTACAAAAACAACTAGATGATAGATATTCTCAAGCTTCAAAACTAGAAACAGCAATTGAAAAACAAAAAAAAGCAAGAGATTCTGATGAAGAATTAATCACATTAACTGTTAATCCATATGTATTTGAATATTTACAAAAGACTGGTTTTCCAAGAAATCTTTTAACACCTGTTTTAAAAGATGAATTATATGGCTTAGTAAACAAGGTTCTTCAAATATATGGTTTTGTTAGTAGAAGACAAAAAAACATGCCAAAACAATGGATTGACAAATGCTTAACAGAAAAACACAATTATATGTTCACACATGGCTCTACTAATGGTAGACCATCAGGATATGTAAGAATAGATGGGTGATAATAAAATGACAAATTACAAAACATTAGCACAAACAGTAGCAGAATTAGAAAATATAGGTGTTCTTATGGCTATTAATTCAGGAAGTGGAGATTATAGTCAAGATCCTTTAATAGAAGGTAAAGTAGCTGTTAGATGGTTTGAATCTCGCAAAGAAGAAAAAACTCCAGGAGCACAAGGAGCATATGAAAAATTTCTTGATGATATGTTTAATTATGCAGCAGAAATGTTTGAAGAAGTATTCAAAAGAAATAATGATTATAGACTGGTTAGTAATGCAGCTATAAATGCAACAGAATATTTAGGATTAAACATGATCTTTTGTATAAATAGGGAAGACGATGATATTATAAAAAACAAGAAGAAAAAAATATTAAAAGATTTAGCAGACAGACATGAAAAAGAGTTTAAGAAATTTGATCCAAAAGAAGTAGAACAAGAAACCATTCAATACTTGCACAAAGCAAAACAATTAGCAGTAATGGTTGATCTTGGTTATGAAGAACAATTACAAGAATTCAGCAAATATTGTAAAGAATACAGTGCAATACTTACAAGAGATAAAGACATTGACATAAAAGAATACATTGAACAAAAAACAAAAGGAATTAAAGAAACTTATGAGAAAAGATTAAAAGAATTAGAAGAACTTGATCCAAGATTACCAGAAGAAAAGATCTATAATCCTTTGCCTGCAAATGGTTATATACTTCCTGGTGGTGCGATGATTTTTAACTTTTCATTATTTGACAAAGGAGGTTCTTCATGCGGCCAAGGACCACAATCTGTTGGACCATCTTTTGGTGATTCAGGTACTGGAGATGGAAACAAAAAATATCCATTTTAAACAAACCTTTTTAAACATCTTTTTCTTTTTATTTTCTATATGAAGAAACAATCTAAATCAACAAAACAAAAGATAGCTAAAGAACGTATAATCATCCTATTTGACCAAGCAAAACAGACAAAACAACAAAAATTAGCAAACAGATATGTTGAATTAGCAAGAAAAATAGCAATGAAAGCTAGAACACCTATTCCTAGACACTTAAAAAGACGATTCTGCAAACACTGTTACACATACTTAAACAGCAAAAACAGCAGAATAAGGTTTCAAGGCAAAGGTAAAGGCAGAAGGGTTGTCTATACATGTCTTAATTGTAAAAAGCATATGAGGTTTATGTATAAGGCTAAAAAGAGAAGAAAATAGCCTGAAAAACACCTTTTTATAACTTCTAAAACACTTAAATTCAACCATTACAAGCCCTTAAACCATTAAATCAACCTTTCTAAAACCAAAACCTTTATATAGTATATATCGTCCCCAAATAGTTATAAATCATATAGTAATAAGATTTAATCACTATATAATGAATTTGAGGTGTAATAATATGATAGCAGAAAACGGAAAATGCAAAGATTGCGGTGCAAAAAGAATAGTAAAAAAAGACCTTTGCAAAAGGTGCAGAAAAAATGGCAATGGAAATCATCAATAAATACTTATTTGGTAAAAATGGTTTCAAAAGAAAAGTTGTTAAATCATTTAGACAAGTTAAAAAAGACATAGAAAGTTTTAAAAACTATGCTTTTGAATGGTTTTCTATAATAATCAATAATCAAAGAATATTATTAGATAAAGTTAAAGAACTAGAACAAAGAGTTCAAGAGTTAGAAAATGATAGACGTAAGTGATATGGCTGTTAAAGAACAGATCAAGAAGAAAAAGAAAGAAGAAAGTGTTAAAAAGAAAGATCTAAAAGCATTATTAAATAAAGAAAAATTAAATGAATTTGAATTAGATGTTCTTATGAATGATATTGACCTTCATGAAGGTGAATAAACCTATTCTAAATTAAGTTACTTTTATAAATATCCTTAATAATCTTCTAAAATAATGAACTATAATCTAGAATTAGACAAAGTAATCACTGAAATCAATAAACAACACACTAAAACAGTCTTAATCCAATTACCAGATGGTCTAAAACCAAAAGCAGAACAAATACAAAAAGATATAGAAAGTAAGACAAATGCTAAAGTAATCACTTGGTTAGGCTCATGTTTTGGTGCTTGTGATATCCCTGAAGTAAAAGATATTGATTTATTGATTCAGTTTGGTCATTCTGGGTGGAAATAAAATGCAATTCATAATATACACCCTAACATCATTAATAATCACATTAGGTTTATTCATAGGTTTACTTTTAACAATAATTTCACCAGAAGAACTAAAACCAGGTAAATTTTATTTTAAAGTAACAAAACATATTACTTTTTACTTAATAATATTCTTCAGTTTAATTTTTTTCAAACAAAACACAGTACATATATTAATCACATTAACAATATTAGTCTTTTATTTTCTTGAAATGAAACTAAAAGGAATTTTAAGTTATTTATTATTATCAGTTATTTTTTACTTAAGCACACAAAATCAATCACAATTTTTAATAATTTCTTCATTATTATTAATATACACAATATTCATCTCAATTAATCTAAGAAACAAATACATTAAAAAAAACAACCTACAGATAATTAAACTTTTAATATTAAATTATATTTGGTTCTTCATAAGTACACTTGTTCTTTATTATGCATTTTATCCTTTTCTTACACTAAATTAAATAATTTACATATAAAGAATACATAGAATATTATCAATATCCACCCTTCCCATTTAGTGATTTCTTTGTCTAAAGTAATAAAATAATACAAGAAAGAAGATATCATCATCATTGACACTAACATTAATGGAAGTGTAAATGTTAACATATTTTGAGGGATAATCAATGTTCCGAACAATGTTGGAATACCCATTACAGCAAATGCATTGAATATATTAGATCCAAGCACATTACCAACAGCCATCTCTGGCTTACCTTTTCTAGCAGCAGTTATACTTACCATTAATTCAGGTAATGATGTACCTAATGCAACTGCACTAGCGGCAATTATTTCTTTTCCAATATTTAGCATTTCAGATATTTGTATAACAGAATCAACAGTGTATTTTGCACCTAAGAAAATAAAAAATCCACTTATGATAAGAACAAAAATTGTTTTAAAGCCTATTTTTGGTTTTTTCTTCATCATTTTCTTTGTTTCTTTTTTAATCTCTTTATCACCTTTAGAAGTTGAAAGAGTATAAAGTAAATAAAGAATATAACCAGCAATACATATTACAGCTTCACCTCTTGTAAAAGTTCCATCCCAAAGCATAACACCAACAATAAATGCAGAAGCCATTAACATTGGCAGATCAACATGTATTAATTCATAGAAGATTTCTAATTTTCCAGCAATGATTGCAGTAATTCCTAAAACAAGGAATATATTTGTAATATTAGAACCAAGCACATTACCAATCACGATTTCAGATGAATTATTTAATACAGAGATAATAGAGGATATCAGTTCTGGTAATGAAGTTCCAATAGAAACAATTGTAACACCTACAATAAAAGCAGGCATACCAAACCATAAACCTATCTTTTCAGCAGAATCAGTAAAATAATCAGATGCTTTTATCAAAACAAGCATACTGACAAGAAATATCCCTATCCACATAAGTAAGTCTATCATCTTTTACCAACACACCTTTCTTATACCTAACCAATAACTGATATGATTGACCAAAACAGTCAATACAAAAGTGCCAACAATAATAATTGTAAAATCAATCCATGTAAATGGAACAATAAAACTAGCAAACATCATTGCACCTAATGGAAAATCCAATTGATCAAAAACATACCATGGTTTGCCAGGAGGGATACCGATTCTTCTTTTAAAAAAACTTTCTAATTTATCACCAAACATTGCACCAAAGCCTAATAAAAACCCTAATAACCATATATTGACTTTAGAATAATCAATAATACTGTTCCAACCAATCCATTGCTGTATAAATGCAATTATCATTGCAAATATGATGGCTGATATAAATCCTCTCCATGTTTTATTTTTACCGAATAGTTTTGCATTAACAGGAATAGCTAATTTCTTAAAATGATTTTTAGTAAGAACAGGTGCCATGTTTGCAAAATAAGCAGGAAGCATGAAATACAATGCTTTTATTATTAATGTATAATCCATATTCTTTATTTTATAGATTATTAGTATAAAAAGGTTTCTCATAAAATATATAATTCAACTAAATATCTTTTTTATCCTAACTTCATTTTCTCTTTTATCTATGTCTTGTTCAGCATTTTTAAAAATAGGTTTAGAATATTTGACTAAAGAACTATATTTGTCTTTGATTTCATCCAGTACTCTTTTTATATCTTCAAGTTTTTGTTTTCTTTTCTCTAAATTCCTTTGATTAGAAGCATGGATTGTTGATAATTCATACTCTTTGTCATAACAATAAAACAAGTCTTTATAATAATCTTTAGAAAGCTTTATCTCATATTTTTTTGATAATTCATGATGTTTTATCAGTTTATCAGATGAAAAAGACTTTGCACCAGACGAATTCCAATTATTCCTAAAATCTTCACACCTTTTTTTAAATACATCTTTAATATTTTTTATCTGTTTTTTATTAAAACAACAAATATATTGGTCAAATAATGATAAATATTCATCTATTTCCCAATGAACATGCCCTATTGAAGTACATAATATCTCAAATATAGGTTTATACAAAGACTTATCAGGTATTGTATGTTTAAAAAAATCAACTATTTGATCAATCTTTTCTATAGGAAGATCATATATTATCTTTTCATATAATTGTATTGCAAATCCTTTGTCATTTTTACTTATTGTATTTTTAATACCTTGAAAAAGATCATCAATTGCTTGTTTTTTATATTGATATTCTTTCTCTTTTTTATAAATTATTAATGAATAAAAATTTCTAGCTCTTTTTAGATCTTTTTTCTCATACACATGACTAAAACAATAGAGTAATGAATCTATTGGAAAGCAATAATGCTCATATCTTGGTACTAGTTCAGCCAGAACATCTATCCTATCTTCTTGTAAACATCTTTCATAAACATCATAAAACCTAAAATTATTATTATTAAGTAGAGTATACACTTCTTCTCTAAAAGCATCTTTAGAAAATTTTTCATACAATGCCCTGATTTCTTTGCTAAATAAGACTTCTTTGTATGTATTCATTTTTCTTATAGTTTCATAGAATTTTCTTAATTTCTTTTCTAAAATTGGTTCATTGACTCTTTTACCAATTATCTTAAGAAGAAGGTTTATATCAGCTTTATTTCTTTTATAAAAAAACTTATTATTATCATAAGTACAATCTAAAACTTTATTATTAAGACCATCCAATACTAGTTTATTATTGCAAAACCTGTCCAAATAAAAATATTCAATATTAGCTGGTTTTTTTCTTCTGAGAGATTTCTTAGTCAGATCAATTAATAATTTATATAATGAACTAGGATATCCTTTAAATCTTACATTTTTTGACTTTTCATCATTCCAAACACGACCAATAGAATCTTTTCCAACATGTTTGTCTAAGAATACAACATATCTTATTAGGTAGTTAACAGCTTGTTCTAGACTTTTTCTTTTTTTAAGATAACAAGTCCATTCCAAATCAGTATCATCACCAACAGTTATAGTGTGTATACATGTAGTGACTTTTTTGCTTGCAAAATACATTCCACATATTGTTTCAGAAGTATGTGCTGTGTGATGATGCTTGACAAATTTTGAATTTTCTTCAAATACTTTTTCCCATTTATCAAGAAGTTCTTCTAGATCAATATCAAAATCTGCTTGTTTAATCTTTGATCTAGCTAATTCTATTGTTTTATCACATGGTTCTTGTTTTATTAACCAGTTTTTTAATAGTGTTATTTCTTGATTTGTTGTCATTTTTTTATCCTCTTCTATCAAGAACTCTTTTAATATTAGTAAGTTGATCAAACATATAAAATTTCAAATCAGAATTTTTGTAAAATAGAACTCAGACAGGAAACAGATTAATAGAAATATCTTCAAAAACAGGTATTATTTCATAATCAGAGATTATGTTGAACTTATCTCTTAATTCAATGATAAGTTTTTGTAATTTTTCATTATCACTTATCCTAACATGCACAAACATGTTCCATAGACCAAACAACCTGATAACTTGTGACACATTATCATTTCTTGCTAAATAACTTAACAACCTTTTTTCATCTGATTTTGAATAATCTTTAAATGAAAACACAACAACAAACGGTTTATATTCTTCAGACTTGATAAACATTCTATAACCTAATATGATTTTCTTTTTTTCCATTGCCTTTATCCTGTTTATAATTGTTTTATATGAAACTTTTTTTGATTGAGAAATATCTAATGATGACAATCTGCAATCATCTTTGATTTTGCTTAAGATATAATGATCTAAATCATCAATCTCCTGTTGTTTATCATGATAACCATAAGTGATAGTAGAATAATCTTTGCACAAATACTTATGTTTGTATAAAAAATGTTCTAAAACATAACACCCTTTATAATCTTTAATCAAGCCAGGAAATGTTTTATAAAAATCTTCAATAAACTCATCAAATGCTTCAAAATCAAATACATACAATCCAATTAACAGATCATACTTACCACCAATTCTTGCAGCCCAATAAACACCTTTTTTATTTCTTAAGTAATTGAAAATATCTTGTTCTTTGTATTGTTTTTTAGAATTAAATGTAAAAAACACTCTATAAGGTTCTTGCCTAAGTTTATTCAAATTGACAACTGTGCCTAACTTTGTTATGTGGTTTTCAGTAAACAATTTTCTAAGTCTGTAATTAGCAACTTGTTGAGAAATTCTTAGTTTTTTACCTAACTTAGATGTAGATATTTTAGGATCAATGTCCAATTCTTTCAATATTTTCTTATCAATTTTATCTAATCTGCTCATATTATGTGGGTAAGAACAAATAATATATAAATCTTTCTACTTTACAAAGATATCAATCAATTAGTTTATTTATTAGAATTAGTTACAATCTTGTTAAGGTGATGGTGGAGGTAATGAAGATGGCAGAATATGACACACTATATTGCGTAAGAAGGATTATTAAAGATGTTAGAACACAATTTGCAGTTTGCAGTAAATGTGAAACAAAATATGAATTAGAAGATATAGGTAAGTATTGTAAAGAAGATGGTAAAAACATAGAAAAACAATATAAAACTCCTGAAGAGATTACAGATATTTTGAAAGATTTTGTGATTGAAAGATTTCTTTGTACTGAAGATGGTATTTATTTCACAGCATTTGGTAAAAAAATAATTTATCCTCGTTTTTGTGGTGATTCTGATGTAAATTTACCTTTAGAAGATGAAATAAAAAAATGGGAACATGCAGCAGAAAAATCTGGAATAAAATTTGTAAAGAGATCAAAGTGGAGACTCATTGTTAAAGGTGAGAGGGATAGATATTGGCAAAGTATTCATGATGAATGAGGAGGTAATCAAAAATGAAACTATACTCATCAACAAAAAAAGAAAGACCACCAGGTGGCAGAGGGGTAACTTGGAGATCTGAAGAAATATATCAATGCAAAATCTGTCACACAAAAAGTAATGAATGGATATATGGAGGTTATCCTGGTTATGGTCCTAGAATGATATGTCCTGGTGACTTGTATAAAGAGCATGATGATCTAGAAGAAGTGTTAAAAAAATATAACAATTTAGGTGAAGAGATAAAAGAATATGAACAGATACTTCCTGATGCAAAAGCAACTACTAAAGAAAAAGCAGAAAACATGATCCAAGAGATGAAACTAAAACAATCTTTGTTAGAAATAAAATTAAATAAGTTAAGAGACCTATTCAAAGAAAAGGTTGATGATGTACAAGGAGTTGGAATTAATGCAAAAATCATTGATTATTATCCTTTTGCAAGATATTTAACAAGAAGCAGGAGTATTCTGGATGTGTAAAATGATAGAATCAACCTAACCCTTCTTCACCTTAAAAGGCCCAACCATCAACAAACCCAAAACAAGATAAACATAAAGCCAATAACTCAAACTAAAACTATAATACAAAGAGACAAAATATATCAAAGATATAACAACTGCATTAAATGTGATAGGCATTCCATAATAAATACCTTTCATCTCAATAACATTATACCTAGCCAGCCTTAACAAACCAAAAAGAATAAACAAAAACATCACAATCATTAAAAACAAAGTATTCACATTATCTTGTAACAAAGAAATACCAAATACAGCAGGAGCAACACCAAAACTAACAATGTCTGTCAAAGAATCAAGTTCTTTACCAAAATTACCTTCTCTACCAATCTTACGAGCAACTTTACCATCATAATAATCAAATACAATAGCTAACAACATAAAAACACAAGACAAAACAAACATCTTGTAAAAAGCAAGGAAAATTGCAACCACACCACAAAGAGCATTAAGCATAGTAATATAATCAGGTAATTTTAATAATATTTTAAAATGAAATTCTTCAATCTTTCTAGGTTTTGCTTTATAATACCTGACCATATAATCAATAACAGTGTAAATTGTAAAGAAACATGCAATAAAGATAGCACCAATACTTATTTTTTCAAAAAAACTAAAATATTCACCTAAGACAAAGATCACAATCGCAACAATCTGTAAAAAAGTAGTTGCTTTTGAAAATATGGTTGTTTTAATTACTCTCTTAAGATCTTTTGTTAACATATAAAGTCCATAAAAAATAATTCCAATATCTTTGATCAGAAAAATAATTAAAGCCCACAATGGAAACCCTAGTCTAATAACTAAACCTATAGCAGTAAGATTAATTAAGAATTTATCAGCAATAGGATCTATGATTTTTCCAAAGAATGTTATGTTTTTTTCTTTTCTAGCAAAGTAACCATCAAAATAATCAGTTAATCCTGCAATAATAAACAGAATAACAGCAGTCTTAAACTTACCAAGCAATAAAGCAACCATAATAATCGGTGATAATATAATTCTTATGAATGTGAATACAAGGGCAGTGTTAAGTTTTCTTTTACCTATCTTATCCTTAACTTTGCTTTTTATTTTTTTCAATGATTGTTTTATTTTTTTTCTTTTTTTCAAATTATCTTTAGTTAATAACCTCATCATTTATATATGTTATCCTATTTCAATATAAAATATGTTATTCACAATACTAGACTGCTACACAGACGAACCTTCTGGTCTAGGTGTGCCTCCATACTTAGGCACATATCCAAGATATATTGCAGGAGCAGTCAAAGAAACAAAAAACAAGTACATTTACATTACTATAGATGATCTAAGATTCTATATTAAGCACATAAAACAAAGAAAAAAATTAGTCCTACCAAACAAACAAATCAAAACAGACATAAAAACATACAATTTAACAAAAAACCACAAAGACATAAAACAAATTTTAGAAAAAACAGATTACATAATCATAATAGCAGGTGAACACACACCAGGCAAGTATTTATCAGCACTTCCAGGAACAACAAAAGAAGTAAAAACATTACTAAGTGAATTCCAAAATCTTCCAAAGACAATTTTGACAGGCCCAGCTGTCTATGGCTCTGGTTTGTATGGAGGTGGAAAAACAAAAGTAGAGTCTGGTTTTGATTATAAAATCACAAACCTAGCAATAAAATTACCAAAATTATTAAAAAATGATTTCAAAGATTTTCAACAAACATTCAACTTCAATGAAATACAAAAACTTTCAATTCTAGGAGCAGAATTAGTAAAACATCATCCAAGTTATCCAAACACAATGTTAGAAATAGAAACAGCAGTTGGTTGTTCAAGAAAAAACCATTGTTCATTCTGTTTAGAACCAATTAAACATAAATTCGAGCTAAGAAATACTAAAGACATCATCGATGAAATAAAAGCATTAAACAAACATGGAGCAAAAAACTATAGACTCGGTAAACAAAGTGATTTTTTTTCCAGAGATGAAAAACAAATTGAACAACTCCTTACCAATGCAGCAAAATATAGTAAAATATTACACATAGACAACATAAACCCAGCAAATGTTACAGAAGAAAAAGTAAAATTAGTTGTAAAGTACTGCACACCTGGTAACATCGCTGCGCTTGGCCAAGAAAGTTTTGATCCAATTGTCATAAAACAAAATAATCTTAATTCTGATCCAGAAACAACATACAAAGCAATTAAGATCATAAACAAACACGGCTCTGTGAGAGGTGACAATGGTATGCCTAAGTTTTTGCCTGGTATTAATCTGCTCTTCGGCTTGATAGGTGAAACAAAACAAACTCACAAAGAAAACATAAAGTGGCTAACAAAAATCCTAGACAACAAACTCCTACTCAGAAGAATCAACATCAGACAAGTAGTTCAGTTTCCACAGACAAAGATATTCAACCAAAGTAAAGCAATCAGAAAGAACAAAAAGTATTATTGGAAATGGCGAAATGAGATAAGGCAAAACATTGATGCACAGATGTTAAAGAATTTAGTTCCAGAAGACACAATACTTAGCAAAGTTAAAACAGAAATATATGATGGAAACACAACATTTGCAAGACAATTAGGCACATATCCTTTAGTAATTGGTATTAAAGAAAGATTACCATTGAATAAATTCTATAAAGTAAAAATAACAAAACATCTGTTGAGAAGTGTGACAGCAGAAATAGTTTAAACTTCTAATTTACCAAATTCTCACTCTAAGTCTTTATAAACCCTAATTTAAGATATTAATATTACAGTATTAAAACATACAGAGGTGAATAAAATGACTGAAAAAATAATATTAAGTTCTGAATCTGTAACCGAGGGTCACCCTGATAAACTTTCAGATCAAATCAGCGACGCTATTTTGGATGAGGCTCTTAAGCAGGATCCAGATAGTAGGGTAGCAATAGAGGTGGGTGTGAAGAACGGAGGTGTAATGGTATTTGGAGAAATGACAACAAAAGGTTACATAGACATTCCTGCAACAGTTAGAAGAACAATAAAAGAAATTGGTTACACAAAAGCAGAATATGGCATAGAATATGAAACATGTTCAGTTTGGACACAAGTAACAGAACAATCTCCTGACATTTCACAAGGAGTATCAGAAGGCAAAGGTTTGCACAAAGAACAAGGCGCAGGTGACCAAGGAATGATGTTTGGCTATGCATGTAATGAAACACCAGAACTAATGCCATTACCAATTACACTTGCACATAAATTGGTAAAACGTTTAAGTGAAGTAAGAAAATCAAAAATGTTAACATGGCTAAGACCAGATGGAAAATCTCAGGTAAGTGTAGAATATGATACACAAGGCAAACCATTAAGAGTAGACACAGTAGTTGTTTCAACACAGCACGAAGGTTATATTAACTTTGATGAATTAAAAAAAGAAATAATTGACAAAGTTATAAAACCAATTTGTCAAGAATACATAGATGACAAAACAATTTTTCATGTAAACCCAACAGGTGCATTTATCAGAGGAGGACCATATGCAGATGCAGGTTTGACAGGAAGAAAGATCATTGTAGATACATACGGCGGCTTAGGAAGACATGGTGGTGGTGCATTCTCAGGCAAAGATCCAAGCAAAGTTGACAGAAGTGCAGCATATGCAGCAAGGTATGCAGCAAAAAATATTGTAGCAGCTGGTTTAGCAGACAAGTGCGAAATACAATTAGCATATGCAATTGGTGTTGCAGAACCTATTTCAGTTAACATAAATTGTTTTGGAACAAACAAAATACCAGAAGACAAGATCCAGGACTTGGTGAGACGATTTTTTCCTTTAAAACCAGCAGATATCTTGAACCAATTACAATTAAAAAGACCTATCTACAGAAAAACAGCAGCATACGGACACTTTGGTCGTGATGATCCAGACTTTACATGGGAAAAAACAGATAAAGTTGAGATTTTGAGAAAAGAGGCTGGGTTGGTTGAATAAGTTTTTTTATTTTTTTTATTTATTATTAGGAATCAAATGTGCATACGTAATACTACCTTTCTTACTATCTGGAGAAATATATATCACTTTTTTTCCTGTTTCTAATTCTTTTGACAATTGATTAAAATAGTCTAATGGTATTAGTTCAGGATCAGTATCTGCAAATTTCAAAAAATACCTTCTCCCTTTAGAAGTTTCAGCTAATATATTATAGACTATAGATGAATCCTTAGTATATTCTCTTTCTTCCTGTTCTAGAATTAATTTTATGTTTCCAGTTAAAACAGATAAATTTCCTATTGTTTTTTGCTTATGGTTTGCTTTTAACACCATATCAATACTACCAACATCCTTTTTCTCAATCCTTTCAGCTTGCTCATGAATAGGCATATTTATTATTTAGGAAAAGTCTTATTTAAATATTTCTATACTTCACTCCCATTCTCCCTCATCATTAACATTATCAAATTTACTTCTTACCAATCCCTGTCCAACCTTATCAACTAGTTTCCAATCATTAAACCCTTCCCATGCCACAGAATCAATTACTTCTTCATATTCATTCTTTAGGTAGAGTGAACCTTTAGAATTCTTTAATGCCATTCTATTACTAGAATACTTAAACTCTTTATTCGCTGGAATAAAACCACTTAATTTATAATTTGCTTTATGATCTTGTAATTTAAATCCACTTAGATCAATTTCATTTTCACCAACATTATACAAAACAACATATTCATTACCTTTATCAGCACCAGTAGGATCATACATAACTTTCTTTATTACCAAACCTGTTGCATTTCTTATCTGCATATCTTGATTAGGCACATAATTCCACACATAATCAAACTCCTCAATATATTTTTTTCCAATTTCTTCATTATAGATAATCAAAACATTTTCATCATTATTTGTGTCTCCGTTAGAAGAAGGATTAAATGAACCAGTGATTACAATCTTTTCATCAACAATAAAAACTTTATGATGCATGTTTGCTTTGTTTTCATCCCATTTAATATTCAGACCAAATTGTTCTAATTTATCATACTCACACCAAGCATTATTCTGTGTTCTTTCAAAAACACCTTGCACATTAACACCTTTAAAATGTTTCTTAACTAAAATATCTCCAGTATCATCATGTGTGTGTGAAAATGTCATGAATTTTATTGATTCATTTGCAGAATCAAGAACACGGACAACATTATTCTTACACTGATCTTCAGGACAGAAGTAATTCTCTATTTTTCCAAAGTTTGTATCAATTATTGGATACACAACCTTACGACCACCAGAAAACTCATAATGCCACAACTCTCTGAACTCATCTTCATAATTCTTTGCAAGTAATTCAGAATCTATTATAACTAGATTATTATTATTAACAAAATTACCTCTATGAGTAGGATTAAAACTTCCAGTGCTAATAATTTTATTATCAATTATACAAAACTTATTATGAGTTAATTGACTAGTATCATCCCAACGCACATATTCTTTTTTTGCTAAATACTTATCATGATTTTCATCATCTATTACTAATCTAACATCAACTAAATAAGACATCTTGTCAAATGTATTAATAAGATCACGCAAATCTAGATCAAACAATCCACAATGAACACTTTCATTTGCACTTTCTATTAACTCAATTAACTGATCCATACACCTGTCGCGAGGGCAGAAGTATACTTTGATGTATGTTATGTTTTCATAATTGTTATTTGTATTTTTATTATTATCAATATTGTTATTTATATCTTCAACAACTCTTGAAGTCATCTCTTGTGTACAACCAACTAACAAAAACAACAAAATCAATATCACAATCTTTTTCATAAAACCAAGAAAACATAGTTACATTTATATATTTATATGAACTAAAGTATAATAAAATGGGTATAATAAAATCTATTATTAAATCAGTTATGAATTTTTTTAATTTGGCAAGAGATAATAGGCTAAAAAAACATATGAATGATCCAAACACAACAAAGGACAAGTTAAGACATTATAAAAGAAAACTAAATTCCTTAAAAAACAAAGATGATAACAATTCTAAAATTAAAACAGGACTTTTGCAAAAATCTGTAAAAGAAATGGAAGAAGCAATAATAAGGGCAGAGCTTACAAAGAATAATAAAAAACAAGATAAAAAGAAAAAATAGAATAAACATTAAGATATAATTTAAGATAATAATTATGAAGATGATGAAACCACACTTCAAAAACACAAGACTGCTTGTAATAGACATTGTCAATGATTGTTGTAGTGAAAAATGTGAAAGAAAGAAATTTAATATAACATTTAAAAAGATTCGTAAGATGATTCCTAAGTTAATAAAGTTTATAAAAAACTACAAACAACTCGGTGGAAAAATAATATACATCAACAATGTAAAATGGGACAAAGAACATCTACCTCAAAACTTAAGAGAGCTTTACAAAGATCCTAAAAAAACATTTTACACACAAGATAAAACTGATTTTAGCACAAAATTCTACAAAGTAAAGCCTGACAAAGATGATATAATCATAACAAAAAACACTTACAGTGCATTCTCAAACCCTAATCTAGACAAAGTATTAAAAAAACACAATATTAAATATCTAATAATCACAGGAATTGTCAGTGATGGTTGTGTTGATGCAACAATTAAAGAAGGTTTTTCACATGGATATAATTTAATTATTTTAAAAGACTTAGTAGAAGCTTTTGATAGAATAGACAGGCAACAAATACAAAAGCACTTTAAAGAATTCATTTGGCCTAAGATGTATGGTGAAGTGATTGATTCTGATGAATTTATTAAAAAAATAAAATAGCCTTACTCTTCGTCAGCTTTTTTTCCTTTTTTTATATTATCTACAGCTTTTTCAACATCATCTGTATTAACACTACCAAATCTTTGTTGCGGCTTTGTTTCTTTTTTATCTTCAGCGCTTTCAAGCATCTTTTCTACGAATTTTTTATGTTGATCATCCATTGTAATATATAGAAATACATAACAAGTATTTAAATGTTTTTTAAAATTAATCAAAAACTTAAAAAACTAGTAGTCTTTTTCTATTATTATGTCATTAATAATAATATTTTCAGGACCATCTTATGTCGGGAAAAGTGTATTAATAAATGAATTAGTCAAAAAGATACCACATTCATGTAAAATCATATCTGACACAACAAGATCAAAGAAACCTCTTGAAAAATCATTTAACCATAATCATATATCTGAGCAAGAGTTTAGAAATAACAATTACCTATACATTGCAAAGAAAAATGACTTTCTTTATGGTTATAAGAAAGAGGATTTTAAAGATAATACTAAAAATGTTAAGTTTATTCAATTATCTCAGGATTACTCTGTTATCAAAAAAATAAAACAAGATTTTAAAAATGTTGTTTCCTTTTTTATTTATGCTAAAGAGGACGTTTTGAAACAAAGGGCATTAATTTCTGAGACAGATCAACTAAAAAGAAAACATTTGTTGAATATTGGTTTAAAACAGACAAAAGAATTGCCAAATTATAAAGATTTATTTGATTATTCTATTGACAATAGCAATACTATAGAACAAGGAGTTAACAAAATCTATAATATGATTTTAAAACATTTATAATTTTTTCAAAATTCCAATACTTTTACCTAAAGAATACTTCATCTCAGGATATTTTTCAACCAATTTATCTAACTCTTTCTTCATTTTGCTCTTTTTCATTGGTTCATACTTAATTTTATTAATCTTACAAAACTCTATCAAAGACGCTTCATCTATTGTTAAGAACAATTTTACAATTTTCTTTTTATTTTTTAACATATCCAATTTAAAGTTTTTTTCACCAAACTTATCCAAAAACATTATACACTCATGGTCTAGAGTCCATGGAACAACAACTTTGTCTGCTTTATTTTTACTTTTAACTCTTTCAATTGGAAAACTTATGATTTTGTCAATAAAATATTTACAAACATCAGAATCAATATAGATTTTATCACCTTTAGTAATAACTTTACTCAACCTAAGATATTTCCTTATCCTTTTTTCTATTATTTTGCACAAACATTTAGCACAAAGATGTTTATCAGTAAACTTTAACTTAGCTGGCTTCGAGCAGTGTATGCATTTCATGTGTTATTAGAACAAGTGTTTGTTTATAAAAATATCTCTTTTTATTTTGAATAAAAGTTTATTTGCTTGTCATTTTTTCCAAGTTTTCATAATACTTAACTTTATCCTCAAATCCAGCTTCTTTAGCAAGACGTTTAGACATATAAAACCTCCCTTCTGACTCATAATATTCCATTCCTTTATTAGCTATTTCCTTGACTTTATGCTCTAATCCAAGTAATTTAGCAATTTCTATTGTTCTGTCATACCTTTCTTCTTTTTCATATTCATTCATATAATCTAGACAGATTTTTTCTGCTTCTTTTTCTTGTTTATGAATTTCGCCTAATGTTATGACACAACTAAATTCTTTTCTTTCAGCCATATTTTTCATAGTTTCTAAACAAAAATCTCTAACAGAATCAGTTTCTGTTGTTTTTTTAAGGGAGCGAATAGCATCACCATAATCTTTGCTTTTTATGAAATATTTACTTGATTCTATATATAATTTATTTGCTTTTTCATCTTCTTTTATTATCTTTGCATTCTTTGCAGCTTTTGATAAATATCCCGCTTTTACCCTGTAATGCGCTATTATTTCTATTTCTAAATCATGTATTTTATAACTTAAAGCCGTAGAATGGAAGTTTTTTGTTATGTAGTATCCATAATTAAAATCTACAAATTCCATTATGTAGATTAAAATATTTAAAATACTTAATTTTATTGCACTTCCTAATTTGCTTGTTCCTTTTTTTTCATAATATTCCAAATTTCCTTCACATTTTTTGATAATCTTCTTTTTAATTTCTGAATTGAGAGAAAATAATTTGTGTTCTTTTGTAAACTCTTCTGCTTTTTCAAATTCTCCTCTTTCAACATAAAGATTTGCAAGTTCTTCACATAATTCCAACTTCTCATGAAGATCTTCAGTGTAATCAATGATTTCTTCCAAAAATTCTGTAGGATTTATTCGTCCTCCTATGTTTTTTAATTTTTGATAAGCTTTTAATTTTATTTCTTTTATTAAATCTTTATTTTTGAACATTGATTTTGCAAATTTTGCAGCAACAAGGACATTTTTATCCTTCAACTTTTTTATTTCTTGTTTTTCGAAATTCATTTTATCTAAAACCGAGAAAGGAGAAAATTTCTTTAACTTGAGATTATATTCTACATATTTTTCTACTAATTTTATTTTTCTCTCATTTAAATTAAGTTCTTCTGCAATTACTAAGTATTCATGGAGAATATCCCTTTTATTTTCTAGATTTATCTCTAAATAATCACTTAATTTCATCATTATTTTGTGTAAAAGATAGATATCTAACGATTGATAATCAAAAAGCTCTTCAAAACAATCACAAATCTCTCTCATGGTAATTATTATTGTTTCACATAATTTATTTGTAGAACTCTCCAATTTCTTTAAATAATTATCTATGAGTTTATTATATACATTTGTGGCCTTTTCTTTCAACCCAATTTTAAACAAAAATTTTCCTACTTTTTCTAAATCTTTTGTTTTTTCTAATTCTTCAATTTTTTCAGCATATATTTTTTTAGCGATCTCTTCTAGTTTTGCTTCTTGATTTGTAATATCTTTTGCTTTTTTTACTAATTCTTTCGCCTCTTTTATTTCATCTTCTTTTACTAATCTTTTAATTTCCTTAGAAAATAATTCTATCGCTTTCTCTTCTAACCCTATTTTTTTTGAAATTATTGCTAATTTTACAAGATCACTTTTTTCAGAATAATATTTCTTTTTTTCTAAATACATTTTTAAATATTTTTTAGAGATCTGTTCAATTAAATCAAACTTATTATTTTCAACTAAATCTTTAATAAAATTAATTTTTGCTTTGTCTGAAGATAAATTTTCTACGATTTCTTCTATATTGTGGTTTTTTTTTAACATCTTTATATTTAATAATCTTTTATTTTAGTCCACTTTTGAATACTACCTGTGATAATTTTTATTAGTTTATAAATCTTCCCACACTTCACCACTTTTAAGTACTCAACAACCGAAATGTTTATATATTAGAACCATCTACTATATAGTAGTAACATACAAAAGTAAATTAGAGGTGTTTAGCACTTCTAATCATAAATTTACGATCTATCACCTCTTTTTTCCCCAAGGAAGGTTTCTTCGGAGGCCTTCCCAGGGGTTTTTAATCTATATCTTCTAAAATAACTTATTCAGCCTTTATATTGTAAAATGAGCTTTATTTAGTTTTTCTGCGTGATTTACGTCTTTTTTTGCCTTTAACAAGCTTAAAATTATATAAAAGCCCAACTGCTACTCCTATAAGAAAAACAACTATATAGACTTCATACTCCTTATTACTGCTAAATTTAACTCTCTTTATCTCACTATCTAAATAAAGGTGAAAATTACTTAATTCTAATGCATACTCAGCATATAATAAAGCAGAACCAATATCTTCATATCTTAGTTCATCTGCATATTCATAATAACTATATCCCATCAAAGGAAATATATTATTTTCATTTTCAAGAATTATATTATTTTTAACAATCTTAAGCTTTGTTTCAAGTGATTTATTAATATATTCTTCTTTTGTATTGATTATATTAAGAATAGAATTTGCTTGAGCTTTTGCTTTCAAAGATTTAAACAAACACAATTCATAATCTTCATTATTCATGTCTTTGATAGCATAATCAATCTCATTATGGATATTGTCAAGATCAATAGGAATGATTAATGCTAAATAATGTGTTCTTTCTTGAGCTTCTTCTAATTTTTTTTCACACAATCTTTTAACAATTTTTTTATCTTCAAATAAATTTTTTTCACCAATATTAGAATCAAAAAAAATCTTCCAAGACAAGGCGCTATAATATCTTTCTTCTGCAAATCCTAAGTCATAAATATATTTTTTATTATAAACATTTTTTACATCATTTAATAATTCTTTTGTTTCAATTATTCTTTCTTTTACAACCATGTATGTTTGTAAATCAGAAATAGTATTAATTTCAATAGAATCAATTTCTTTTTCAAGAGAAAGAACTTTTTTTTCAAGTACTTCTGCATATAATAAACCATCCTGATGCGACATATTTTGCTGCAATAGGAACAAACTGTTTAATTTAACATTAGCACCAAAACAATAACTAGCAGATGAATAATATTTGCCGCTTTCATAAGATTTTTCACTTTTATTTAATTGTTCATCAATATCTTTTAATAGTTCTAAATCATCATCAATAACCACACCTAATTTACCTAGCAAAGTATTACTTCTTTCACACAGTTCTTGTGATAATTTTTTCATTATTTCTGAATATTTTTCATTGATCTTAAGCTCTTTTTCTGTTCTTCTAATCTTTTGACCAGTAAAATAAAAAACAACATCATTAAGATCTTCAACTTCTAATAATTCAATATCTTTGTCTTTTGCATATTGCCTTAGATCTTTTTCATCATCAGATTCTAGATTTGTACCATATGCTACTAATACTTTCTTCATTCCTGATTCATATGCAGCATCAATCTTTGCTTTTATTCCAGAAACAACTCCAATAAGCCCTCCTGAATTAATTGTACCTGTTATTGCAACTTTCTCATTAATATCCAGGTTAGCTAAACTTGATATTGTTAATAATGATATAGCAGCACCTGCACTAGGCCCTCCTATAATGGGAGATTTTGCTTTGATCTTATAAATAAAATCATAATTACCACAATCAACATATCCTAAAACACCTTTGTTTCGTTTTAAAAAATCACATGCAATCTCTTTTGCAAATCTTGTTGAAATCTGTGTATCTAGTTTTGTCAAAGGAAATGTGTCAATAAAGACTCTTCCTTCACCAGGCTTTATTTCTAAAAACAGATCAGCAGTAGCACCTGTCAAATTACCATCACCCATCTCAGAAACAGCTAATAATGTTAGATGATTTTCATTATTATCCTGTGCATATACAAGAGAACTTATTAATGTAATACAAAATACAACAAATACTAATAATAATTTATCTTCCAACACATTATCTATCATTCTTTTTTTACTCATAATTATATAGAATAAAAGAATAATTTATAAAGTTTATTGAATTGTAAATCATATTATGAAACTCATCTTCAATTTATCAAAACAAAACCTAAAACTCTCAAAAGCAGAAGTTTTGTCTGTGTTTAATACTGATGAATACAAACTTCTAGACAATTATCTTATCCTTGATCCAGACATAAATGATAAAACAAGAGAGTATCAAAAACAACAAAATAAAATAAATCGCCTTGCATACACAAAATCAATATATCAATTATTATTTATGTCAAAACCAAAAAATCTAACAGACAATATAAAAAAATATGATTGGAAACAAATATACAAAACCAATTTCTGTGTTAGAGTAAAGAACAGCAAAATACCTACAGACAGATATGTTGCAGACTTAATTTGGGATAATCTAGAAAAAAACAAAATAAAACCAAAAGCTAAACTAGACAATTCAAAAACAGAAATACATTTTATATTTACTAAAACAAAAGTAATTATTGCAAAACTTCTGCACCAGAACAAAGAAAATTTCAGTGGGAGAAAGCCGCACAAAAGACCTGAGTTATCACCAACAAGCTTAGACCCAAGACTTGCAAGAGCAATGATAAATTTGTCAGGTATTCGCCTAAATGAAACACTGATAGACCCATTCTGCGGTGTAGGTGGAATATTAATAGAGTATGGACTTCTCGGCGGAAAATGTATTGGTTATGATATTAATAATATTGAATTAAAAAAGTGCAAAATTAATTTAGACCATTATAAAACAAACCAAACAAATAACAAACTAAATTATAAACTAATAAACAAAGATGCATTAACAATAAATAAACAATACAAATATGTTGTAACAGACCTTCCTTATGGCAGAAATACAAAAGTGAATAAAGAACTAAAGCAACTATATAAACAATTTCTAGAACTTTGTGGAAAGAAAATCAAACCAAAAACAATTGTCATTGGTGTTCCTGATTTTATTAATTTTAGAACCATTATAAAACAAAGTAAATACAAAATAAGATATAATTTTAAGATCTATATACATAAAGGATTGACTAAAGAAGTTTATGTATTGATATAAATATTTTAGAATAAATTTTAGAACAATATTCTCACCGAGATTCAGAATTGCAATCTGTCTCCAACATTAATCTCTTTCTCTTTTACTGTATTTTTAGGCAGTTCAACAACATACTTTGCTTTTTTCTTTGGCCAGTAATTTTTAAAAGGTTTAAGACCCTCAACAACTTCAACAACTCTCTTCTCTTTATCCAAAAACAAGACATCAATAGAAAAAAAAACAAAAATCATTGTTATGCCAATTATATGTTCTTTTCTGAAAACAAACACATAACCTTTATCTTTTAATTTTCTTCTAAATAATAGGCCAGTTCCTTGACTAAATACATTGGTTAATAATCTTTTTTTATGAACAATTATACGATTTATTTCTTTTTTACTTAAATTAATAATCATATTAGTCTTTTTTATTCTATTATATATAAAAATTTGCACAACATTTATAAATATAAAAGAATAAATATTATATAATGCAGAAAACTGGTGATAGGGGAGAATTAGAATTGCTAAAGACAGTTCTAAAGAAAACTTTCTCAAAGATTAAACAAGACATAACTCTGAATTCAGACAAACTTGAATCCAATTCTAAAAACATAAATAAACTAAACACTGAAATCTCAACATTATCTAAAGAATTAAAACAGATAAAATCCTTATTAAAAACCATGAATTCTTCTTTAAAAAAGATTTCATCACAATCCAAAACACCGACTATAAATCAACAGCAACCAATACAGCAACCAATACAGCAATCAATGCAAAAACAAATACAACAACCTATGCAGCAGCAAATACAGCGACCTATACAACATTCAAACAGAGGATTACAGACAGAAATAATGCGTCGTCTAAAAAGAAATAAAAAACCAGTTATAAAACAAAAAATTCTTAATGTAATTTCATCAGGTCAATACACTTTGCCAGAGATAAAAGACATTATTGTTGATGAAAATAATTATTGTTCAAAAGCATCATTTTATCGTTACTTTGAAGAACTTAAAAAAAGAAACCTGATAGACATAATTGATATCAATGATGTAAAGATTATAGTGATAAAGTCTCAAACTAGTATCAGATTATAAAAGACTCATTGAGACAAAAAAGATATACAAACTGAGACAAAATTAAGACAAAATCAAACAAAAATGAGACTTATTGAGACACAAATGAGACAAAATAAGTCTTATTTTGAGTAAAAAAATCAAAAAACCAAGCATGTTTAAAAAGCAAAACAAACCTGTTTTTAATCAAAAAAACAAGCTCAAAAACAAAAGCTTTAAATACTAACATGCGTTGATATACATTTAAACCAATATACTTATTATATTGGTCAAAAATTAAAAAGAGTCTCAAATCACTGATATAGGGTTTGAGGGGTAAAATTTAACTTATGAAAACTTGTAAGAAGTTTGAAAAAGTAAAAAAATTAGTTAAGAGAGTTGAAAATAGCTCTATTTACTAGAAAAACTATAAAATTCCAAATGGAACAAAAAATGAGGTGGATTTAAAAATGGTAAAAAAAACAAATATATTACTTGTGAGTTTATTAATACTAATGGCTTTTATGGCTTTTTCTGTTTCTGCTGTTACAACTTATATTAACATAACAGACTCGTCTTATGCAGATAAATCAAGGAGTAGTCCTTTGACTTCTGATGATTGTATAAAATTGAATTTGTCAGTTGATGGACAAAGTAATACTGTTGTTGAACAGGTCAATGTTACTTTGACTTCAACAACTAATTCAACAGGAATTCTTGTAACATTGAATGAGACAGATGTTGCTTCTGACTTTTTTAATATATTAGTGAATGGTTCTTTTCCATTTAATGCAATGCAATGTATAAATGTTTCAACTGTTGTTTCATCAATGCCAGCAGACGGAACAGATTATACTAATTATTCAATTAAAGTGACTAATAATCCACACAAACAAGAAGTAATTACTGCAACTTATAGCACTGTTTCAGATACAGTCATTATGCAGCAAACAGGTGTTTTATATTGGTTAAGTGGTGGAACAGGAACATTAAACACAGGATCTACTTATATTTCTGATACAGCTGCAACAAGTGTTTTTGGAATTGGTTATAATGATTCAGGTATTGATACAGATCCACTTACAACACAACAAGTAATTATTAATGTTAATACTTCATCATTTTTTAATATTAGTATTTGTTTAAATGAATCAACAGTGAACAGTCCAGTTTATACACAAGTTGCTTGTGCTGGTGAAGATGCAACAAATTATCTTTTTAATCTCAACACAACTGGAATCAATGATAACACAAATGAATTACAAGTTGTTTCAGGTGATAACATAAACATGTCTTATCTTGATACTGATTTTGATGGAAATTCAGTAATAGCAAGTGACTTAATCTGGGTAGATTCATTAGGATACTTAGTAGCAGGCGCAACAACAGAACTAGATCCTGATAATTCAACAGGAATTGGAGATATATTTACAGTATATGATAATGGAACTAATTTAGATTATTCTGCAATTGATAATAATGCAGCATACCTGACCATAACTAGTTATGATGTGAATTGGAACTCATTAGGAAGCATGATAGTTGGAATGAATGAAACAGCTGCAAACACAGGTACTTTTGCTTTGAATGGAACTACATTATTTGCAAACACTTCATCTTCTCTAAGTACTAGTTATTGGAGTGGAACAAATTTACAAATAATGTCAAGAGATGGTGGATTCATAAATATAACATACAATGATCAGTCAAACTTTTCAGGAGATACTCCTGATGCAGATTTAACACCTCAGTTAGGACCTATCAGCTTAGATGTCCATGATGTTGGTGTATTATCATTTAATTGGTCTGGACAAGCATTTGGTACTGGAGATAGTATTTTGATTAAAGTAAATGATAGTGATTTAAACACAGATGCAAGTGCAATTGAATTTGCAAGTATAACAGTTGAATCAACTACAAGTATAGGATTAGGACAAGAAGGAATCACTGTTCAATTGAATGAATCAAATGAAGCAGGAACAGCAACAAGCGCAGATTCATCAGTGTTTTCAATACCTAATGCAACAGGTGGATTAATATTTGGAGATGCATCAGTATATTCATCTCTTTTCTCAAATGATAATTTCACACTGAATGTATCAGCAGGAGATGTGATTTATATTAATTATACAGATGCAACAGGAACAACAGTTACCTCATCAATAACAGCTTGGATGGATCAAAATGGTGGAATGAATATAACAGATGCACCAGGAGCTGTTTCAACTACATTTACTATTTCAAGCAGTATGTTTTTTAATTTAACAGATGCTGGTAAAAACACTGATAATGTAACTAGTCAATGTGTAACAGTAACAGTTAACTCTACATCAGATCCAACAGGATTTAACATGGGTCTAAATGAAACAAATGTAGATTCAGGAGAATTTAGAGATGCACTTGTAAGTTGTTCATCTACTACATTTGCAAATTTAACATTTTCATTATTAGCTTCAGATGGAGATACAAACACATTATATGTAGATGAAGGAGATACCATACAAATTATGTACAATGATAACAAAGGATTTGATGGCTCAGATCCTGCAGTAGTGTTTGAAACAGTTGATCTACAAGAAACAGGATCAATCACATTGAATAAAAATATTTATCATTTGAATAATGATAATGTTGTGATTACTGTAACAGATAATGATAATGCAACACAACTAAATATGACTACAATTATCTTAAATAGTAGTGAGTATGAGGCTGGAATTAATATTACATTGAATAGAACAAATGCAATAACTGGTGTGTTTAGTACATCTGTTGCAAGAGATGACGGTCCTCTTAATATTACATTAAGTTCATCTGAAACAAATAGATCATATCATAATATGAGTGGTAATGATTATTATTATTTGAATGTAACAGCAGGTGGATGGATAAAAGCACATTACTTAGATGCAACAGATAGTACATGGAAAACAGTAACAGCAACAGTTGGTAATGATACACAAACAATAACAATAAATGCAACAAGATTTATACCAACAACAGGTGCAGAAACTTATCTTATCACAGTAGATGATGCTGGTAATAATTCCAATGCTTCAGCAGCAGATACAATAGAAATTAAAGTTAATTCAACAACAAATTCAACATTAACATTATTATCAGGAAATGAAACAGGTGCAAACACAGGTGTCTATACAGTTACTTATGATGTAAGTACATCAGCAGGAGATGCAGATTCAATATATGTAGATTCAAGTAATATTGAACAATATATATATGTCTACTATGATCCAACATTAAATGGTTCTAGTGGTGCAAATCCAGAACCAATATTAGAACAACAAGTTGGTTATTATACAGCATCAACAGCAGTATTTGCTAGCAATGATTATAATGTAACAGAAACAGCAACAAGCAATGGAAATTTTACAATAGTTGATTATGATGCAAACACTGATAATGACGCTGTTGATACAGTAACAGTTATGTATAACTCAGACGAAAGCACAACACACACATCATTTACAACATCAGAGACAGGAGCAAACACAGGTATATTTAGTAACTTAACAATTTCATTTGTTGAAACTCCAGGAACAGGACACTCAATAAATGCAGTAAATGCAGGACAAGGAGATACAGTTGCAATGTGGTATGAAGATACACAAATAGATGGTACAACAACAAATAATATAACAGATTATGCAGTAATAAACATTGTTGTAAATGTTACAGGTGGAAACAGTGGACAAGGTTGGGACTTGATCTCAGTACCATTGACATTAGGAAACACAGCTGTTTCAAGTGCATTACAAGGAGTAACATACCAAACAGTATATTGGTACAATGATACAAGCGATGCATGGGAAATTCCAACAACAATGGAACCATTAAAAGGATATGCAATGAAAGTAAACACATCACAAAAAGCATATTTTGCACCAATTACAAGTGCATTAGATGTATCAAGAACAATGCCAACACCAACAGCAAGAACATTATCAACAGGATGGAACATGATTGGACTTAACAATATATCTAGTGGAGCAGCAATTGATTCATTAGCATCATTAATAAGTACAACAGCAACAACAACACCAACATGGTCATATCTTTATGACTGGACAGGATTAGCATATACTTCAACAGTTGGATCAACAACAGAAACAAAAGAATTAATAAAAGGAACAGGTTATTGGATACATATTAGAGAAGACGCAACAAGTAGAAGTTTACTACCTAGTGGTTCAGGAAGATAAAGGAAGATAAACAAATCTTCCAATTTTTTTATTTTTATTTATGTTTTGATTTGATTTAATTTAACATTTTTTTAATTTTAACGAGGGAAACAATATGAAGAAACAAATAAATAATAAATTGATTCTAAATTCAACTATCATGCTCATTTTTTTAATTATATTCTCATTTTTTGTATTATCTGTTCCACCCTTTCCACATAGTTTTACAGGAACAGCTAAAGCAGGCTCAACAGATATAGCAGTAAGTGCATCTATTTCAGCTAGAGTTGGTGGGACTTATAGAACAGGTTCAACTATTGTTATAACAGAAGCAGGTTATTATGGAAATATATCATCATTACCACCAATGTATCTTCCAGTCCAAGGAAGCAATGATGAAGACTTGACAGGAGACACAATCACCTTTTTTCTTGGATGTGCAGAATCTTCTAATACAAGCACATGGACAGGAGGACAAGTTACAACATTAGACTTAACAATAGCATCAGGTGCAACATATTGTGGTGACGGAACATGTAATGGTTTAGAAACAAGAGGTTCAGCAGATTCATGTACTGAATCTGAAAATGTATGTAGAACAGATTGTGGTGTTCCAGTAACAGCTGCAGCAGCAGCAAGTACTGGAGGAGGTGGCTCAACAACTAGTTCAGGAGCTGCAGGAGCAGTTGTAACAGTATCAGATGCAGAAGACCTTGACGAATTTGGTGACCAGTTTTATGAAGGAATCATCTTGACACAGAAAAAAGGAGAGAGTGTTTCAATGACATTAGATGGCACTGACTATTTGATAAAGATTGACCAAGTAGCAGATGATTATGTGGTATTAAAAGTAGGTGACAAAGTGATCACAATACAAGTAGGAAGTTCATCTGAAGTAGACCTTAATGATGATGGACACGCAGACCTTAAGATAAACTTATTATCAATCAAATACGGAAAAGCAGAACTAAAATACACAAAACTAGCAGAAAAAAAAATAGAACCACCAGAACAACCACCAGAACCAGAAGAACCTGTTTGTGGTAATGACATTTGTGAACAAGGTGAAACAGTTGACAATTGCCCAGAAGATTGTAAAGAGGTAATTATAACATGGGTTGGTTGGTTAATCGCAGGAATCATTATAATAGTTGGATTGATTATATATTTCTTTGTTGTTAAAAAGAAACCAGAAGAAGAAGAATAAATCTTTTTTTTCTTATCTTTTTTTCTTTTATGTTTTTTATTTTTGTATTTTATATTTTTTATTTGTTTCCTTTTCTTTCTTATTTTTTTCTTTATTTGTTTAATTTTTTCTAATTTTCATTCTTTTTTTTCAAATTCTCAGTTAAATTTATATATAACTTTGCCTTAAACCATCATTGATATATATATATATCTTATATCAATAAAAATATATATCATTATTTTAATTAAAATATTAAAATAAAAAATGAGGGGTTTGAAAAAATGAGGTTAAGAAATTTAATTCTATTAAATATAAGTCTAATTATGTTATTTGTTTTGTGCCAATTTGCATTTGGTGCTCTTGTACAGGGTTCTGTAACATTGACAAAAGATGGGAATGGTTTTAATTTTACAACTGAAACAGCAGTTTCAGCAGGATATGATATTACTTTGGAAAGTAGTACAGGCGTATCTGGTTGTTCTGGTCCTTATGATTTAGCATTAATTCCATCAAATGGATATATAAGAGGCATTGGACCTAATGTTGATTTAAACAATACATATACTATTCCTGCATTAGGAGGTTCATGGTCAGGTTATTCATCAGTAGGTTTTCCAATTTGTCAATTAGGTGATGGCTTAACAGCATATGTTTCAAATGGTACTTATGTAAATATTTTTATAAATTCTATAAATGGAGGACAAGATGAAGTAATTATAGAATATGAAATACAAAATAGTGGTTCTACTACTTTTAGAGATCCTCCAACAACAGGTTGTTATGCACTTACAACCCAAGCACAATGTGAACAAGCACAACAAAATGGTCAACCATGTATGTGGAATTGGGGTTCTTCATTATGTGAAGAAGATACAAATACACAGCAAGGAAGTGCAGGTGGTGGTGGTATGAGAATGGTTGAATGTTCTGAATTTGAAGGAAATTCTAATTGTGCAAACATTACTGTATGTGAATGGAATTCTGGAACAGAAGATTGTAGTCCTGATGTCACTAATTGGAGTCATACATCTAATGTAGGAATTCTATGTAATAATATTACAGATTCAAGATTTTGTGAAAGGGTTCCTAAACTTAATACAATGTGTTCATGGAATGCATCTGCTCCTGCATGGGCTAGGTGTATTATGAACAATAGTAAATCAAGATCAGATATGGGTAGTTTAGATCTTAGTTGTGAAGGTATTGGTACAAACCAATCTTTATGTGAACAAGCTATAACAAATTATTATAAACCATGCCAATGGGATGGAGCAAAATGTACATTTAATCAAGAAGGTGTATTTGGTGGTGGTGGTCCTGGATTTTTTGATGATATTGGTTCACAAGAATCATGTGAAGCAACAGGTGGTTCATGGATAACAGAAACATTCAAATATGCAGATTCTTATGGAAACCAAAAAACAGACACAGATTCATGGTGTGAAATGGGTTTTGGTGGATTTGGTACAGGTATTGAAGGATGTAATGAAATGTGTTGGTCATGTGAAGATAAAGCAAGAACAGATTGTACAGCAGGAGATACAACATGTGCAAGATCAGCATGTGAAAATTCTACACTAGGATTTTGTCAATTTCATGAAGACACAAATGCATTTAATGGCATGGGCTGGTGTGATATGAAATTTAATATGATGTTTGGTGGAGGAAAAAGTTGTGACTCTGAATGTTCATCTTGTGATTTCTTAGAAAATGCTTCTGGAAAATGTAATAGTAGTAGTGCAGGATGTAAGTGGTTAGTTGATCCAAGCGGAGACTATGGATGGTGTGAAGATAAAAGTGCAAAATATTGTGCAAATGATTGTTTTTCATGTTATGATTCATCAGAATGTACTGCTTATGGCAAAGGAACACCAGGAGCATGTGAATGGGATAATAATAATTATATTTGTATGCCATCAGGATATGATGGAGAAATTTGTTTTGATGGTTCAGACAATGATAATGATAATAAGATAGATTGTGATGACCCTGACTGTGGATTTGATCATTTTTGTGGTGGAAAATTCCTTGATCAAAATGACTGTGGTCAATACATAGATGCCAGTGCTTGTTCAACAGGTGGTTGTGCATGGATAAAAGATGAATTTGATCTTAAATATGGTGCAGGAGGTCATTGTGGTCATCCAAGTGAACAATGTTGGCAATTTAATGAAAATGAAACAGGTTGTGATACAATTTCTGATTGTAATTGGAAAGATGTACCTGGTGGAGCATGTGATATTAACATGACATTGAGTGAATCATGTTTTAATATGGACAGTAATGCATGTAATCAATCAACAAATTGTATATGGCAAAGAGATGCATATGGTGGATTTGGTCATTGTGATTTTAGGATGTTTAGATGTCATGATGCTTATTTTGATGATCCAGCAGGATGTGGAGAAGATAGTAATTGTACTTGGATGCAAGATCCATTTGCTCCTGGTGGTGGTGGCCGTTGTGAACCATCTTGTTTTAGTTTAAATTCAGCTGATTGTATTGGGACAGAAGCAGGACAAGGAGCAGGTGCATGTCAAACACAATCAGGATTTTGTGAACCAGGTTCATTTGGAGGAAATTGTGCTGACAATGATGGTAATGCAACAGGTTGTATGAATAACAGTGCTTGTACATGGACACCTGATCTAAATTTCCATAATTCATCTGAAGATGCACTAGAATTAGGATGGTGTAATGGAATGTTTGAGATGCAGATGTTTTCAGGAATGGAAGGTGGTCCTCCAGTAGATTTAGGTACAGATCTAATTTATCCTGCATCAGGAGAACCAGCAGACCCTTACACAGATATTATGTTCTTTGGTGTAAAAGATAATCCTACATCATTTGGATTTGGTATTGGTGTAAGAAGTATAAATGATGCAGCTATTTGTAATGGAATGATCTTATCTGATTTTAGTACAACTGGTAGTGGTGGAAACGCTACTAAATTCTTTTGGTACTTAGATACAGATGGTAATACAACAAATGGTTGTACTTCAGATGATAGTGATCAGACAGGATTTGAATTCAAATTTAAATATCTTGGAGAATTAGCAGGTTCAGAAGTTGTTGAATCAAGAGTAGCTTATCAATGTGTAGGTGGTAATTTTGGTCCAGCTGCAATTGGATTGTCATCATGGAAACAACAAATGTGTTCAATGTTAAAAGGTGGAATGGTTAGTGCTGACAAAGAAGCATTAAAAAGATTCAAAAACTTATATAATGATACACAAAATATGAGAATCTATGCAGTGGTAGCAGGTAATGGAACAAATGAATCAACACCAGTTGATACTATTGGACCATCATATTATACACCTGGTGCATTTGATTTTAAAATGGAAGATTGTTTTGCACCTGGCCAAGACCTTGATGGTGATGGATTTGATTCTGAAAATGACCCAGATTGTCAAGACTTTAAAAAATATGGATTTATTCCAATGGAAGAAGGACCAGGATGTAAAGATGGTATTGACAATGATAATGATGGAAAAACAGATTGTTTTGATGAAAGCTGTAAATATGATATCTTTTTCTGTGGCACTGGTTTAGTTGCCAGAGATGATGATAAGACAGCACCTTCAATAGTATTGCATAAAAAGAATATTTTCCCAGATACTGTTAAGGTTAGTTTAACAGAAAACAAACCTGCAAATGCAACTTTAGAGTTTTATGGAGAAAATGCAGCTTGTGGTGCAGAAGCAAGCATTAACCAATCAATGCATGACACTAAATTTCATACACATCACGGATTTATGTTAGATAAAGAAAATTTAGGTTTTGCATTGGTCCCTAATAGAACTTATGCATATAAGATAGCTACTTTTGACCCAAGTGGAAACATGGCAAAATCAGGTTGTATTAATTTTACAACAAAAGCAAGTGAAAGTGAAGATGATTGTCCAAAATGTAATTTCACTATTGCTCCTAAATTTGATTCATTAACAGAATTAAACACAAGTAATGCAACAGGTAATATGTATTTTAGTGTTGATTATAATATTAGTGATGGTATTTGGGATATTGAGAATGATTCAATGGAATATGGTACTAAGGTAAGTTATAAAGATGGTAAGAATTCAACAATAAGATTCACAAACCTTAATTCAACAGAAAAATGGGCAATTGAACTTAAAAACATAGATCTAATAGAATCAATAACTTCTCAAACAACTACTTCAACAGAAAGATCAAAACCAATGGGAAACATGAGTGGTGAATTTAAGTATAATACAACTAATGATAGTGACAAAAATGAATTCATAGGAATGGGAAGTGATAAATTCAAGAGAATGATGCAAAACATGGGTGCAGAAGAAATACATTTAACAGTTCCTTTAACAGGAAATAATTTATGGCATTGTGAAGAAGATAATCTGACTAATTGTGTAGATGTAACAAACCAAACAGGTGTTGAAAGAACAGCATATGATGATGATTCTTCAACTTGGACAGTTCCCATATCATTTGGTCTAGGGTTTTCAGTTTATTCAACTTCAACAACAACTACACCAGCAGCAGCAGTAGTAACCAGCCCTAGTGGTGGTTCTTCTAGCACATCCACTAGTGGAGGACTTGCAAAAGAAAAAGAAGTAGATGAATCAGTACAAGTGGGTTTTGATAAGATTGGAAAAGACACTATTAAGAAGGTGCATATTAAAGGAAAAATAATTCCAATAACTAAAATAGAGTTTAAAGCACTTACTGATTTAAGTTCAGTAACAGTTACAGTAAGATCATTTAAACAACAGCCAGCAAAGTTAGAAGATTCAGTACCATCTGCAGAAGTTTATAAGTATTTATCAGTCGACAATACAAATCTTAAAGAAGAGAATATAGACAACATTATAATAAGGTTTAAAGTTAAAAAGTCTTGGTTAGAAGAAAAAGGTGCACAACCAGAAGATGTAAGATTGAGAAGATATAAAACATCTTGGGTAACATTGACCACAGCACAAGATACAGCAGTAGAAGATGCAGGTGATGAATCTGATGAATATTTATATTATATGGCAACAACACCTGGATTTAGTTATTTTGCAATAACTGTTCCAGAGAAAGAAACAGAAGAAATTGAAGAATCAGAACCAACAGAACCAGGAGTTACAGGTGAAGCAGTAAAAGATGAACTAGGGCCACCAAAAGAAAGATCACCTTATCTGTGGTTATATTGGTTAGTTGGAGCCCTCTGTGGTTTGATTATTGTTTATTTAGTATTGATAATAACCTCTGGAAAATCTAAAAAACCAAAGAAAAGAAAAAGAAGATAAATAATTATTTTTTCAATTTTTTATTTTTATATTTTATTTTGTATTTTTATATTTGTTTTGTCTTTTTTTATTCTTTTTTTTAATTAATTTATTCTTATTAGTTTTTGCCTCTTTTTTTATTGTGTATTTATTCTTTATATTTTTTTAATTCTATAAACTCAATAAAAATAATCTTCAGGATAATAAGTTGTTTCTTTTCCAAAATCATCTACAAAAGTATCTTTATCTAATTTTTTAAACTTTTTACTGCCTGTTTTTCTCCCTTTAGCACTAGAACCATTTGTTTTCTTTTTTCCGCCTTTTCCTAGTCTAGTTCCAGCTTCATACACTTCCAAACCCATTTTTCTTTTACTTGCCTCTTCTTTTTCTTTTTTTCTTTCTAATTCTTCTTCAGCTGCTTCGTCTACTTCCTCAAAAAAGAAATTAACCATCCCATCTTTCATCTTTGTTAATACTCCTGGGCCATCTCTTGTCATTCTTTCTTTATCTTCTTTCTCTTCCTTCTCTTCCTCAACCTTTTCTATTTGTGCAATCTCTTCTATTATTTCAATTTTTGGCTGTCTCTTTTTAACTTTTTTTTCTTTTTTAGTTTTTATCGCTTTAGGTTTTGCTTTTTTTTTAACTTCTTCAATTTTTCTTATTTCCTCCTCTACAATCTCATCTTCATCTTCTACAAAGAAATCAACAATTCCATCAACAGCTTTTTTGAGTACGCCTGGCTTTTGTTCTACTTCTTCCATCTCTTTAAGATCTAATTCAATCTCTTCTTTTTCAGTAATCTTTGTTTCTTTTCTTTCATCAAAAATAGAAGAAACCTGCTTCATAAATTTCCCGCTTTCAGATTTCAACTTCAGCTCTTGGTTTATTCTTTTGTTCCAGTCACTCATAACTACTTTCAATTCTTTTAGTTGAGCTCTTAGTTTTTCTACTTCATTTTTTAAAGAATCTTTTGTTGCAACTTCCTTTTTAATTAATCTTATTTCTTCTTTCAAATCTTTCAATATCACAACTTGGTCACTTTTCAATTTTTTTAGTTCGTCCTCACTTGCTCCTTTTTTGCTTATTTCTCCGACTGCAAGCTGTAGATCTTTAATTTTATTGACTTCTTTTAGATTTGTTACTACTTCTTTTAGTTCATTGTCTAATCTTGTTTTGACATCTTTTATCTCTTTATCAAATTCTTCTTTATCAACAGCTCTTTTACTAATTTCTTTTACTCCACTTTGAACAGATTTAAGTTCATTAACACTTTCATTTGCAGTACCACTTAATTTACCTACTTTTGCACTTAATTCAGCAAGCATACTTTTATTTTGTTTGATATCACTAAGATTATCTCTTAATTCTATTATTTCTTTTATGTGTACTGCAAGTTTTTTAGTGTTTTCATCAGTATTTTTCATTCTTTTTTCAAACACTTCTTGACTTATTGATTTTGTTTTTATGACTTTAACTACTTTGATAAAATCCTTTTTAAACCCATCAATTGTTTTGTTAACATACTCTATTTTAGAACTTATTTTTTTCTCAGCATCGTTCAATACTTTATTTTGAGACCTTTTCAATGCATTTACTTCTTTTTTAAAATCAGATAATTTTTTGTCACCTTCTTTAATAGAATTTTTAGTATTCAGTTCTATATTGTGAATAGAATCTTTAGTTTTCTTTTCTATATTATTAAGAGATGCTTTAGTATTTTTTTCAATAGAATTGATTGATTTTTTTGAATTCTCAATAATTTTCTTAAAATTACTAATCTCTTTGCCTAATTTACCATCTCCTTTTTGGATTTCATCTCTTATTTTTTTAAAAGTATTTTTTAATATTTTATCTAGTTCACCAAAATTTTTTATTATCAAGTTTATCGCCTCCTCTTTACTCCTCTTTTTATTTCAGATTATTATTTTTAGCTTTTTAACAATGCTTAAAATACAAAATAGACCTCTTTTTTTAAATGTATGTGTTAATGTGTTATTTTAAACTGTTTTTATATATAAATATTGCGGAATTTAGCATCTAAAACAAGGATTCTGTTCATCCAAAATAAGTAGTTAATTCTATAAATTTTATGAAAAAAATAATAAGAAACCTACAAAAACAATAAGCTTGCATAACTCACACAATTATCATAATCATTAAAAACATCTCCTGAAGTATAATATTTTAATAATCTTCCTTTGTGTTTTAATAATTTATTCAATTCAATCAAAACAGTAAAACCAAATCTTCCACAAATCGTTGCTTTTGTTTTATTAAGATATTCAATAAATCCTTTCGAATCCAGTTTTAAAATAAACTCAATTGCTTTTTTATCTAATCTTTTCAGATTTTCTTTAATATCTTCCTTATTTCCTTCAAAAGGCACAAAGCCATAGTTAAGTCCATAATGTGTAAAATCTCCACTTGAAATGACTACAAAATTTTTATTTTCATTTTTACTTTTATCTTGATTTTTCTTTTGTTCTTTATCTTGATTTTGAACACTTTTCATTGCCTCAAAAATAGACTTTGCAATATTTTTATGATCAACATCAAATGATATTGTTATAGGAACAACTTTGAAATCACAACCATTAATATAATTATAAATATATTGCAGAAACGGCAATTGGACTTCTATACTGTGTTCATCTGAATGTGCTTTTTCATTTATTGATATCTTTGAATTGTTTACAAGAAGTTTACAAAATTCCTTATCAACTTCAACAACTCCAAGAGGTGTTTTCCAATCTTTTAAACTAAGTCCAGAACCATTACCAGTATGGTCTGTACCAATGATTATAATTGTGTCTGGTTTAAAATTAATTTTTGACAATTCATCATAAACAAATGCAGCACACATACCACTGCAAACATAACCTGCATGCGGGACTATTGCAGAAACAATTTTCTTTTTCTTTTTATTTTTCTTTTTCTTTTCACCAATCTTTCTCTTACTTTTTTGTGGTAGTTTTCCAGGTCCAAATTTAGACACAAAACATTGTTCTATTTGTTTAATCAATTGTTCTTTATCAAATTCATAAAACCTTGCTGCAGCTATTGGGTATCTTTGTTCTTCCATGCAAACATTTATATATGTCAATCTATATAAATCTTTTTATGAGAACTCAAGTAAAAAAAGATGTGTTAGAAATATTAGAAGAAGTTATTGACATTTTAAAGGTTAAAGAAGATAAAGATACTTTACGACTAAAAAAATTAAGCACTTATATTGTTAATGATTCTTTTGTTTTTCAAGATGCAGATGCAATTTCTATTGGTGTTTTGATTTATGCATTATCAAAGATGATTGAAAGGTATCATGCAGATGAAAAACTTGCAGTTCAAATAAAAGATTACATCATTAATGCAAGAGACTTCTTAAGAAAAGATAATTTTGGCGCTTATAGAAAAGAAATAACCAAATTATTCAAATTTTTGTCTTCTCTTGATAAAAAATTAAAAATTTATATTCAGGAAACAATAAACCAAGCAAAACTAAAAAAAGGTTTTGGATTGTTTCAACATGGCATGTCAATTGCAAAAGCATCCAAATTAATGGGTATTACAAGATGGGAATTAATGAATTATGTGGGCCACACAAAGGTTTTTGATAAAGAAAATATCTCAACCAATGTTAAAAAGAGGTTGGCTTTTACAAGGAGTCTGTTTAAATAGGTGTAAATAATAGGTGTAAATATGACAAAAGCATTGATCTTTGACTCAGGACCAGTAATCAACTTTGCATTAAATAACATTCTTTGGTTATTTTCAAAATTAAAAAAAAGATATAATGGTAATTTTTATGTTACAAGAAAAGTTCATGAGGAATTAATTGAAAATCCCTTAAAATCACAAAGATTTAAATTCGAAGCATTACAGATTTTAAGGTATTTTAACAAAAAGATTTTCCAGGTCTTTCCAAAGAAATCTTTTGAAACACAGCAAAAACTCTTTGATTTATTTAATTCTATTTACAAGATAAAAGGAAATTATTTACAAGTAGTTCATTCTGCAGAAGTAGAAGCAATTGCAGCTGCGCTTGAGATCAATGCAGATGCTATTGTTATTGATGAAAGAACAACCAGATTAATCCTTGAAAACCCTAAATTAATGGCAAAGATCTTTTCCAAAAGATTACATTCAAAAATTACAATAAATTTTGATAATCTAAAAACTCTTCAATCCATGACAAAAGGAATAAAAATGATTAGGTCAATTGAATTAGCAGTCTATGCTTACGAACAAGGACTCTTGGATCAGTATTTAACCACTTCTATAAAAAGACCTAATAGAACACTTCTAGATGCAGTAATCTGGGGTCTTAAACTCCATGGTTGTTCAATCACAATGAAAGAGATTAAAGAAATTAAAGAAATAGAATCTAAAAGAGGATCTAGAAAGTATTAGTGATTTAGGATATTTTTTCTCTGAATGTTTTCTGAATTATTTACTTCTGATTTATATCTCTTTTCTTCTCTTTAAATCATTGATTGTTGGAACTCTTTTTTGAAATTGTGATTTTTCATCTATTTTTCCCTTTTCCTCTGTACTTTTTCTTTCTTCTGTGTCTTCTGTACTTTCTGTCTTGTTTGTATTATTCTCTATGACACAACCTGCCACTTTTGTCTGTTCATTTGATTTATGAGCTCTAAGAATTTTTTGTCCATCTAATATTTTTTCAAACATTTCAACTAGTGTAGGATTAATTTTTGCATTTTTAAGTTCTTTTTTTAATAGGATTTCAATTTTAGCACTAACTTTGAGAGCATTAAGATTACAATATGTTCTGAAATTATCTATCACCTGTTCATCAATATGGACTGTAAATCCTTTTTTTGCCATAGTACTTGAAATATAATCTGCCTCATTTTTATAGTTTTCTATTTTCCAATATATAAGTCTTTAAATACTGGACTTGTCTTTGACAATGTTATTATGATAAAAGGTCAGGTGATCTCAGGAGACTTTGGCAAGATTATTATTAGGCAAAAGTCTGACCAAAAGATTGAATTAGGAGAATTGTTGATTGCAGATATTCCTAATGGTAAAGTATTAATGCAGGTCTATGATTTATTATTTGGTTCTCAGATTTCTCAACAAAACTTAGAATTGATCTCTGGCTTAAACCTTGAACAGTCGACTGATCTTAAATTTTTAGAGCCTGAGCTTAGAAATTATAATCTTGCAATGCTTAAGCCAATGATTTTTATTAGTGAGGAAATGAACAAAAATAAAGCAGTCCTTTGTAAAACACTTCCAAAATTCTTTTCAGAAGTAAGAGAGATAACAAATAAAGATTTATCTTTTTTAACAATACCAAAGAATTCATTATTATTTGGAAATCTTAGGTCTGGTTCAAAAAGCCTTGATGTGGATATTAATTTAGACGGTAGAAAGATTTTTTCTCATCACATTCTTATTCCAGGCACCACAGGCAGGGGTAAAAGTGTTTTATTAAAAAACCTGCTTTGGACTTGTACTGATAAAGATTATTGTGGCATCTTGGTTTTAGACCCTCATGATGAATATTTTGGTAGAAATACCATTGGACTTAAAGATCATCCTAATAAAGAAAAAATTGTATATTATACCCAAGGACCTCCACCTGGTCAAAAATCATTAGTGATAAATTTAAAATTACTAAGACCAAACCATTTTCAAGGTATAATCAATTTATCAGACCCTCAACAACAGGCACTAAATTCTTATTATCGGCAATTTGGTGAAAAATGGATAGAAGCAATTGTTCTTGACAAATCATTGACATTGGAGTATCATCCCGGAACAATTGCAGTAATACGTCGTATCATAATGTCATTACTAAATCTTTCATTTACTAATAACATATTAGTAGCAAATAGTATTTTTAAATATGATTATTCAGGTGAAACAACAATTTTAGACATCTGCAATGAACTCGAACAAGGAAAAACAGTAATAATTGACACTTCTTCTTTTTCTGGTTCAGTAGAAATCTTAATTGGTAGTATGATTACAAATGAAATTTTCAAAAAATACAAATATTACAAAACAACAGACCAGCTCAAAGAAAAACCAGTTATTTCAATTGTACTTGAAGAAGCACCAAGAGTTCTTGGCAAAGATGTATTAGATAAAGGAAATAATATCTTTGCAACCATTGCAAGAGAAGGTAGAAAATTTAAAGTAGGTTTAACAGCAATAACACAATTACCAAGCCTTATTCCAAGACAAATCCTTGCAAATATGAACACAAAGATTATTCTTGGCATTGAAATGCAGCCAGAACGCCAGGCAATTATTGAGAGTGCTGCACAAGACTTATCCACAGATAACAGAAACATTGCTTCGCTGGACAAAGGAGAAGCAATCATTACATCAAACTTTTCCAAATTCGCAATCCCAATCAAGATACCCTTTTTTGATGATTTTGTTAAAAACCAAAAACAAAAGCAACAAAAAACATCATCAAAGCAAGAATCAGACACAGTAACAGATTTTGCTGGAATTCACTCTTAATTCATAGAAATGTTTATATAACTGTGAGTTCTAAAGTAAGAATAAGTCTATTTTATATTTATCAAACAAAATAAAAATAAACATAAAAAAAAATAAAAATAAAAAAAAGGTGATAAAAAATGATCTCACTTCAAGAACTTCAAAAAAATCAAGCTGTTGTAAACAAATTAATAGATGATATTTTTAATAAAGAAAAGAATATCATAAAGTACATTAAAAGATCAGATTTAGTTGAAACAAATGTTTCTTTACAAAAACAATTAATAAGTCAATATAGGGAAAAAGTAACAGAATTCTTTATCAAATTAGTTGAAGTAATAAAAAAATACCAGCCTATATTTGAATCCACATTAAAACAAACAAGAAAACAATTAGTTGATATAGAAACAATGTTTGATTATTTTATTACTCATTTTAAGAGATTTCTGCTTTTATGTGATAAATATCAAAGATTTAGAAAGATAAATTTAAAACACAAGCTAAATGGTTTAATCAAGGTTTTAGATAAAGTAAAACTAAAAACATACAAACAAACTAGTGCAGCAGGAATGATAGATTTATTAGATAAAGAAACAAGAAGTATTTTAAAAGATTATGATTCTATTTTAGCTCTTTACCAAGATGAAACCATAAAAAATGTTGTAAAACAGCTGAGTTCATAATTTTTTTTCCTATATTTTCCTATTTTTTTCTATATTTACTATATTTCCTATATAAATCACCGAAACCTTTATATATCCCTTTAACTACCCGCCTGTAGTAAAAGTATTAGTAATAATAATAATAAAATTACATTATATTTGGGGGATTTTAATGAATAATTCAGACAAAGAAATATTTGATTATAGTCTATCTGAAACACGTACTTTATTTAGTGATCTTGAATCTATTTTAGACCAAGCTAAGGTAGATTCTAAACTCTTAGCACCACTTAAATTAATACTAAAATATGATTCTGTTCAAGATGATTCTGGAAAAATAATTGATAAATTTTATTTATCTGAGTTTCATGATCCAAAAAATCCTAACAAACTTCATTTTAAAGGAGAGGATTTAGGTGAGATTGTGTATACTATTTATAATAAAGAAAAGGATAAATTAAGTCAAACAATTCAAACAGATTTAAGCAAACAAAAAGTAGCAAAATACAGAAATAAAGATTTATTATTAACAGATCTTGGTCAAATAATAAGAATTTGGAATAAAATTATGAATATTTCAGAACAATTTGAATCAATTGAACCAAAGGATTTTTATCCTCATGTTAGTATAAGAAATATGGATTATTTTTCATCGCTTTCAAAAGTCACAGTTTACAGTAATGGTTTATTTACATTCAGTAGACCTATTTCTGATTTGGGCTATACATATCATTCAGATGTTTCTTTTTGTAAAGAATTAAAAAACAATGGTTTAGAATTCTATTTTTCTAGTAGCTAAATCTTTATAAATATTAAGTATTTTTAAAACAAATAATGAAATTCGCACACATGGCAGACTGCCATATAGGATCATGGAAAGATCAAAAATTGAGGGATATTAGTTTAAAAGCTTTTTCAAGAGCAATTGACAAATGCATAAGTGAGCAAGTAGATTTTATCTTGATCGCAGGCGATTTATTCAATACATCTCTTCCAGCAATTGACAGATTAAAAACAGTTACAATTAAATTAAGACAATTAAAAGACAAAAACATTCCAGTCTATATAATACCTGGAAGCCATGATTTTTCACCAAGTGGGAAAACAATGTTAGACGTTCTTGAAAAAGCAGGCCTGCTCATCAATGTTGTAAATGGTGATGTGTTAGATGGAAGAAGATTAAAACTTAATTTTACAATAGATCCTAAAACAGGTGCAAAGATTACAGGTATGCTTGGTAAAAGAGGTATGCTTGAAAAAAAATACTATGAAAATCTCATAACAGAAAACCTAGAAAGTGAACCTGGTTACAAGATTTTCATGTTTCATTCTGCAATAGACGAATTAAAACCAAAAGAATTAGAAAAAATAAGAACACAACCACTCTCATTATTACCAAAAGGCTTTAATTATTATGCAGCAGGTCATGTACATTATATCAAAGAATTTGACATAGATGGCTATGGTAAGATTGTTTATCCTGGAGCATTATTTCCAAACAATTTCTCAGAACTTGAAAGGTTTGGCTGTGGAGGTTTTTATATTATTGATATAGATGTATTCAATCCAAATATAATTAATCTAAGGTATGAACCAATAAGGATTTACAATCATCATTCAATTCTAGTTGAATCAAATCATCATACCTCAGAACAAATTAAACAAAGAATCTTAGAGCAAATAAAAGATAAAGAATTTATTAATACAATTGTTACAATTAGAGTAAAAGGTATATTAGATGGTAAACTAAATGATATTGATTGGAAACACATTTTCCATAAAATCTATCAAAAATCAGCTTATTTTGTTATGAAATCCTCATCTCTGTTAAGAACAAAAGAATTTGAAGAAATAAAAATAGATAAAAAACAAGATACAGATATTCTTGAATCAAGTTTAATAAGACAACATATTGGCCAGATAAAAATTGAAGGCATGCTTCCTGATAAAGAAGAAGAATTAACAAAAGGATTAATAAAAACCTTGTCAACAGAAAAACAAGAAGGTGAACGTGTTATTGATTTTGAGAATAGGATTAAACAAGAGATTGAAAAAATTCTGGGTGTATAAGTGTTGGATCCATAATTTTATGTATAAAATAAAACAAAAAACACAATTAAGTTTGCTACCCAATGCATTACAATTGGATAAATAATTCTGCTTTTTCTTTCTTGTGTTCCTTCTGCTAAATAACCAGCCACTATTCCAAATACAACTAATAAAACAAAATAAAGATTCATTAATAATGGAACAGAACTAAGGAATATAGATTTATTTTCTGAATAATGTTGCAGAATGTATTTGAAACTCATAAAATGTACTCCTGCAAAAACAAATGCCTGCAAAAATATAGCCTTAGTATATGAAAACGCTTTTTGCGCCAATCTTAATAAGACTCCTCTGAACAATATTTCTTCAGATAATGAAACAAACAATGTAAAAACTAATATTACTGTAAATGCCTGATTTGGTAGTGTTGATATAGGTTCATTTACAAAATAAAATATAATTCCAAAAAAGATTCCCACAATTAATGCAAGGGTTATTTTCTTAGGATTTGTTTCTTTTAAGTCTACCCTAGTTTTAAAGAATAAAAGAACAAGGACTGATAAGAAGAATACAATTACAGGTTGAATAAAATTAATTAAACCTTCATCAAGATTATACATCTTAGTTAGTATTGATATTATCATCAATGTAATTTGATATGTCATTATTATAATACTAACTCCTAATAAATAATCATCACGATATTCTTCACCTTTTAATTCCTTTGATAAAGCATAGGAAAATATAAACAACACAAGGATTGCAATAAATGCTAAAGTCAATGTATATATATTTAGATTATACATAAGAATCACAGGGGTTAATAAAAATATAAATGTCCAAATAACAATATTTACACCTGTGATTAGTTCATTTATTATATGACTCACAATGTATCTTGAGAATTTATAACTTAATAATACAAATCCTCCTATATAAAATAAGAATTCAACTATTAATAACATTGAGAATATGATTGATAAGAATATCTGCCCTGAATTCATAATTATATTTGAATGATAAACAAAAGAAGACTGAAAATAATTCCATATATATTCTCCTAAATAGGCTAAACTAATCAAATAACTTATTATAAATAAATATTTGGCAAATACTGTTTTTCTTAATAATATTAATAATAATGTTAACAAAGCCATTACAATAAATGACCAGAAAAACAAGTATTGTATTGTAAACATAGAATTAGTAGATATTAATTGTGTTACAAAATTAACACCTTGGATACCTGTATTTTTTATAACTAATTGTTTAACCCATGGGGCAAACAAATATACAATGATTCCTACTAATAAAACATCATAAATAACCTGCATAGGCCTGTTTTCCAGCATTTTTTTCAGATTAACTTTCATAATTGTTAAGAATAAAATAACCATTGGCAATATTATCAAAATTAAGATTCCAATTGTACTTAAAATATATACCCACCAAGCTTCTACAATTCCATAAACAGAATCAATACTTATCAAATGCATTAAAGGTTTGTAAGATTCTATACCCATCAGACTAACAAAGAATTCATTTACTTCCACACCCATAAAGAAAGGTATGAAAAATGTTGATATATCACTTAAATAATGAAGTATTAATAATAAAGCAATACTAAGATAGACTTTTCTTTTATCTGTCAAAAAATCAGTAAACCATCCTAAGAAAACATCATCAAACTGCCCCATTGTGTTAAATGCTTTTATGCTGGATTTATTTATATCTTTAATAGCATATAATATTGCAAATATTAACAATGTTTTTCCCATTGTTATTAAGAACCATTGTGTTATCAATAAGAATAAATACTGATAAATACCTAATATAGTTAAAAGCACTAATAAAAACCTAATACCATAATACTTTATTTTATTTACATTTTTAAGAAAAAAATATTTATCCCATGTTTCTCTTTTCATAAAAAAACTACTTAAACAATATACTAATGACTTTTCATTAAATTTAACTTTGAATGTTATGTATAAGATAATTAAAGCAAGAATTGTAAATCCAAAATAAGCTGATATCATACTGAATAATTGAGTATTAGCTTCATTATGAACAAATAACACTGTTGTTTTAGTAGCATTAGACAACCAATAAGGCGTATAATTAGCAATAAATTCATATGTTTTTATTATTACTGGGTCTGTTATATCTAATATCTGAAACCATCTTACAAATGTGTTTAATATTAATACATAGAATGTTGCAATCGTGATCTTATCTAATTTTTTATTAGGTGATCCAAACATGATCTTATTCATTCCAAACTCTAGCCAAAAGATCATAAAAACATAAGCTGTTAGGATATCATCATAGATACCATAAGCTTGAGGCATTAGATCAAAGAAACTAACAAAGCCTATTCCTAACAATACTATCTTCCACAAAATATTCCAAAATTTTTTAATTTTTGACCATTTAAGCCATTGGAATGTCATAATCCACCTCTTTTTTATTGTTTTTTATTTTTATTTTTATTTTCTCTTTTTGATTTTTCTTTTTTTTCTTTGCTTTTTTTTCCTTGCTTTTACTTATTATATTTCTTTCACCTATTTAAACATTCTCATAATTAAATTAATCACAATTTTGATTAATCTTAATATTATTATTAGTATTATTAATCCTCCAACACCTATTATTGCATGATTCACATAATTGGTTGAATATAATGCTTTTTCAACAAATTGCCATAATCCTTGATAATCAATAACATAACTAACAACCACTATTCCTGTTATTAATAATAAAATAAGCATACCTTTGAACAAGCCTCCATACTTCTTATAAAACTCTTTTCTTTTATTAGTTCTTATTGTTTTTGCTCTTTTCTTTGAAATTATCTTTTGCCTTATTTCTCTTTTTTCTTCTCTTTCTTGTCTTCTTTGTACAGATTGTTCTTTTCTTATTATCTTATCTTTTTGTTTTTGTTTTTCTCTCTTTTTCCTTCTCTTCTCATATTCTTTTCTCTTCTTTCTTCCTTGTCTGAGCCTTTGCTTTTTCTCTTTTGCTCTTCTCTTCTCATATTCTTTTCTCTTCTTTCTTCCTTGTCTGAGCCTTTGCTTTTTCTCTTTTGCTCTTCTCTTCTCATATTCTTTTCTTTTCCTTCTTCCTTGTCTTAATCTCTGCTCCTCCTCTCTTTGCCTTATTTTTTCCCTTTTTTCTCTTAATCTTCTTTCTTTTCTTGCTTGTCTTCTTTTTCTTCTTTCTTCTCGTCCCCTTCTTATACTTAATCTTATTCTTCTTATTGTTCTGCTAATTCCTTGTTTAATTCCTACAAATATGTTTAAGACTTTTCTCCTTTTTCTTAACTTCTTTTTTCTTTTTCTTTCCTTGATCTTTTTCTCTTCATTTCTGATTTTTCTTTGTCTATCCTTCCTCTTTTTTACTTCTTTTCTTAGTATTGCTAATTTCTTAAACATACCTCTTTTTTCTCTTATTTTCCCTCTTCTTTTTTCTTTTTTCTTTTCTTTCTTTTTCTTTTCTTTTCTTTTTTTGATTTTCTTTAATTTTCTGCTCATTACTTGTGATATTGTCTTAATTATTTTCAATATCATGATCAATATTCCTAAGCCAACCAAACCTATTATTATGTGGTATGCATAATATGATGATGCCAGTAATTCTTCACTCTGTACTGCGAGCTGAATAGCACCTTGTTTTAATCCAACTCCTAGGTTATATGCCTCAGAATATACTTTAGAATAATCAACAAAGTAATAAACTGCTGTAACTAATGATAATACTAATAATACTATTAATATAATCATTAAGATGCTTGTTATCAATTTTTGATATCTTTTATATTTTTTATGTCTTTTTAATTTTCTCTCTTCTTTTTCAATCTTTTTGATTTTATTTATCTTTTTACTAATTCTTGTTTGTTTTGTTTCTAATTCTTCTATTTTTTCTTCTTCTTTTACTCTCTTTATTTTTTCTTTTATTCCTAATATTATGCTTTTTAATCCTTTTTCTCTTCTCCTCTTTTCTCTTTCTTTTTTCTTCCTTATTCTTTCTTCTAACTTTCTCTTTTGTTTTTGTTTCCTTCTTAATTCTTTTTCTCTTTTCTTTCTGATTTTCTCTTCTTTTCTTCTTTTTTCTCTTTCTTTTCTTCTTTGTTCCCATGACTTTTCTTTTTCTTTTCCTTGTCTTTCCTCTTGTTCTCTTCTCTCTCTTTCTTTCTTCATTCTTGCTTTATGTTCTTTTTTCAACTGTCTTTTCCTTTGTTTTTCTCTTTTTTCTCTTCCTTTCTCACTCTTTTTCTTTTGTTTTCTTTCTTCTTTCTTTCTTTTCCTCTTTTCTTTGTCTTTTCTTCTTTGTGCTTTTCTTTTTCTCTTTTCTTCTTGTTTTCTTTGTTTTTTCTCATTAATCTTCTCTTGTCTTTTTCTTCTTTTTTCTTGTTTGTTTCTCAGTTTTTCTTTTCTTTTCTTTATTTTTTGTTTCTCTTTCTCTAGTTTTCTTTTCTGTTTTTCTTTTTCTCTTGCTTCTTTTGTTTTTCTTCTTAATAATAATATTGTTCTTAACATTCTTCTCTTTTCTTGTTTTTTCTTTGTAATTTTTTCTACTATCTTTTCTTTTTTCCTCTTTTCTTTTCTCTTTTTGATCTTGTTTAATATTCTACTAGTTGCATGCGATATTAACTTCATTATTGTTATTAGTAAGATTAATATTACTAAACCAATCAAACCTATTACTATATGGTATCCATAATATGATGATGCCAGCACCTCTTCACTTTCTACTGCAAGCTCAATAGCTTTATCTTTCAAACTAATTCCAAGATCCAATGCCTCAGAATACACTTGAGAATAATCAACAAAATAATAAGCTAAAGCAGCTAATGACAATACTAATAATACTATTAACATAATCATTAGAATGCTTGTTATTATCTTTTTATATTTAAGATATCTTTTGATATGTTTTTTTGGTTTTTTGATTTTATGTATTTGTTCTATTTTATCAATCTTTTTACTGATCTTCTTATGTTTTGTTTCTAATTTCTTTACTGTTTTCATGTGTTTCTGTATCTTTCTTTTTTGTCTAATCTTTGATATAATTTGCTTTAATAATCTAATTATTATAAAGCTGTTCCATGCAGCCCCAATTCTCTCACTTATTTTCTTCTTTTTATCCTTTTTCCTTTTACCTCTTATTGTCTCTTTTTCCTTTCTTGTTTCCAGTTTTCTTATTTTTCTCTTTTTTCTGATTCCTTTTTTCTTCTTTACTTTGCCAAATTTCTTTATTTTTTCTTCTCTTTCTACTCTTCCTAGTATTAAGAAAACAAGTACCAATACACTTATCATACCAATAATTTGATACAAACTCTTTTTATTGAATGGAAGCACTGGTTTTTCTGTTATAATCTCTACTTCTTCTTCTTCCTCTTCTACTTCTTTAAATCCTATATATCTTATCTCTGCTTTTCCATCTTTGATTGATAATAACTCAACTTTAAAATCTATTATTCCATCATTATCTACATCTATTTCTTGTATTTCACCTATTTTAATTGTTATATTTGCTTCATTGATCTTAATAACAATTCCTTTTTCTTTAATTTCTTCAATTATTAATTCATATTCTTTTTCATCTAAGACAAGTTTACTTGCATCACCTTTAACCAAATTAAATAATAATCCTTCTGTAGTTATGTCACTTATATCTACAATATTCTCATAAACAGCAATTGATGTAGCAGTCAGTTTATCAACTCTTTTATGAACTAAATATTTGATCTCTTTTATCTCATCTTTTTCAATCTTTTCAAAATAAAACTTAACAATTGGATCTGCTTGCAGTATTTTGATAGGCAGTATTCCTATAAATTTCACTTTATCTATTGTTTCTGCTATTGATTTAGGAATTGCTTCAATAAGTTTGAATTTAGTCACTTTTTTAGGCGGTTGGATTTCTGTTTTAATTAATGTAACTTCAATTGATTTCTTTGTTTTGTTTGCAGTGATATTATATACTTCCATACTTTTTGATACACTTGCTGTTCCATATGTCTTTTGTTGTACAGCTGCTTGAATTTCCTTTATTTCTTCAATTGCTTCTTCTTCTACAGCTTGTTCTAATACTTGTTCTATTGCTTCTTCAGTAGCTTCTTCTTTTTGTGTTACTGTTTCTTCTGCAACAACATCGATTGTAACATCCCCTACTGTGATTGTTTCTAAACCAAGAGTTGCAGGATCAATATTCTCAAGCAAGATTTCAACTTCTGATTTTGTAAGTATTCCTGCTGCAGCAGCTGCAGCACCTACTGCTGTAGCAGATCCACCCACTTGTACAACACCAACTCCTGCTACATATGTAATACTTACTTCAGTCCAATTACCTCTCTCCAGACCAGTATCAACTGCTTGTACACCTAAGTAGAATGTAGCAGTTTGGTCTACATTAAACAATGTTGAATTAATTGCCTGCATATTACCATAAATACCTTGAGTAGGATCAGCACTATAACCATATGCAGAACTCATAACCTCATTACCACCAGATGTAGTTCCAATTTTTAGATTATAATATACAATTCCTCCTTCAGGATCACTTGCACCGTGCCATGATACATTTATTCCACCAGCATAATTAGCACTAAAATTAGAGACAACTCCTGGTGCTTGATTACTTGAATTATGAAGATTTAAGAATAATAATAATTCATTATAATCATTTCCATCATCTATATTTTTTTCTTCAGCAGCAAATATATCTAAGTTACTATCATTATTAAAGTCACCAAATATAGCTGATTCTGTATTTAGCATTGTCATGAATTTATTAGAAAGATTATCTCTGCTAAAACCAGAACCAGAACCCTGATACGTTGCAGGCACAGTATTACCACTTGAATCTTGTCTATCAGTTAGTAGATCAATAAAACCATCATGATTATAATCACCTAAGAATGTGATATCACCAGTCATATTATCATCCCAACTAGTATCTCTTACAAGAGTTGATTTATTATTTATATATGTCCATCCACCCAATACAACAGCATCCATCCAATTATCATTATTAAGATCACCAAATGCAATGTTATTGTGTGTAGCTACATCTACATCTAACATTCCTGAGCCCCAAGTTTGATTTTGAATAAAAGTGGTTGCATTATTAATATAGAACATAGGATCATAGTTTGTATCTCCACTACCTAATGTTCCTGATTGTATTAAATCCATATAATGATCATTATTAATATCTACTAAGAACACACAACCATTATCTTTTGGAGGCAGATTTGCAGACCATACATCACTTTGTTCAAATGTTGTTCCAGTATTTAGATAAACTAATGTAGGATTTTGAGATATAGGTGTATCATCTCCAGCATCAGTTGAACCCATCATAACCAAATCAAGATCACCATCAAGATCAATATCACCTGTTATAATTGATGGCTGGCTTCCAGTTGTTATGTTTGATGACCATGTTAAATCTTGTTCTAAAGTATTTGATTGATCATTAATATAAATATAAACAGTATCATTCGCATTTCCATTCTGATGAGTACTTCCAGCAACTATTAAGTCTAACCAATTATCATTATTAATATCAGCTAGCATCATACTACCATGACTTACATTTGTAAGATTACTTGCCCATTCAGTGTAAGTAAATTGACCAGTACTAGGATCACTAATCATAACATGACCAATTAGATAAGCTGTATTAGTTGAAGCAGTTGGTGCTGCTCCAGATATTACAACTGCATCTGTTACACCATCATTATTAATATCACCTGCAGCCATTACTGTTCCACTTCCACCAATATAATAAGTTTCTTCACCAGCACCTCCATAATTACCACCAGTCTTTGTCCAATAAGGATCATTGACAAATCCTTGTATTATGTTTGACGATATGTTTTTATCAAATATAACTGTATTGTCTTCTGATTCTATACTAAAATTATGAGTAATCCTATTCAAAGCTATAGTAGAATCAATTTGCATTGTGATCTCTCTTGCAGTATAAGCAGCAATTCCTTCATCATCAGCAGAACCAGTAAAATGAGGTATCAGTTCACAACCCTGACCAAGACCATCAGTATCAAATCCTGCAGTTCCATAACAATTAGTAGTAAAATTTTGAGCACTCTGATTATTATTCACAAGATAAATAGTATAATTATTTCCAATACTTGAAGTTATTGATTCAATACCAGATGGAATATATCCATCAATTCCAGCATCATCACCTGTTCCATCACTATATTCTGCAGCACCTCTTTCACTAGATAAAATCACTGTAAAGTTATTTACTATATTCAATTTTCTTAATGGATGATAATCACCAATACTAACAAAACCAGGATTAGTACTACCAGCATTAGTAAAATCATCATAACAATCACCTATATCTGAATTACCCATAGCAAAAAAACTATAAGCATTATCACATATCTTATCATCATCAGCATCAAAACAACCAAATGCATTAATAAATTGATCCCTAGGAGTTCCACTACTACTATAACTAGTATATCCCTCAGTCCATGCATAATCCATTGGCTCATCATAATCAAGCCACCTATTACCAACACCAGAATAATTATATTCAAAATAATGTCCATTTATACAAACACCTGGAACACTTGAATAATTATTAAATGTATTTGCATATATCCATCCATAATAACTAGCAAGATTAGTATATCCTTCACCAAGTCCTGCAATATATAAATCAGCACTCAAATCATCATCAGTAGTACTAGGCTTACCATCAAATGTATTATTGTGTATAAATGTATAATTAACTTCCTGCATATAAACACTATATTCATCATTCTTAGCAAAATCAGATGTCTTGATTGTAATATTGCTTGTAATATACATATAAATACCATATTGAGAATTATTAGTTATGTTTGAATTTGTTATTGTAGTTTTTTCTGCTTGTTCTATATTAATTCCACGAGTAAAATTATGAATAGTACAATTGATTATAGTAATATTTTCTACAAAATTAGATATGATCCCCTCAAAAGATTCCATATCATTATCAGTATAATTACCTATAATCTCATACCCAGCACAGTCAAGAGTGATATTGTCAGTAGATATGTTGAAACAATCTCCATCAGCATTAACATTTTGTGATAATTCATAAGTTGTTCCTGCTTCACCTAATTGTTGACAAGAACTTATTGGTGTTGAACCAGATACTGAAATAGTATCATTTGCAGTCAAAGTAGTATAACCAGGTGCATAACAACTTACATTGAATTGATAAGTTTCAGATGTAGAAAATGATTTTGAATAATTATAATTCATCTGATCTTCAGTCATTTGATAAGATGAACTAGAATTATCTTCAAATGTAATATTACAGCTTGCAGTAGGAATCTTATCTCCAGTTGCATTTGTATAATTTGCATAGAATGATACATTAGTTGAAATAGGAACAGATAATCCTTCATAATCATCATACACAGTTAAATTAGCATTACCTCCAGCTGAATATCCTGTGAAATGAGCAACAGTAAAATTCAATTGTGTTGCTTCACAAACAATATTACTACAAATATTTGGAGGACATGATTTACCATATGCTTGTACATCTGCTTTTGATGAATACACATCACCTTCTGTATATATCAGATCAGTCAAAGGTTTGAATCCAGAACAACCAACATCTTCAATAGTAACATCAGCAGTTGTATTCATTGAAACACTAAGCTGTGTTGTATTCAAAACAATATATTGTTCACCAATCTCAACATGAGTATCAAAATTCATGCTTTCTACATTAACTTCTGAATAAGTCCATTTGATCTTACCTTGTGTTGTTGCCAAACTCATATTTCTTACAGCTGTTAGATTTTCAATAGCAGTAAAATTCGTACCTAATGTTGCATTATACTCTGTTACAATAGGTATATATGATATCCACCCGCTTACATTCATGTATACATGATAATCTATTCTAGAACCAGAAATTTCTACAAAATATTGAGAATCACAGAACCCATCATTATCAGCATCATTACACCATAGTGAACTAAAAGCTTCCCAATAATTACCAGAACTAGATAAATTATAATAATTAATATCATTATCAAATATAAAGAATGCTGTCTGATTATTCATAAAATTATTTTCCCAAATAATATTATCACTTGCCATCTGAACAACTAATGCATACTCATTATTCAAACCAAAAGAGTTATTAGTGATATTATTAAATGTAGCACTATTATTCATCAAGATTGCAGAATCAAGATTACTTGTTCCAGCATTAGTAATGTTATTATCTCTAATAAGAGTTACATCAGAACCATTTAGATAAATTCCATAATCATATGCATTTAATATAAAATTGTCATTTATTGTTGTTCCTTCTGTATTATTACCAATACAAATACTATAATTACCAGAATTTGTAAACCTATTGCTGCTGATTGTATTATCATATGAAAATTGATTTAGATTTATATTATATTGTACACTTGTACTGCTGAAATTATTTGATAATATTGTATAATTATCACCAGATACATAGATATCATATCCACTATTATTTTCTTGTAATTCAAAATTATTATTAGTAATATTATTATGGAAAGGAGTAGGTGATCCTTCAAAATAAATACCAGCCATTTGATTACTACTTAGATTATTCTTTGTTATCTGATTACTACTTGCACTATTATTTGCATATATTCCATAATAATAATCAGTAATAGTACAATTCTTAATAGTTGCACTAGACGTATTGATAAAGACACCATATGAATTAATTGTATCTTGTCCATCTATTGTATTACCTTGACAATCTAATATAATACTGTCACCAAATATATTCATACATTTTCCATGTTCAGAATTAGTTAGTGAACCATTTAATACATATTCTTCATTTTCAATAGTCAGATTACTACATCCACCAATGTGTGACTTTGTTTTAACAGTATGCACTGTTGAAGCAATATTTTTATTTGCAAGAGTATCATTACACCTATAATAGATTGTATAAATAGTGCCATGTACTAAACCTGTTAAATTAACATAATGAGTTTTATTAGTAGTACCAAATGTTATCATATCTGTTCCATCTTCACCAAATGTAAAATCACTTGTATCATTATACTGACAATTAGCAACTTCATTAGTTGAAATATTTAATAATGTCCATGTACTGGTAGCATCTATAAATGAACCATTAACAGGATAAACAATTGAAATAATAGGAGGTGTTGTTTCTAAAGTATTACTTTCTGTTGAAAAACTACTTGTTTTTAAACTAGAATCAATAGCCTGCACAGACCAATAATATGTTTGATTACTTATATTCAATATAACTTTTTTATTCAACATCCTATTTCCAAACATACCCTGGCTTGGTCTATTACCAAATCCATACTTACCAGAAACAATATCATTTCTACCACTTGAAGTACCAACTTTGACATTATAATAAACACTTCCACCTTCTGTATCTGTTCCAGCAGTCCAATTAATGTCTAATCCTGTTGTATAATCACTTGTAACAGTGTCTGGAGCTATTGGCGCATTATTATTTGAAGATCTTTTATTAAGATAAACTGCTGCAGATTTTGTAGTTCCTGTAGTTGTTCCAGAAGTAATCATATCTAGATTATTATCATTATCAACATCCATAAAGAATCCTGAACCAGAACCTACATTTGTTAACAACTTGTCATAAACAACATCTACAACAAGTGAATTACCAGTATTATTATATAATATTATTTCCTGAGTTGCACTATCAGTACTAACAGATAAAATATCAACTGTTCCATCATTATTATAATCACCAGGATACAAAGGACCGTTTTGTATTGTCAGACCACTTGTCCAGCTAGCATTATATACCAAATGAGTCACATTATTAAAGTAAACATCAAAACCAGTTCCACCAACATTTCCTTGAACAACCAAGTCAAGATCATTATCATTATCCATATCAACAAACGTAGCATAAGGTTGATAACTTCCTGATTGATATGTTCTCAAATTACTTGAAAATGTAACATTATAATTAAATCCAGTTCCATTGCTTATGTAAACTTCAGCAATTTGATTTGAATCTTCATCTGTTCCAATCATAAACAAGTCAAGATAAGTATCATTATTTAGATCACCAAGTATAATATCCCCATTATACATCTGAGTAAGATTACCTTGCCAACTAGTACTTTCTGAAAAAGCACTTCCACTATTTATATACACATTTGTCTGTGTTCCTGAACCATCACTTTCATCAGCACCACACAATACCATATCCACATCTCCATCTAAATCAATATCACCCACGGCAATAGATCCAGTCTGTTTTCGAGTTACATCAGTTGTCCATGTACTATTATACTTAAGTGTAGTTCCATTATTTGTATACAATTCAGTTGCAGCTTCACTATCATTAGTAGTACCCATCACAACAAGATCAAGATTATTATCATTATTAAAGTCAGCAAGAGCACCACTAGCAGAACTTAGGTTTGACATGCCCCAACTCCATGAAGTATTAACATTAAATGTAGAACCATCATTTATGTACACAACTGTAGCAATTGTTGGGAAATTAATTCCACCCATCATGATCAGATCATTGTCATTATCATTATCAATGTCTCCACCCAACATTGCAGCTCCTCCTAAGCCTATTAGATTAGTTCCCCAAGAACTTGATTCTACAAATGCTTCAACCACATCTGTTGTAAGATTTAACAGACTAAAATATTCAGAATCATTTGTAGTAACATTTAATCCAACTAATATCTGTCCTAAACTTGAATCACTTACATTTAATGCAAATGCTGCATTACCATATGAAGGTATATTTAAAATAGAACTCTGATTAAGAACATAAGCAGCACCAGTATAATCAGTATAATTAATAGTTATATTATCACTTGTTTGTTGATTATTATAAACATATACATAATAAGTTCCTACTTCATTTATTCCAACATATCCATTTGCATTTGAATCATTGTTTTGTCCTAGACCATCAGAAGCATCTAATACTAAAGTAATTCCAGGTGTTATTGATGTTGATCTTATTGGAAGATAATCTGTTTCATAACCATTAGTTCCACCACCTATTTTTGAACTAACATTATAAATATCATCACAAATACCATTATTATCAGTATCATAACAATATTCATTAACAGGTTCATCAAAGTCTTTCCACAAATTACCATAATAAGAATTATTAAACACAATGTTATTCGCATTTGCTACACTAGTAAATGCATTAAATGCATCAAATATATTTCCATAAAACTTATTATTATCACTAGTTCCATAATTAGAATAAAAATTAATATCAGCATTCACACCTTCAGATTCAACAATAGTATTATTATATATCTCATTATTATGACAACCATCAAACTCAATTCCTCTATTACTATTGAATTGTATTGTAGAGAATTTGACTGTATTATTATGAGATTTCTCAAATATCATTCCATCATATGTATTATTTGTTAGATTCACTGCATCAAAAGTAGATACATTAACATCATACAGATAAACTCCAGTTGAATAATTAAGCACAGTACAATTAGTAATATTAACATTAGTAGTACCTTTACTTATATTGATTCCATAATATGTATTAACATCAGATGCATTACCTCTTATACTATTACCTTGACAATCTAATTCAATATTACTAGCAGTTATTGTAAAGCAAGAATCACCTTGCATAGCATCTTGTGTTAATTCATAATTTTGATTTGCATTTGATATAACTTGGCAGCTACTTATACTGTTTGTCACAATATAATTTTGTTCAGCAGACCAAGCACTAGCAGCAAGAGAAGAATCAATTGCTTGCACAGACCAATAATAATTAGTATCAGATATATTCAGAGAAAGACTATTTCCAGTTATCATATTACCAAACATTCCTTGACCAGGATCACTTCCAATACCATATTTGCCAGAAACAACATCATTACCCTCAGATGATGTTCCAATCCTAACATTATAATATATTATTCCTCCTTCACTATCACTTGCACCTGTCCAATTAATGTCAAAACCAGAACCATAGCCTTGGTTAAATGATGTAGGTGCATTTGGAATTGTGTTATTAGACACTCTTTTATTCAGATAAACATAAGCATTATTTCCAGCATTATCACCAAGAACAACATAATCAAGATTACTATCATTATTCATATCAACAAATAATGCAGATGATGATTGCATTGAAGATATGTCACTTGATATGAATTTTTCATAATCAGTATCTTGTGTAAAGTTTCTACCAGTATTATTAAAGAACTGTACATTACTATCTCCTGGTCCACCAGAATTTAGTTGTGTACTTACCAGATCAATATAACCATTATTATTATAATCACCTGCAAACAGATTTCCTTGATTAATTGTTAATCCAGACGACCATGAATCATTTCTTACAAAATGACTTTTATTATTAAAGTATATGTCAAGATAATTTGATCCTTCAGAACATTGTATAGCCATATCAATAAGATAATCATTATTAAAATCACCATATGTAGATGATGTAAGTGAACAATCTCTGAATCCCAATGAATAATTACTATTATATTCTAATGTTGTTTGGTTATTTATATAGATTGAAATATTAGAGACACTATTTTCATCAATACCAAGCATGAATAAATCAAGATAAGTATCATTATTTATATCAGCAAGATGAGCAATTCCACCATACAAACCTGTTAGATTCTTTTGCCAATCATAATTTTCATTAAATGAAGTTCCATTGTTGATATAAACAAATGCTTGTACACCATCTGGATTATTATTTGTTGCACCTGTTAACATCATATCAATCTTACCATCAAGATCAATATCACCAACAACAATTGATGGTGATAGTTTAGGTGTTATATTATTTTCCCAAGTTATATTTTGCACAAAATTAGTTCCATTATTAATATAAATATTAGTAACAGCAACACCGTTTTCATCTTCCCCAGCAATAACCAAATCTAACCAACCATCATTATTAAAGTCAGCCATTGCAGCACTTCCTGTACCTGCATCAGTGATATTAGCACTCCATGCAGAACTCACATTAAATGTATCACCTTCATTAATATACACATTTGCTGCAGATGTTGGTGCACTAACAGTACCAATAACAATAAGATCATAATCTCCATCATTATCAATATCCCCAGTTGTTAATGATGGTGATGACACACCAGTTAAGTTTGTTTCCCAATCTGGAGAAGATGCTAATGATTCAATCACTCTTGTTGTTATATTCATTAAATAATTATAATCAGAATCATTTGTTGTTGCATTGAACTGCATTATAAAGTCTCCTTTATTTGCAGCACTCATATTAAATATAATTGAAGCAATTGAATAAGCACCTAAATTTACAACAGAGCTTTGATTAAGTAAGATTGTATTTATTCCATTATAATCAGTATAATTGATTGTTATGTTATCACTTGTTTGTTGATTATTTATTATATCTATTTGATAATAATCATAACCCTGGATAGGAATATAACCATTATAATTAGAATCTAAATAATTAGCAGCACCAAGTGATCCACCACCTAGTGCTAGACTAATTCCAGCAGTTATCACACCTTTTCTTATAGGAAGATAATCACTAACCTCACCTTGTGGTCCACTTCCAAAACTATACGAATCATCACAAATACCATCAGCATCAGCATCATAACAAGTTTCTCTAGGTTCATCCTGGCTAGTCCATCTATTACCATAATTAGAATTATTTAATATTATTGTACCTGCATTAGTGTTCCAATTATTAAATCCAGTTGAATTACTAAACACATTTAGATAGAACATATTATTATTATTATTGTTTGATCCTCCAGATTCAAATGAAATATCAAGTACATCACCACCTCCAAAACTAGGATTTAAGAATGAATTATTAAAAAATGTATTATTATGTGAATCTTGAAGACCAACACCACCACTAGGATTATATTCCATTGATGAAGAATTTACTGTATTATTTAGTGAACTTGAAAAATAAATCCCATAACCACTATTATTTACAATTGTCAGATTAGTCAATGTATTGAATGATGAATTTTGTAAATATATTCCAGATGTATAATTAGTAATAATACATCTTCTGACAAGAGCAGAATCAACATGTGTAATATTTATACCATAATATTCAGTATCACCTGTTCCTGTTGCATTTCCAGTTATAGTATTGCCTTGACAATCTAATTGTATTCCATTTGCTTGGAATTCAAAACAATTAGTATCATTATAAAGACTTGTTGTTAATTTATATTTACCATTTACAGTAGTCAATGCTTGACAAGAACTTATTTCTTCAGACTCACCTACTGTAAACTTATGCACTTCTGAAACAGAATTTTCATTACCAAATGAATCATTACATCTATAATAAAGAACATATGCTCCATTATTCACAAGTCCATTTGAATGATTAGTATAATTATAAAAATGCGCTCTATTATCAAGAGTGCTAAGGTTTGTTCCATCTTCACCAAATGTAAAATCATTTGTATCATTGAATTCACAATATCCAGATTCATTTGTAGTGATATTTATCCAAGTAGATTTTGCATTAACAGCTAATTCTGAATTATTTGAAGGACCAATTAATGTGATTCCAGGTGCAATCAGGTCAGGTGTTTTATTTACAGTAAACTGATGAGCAACTGATTGTGAATTAACATTTCCATTTGAATCATTACATTTATAGTAGATTGTATATACTGTCTCATTTACTAATCCATTTGAATAATTACTATAATTAAAATAATGATAAGTATTATTCATCTTAGTAAGATTTGTTCCATCAGTTTCATATGTAAATCCTGAATTAGTATCATTATATTGACAAGTAGCATTTTCATCTGTTGTAATATTTACCCATGTCCATGTTGTACCAGCTGTCAGGTTTGTTTGATTCCAAGGATAAACAATTGTTATTCCAGGTGCTGTTGAATCAGCACTTGACACAGAAAAGCTTGAACTTGCTATTGCATAATATCCTTCATAAGTTGAATTAGCAATCACAGTATATGTTCCTTCAGAACTTGGTGTTGTGAATGTGAAATTATACAAACCAGATGAATCTGTTGCATATGAATTAAATGTTCCATTGAATTCCTGTGCTGGATTTGATGTTCCTGATATTGTTACAAAGTCAAATCTGATTGTACCTTTACCTCCAGAACTACCACTAGCATCACCAGCACCAGTACCACCTGATCCACCAATTGTAGTTACATTATTAACACCCACATTAATTGTTTTTGCACCTAAATGTATAGAACCACCAGCACCACCAGAACCAGCAGCTCTAATAGTACTTATTCCTCCTTCACCACCTGCAACAATAGAACCATTATTTATTGTTGAGATATTATTTCCAAATATCATGACTATACCGCCACCTGCTCCACCATCTCCTCCAGCAGTTTGAGTGTCAGTGTCACAACCACCACCACCACCACCAGAACCTAACATTATTTTTGTTAGATTAAAATAACTATAATTTATACCAAATCCATTGCTATTTGCATTTCCAGGATTTCCACCAGTTCCATGACCTCCTCCTCCACCACTACTAGCAAGTGCTGAGCTACTACCTGAGCCACCACCACCATCATTTCTATTGTCCTCGTTTTCATCACCAAAACCTCTAATTGATTCTCCTTGGGTTGGTTGAATACCTGTACAACTTCCACCAGCCCCACTTCTGTATCCTTTTCCAGTTACATTTATTGAACCAAATACATTAACATAATCTTGTGTTCTGAATACTAAGATACCTCCTATATATCCATCCCAAGCTTTTGCAGTGGTTGAAGCAGCATTTTGAACAGTTACATCAGTATAATGAGGAACCCTTACAACTTGAGTTGCATATGCTGTTGTTGAATTGAATATTCCAGAATAATAATCATAAACAATTCCAGATGATAATGTAAGATTGTTTCCTGATATACTTGAAATTGTTGCAAATTCATATTGTCCTACATTTCCTACTGATCTATTCTGCATTTGTATAATTAAGACTTCTTCCCCTACTGAAAATGCACTTGAATCATTTAATGCTAATTTTGTACTACTTGAACTTATATTTTCAAGTAATTGTGAATAATTATTTACTACTTGATTATAAGTTGAAACAGTTAATGCACCATCACTTCCATCACCTAAATCATTTGTCTCTCTTGTTCCATCCACATAAACATCAACAGGATTATTTGGTATTCCTGTTCCATTTGTAAAATTCAGATAACCATATGCATAAGCTGTTGAACTTGCATTCACAGTTGAAGGACCGGTATTAACAGACACATTCATTGAATTATTAACAGTAAATGAATGTTCATAAGATTGATAATTAGTAATTCCATTAGTATCTTGACATTTAGTGTATATTGTATATGTTTGTCCTAAAGGAGTTGACTTATTTAATGCATGATATGTATTATTTGAAGTTGGATAATTTGTTCCATCTGTTCCATATGTAAAATCTATTGTATCATTATACTGACATGTAGCACTCACATCTGTAGTTATATTTACCCAAACCCACTTAGTATCATATGAAAGTACTGCATTTCTTTGTGGATTTATAGCAGTAATATTTGGAGCAACTTCCCATCCAAATGCAGTTGTTCTAGGCAGATAATCAACTGCAACACCACCATCATCAACTATTAAGCTTGCATCACAAACTCCGTCTCTTCCAATATTACTACAACCTTCTGCAGCAGTATCAAAATTATCCCAATAATTACCATAAACAGACCAGTTATAGAAATTACCACTTGCAGCATCATCAATATACCAACCAGATCCATTATTATAAAAATTATTATTCCATACATAATTAAAATCATCTCCTGTTGCACTAAACTTAATTGAAAGAGTAGATTGAGTTGAAAGCTTCCAAAAACTATTATTTGTTATATTATTATAAGTAGAAGTTCCAGCAGTATATATTGATCCTTCATTAGCAGTATTTCCATTAAATGTAAAATTATTATGTTCAATCAGATTATAGTCAGTAGCTTCTAAATACAATGATTGATATTTGCTTCCATTAAGATAATTATTACTTATTATATTATAAGTTGCATCAGTACTAGTATCATCAAAGAAGATATGATAAGTCTCTGCTACATAAAATCTATTATTATCTATGATATTATAATGAGAAGTTCCTTCTATTTCAATATTTGCATAATTTTCACTTGAAAAATTATTATAACTTATTGTATTATTTGAACCACTATTATCCCAAAATAGATCATATTCAGTACCAGAAGGATGTGTATTATTAATAAATTGGTTATGTGAAATATTATGCAGATCAGTATTAGCATCAGGTAAATAAATACCTCGTTCATGATTATCCATTATTACATTGCCAACAATATGTGATCCATCTGCACCAGAATCAATATAAATTCCATTATCAAACCTCTTTATTCCACAATCTTTGATTGTGAAATTATCTTTTAATGAATAAAATCCAACTCCATCATTCATTCCTGATATATTTGCACCACCACAATCCAAAGTAATATTAGGAGTATATATTGCTAAAGACACATAAGTATTTTGTGTATTAAATTGTGTCTCACTTGAGCCAGGAGTTACATTCACCCTGTCCGCACTATCCACATTACCTAATCCTTCATTAATACTATCATACACAGCACTTGTTCCACCAAATGACCATGAATCAACAGCAGACGTGTTAACAACAATTGTATTTGCATTAGGTGTTGGT